>UQIK01000005.1 GCA_900541125.1 uncultured Collinsella sp.
CTCGCACGGAGAGCACATTAAGTGCTCTCCGGCTCGTGCGGAACTCGCGATCGACCTTATGCCCCGCCCCTCGGGACTAAGGATACATGGTAGAGGCGCGTGTGCTCCAAAATTCATTGGCTGGTGACCTATTCCATTTCCCGCAGTGGCTCATCTTCACCACCGTTTAAATAAAAAAGAAGTACCGGTTGGAGCCGGTACTTCTTTTGGTGCGTTGTTATTTGGCTGTGGCTTTTCTCGTTAGCTTACAGGCCGCAGGCTGCTTTGAGTTCTTCGACTCGGTCGGTATTCTCCCAGGTGAAGTCGGCGTCTTCGCGGCCGAAGTGGCCGTAGGCTGCCGTCTTCTCGTAGATCGGTCGACGCAGGTCTAGGTCGCGGATGATTGCGCCCGGGCGCAGGTCGAAGGTCTTCTCAACGGCCTCGACGATCTTGTCCTCGGCAACATGCGCGGTACCGAAGGTGTCGACCATGATTGAGAGGGGCTTGGAAACGCCGATGGCGTAGGCAAGCTCGACTTCGCAGCGGTCGGCCAGACCGGCGGCGACCACGTTCTTAGCGACCCAGCGCGCGGCATACGCGGCGGAGCGGTCAACCTTGGTGCAGTCCTTGCCGCTAAAGGCACCGCCGCCGTGACGGCCGTAGCCACCGTAGGTGTCGACGATGATCTTACGGCCGGTGAGGCCCGTGTCGCCCATGGGGCCGCCCACGACAAAGCGACCGGTGGGGTTCACGTAGATGTCCGCGTTGTCCCACGGCATGTTCTCAGCGGCCATGACCGGGGTGATGACGTGCTCGATGAGGTCGGCCTTGATCTTGCCCATGTCCTCGATCTCGGCTGCGTGCTGCGTGGAGATGACGATGGTCGTGACCTCGACGGGCTTGCCTTCCTCGTAGCGCACGGTGACCTGGGTCTTGCCGTCGGGGCGCAGGTAGGGCAGGGTGCCGTCGTGACGCACCGTGGCCAGGCGCTCGGCCAGGCGGCTTGCCAGGTAGTGTGGCATGGGCATGAGGGTCTTGGTCTCGTTGGAGGCATAACCGAACATCATGCCCTGGTCGCCGGCACCGATCAGGTCGATCGGGTCGGTGGTAGCGCCGGTCTGGGTCTCGAAGGACTCGTCGACGCCCTGGGCGATATCGGGCGACTGCTCGTGGATGAGGCTCATAACGCCGCAGGTGTCGCAGTCAAAACCGAACTTGGCACGGTTGTAGCCAATGCGGCGGATAACGCCGCGGGCGATTTCCTGTACGTCGACATAGGCCTGGGTGCGAATCTCGCCGGCGACGATGACGGTGCCGGTGGTCACGAGGGTCTCGCAGGCGCAGCGGACGTTCTCCACGTTGGCAGGCACGCCGTTGGGGGCGATGTAGCCCTGCTCCTGGAGCTCTATTTCTTTGGCGAGGATTGCGTCGAGGACGGCGTCGCTGATCTGGTCAGCGATCTTATCGGGATGACCTTCGGTCACCGACTCCGACGTAAATACGAAGGACCCGTGTTGGGGTGGGATGGAACGAAGTTCTTCTGACATGATTGTCCTTTCAAAAACGTGTCCCGGCGACCGTTACCATTCCGCCGGGCTCTCTATGCAAGGGCACATCATAGCGCGTAATTCAAACATTCACACCCTTTCCGCACCTACTCATTGGGGACAGACTTAAATGACCAGCCCTAAATTAAGAACGTCTCCAACGACTGGTCATTTAAGTCTGTCCCCAATGAGTAGGTCGGTGCCCTTTGTGCGGAGGTTTCTTTGATGCTTTATACTGGTGCGGTTAGACATCCATCCTGCAATCGAGGAGATTTCCATGGCATCAGACGTTCGCGTCCGCTTTGCACCCTCACCGACGGGTAAGCTGCACATCGGCGGCGCCCGCACCGCTATCTATAACTGGGCTTTCGCCCGTGCAAACGGCGGCACGTTCATCCTGCGCATCGACGACACCGACCCCACCCGCTCCACCGACGAGAACACGCAGATCATCCTGCGCGCCATGCGTTGGCTGGGCCTGGACTGGGACGAGGGTCCCGAGGTGGGCGGCGATTTTGGCCCCTACGCCCAGACCGAGCGCCTGGACCTGTACAAGCAGGCCGCCCAGAAGCTTTGGGACGAGGGCAAGGCCTATCCCTGCTTCTGCACCAAGGAGCAGCTCGACGCCGACCGCAAGGCCGCGCAGGAGCGCAAGGACCCCTTCCAGGGCTATCAGCGCCGTTGCCGCAATCTTGATCCCGAGGAGGCCCGCCGTCGCATCGAGGCCGGCGAGTCCTACGTCCTTCGCATCAAGGTGCCCGAGGACCGCGGCGACGTCGTTATCCACGATGCCGTCCACGGCGAGGTGACCTTCGATGCCAAGGAGCTCGACGACTTTGTCATCTTCCGCTCTGACGGCACGCCCACGTATAACTTTGCGACCGTCGTCGACGACGCCATGATGAAGATCACCCATGTCATCCGTGGCGACGACCACCTGTCCAACACCCCGCGTCAGGTCATGGTGTACGAGGCCCTCGGCGCTCCCGTGCCTACGTTCGCCCACATCTCCATGATCCTGGGCGCCGACGGCAAGAAGCTCTCCAAGCGCCACGGCGCCACCTCGGTGGAGGAGTACCGCGACGCCGGCTACCTGTCCGACGCCTTCGTCAACTACCTGGCGTTGCTCGGCTGGTCGCTCGACGGCGAGACTACGATCATTCCGCGTGATGTCCTGGCCAGCAAGTTTTCGCTCGACCGCATCTCCAAGAACCCGGCGACCTTCGACCCCAAGAAGCTCGACTGGGTCAATGCCGAGTACATCAACGGCATGTCCGACGCCCAGTTTGCCGACGAGATCATGGTCCCCGAGCTGCACGAGGCGGGCCTCATCGAGGGCAACGTCGAGTACGGCGAGGACTGGATCGACGCGCTTGCCGCTATCGTCAAGCCGCGCACTAAGATGCCGACCGACGCCGTGACCGTCGCCGCTCCCATCTTTGCCACGGCCGAGACGCTCGAGTATGACGAGAAGTCCGTTAACAAGGGCCTAGCCAAGGAAGGCATGGGTGCCATCCTGGACGCCGCCAAGGCCGCGCTCGAGGGTGTCACCGAGTGGACCGCCGCGAACATCGACGCCGCGCTTGAGCCGCTGCCCGAGCAGATGAACCTTAAGAAGCGCGTGGTGTTCCAGGCCGTGCGCGTCGCCGTCTGCGGCAACATGGTGAGCCCTCCACTGGGCGAGACCATGGCGCTCGTCGGCCGCGACGACTGCCTGGCGCGCATCGACCGCGCCCGCACGATGGCGCTGTAGCAGCCGTGTAAACGCATGTATCCGAGCCCCGTTCACCCGAGCGGGGCTCTTGTTTCTGTAGACGTATGGGATAGGAGGTGCTGGAGCCGTGGCCGAGCAACTGTCGCTGTTTGGTTCGCCGGAACCGGAGGAGGTTCCGGTGAAGCCAGTGTCTGCCGCTGCCTCGGCTCAGCCTAAGCCTGCACCTGAGCCCATCGCCGCCTATGCGAGCGTGGTTCTCGACATCCCGACGCGTGCGCTGTCCGAGCCGTTTGCCTATGGCATTCCTCAACCCCTTGCTAGCGACGCGCAGATCGGATCCACGGTCCTGGTCCATTTTGGCAACCGTGCTGCCGCAGGCTACATCGTCGACATTGCGCCCGAGCTGGGCGATCTGCAGGGCAACAGCGCGCTCGACCCCGCGCGCATTAAAGCCGTCGAAGCCATCCTCAGCAAACCGCTCTTTACCGCAGAGGCTGCCCGTATCGCGCGCTGGATGAGCCGCGAGTACGTCGCAACGCTTTCCGAGTGCCTGCGGCTGTTCTTGCCCCCGGGTGGAAGCCCGCGCGTGGTCAAAGGCGACGACGGCGTGTGGACGGTTGAACGTCCCGCCGTCAAGCCTATCCAAAACCGCTGGGTCATGCTCACGCCCGAGGGCTTTGACTATACGCCGCCCAAGACCGCGGTCCGCCAGCGTCAGCTCATCGAGGCACTGCAGTGCGGCCCGGTCACGACGCGCGACCTCAACCTTCTCTATAACAGCATGTCGGCGACCATCAAGGCGCTCGAAAAACGCGGCGTCGTGGTGGTGGAGGAACGCCGTGCGTGGCGTGGCTGCAATGAACAGACCACGCTCTCCTCGGCAAGCGGTAAGGCACCAGTCGCGCTCACCAACGGCCAGCAGCAGGCACTCGCGCAGATTGAGCACGCCCGTCTGGACGCTCATGGAGACGTGGTGCTGGTCGACGGCGTCACCGGCTCCGGCAAAACCGAGGTTTACCTTTCGGCGATTGAGCGCGTGCTGGCGGCCGGCCGTTCGGCCTGCGTGCTCGTGCCCGAGATCTCGCTGACGGCCCAGACCGTCGGCCGCTTTCGCTCGCGCTTTGGCGAGACGGTTGCCGTGTTCCATTCGCGCCTTTCGGCTGGCGAGCGCCTGGACCAGTGGGATATGGTCGCCAGCGGTGCGGCCCGCGTGGTTGTCGGCGCCCGCTCGGCGCTCTTTTGTCCGCTCAGCGACTTGGGCCTCATCATCATCGACGAGGAGCACGAGACCAGCTACAAGCAGGGCTCCAGTCCGCGCTACCACGCGCGCGAGGTGGCGGCCGAGATGGCGCGACGCTACCGCTGCCCGCTCGTGTTGGGCTCCGCCACGCCTTCTGCTGAGGCCCTCGATCGCTGCCGCCGCGGCACGTATAACGGTGTCACCTGGACGCGCGTCGAGATGCCCGAGCGCCCGGGACACGCCGTGCTGCCTACGGTTCGAATCGCAGACCTGCGCCGTGAGTTTTCTCACGGCAGCCGCTCCATGTTCTCAAAACCGCTGATGGAAGGCTTGGAACGCGTGGTCGAGCGCCGCGAGAAGGCAGTGCTGCTGCATAACCGCCGTGGCTTTGCGCCGTTCCTTATGTGCCGCGAGTGCGGCTGCGTCCCCACTTGCAACCACTGCTCCGCCGCGCTTACGTATCACGAGCGCACACACACGCTGCAGTGTCACACATGCGGTTCGTCTTGGCGCGTGCAGCCCTATCCGGCGCCCACAAGCCGTTGCCCCAAATGTGGCAGTCGCTACCTGGCAAAAATGGGCCTGGGTACGCAGCAGATCGAGGACGCACTGCACCAGATGCTTCCCGAGGATGTCTCCATTATTCGCATGGATGCCGATTCCACGCGCGGAAAGGACGCGCACAAAAAGCTGCTTGAGCAGTTCGATGCCGCCGATTGCGCCGTGTTGCTGGGCACCCAAATGATCGCAAAAGGCCTCGACTTTCCCGAGGTCACGCTTGTGGGCGTGGTCAATGCCGACTTCGCCCTCAAGCTGCCCGACTTTCGCGCAGGGGAGCGCGCCTACGACTTGCTGGAGCAGGTTGCGGGCCGCGCCGGCCGCGGCGATCGCCCCGGTGAGGTGATCATCCAGACCTACCTGCCCGAAGATCCGGTCATTCGCGCTGTCGCTGAGCACGACCGTTCGATCTTTACCGACTACGACCTGGACCAGCGCCGCGACGCGCTGTACCCGCCGTTTGTTCGCTTGGTCAACATCTTGGTGTGGTCGGCGAACCGAGACGACGCGCAGGACTACATCGGGCGCATTGCAAAGCTTCTTAAGCGCCGCTGGCATGCCGCCGCGCCCGACTTTTTGCGGGCGGGCAGCGCGGTGCCGCAGGTGCTGGGCCCGGCTTCGTGTGTAATCGAGAGAGCCAAGGACCGTTACCGCTTCCATCTGCTTGTGAAGTCGCCCGTGGGGTACCATGTCTCTGATGATATCGACGCCTGCCTCAAAGAGGTGGGCTCCGTGCGTGGCGTGAGCGTGAGCGTTGACGTCGACGCCTATGATTTGATGTAACAACCCGAAAGGATGGCCATGGAAGCCAACGGAATCGTACTGTCGCCCGACCCTCGTCTGCGCCAGGAGTGCGCCGTCATCGAGGAGATCACCCCGGCGATCGAGGCGCTTGCCGAGAAGATGAAGAAGATGATGTTCGAGAACGGCGGCTGCGGCCTGGCTGCCCCGCAGATTGGCGAGCTTATTCAGCTCGTCACCATCGACTGCGACTACAGCGACAAGAATGACTATGATCCGTACGTGCTTATTAATCCCGTCATTGTTGAGCAGAGTGACCATCTGGTGTCCTTTAGCGAGGGCTGCCTTTCCATCCCTGGCATTAGCTGCGAGATTGAGCGTCCCGACCATGTCGTCGTCGAGGCGTATGACTTGGATGCCAACCTTATTCGCTATGAGGCCACGGGTGATCTGTTCTGCGTGTGCCTGCAGCACGAGATCGATCACCTGCACGGCAACACCATGTTTGAGCGACTAAAGCCGATGCAGAGAATCAAGGCAGTCAAGGAGTACCAGGACGCCCTGGCCCGCGGCGCTCGACCGGGCGAGACGGAGTAGGTCCCACTGTCCCCTTCCGCCGCAGGGCTTAGGTTATTGCTCCATGCTCAAACAGTCCTGCTCGCACGAAGAGCACATTAAGTGCTCTTCGGCTCGTGCGGAACTGCGCGTGGAGCAATAACCTAAGCCCTGCGGCGGAAGGGGACTGCGTTTTCGTGCTCCTCTTCGCCCGGGTGCCGTCGGGTCAGGGATGGGCGTCTTCGCTGATAGTCTTTGTTGAGAGAGCTGCTTTTATTGCGGCTCTTTCTTTGGTTTTGGGTATATTTGTCTTTGTTGAATTGTTCTTGCGGATGGGCTGGGTACTTGGCTTTCCGCTGTTCTTTGTAGCCGTCTCGGCTTTGGTTGAGAGGAGACTATCTTTTATGCGTATTGTGTTTATGGGTACGCCCGATTTTGCTGTGCCTTCTTTGACTTCGCTTGTTGAGGCTGGTAACGAGATTGCGCTTGTTGTTACTCGTCCCGATGCTGTTCGTGGGCGTGGTAAGAAGCTGGAGCCGTCTCCTGTTAAGGTTAAGGCGCTTGAGCTGGGGTTGCCGGTTATTGAGGCTAATCGTATGACGACCGAGGTTGTTGAGGCGCTTCAAGCTGCCCAGGCTGACATTTTCTGCGTGGCTGCCTATGGTTGCATTTTACCTGATGAGGTCTTGAATATGGCGCCGCTCGGCATTGTGAATGTTCATGCGTCCTTGCTGCCTCGTTGGCGTGGGGCTGCTCCCATTCAGCGCGCGATTCTCGCTGGTGATGAGGTTGCTGGCGTTTCTATCATGCGCATCGGACATGGCGTGGATACTGGTGCTTATTGTGCTCAGGCTTCCACGCCTGTTGCCGGTAAGCATGCCGAGGCGCTCACGATGGAGCTTGGCGAGCTTGGCGGCAAACTGCTTGCCGATACGCTTCCTTCTGTTGCCGATGGCACCGCCGTGTGGACTGAGCAGGATGAGGCACTCGTTACCCATGCTGCCAAGATTTCCAAGCAGGAGATGCGTCTGGATCCGCAAATGACGGCGCTTGATTGCGTGCGTCATGTGCTGGCCTCGTCCGATACCGCGCCTGCTCGTTGCGTGATTGCCGGCAAGACCGTGCGCGTGCTCGATGCTGCGCCGGCTGATGTGTCGCTTGGCGAGGGTCAGGTTCTCGTTAAGGCCAAGCGTGTTTACCTGGGCCTTTCCGATGGCTCGGTTGAGTTGCTCGAGGTTAAGCCCGATGGCAAACGTGCTATGGCCGCTTCTGCTTGGGCTGCTGGCCTGCAGGGTGCCGATCTTATCTGGGGTGTTTTGTCATGAGCAAGCTGTCTCCCGCGCGCAAGCTTGCGCTCGATGTGCTAATGGAGGCCGATCGCCGCGGCATGTATGCGCGTGACGTGCTGTCCTCTCGCGCATCGGCCAAGGCTATTGACCAGCGCGATTCTGCTTTTGCCGCTCGTTTGGCGCTCGGTGTTGCCGCCACGCAGGGCATTTTGGACGAGCTGCTCGATCAGTTTCTCGATAAGCCTAAAAAGGTTGCGCCGCGTGTTCGCATGGCGCTTCGTATCTCGGCCTTCGAGATGCTCTATCTGCATACGCCTGGCCGCGTTGCCGTAAGTCAGGGTGTTGAGCTGGTTCGCTGCGGTGCTAAGTCCGCCGCTGGCTTGGCCAATGCTGTACTGCATAAGGTTGCGGACAATGTTGAGGACTTTGCTACTGCATCCGATGTGGATGAGTCTGAGCGACGCTTGGTCCGTCTGTCGCGCCTGATGGGGCTGCCGCGATGGCTGTGCACTCGTATTATGGCGTCGTTTGACACGCCTGAGGGTGCGCTTAACTTTGCCGGCAATCTGGCCCCCGCGCCGCTGGCCCTGCATGAGAACGCCTTTGCAACCAAACCTGATCCGTATATCTCGCAGCTCGTCGCGCCTGTCTTCCCGGGCTGCCATGCCCCGGTTGATGCCCAGGTTACCGTTGCTTCTGGTGTGTTTGAGCATGCTGCCGCGGTGGCGTCTGATCTCAATGCGCAGCTTATCGCCACAGCTGCCACGCGCCCTGGAAGCTGCCTTGAGATTGGTGCCGGTCGCGGTACCAAGACCTATGTGATGATGTGCCAGGCAAAGCGTGCGGAATATGAGCGTCAGCATACGGCGCTCGATCTGCATGATCGCAAGTGCGATCTGAATCTCGCTCGCCTGCATAAGGCCGGTATTCAGGGCGTTCGTACGGTTTCGGGTGATGCCTGCGAGCTCGATGAGGTACTCACATCGTTTGATGCCATGCGCGGTGAGCGGGTCAAGTTCGATACCGTGTTTATCGATGCGCCGTGCTCTGGCACCGGAACCATGCGTCGTCAT
Organism: uncultured Collinsella sp.; assembly: GCA_900541125.1. Taxonomy (GTDB): domain Bacteria; phylum Actinomycetota; class Coriobacteriia; order Coriobacteriales; family Coriobacteriaceae; genus Collinsella. The sequence continues at coordinate 8,697 of UQIK01000005.1, forward strand.
CCCGAGATTCCGTGGCGCCTGACCGAAAAGGATGTGACGGTTGAGCTGCCCAAACTGCAGCTGACGATGCTCAAGGAAGTTGCCGCGCGCGTGGCTGCCGGCGGCGAGCTCATCTACGCGACGTGCTCGGTCTTCGACGAGGAGAACACACAGGTGGTGGACGCGTTCCTTGCTTCTTCCGAGGGCGCCGGCTTTAGCGTGGCGCCGCTCTCCGAAGCACAGATTCTGCAACTCCCCGAGTTCGATCAGGCCAAGAAACTCGTTTCCGTACGCCAGAACGATCGAGGCCTCTTCCAAAGCGTGCCGGTAAACGCCGACTCCTACGACGGCCACTTCTGCGCCAGGCTGGTCCGCAAGTAACTACTAAGTTGCGGTGAAATAGGGATTGAATAGCGGCTTCCACCCGCCAAACAGTCCTTATTTCACCGCAACTCATAGAGATGCCTGGGTAGCTAAAGAATCAGCCCCGCGATCGGCGTTGATCGCGGGGCTGTTTGGTTTCTAGTGGTTATGCGGGCAGTTGGCGCAGCAGCCGCTGGTGGCGCTGGTGCTGGCGCCGCCGCTTCGCTGGTCGGTGTTGTAGAAACCGCTGCCCTCAAATTTAATGCCGCTGGCCGAGAACGTCTTGGCCGCCGGGGCACCGCAGCTCGGGCACACGACCTCGGGAGTCTCGGACATGGGATGCTCAACCTCAAACACGTTGCCGCAGCTCGAGCACTTGTAATCGTAGCGCGCCATAATACTTCCTTTTCAGCACAAAGCGGGCAGATTACTCTGCCCGCATAAATTCAAACGTCTGTAACTGTACCCTATATCGGGGGTTTTATCACGCTTCGCCCCAGAATCTATGGTTGTTGCGCAGGAGCCGCGCGGTTTTGTTCTCGGCGGCTGCAATGTCCGCCTCGTCAGCTTGCCAGGTCCAGTTGCCCGTGGCCACGCCCGGCACGTTCATACGTGCGTCGTCACCAAGCCCCAGGATATCCTGCAGCGGCATCATCACCAGGGGAGCGTCGCTTGCCAGCGCGTCGCTCATCAGCTTGGCCGCCACGTCAACACCACTCGGTTCATCGCCGCCCGCAAAGGAACGCGTGCACCAACCGGCCAGCGTAGACGTGTCGTGCGTCGAGGTGTACAGGATCTTTCCTGGCGTGGGGTGCACACCGCAACGAACGTCGTAATCGCTAAACTCCAGCACATCCATGCCGGGGAAACCACAGGTCGAAGCCATGGCGCGAACACCGGGCGTCAAATAGCCCAGGTCCTCGGCGATAAAGTTGAGCGGACCCAGCTCGTCGTAGGCGGTCTGGAACAGGTCCTTGCCCGGGCCCGCCAGCCAGCGACCGTCGGCGCAAGCCTTGCCCGCGGGGATACTAAAGTAGCTGTGGAAGCCCAGGAAGTGATCCAGACGCACGCGGTCGTAGAGCGAAAAGGCACGACGTAGGCGATCCATCCACCAGCTATAGCCGTTCTGCTTCATGTGGTCCCAGCGGAACGTCGGGTTGCCCCACACCTGGCCCTCGGGTGCAAAGTTGTCGGGCGGTGCACCGGAAATCTCAATCGCCTTGCCGGTATCGGACAGCCAGAAGTTCTCGGGTTCGCTCCACGCGTCTGCCGAATCGTCCGAGACATACATTGGGATATCGCCGATGACCTCGATGCCCTTCTTGTGCGCATAGTTCATGAGCTCGCACCAAGCCAAGTCAAAGCGGTACTGCATGTACGCCTGAAGCTCGGCCTCGTTGTGGAAGCGCTTGTCGTCGATCAGATGCTCGTTGTAGCGCGCGACATCTGCCGGCCAATCGTGGCGCGACTCGCCCTCAAAGTACTTTTTGACGGCCATATAGACGCAGTATTTCTCGAGCCAATCGGCATTGCGATGCTTAAACGCGGTGTACAGCGGGTCAGCATCCTCGCCGCCGCGGGCCTTCCAGGTCTCAAAGTCGGCTGCCAGCTCCTCGTGGCTCTCGGGTAGCAGGTCGATATTGCCTGCAAAGGCCGAAGGACCGGCGTAAGGGGAGCGGAAGAAGTCCGTGGGGTTGACGGGAAGAACCTGCCAGTAGCGCATGCCCATGGCGGCCAGATGGTCGATAAAGCGACGCGTGGGCGCACCGATCGTACCGGGTTTGCCGTCGTCTGTCGGCACCGATGTGATATGGCACACAACACCCGCACCGTGATCGAGCGGCTCCTGCAGGCGCTGCTCGGCGTGGTGATAGATGATCGACGAACCCAGTGGGTACAGGTCGAGCGTGACCGTACCGTTGTGGATCTCGCACTCGTGACCGCTAATCACATCGCTCGCGCATTCGTCGAGCGCCGGAATCGTCACGCGGTGTGAATTGCGCAGGCTGCGGTTGATGATGACGGTCGCGGACTCGCCGTCTTTACCGGTACGGTTGTAGGCCAGCACCTCGTCATTGAGCGCGAAGGCCTTGATTTCACCGTCGATCATAAACGGCAGCGCGCGGCGCACAGCAGATGCATTCTTGACGATCGCGAACGTATCGAAGTCGTGCAGGTCTTCCTTGGTCGGCATGGTGCGGCGATTACCCGGATCGGTGAGTCCCTCCAAGCCGTACTCGTCACCGTAATAGATTGAGGGAACGCCCGGGAACGTCATCTGCATGAGCGTCGCCAGCCAAAAGCGGCTCTTGGCCAGGCCCATGGAGTTCTCGTCCAGGCGCCATTTGCTGCGCTCACTCTCGGGCAGCTGCGACTCGTCAGGGCCGCCGCCGAGCACCGAGATAATGCGCGGACGGTCGTGGCTCGAAAGCAGATTAAGCGCGCAAGACAGGGCCTCACGCGGATAGTTCTCGCGCAAGGTCTCGATATCCTCGGCAGCTTGGTAGGCGTTTTTGTAGCCCATCAAAAAGCCGATGACCATATCGCGGAAGGGGTAATCCATGGCCGAGTCGAGCTCAGAGCCTTGCAGATAGCGACGCAGATGACCGTAGCTGATCTTGTTGGAGGCATCTTCCCAGACCTCGCCGAGCAGCAGCGCGTCGGGCTTCTCGGCGAGCACAGCTTTTTTGATCTTAGCTAGGAAATCGTCGGAAAGCTCGTCGGCCACATCCAGGCGCCAACCGTGAGCGCCGGCGCGCAGCCATTTGCGGATCACGCCGTCCTTGCCCAGGAGCCTCTCGCGTACCAGTTCGGAGCTCTCATTGATGGCGGGCATATTGCCCACGCCCCACCAGCAGTCGTACGAGCCGTCCTCGTGGAAATAAAACGCATCACGCCACGGCGAATCCTCGCTCTGCCACGCGCCCACGCCGGGGTAGTTGCCGTAGCGGTTGAAGTAGATCGAATCGTCGCCCGTGTGGTTGAACACACCGTCCAGAATGATGGAAATGCCCAGCTTCTCGGCCGCCTCGCACAGCTCGGTAAAGTCCTGCTCGGTGCCCAGAATCGGATCGATCTTGGTGTAATCGGCGGTGTCGTAGCGGTGGTTGCTCGCGGCTTCAAAGATGGGGTTGAGGTAGATGGCCGTAAAGCCCAGCTCGGCGATGCGGGGCAGGTCTTCCTGAATGCCCTTGAGCGATCCGCCGTAAAAGTCCCAGGTCTTGATGGAGCCGTCCTCGGCGCGCTCGTACACAGGCGGCTCGTTCCAGTCCTCGACCATGCGGCGCTGAATGCCCTTACGCGGTTTTTCGACCTCGGCCAGCGTGCGCTCGCGCCAGTGCTCGTCGCGGGCATAGCGATCGGGGAAGATCTGGTAGACCATACCGCGCTCGTACCAGGTGGGACGGTTCTCACGGTGTTTGTAGACGGTGACCTGGAATGACGGCACCTCAGCGTAGTCGTAGGTTACGCCTTCGCCGCCGGTGCGGCCCTGTGGTGCGCCCAGGCGAACCTCAGGCTGGCCTTCGATATTGCAGATAAAGCTGTACCAGATAAGACATGGTTCAGTGCACTTGAGTTCTACGCTAAATATGCCGTCGCCCTCGTGCGTCATGGGATACAGAGACTCACCGATATCATCGACCCAGGTACGCAGGGTAAGCGTTGCCTGGTTGGGGTCGGCATCCTCCAAAATCACCGAGAGCGAAACGGAAGTTCCAGTGGTCACAGCGCCAAACGGAGTACGAAACTGCGGCAGACGGCTGTTGTGAATCAATCTCATAATTCGGTCCAGTTCAATAGAATCACGGCCTGCGGGCCATGGCTTTACGCACAGGATATAAGTATATCTGTTGTACACAGGCTGTATAAACAACATCCGTTTACCATCGGCGAACGGTTGTCCTAGAAAATCGTTTTACCAACTATCTACAGAGAAGGGGCGCCCGGTTGGAGCGCCCCTTACTTAGGGTTTGATAAGGTTTTAAATCGTCTGTGGGCTAGCGGCGCTTGCGGGTGGCCGTTGCCTTGCGGACGGACGTCTTCTTCGTCGGCGCCTTTTTCTCGGTTGCGGCGGCGGGGGAGACCGGGGTCTCCTTGGCGGGCTCGGTCTTGGCCTTTACCTTGGCCTTGGGCTCCTCTTTGGAAGCAGCAGCTTTGGTCGTGGTCTTCTTGGCCGTCGTCGTGGCGCGCTTGCGCGTGGTCGTCTTGACAGCCGGCTTGGCCTCGACGGTTGCCTCGGCCTTGGACTCTGCGGGCTTCTCCTCGACTTTGGCGGCCGGCTTTGTGGCTGCCTTGGTCGTGGCGGCCTTCGTGGTCGTCGACTTCGTTGCCGTGGTCTTCTTGGCTGCCGTTGCCTTCTTGGCGGCCGTGGTCGTCTTCTTGGCAGCGGTCTTTGTCGGAACCTTGGCGGCCGGCTTGGCCTCAGCGACCTCGGCCTTTACCTCGGGAGCAGCCTCGGCTTCGGCGGCCTTCTTGGCAGCGGCGTTCGTGCGCTTGCGCGTGGTCGTTGTCTTGGCAGCCGTTGTTTTAGTCGCGGCAGACTTGGTCGTCGTAACCTTCTTAGTGGTCGTCTTGCGGGTCGCGGTCTTCTTAGCTGCGTGCTTTGCAGCGGGCTTAACCTCGGCCTCTGCCTCAGGAGCAACCACAGCCTTCACCTCAGGCTCGGCTTTGGGCTCCTCTGCGGCCACCGGCTCAGCTGCAGCCTCAGGCTCGTCGACAACAGTCGCCGGCCTCTCAATCTCCGGATGCATAAAGAAGTACAGGTCCAGATACTTATCTGCCGAACGCGTCCAGCTAAAGTCCTGGCTCATGGCCTGCGTGACCAGCTGGTTCCAAGCGTCGCGGTTATCCCAGAACAGGCGCGCCGCGCGGAAGACCGCATCGCCCATCTCATCGCCGTTAAAGTTGCTAAACGAGAAGCCCGTGCCCTCGCCGGTAAACTCGTTGTACGGCTGCACGGTGTCCTTGAGTCCACCGGTCTCGCGCACGATGGGCAGGGTGCCGTAGCGCATGGCGATGATCTGCGACAGACCGCAGGGCTCAAACTTCGAAGGCATCAGGAACATGTCGGCGGCGGCATACATGCGCTGCGACAGCGCCGGGTCAAACTCGATGCGCGCGGCCATGGTGCCGGGGTACTTGTCCTGGAAGTAGCGCAGGCCGTCCTCGTAGTCGCGGTCGCCGGTGCCCAGCACCGCCATCTGCACGCCGCCGGCCAGAATGCGGTCGAGCGCGTACATGACCAGGTCCATGCCCTTCTGGCGCGTCAGGCGCGTGACCATCACCATGAGCGGGCGGTCGTCGCGAACCTCGAGCCCCAGCTCTTCCTGCAGCTTGGCCTTGCACACGGCCTTGCCGGAACGGTCCTCCACGGTGTAGTTGGCGGCAATGCGCTTGTCGGTCGCCGGGTCAAAGCCCGCGACGTCGATGCCATTCAAAATGCCCTGCAGCGCGTACGAACGCTCGCGCAGCACGCCGTCCAGGCCCTCGCCAAACTCGGGCGTCTGGATTTCGTTGGCATAGGTGGGGCTCACCGTGGTGATGGCGTCGGCATAGCGCAGCGCGCCCAGCATGTAATTGATGCTGCAGGCGTCGCAACGCAGCTGCGAGGCGGCCGCGGGAATATGCGCCACACCCAGGATGTCCTCCATCACGGTGTCGCTAAACTGCCCCTGGAACGCCACGTTGTGGATCGAGAACACGGTCTTGACGCGGTCGTACAGCGGCAGGCCCTGGTAAAACTCGCGCAAAAACACGGGCGCCAGTGCCGTCTGCCAGTCGTTGCAGTGCAGGATGTCGCACTCAAAGCCGGCCGGCAGGTGCTGCAGGCTCTCGGTGATGGCCTTGGAGAAGAACGCGAAGCGCTCGCCGTCGTCAAAGAAACCGTACGGATAGTCGCGCGCAAAGTAGCGCTCGTTGTCGATGAACATATAGGTGACGCCGTCGCGCTCGAGCTTCTCGAGACCGCAGTACTCGTTGCGCCAGCCCAGGCTCACGTAAAAATCGGAGAAGTGCTCCATCTGCGCCTTGTACTCGTCCTTGATGGTGGCGTACTTGGGCACCATCACAATGACTTCGGCGCCGGCGCGCACAAGCGCCGCAGGCAGCGAGCCCGCCACGTCGCCCAGGCCACCGGTCTTCACAAACGGCGCGCACTCGGCCGAGGCAAACACGATCTGCATCTTTTTGCTGGAATTAGCCATATTGTCTCCCTGTTGCAATTCGAGAATAGCCGCCTGGCGCAAACCGGGCGGCTATTCTACGTGTCACGAGCGATGTTGCGGTGCCAAAGCTAGCTCGCGTTGGTGATATCAGAAGTTAACGGGGCCTTTCCCAGCACCAGGATGTTCTCGGGCGTGCCGCGAAGCTCGGTGTTGGTGGGAACCACGTTGTTCTTGTCCAGGATGGCATTCTCAACGCGGGCGCCGCTCTTGATGACGCAGCTCTGGTTGATGATCGAGTTCGTCACCGAGGCGCCTTCCTCGACCACGACGCCGCGCGACAGGATCGAGTTGCGCACGGTGCCCTTGATGATACAGCCGGCCGAGATGATCGAGTTGCAGGCGTGACTGCCGGTCGCATAGCGTGAAGGCGGCACGTCGTGAGCCTTGGTCAGGATTGGGCGCTCGGGATCGAAGAGCTGGTCGGCCACGGTCTGGTCGAGCAGGTCCATACTGCGGCGATACAGCGACTTCTCGCTAAACACGCCCACGACCTCGCCCTTGTACTCGTAGCTGCACACGTCGATGTTGCCAAAGTCGCCCTGGAGTGCCTCGAGCAGGTCCAGATAGTCGGCGGCCTGGTAGTGGTCGATGATCTCGAGCAGCGTCTCACGGTTGACGATGCAGCAGTCCATAGAGGCGTTATCGCCGTACACGACGCCAGTGCTCACGCCCGTCAGGCGGCCGTTCTCGTTGATCTGCAGCTTGGTCTCGTCATCGACGTTGCGCGTGGCCTTGCAGTACACCACGGTCATCTGGGCGCCGGAGTTCTCGTGCGCGTCGATGATGGTGTTGAGGTCCATGTTAAAGATGATGTTGGTGCCCATCATCACGACATAGGGCTTGTCCGAGCGCTGGAACAGCGTCTTGTTGGAGATGATGTCGCGCAGCAAGAAGCGCATGCCGCCCTTGGTGGTGCCATACGCGTTGCCGGGGACCATGAACAGGCCGCCCTTCTTGCGGTCCAGGCCCCAGTCCTTGCCCGAGCCCACGTGGTCGATCAGGGAACGGTAGTTGCCCGGCATGACGACGCCGACGGTCTTAATGCCGGCATTCATCATGTTGGACAGCGGGAAGTCGATCAGGCGGTAACGGCCCAAAAACGGGACGGACGCGATGGGGCGGTCCTTGAGCAGCACGCTGCCGTAGGTCGAAGAGTAGTTAGCGGTGATATAACCGATGGCCTTGCGATTGATCATCGGATCATTCCCCCTTCCCGATAACGACGTCATTTCCAACGACGGCCGTATCCTTGGTGGTATCGACAGAGCCGAGCTTCACGCCCTCTTCGACCGTGGAGTTCTCGCCCAAAATAGCGCGGCAGATGTGAGCGCCGCTCTTAACGTGCGCACCCGGCAGCAGCACGGAGTCCTCGACCACGGCGCGCTCCTCGATAATGACATCGGTCGAAAGGATCGAGTGGCGAGCGGTGCCGTAGATCTTGCAGCCGTTGGAGACCAGGCAGTCGTCCAGGCGGCCGTCCGGACCAATGTAGTGCGGCGGACGCGTGGTGATGTTGGACATGATGGGGAAGTGCTTGTCAAACAGATCGAACTCGGGGTTGTTGCCCAGCAGGTCCATCGAGGTCTCGTGGAAGCTGGCGATGGTGCCAACGTCCTTCCAAAAGCCGTGGAACTCGTAGCTGTACAGGCGCTTGTTCTCGCCGAGCAGCTTGGGGATGATGTCCTTGCCAAAGTCGTGGCTCGAGCGCTGGTCCAGAGCGTCCTCCTCGAGCGCCTCAATCAGCACGTCGGCCGAGAAAATGTAGATGCCCATGGACGCGAGGTTCGAATCGGGCTTATCGGGCTTCTCGGTAAACTTGGTGATGCGGCCGTCCTCGGGGTCGGTGGTCAGGATGCCAAAGCGGCTGGCCTCCTCCCACGGCACGGGCATAACGCTCACCGTGAGGTCGGCGTTGTTCTCAATGTGCGTCTTGAGCATCTTGCGGTAGTCCATGCGATACAGGTGATCGCCCGAAAGAATCAGGACGTACTTGGGGTCGTTGGCCTTGATGTAGTCGAGGTTCTGCGTAATGGCGTCGGCCGTACCCGCATACCAGGCGCCACCGGTCTGCGTCTCGTACGGCGGCAGGATCGACACGCCGCCGTCACGGCTGTCCAGATCCCAAGCCTCGCCGAAACCCACGTAGGCATGCAGCAGGTAGGGGCGATACTGCGTCAGAACGCCCACCGTGTCGATGCCCGAGTTGGAGCAGTTGGACAGCGAAAAGTCGATAATGCGGAACTTGCCACCAAAGCTAACCGCCGGCTTGGCGATCTTTTGGGTGAGTGCCCCCAATCGGCTGCCCTGTCCTCCTGCGAGGAGCATCGCGATGCATTCTTTCTTACTCATCGATTTCTCCTTCTGTCATCGATGTTCTTAAACCCATTACTCGACGGGCGCGGCGCTCGGTCGCGCCCGTCGAGTAATGCCGTGCTGGCATAAGGGAGCTCGCGCGCCTTTACGCGTGCCAGATCTCGTCGCGGTACTCGCGAATGGTGCGGTCGCTCGAGAACCAGCCGGAGGAGGCGGTGTTGAGCAGCGCCTTGCGGTTCCAGGTCTCCTGGTCGCCGTAGCTGTTCGTGAGCGCCTCCCAGGCGTCGACGTAGCTGCGGAAATCGGCCATGACCAGGTCGGGGTCGTTGTTGTTCATGAGCTCGTTGTAGATGCTCTCGAAGTTGCCCGAAAGACCCGCAAAGGTGTTGTCCTTGAGCTCGTCCATCACGCGGCCCAGACGCTCGCGGTCGCCGTTGAGGGTATCCCACGCAAAGTAGCTGTTGGATGCCCAGAGCTGCTCGACCTCGGGAGCGGTCAGGCCAAAGATGGCCTCGTTCTCGCGGCCGGCCAGGTCGGCGATCTCGATGTTGGCGCCGTCGAGGGTGCCCAGCGTAATGGCGCCGTTCATCATGAGCTTCATGTTGGATGTGCCCGAGGCCTCCTTGCCGGCCGTGGAGATCTGCTCCGAGATCTCGGCGGCAGGGTAGATGAGCTGGGCGTTGCTCACGCGGAAGTTGGGGATAAAGCAGACCTTCATGACCTCGTTGACGCGGGCATCGTTGTTGATGACGTCGGCCACGGAGTTGATCAGACGGATGGTCTCCTTGGCAAAGGTGTAGCTCGAGGCAGCCTTGCCGCTAAAGATGAAGGTCGTCGGCGTCACGTGGAAATTGGGATCGGCGATGCGACGGTTGTAGATGTCCATCACCTTCATGATGTTCATGAGCTGGCGCTTGTAGGCGTGGAAGCGCTTCACCTGGACATCGAAGACGGTGTTGGGGTCAATGACCAGACCGGTCTCGGCCTTAACGTAGGCGGCCAGGCGCTCCTTGTTGGCGCGCTTGGAGGCACCCACGGCCTTCAGGAACTCGGTGTCGTTCTGGAACTCCTTGAGCTTCTCCAGCTCAAAGGCGTCCTTCAGCCAGCCGTCGCCAATGGCCTCGGTCACGAGCTTGGCGTAGGTGGGGTTGGCCTCGGCAAAGAAGCGACGGTGCGAGATGCCGTTGGTCTTGTTGTTGAACTTTTCGGGCGTCAGGGCATAGAAGTCCTTGAGCACGATGTTCTTAATGATGTCGGAGTGGATCTTGGCCACGCCGTTGACGCTGTGGCTGCAGATCACGGACAGGTTGGCCATGCGAATCTCGCCGTCCCACAGGATGGCGGTCTGGCGCAGACGCTCCTGCCAGCCCTCCTGCGTGGTGTCGAACGACTCGTGCCAACGACGGCTGATCTCGTCGATGATCTGGTACACACGGGGGAGGAGCTTGGAGAACATGCCGATGGGCCACTTCTCCAGGGCCTCGGGCAGAATGGTGTGGTTGGTGTAGCTCACGACCTGCGTCACGATGTTCCAGGCGTCGTCCCACTCGAGCTTCTTCTCGTCGATGAGGATACGCATGAGCTCGGGGCCGCACATGGCGGGGTGAGTATCGTTGGTGTGGATGGCCACAAACTGCGGCAGCAGCTCCCAGTTCGCGCCGTGCTCCTTCTCAAAGGTGTCGAGCAGGCTGTAGATGCCGGCCGAGACAAACAGGTACTCCTGCTTCAGGCGCAGCAGACGACCGTGCTCGCCGGCGTCATTGGGGTAGAGGATGGCGCTGATGGCCTCGGCCTCGGCGCGCTCGGCATCGGCCAGGGCATAGTCGCCGCGGTTGAAGGCCTCCAGATCGAAGTGCTCCTCAACCGGCTCGGCGGCCCATACGCGCAGCTTGTTGACGGTCTCGCCGGCATAGCCCACGACGGGGATGTCATAAGGGACGGCCAGGATGTCCTGCGTATCCACCGTGCGGTAGAACGTGCGGCCGTTCTCCTCAAAGCCCTCAACATGGCCACCAAACTTAATGGTAACGGCCTTGTCCTGACGACGGACCTCCCAGGGATAGCCGTGGGTGAGCCATTCGTCGGTGGCCTCGACCTGGCTGCCGTTGACGATCTCCTGCTTAAACAGGCCGTAGCGGTAGCGCATGCCGTTGCCGTAGCCGGCAATGCCCTCGGCTGCCATGGAATCTAGGAAGCACGCGGCCAGACGGCCCAGGCCACCGTTGCCCAGTGCCGGATCGGGCTCCTGGTTCTCGATGACGGACAGGTCAAAGCCCATGTCGTCGAGCGCCTCGGCGACCATGTCGCGCACGCCAAAGTTGAGCAGGTAGTTGTCGAGCAGGCGGCCGATCAAGAACTCGATCGAGAAGTAGTACACGCGCTTCTTGCCCTCGGACGCTGCACGGGCGTCGCTCTTGGTGGCAACGGTGCGGGCCTTCTCGGCCACGAGCTTGGCCAGGGCATTAAAGCGGTCAAGGTCGCTGGCGGCCTCGATGCTCTTTCCACTGATGCTCATGACGGCATCGCGATAGAGCTCGGTAAACTCCTGCTTGTTGTCGAAGATCTTATTCATACGTTCCTTTCCCCCGGGGATGTTTCTCCCGGAACGGTTATGACATGTATCCTACGCCCCCGCGGGACGGGTAATTGCAGTGGTAACGCCTTTGTTACGCTTTCTTGGCAGGAGCCTTAACAGCAGCTGCCTTGGCCTTGGGAGCAGCCTTTTTGGCGGCTGTCTTTTTGGCCGTGGTGGACTTGGCCGAAGCCTTGGCTGCGGGCTTGGCAGACTTCGCCTTAACCGGAGCCTTCTTAGCAGCCGCGGCCTTGGGCTTTACCGAGGACGTGCGCTTGCGCGTCGCCTTCTTGGGCTTCTCGGCCACGGGCGGCTTATAGCTGCTGGGACCGCGGCGCTTAAGCACCACGCCTGCCAGGCCGGGCACCTTCATCTCAATGGAGTCCATCTGACCGTTCCAGGGATAGGGCTCACTCGAGCAGGTGTAGGGCTCCTCACCGGCGTATCCGCTGCCGCCAAACTCGGGACGGTCGGAATCAAAGATGACCTCCCAGTCGCCCTCGCGCGGCACACCCACGCGGAAGCTCTCGTAGATCGCCGGGTCAAAGTTAATCAGGATCACCAGGTCGTCATCGACGTCCTCGCCCTGACGCACAAAGCTCACGATGGACTGCTTGGAATTGTCCGCGTCGATCCACGTAAAGCCGTCGTCGGTGTAGCCGCGCTCGTACAGGGCGGGCTCGGCGGTGTACAGGTGGTTGAGCGCCTTGATAAACGCCTGATGATGACGGTGGGTCTCGTACTCCTCGGTCAGGAACCACTGAACGGACTCGTAGTAGCGCCACTCAATAAACTGGCCGATCTCGTTGCCCATAAAGTTGAGCTTGGCACCGGGGTGCGTCATTTGGTAGAAGGCCAGCGTGCGCAGGCCGGCAAACTGGCGCCACCAGTCGCCCGGCATGCGGCCGATCAGCGAGCACTTGCCGTGCACGACCTCGTCGTGGCTCAGCGGGCAAATAAAGTTCTCGGTAAAGGCATACATGATGGAGAACGTGAGCAGTCCGTGGTTGCCGGGGCGCCACGGAAAATCGGTCTGCATGTAGTGCAGGGTGTCGTTCATCCAGCCCATGTCCCACTTGTAGTGGAAGCCCAGGCCGCCGTCCTGCGGCGGATAGGTCACGAGCGGCCACGCGGTGGACTCTTCGGCCATCATCATCACGTCGGGGTAGTGCGCCTCTACGGCGCAGTTGACCTGGCGGATAAACGCGCTGGCGTCCAGGTCCTCCTCGGTTCCGTACTTGTTGAACTTCTTTTGGCCGGGGTCGTCAATACCAAAGTTGAGGTACAGCATGCTGGACACGCCGTCCATGCGAATGCCGTCCACGTGGAAGTTCTCGAGCCAATACAGCACGTTGGAGACCAGGAAGGAGCGGACCTCGCCGCGGGCGAAGTCGAACTTGTGCGTGCCCCAGTTGGGGTGAATCTCGTGCTCAAACAGCATGTGGCCGTTAAAGGTGGCAAGGCCGTGGGAGTCGGCGCAAAAACCGCCGGGCACCCAGTCCATGATCACACCAATGCCTGCCTCGTGGCACGCATCGACAAAGTGCATGAGCTGCTGCGGATCGCCATAGCGCGACGTGGCGGCATAGTAGCCGGTCGTCTGGTAGCCCCAGGAGCCATCGAAGGGATGCTCCATAAGCGGCATGACCTCGATATGCGTGTAGCCCATGTCGCGCACGTAGTCCACGAGCTCCACCGACAGGTCGTCGTAGGTGTAGAACTCGCCGCGCTGCGCGGGGAAGGGGTCCATGGGGCCAGGGTAGTTGCCGTACTCGTCCGGCTCGCCCTGCGGCGCATCGCCGTGGCGCTTCCACGAGCCAATATGCACCTCGTAGATGTTGAGCGGCTGCGACATGTGGTTGTGACCGGCGCGGCGCTTGAGCCACGCGGCGTCGTTCCACTTATAGCCGTCGAGGGTCCACAGCACGCTGGCGGTACCCGGAGGGCACTCGGCCTTAAAGGCGTACGGATCGGCTTTGTAAAGCTTTTCGCCCTCATTGGTCTCGATGAGATATTTATAGAGCTGGCCCTGCTCGGCACCAGGAATAAAGCCTTCCCAAATAGCGCTCGTATGCACGGGCACCAGAGGGTTGACTTCCTCATCCCAGTCGTTAAATTCGCCAATGACATGCACGCTCTTTACATCGGGCGCCCAAACGCAAAAGCGCCAGCCGCGCGTACGGTTCTGCGTGTCGGGGTGCGCGCCCATCTTTTCCCAGCTGCGCTCCCACGTGCCGATGCCAAATAGATAGACATCGTCCTTGGTGAGCTCCGGTGCGTGCGGGGCGGCTTTACGGGTTGCGGGCTTTTTAGCCGTTGGCTTTAGCTTTGTATCGCTCACGTTTGATCCCATCATGACGCGGCAGCGTGTTGCCTTGGTGACTAGATGCGAAAGGTCCAAGGCTGCACGAATCGAAGGGACGGCGATAGTTCTATGATTCGTTCCACCTCGCGTGCTCGGTGGAACTTTCGGCAGAAACTACGATAACACCTGTACGTTACTTTTATGAAGGAAAGTGGTTTTAGGGCGGCGTTTAATCGGTAAGCGCCATGTTTAGACCACTGGCAGAATTGCCGTGGTAAAACTCTTGACAGTTTTACCAATTAGGGTTTCTAAATTGTTAGTCAGACGTTTGGTAAAACGTTTTTAGCAGGATGTTTACCATTTGACATCGAAAGGTTCGTTTATGTCCCAGACCGCCGCCCCCAACGTTGCTTTTATTTTCGATTGCGACGGCACACTGGTTAATAGCACCCCCGTTTGGGCCTATGCCCAGCCCGAGTTATTGCACCGCCACGGAGTTGACGTGACGGTCGACGATTTTGCCCAGTTTGAGCATTTGTCGCTCGAGGACGAGTGCCAGGCCTACCACGACACCTGGGGCATTGGAGCGAATGGCGAGGAACTGTATCGCGAGCTGAGCGACATTCTGATTGATGGGTACTCCAAGGTGCCGCCGCGCGAGGGGCTCCTGGCATTTTTAAAGCGGGCGAAGGCGGCGGGCATTGCCATGTGCGTTGCCACGTCCACGCCGGCCGAGCTGGTGCAGTCTGCGCTCGCAGGTGCGGGGCTTGACACTTACATGGAGTTTGTTACCACGACGGGCGAGGCGAGACGCTCCAAACAGTTCCCCGATGTGTACGAGCTGGCTCTGCGCCGCTTGGAGGAGCGCCATGGGCACAAGTTTGAGCGCGCCTGGGTGTTTGAGGATGCCGTCTTTGGGCTTAAGAGCTCTGGCACTGCAGGCTTTAAGCGCGCGGGCATCTATGACCCGCACGGCCGCATGAAGCGCGACGACGTTCGCGCCAACTGCGAAATCTTTATCGACAGCTACGAGGAGCTGGATCTGGATCGCGTGCTTTCGTTTGAGGGATAGGCGAGGGTTGTGGCTTATAAGGTATTAGTGGTCTGCGGCTCGCCCGTGGTTGCGAGCGCGGATCTGTTGCGTAGGCTAGCGGAGGAGTGCGACCACGTTGTCGCCGTGGATCGCGGACTCGACGCGCTGCTGGGCGCCGGCCTGGGCTGCGACGTATATGTAGGGGACGCCGATACGGTAAGCGAAGCCGGCCGCGCTCTTGTTGATGCCGCTGAGGACTTTGAAATTGAGCGTCACGACCCCTACAAGGACTATACCGATCTGGCGCTGGCGCTCGATTCCGTTCGCCGTCGTTGGCCGGGTGCTGAAGTGGTTGCGACTTGCGCTACGGGCGGCCGCCCGGATATGGCGCTTTCCGTTCTGGGGTTGCTCGCAGGCTACGATGACGCTCCAGCCTGGATTGCCGAAGATGAGATCACGGCCCGCATCCTGCACGCAGGCGAATCGTGGACCATTGAGGGCGCCGAGGGCAAGACGTTCTCCATCATCGCCATTGCCCCTGGGACAGTAGTAAGCGAACATGGCTTGGAGTGGGAACTAGATCATGCTTCGTTGGATCTACTAGCCGATACCGGCATCAGCAACATCGTCAGGTCAACAGCCACGATCCAAGTCCACACTGGCACCGCCATCGCTTACCTCTACAAGTAAGGTCTATCGCATCAGGGTTTTATCGGGACGGTGGATAGAAATAAGCGCTCGAAGAGTGATTATTTCTGCCCCGTCCCAGGAAAACCCGTAAGGCGGAAGATCAACCCAAAAAACTTCTTGCACAACAGTGAATCTTCCCCTATAGTATCTCGACGTCACGGGGGCGTAGCTCAGCTGGGAGAGCGCTTGACTGGCAGTCAAGAGGTCAGGGGTTCGATCCCCCTCGTCTCCACCATCGTGAATGCAAAGGCCTTCGGAATTCCGAAGGCCTTTTTTCATGCCAAAACACCACGCGCTGCAAACCCCACCTACGTCAACAAAAAGTTGCACAATTAATTTCCCATGTCTGTACATAGTTTGTTAGACGAACGCGATTACCAGCACGCCTCGCTGGTCAATTCGGGCTTCATGAACGTCTCTAATCACCGCTTGCACCCCAATAACCTGCGCCGACGTGAACAACATCCAAAAACAACCCCCTTAAGCACGTCAAATGAACGTTATGTTGTCAAACGCAGCCCAAATCAGTTTCACTAACAGCTTGTGCTAGGATACCTAACGTTACATGAGTTCAACTGTGCTCGCGGCTCCAGCAAGCCATAAAGCACAGGGTCGATCAGCATCCGGCCGTAACGGCGGTGTTAGAAAAACCACGAGCTCCAATATCGATTGCCATGCACGTTTTGCACTTGTTTTTGCGGCTATTTATAAGTTCGCATTAGAAGGTGCAATAAGTTGTTACGGCAAACCACGGCAGTCCTTCAGCTGGCTGCGTGCGGTCCAGTTTTGTACCCGCTTGACTGGTTCGCACGCAGCCAGCTGGGGATGCGGTCATTTTGCGATACACGTCCGCGTCTCTAGCAACTGCATTTGTACATACCGTTCACGATGGGGCAGAGCCACGTGCTTGTCTGACTGGGCTCAGGGTTTGAATATGGAGCGCCTTCGCGCACAAGCGCCCTGGCGAAGCCATATCCAAACCCCGTGAGCCACACGTAAGACAGCAAGGGGGTGGTGCTCGTGTGGTATGTGATCCAGGTCATTAACGGTCACGAAGACATAATGCGCGAGCGAATCGAGCGCATGGTGCCGGCTGGTGCCATGCAAGAGCTCTTTTATCCCCAATATCAAACCGAGATCAAAGTTCACGGTAAATGGGTTAATACGACCAAACCGCTCTTTCCCGGTTATCTTATCTGCGACACGGCAGATCCCCGCACCGTGCAACAGTATCTGCTGCGCATGGACGACTTTGCCCGGGTGCTTTCCCAGAACGGTCAGTTTGTGCCGTTGGCAAAAGAAGAGGTCCAGCTCATTGGCAATTTTACCAATAGGGGAGACCGTGTGGTGCCCATGAGCGAGGCCCTAAAAGACGGCGACCAGGTCGTGGTGACGGCAGGTCCGCTGCTGGGCCACGAAGGCCTTATCAAAACCATTAACAGACGCAAAAGCACTGCTTATTTGGAGCTTGACCTGTGTGGCCGACGCGTAACCACCCGCGTTGGCCTTGCCGTGCTTTCAGCCGAGCAGCGCGTCATGCGAAACCTTAAATAGGCGATCGCCTAACTGCAGGCGACTGCATAACGGAACAGGGAGGACCCTCGGGGGCGGAGACATAGTGTTGGAAGAGAACGTGCAAAACAATCAAATGGGGGATGCGGCAGCGCTTGCTGTTACGCTTAAGGACAGACGCGAGGCTGCAAAGCTTAACAACGTTGGAAAGCATGAGCCTAAGCTTTCGGAGAACGGTATCCCTGCCGACGTGCTGGAAAAGTTGTTGCCCGGTGACGATATCATTGAACTAGAAGAACCTGTCGTAAACGGTGGGTTCTTCTACCGCTTTATTAAGCGATCTTTCGATGTTGTCTCCTGCGGTTGCGCGCTCATTATTCTCGCGATTCCGATGGCCGTAATTGCTGTCAAGATCAAGACTGAGTCTGAAGGGCCCGTTATTTACGCTCAGCGTCGTGTGGGCAAAGACGGCAAAGTGTTTAACATTTACAAATTCCGTAGCATGTATATCGATGCAGAGTCTCGAGGCGCTCAGTGGGCGCAGGACGAAGATCCGCGCGTAACCCCTTTTGGCAAGTTTATGCGTAAAACGCGTTTGGATGAAATCCCGCAGTTTTGGAATGTCTTTAAGGGCGATATGAGCCTTATCGGCCCGCGCCCCGAGCGACCTGCGTTCTGCGAGGAGTTCGAGAAGCGCATTCACGGCTGGCATTACCGCACTATGGTCCGTCCGGGTATTTCCGGTCTTGCCCAGGTGACTGGCGGGTACGACTTGCTTCCCAGTGAGAAGGTCATGTTTGACCTACAGTACATCAAGACAAGAAATATCAAGATTGATATTACGATCATGCTTAAAACGCTTGGCGTTGTTAGTACGGGTGATGGTGCACGATGAGCCTCTCTGACCATGGTCACGTTCTATTCACGGCTACGCTGGTTCGCGGGCACATTGCTAAGTTTCACATACCCTATCTTAAGTGGTTCAAAGAGCAGGGTTGGGAGACATGGGTAGCTGCTAAGAACGATTATCCAGACGGTGTCTGTGAGATCCCATTCTGCGACCATTTCGTTAATATTGACTTCGCACGCAGTCCATTCTCAATGCAGACGATCGTTGCCTACAAACAGCTGCGTAAACTCTTCGCCAAGGAGCATTTCGCTATTGTTCACACCCACACTCCCGTGGGAGGTGTTCTCACGCGTCTTGCAGCTCGAGATGCTCGTCGCAGTGGGACAAAAGTGATTTACACTGCGCACGGTTTTCATTTTTATGATGGGGCGCCTCTAATTAACTGGGTGCTTTGGTATCCCGTAGAGCGAGTGATGAGTCGCTTTACCGATGTACTGGTGACCATAAACGATGAGGACTGTAAGCGTGCACGGCAATTCGCGCATTGCCGTGTGGAGTATGTGCCCGGCGTGGGTGTCGACCTAGACAGGTTTGTTTGCGTTAAGAACTGCGCGGACACGCGCGCGGAGCTCGGCCTGGGCAAGAACGATTTTGTCTTGCTGTCCGTCGGTGATCTTAACGAAAACAAGAATCATGGTGTGCTCATAGAGGCTCTTGCGAAGCTGCCTGATAATTTTAAATTGCTCGTTGCGGGCGAGGGACCACTTCGCAACGTCTTGTTGAAAAAGGCGCGACATCTCGGTGTGGACGATCGTCTCATGCTTCTGGGTTTCCGCAGCGACGTGGCAGCGTTGCTCAACGCGTGCGATCTCTTTTGTTTCCCTTCCAAGCGCGAGGGTCTGCCCGTATCGCTCATCGAAGCGATGGCATGTGGCAGGCCGTGCTTGACCTCCGGTGCGAGGGGCTGCGCTGATGTGCTGGGTCCATTCGCGGAAGGCTCAATCGTCGAGGGTGGAGCAGATGAGTGGGCTCGTGCTATTGAGAGGGTTTCCGGTAAGAGGCAAAGCGCATCTGCGTGGCGAGAGCAGGCGAAGAAATTTGATATTTCAGCTGTGCTTAGGCGAATGACATCGCTCTATGCATAGAGGAGAGGCCGTGGTTTCTGAAATTCTCGATACAAAAATTAATGAACCGTTACGCGTTCTCGTAGTGGTAACCAGCATGAATCGAGGCGGACTTGAGACGTTCACAATGAACGTGTATCGAGCACTGAATCGTTCCAAGGTTCAGCTCGACTTCTTGCTCCACCGTTCGGATAGTGGTGCCTACGAAGAGGAAATTGAGTCGTTGGGTGGGCGTATTTACCGCGTTCGTAGGCAAAATCCGCTTGACCCTCGCTACTGGACAGCACTTAATGAGTTTTTTGCTAAGCACCCGTACGAAGTCGTATGGGCGCAGCTTGACTGTTTGAGCGCTGAGCCGCTCGCAGCAGCCGCGAGACATGGGGCTATTGTTCGAGTGGCACATTCGCACAATAGCTACCAGGACAGAGACTTGAAGTACCCCTTAAAGATGCTTTGCAAGCCTCTCATCAAACGGTACGCCACCGATTTGTTTGCTTGCGGCGAGGAAGCGGGCAGGTGGATGTTTAATACCGATGACTTCGAGGTCGTTAGGAACTGCATAGACGTAGACTCATACGCGTATGATCCCGCCGTGCGGACGGAAGTTCGACGCGAACTGGGCATCACCGACGATGCACCCGTCGTGGGGCATGTTGGGCGATTCGACGCGGTGAAAAACCACGCACTTCTGCTTGACGTGTTTGCCGCCCTGCTGAAGCGGAGACCTGACGCCTTGTTGATGCTTGCGGGTGACGGTCCCCTGCGTATGGAGATGGAGAGAAAGGCTGCCGAGTTAGGCATCACCGGCTCTGTCATGTTTCTGGGCGTGCGTTCGGACGTGCCGCGGCTTATGCAGGCGATGGACTGTTTTACGATGCCTTCGCTGTATGAGGGATTACCCATGGTCTTGGTGGAAGCGCAGGCAGCGGGGCTGCCGTGTTTGATATCGGATGCTATCCCTCGAGACTGTTATATCAAGGGCGGACATGTAGAATGCGAGAAGCTTGACGTCTGCGCGCGTGCGTGGGCGGAGCGCGTCGACGGGATACTGGCCGGCGAGTTCGATCGTGCTTCGGGGGCAAAAGCCGTGCGGGCGGCGGGGTTTGATTCCAGTGAGACAGCGGAACGACTGACCGATTTCTTTAGTGGCGCATTGAAAAGGAAACGATGAGAGTTCTATTTTACATAAACCGGCTGAACGGCGGAGGTGCGGAGCGGGTTATATCCCAGCTTGCAAATTTCTTTTCCAGTAGCGGGGACAATTCCATTTTGGTGACGTCGTTTCGCTCCGACAACGAATATGAGTTGAATGAAGGCGTGACTCGCTATTCCCTTGAGAACGAGGAAATCGTTCAGTCGCGACTGATGCGAAATGCCACAAGGATAAAGAAGTTGCGCGCAATCATTAAATCAGAAGGACCTGATGTCGTTCTGTCCTTCATGCAGGAACCTAATTTCCGCGCGCTTGTTGCGGGTTTCGGTCTTCCATGCAAGGTTGTCGTCTCGGTTCGAAATGACCCTGCTAGGGAGTATGCAGGAAAAATCGGTAGGTTTGTGGGCAAGTTTCTCATGCCCTTTCTGGCTGACGGCTGCGTCTTTCAGACCCATCAAGCTATGGAATGGTTTCCGGCTCGACTTCGTCGAAAATCACGGGTGATTCCAAACGCGGTGAACCCGGTTTTTTTCGAGACCGACAAGTCTGGCGTGAATTCGTATTGGGTCGCGATTGGGCGTCTTACGGAACAGAAGAACTATCCGATGATGCTCAAGGCGTTTGCGGCAGTGCGAATGGATTTCCCTGACGAATGTTTGCGAATCTATGGAGAAGGTCCAATGCGAAGCGACCTTCAGCGTATGGTTTACGCCCTTGGACTGTCGGACGGCGTTGCTCTTTGCGGACGAACTTCTGACGTGCCGGCGGTGCTCGCCGATGCAAAAGGCTTTCTGATGTCCTCTGACTATGAGGGAATGCCTAACGCGCTCATGGAAGCAATGGCTGTCGGTTTACCTTGCGTAGTGACGGACTGTCCCTGTGGTGGACCAGGAGAGTTGATTGCTGATGGAACGAATGGTGTCCTTGTTCCCGTCGGAAACTCGCGAGCTATGGCTGATCAAATCAAGAGATTGCTTGTTGAGGATAATGTAGGGGATATGACGTCCGCTGCCGCAGAGAGCATGAAAGCCTATTTACCTGACAAGGTATTTATGGCATGGAAAGGCTACTTGATTCAAATCTCCTTGGGAGGGCGCAATGAACATCCTTCCTCTTAATCTGATGCTTCTCTTCGTTTGGTGGTTTGTCTTTCGAGGCCGACTTTCAAAGGGAAAGAGGGGCAGTGATTGGTATTTGGGCATTGTATTCATCCAAATGATGCTCATGACGCTTTTTGCTCCAATTTTTAGTGATGCTGCACAATATGCCTTTCATGCGCGGTTGAACTGGTATAGCGATTTCGGAATCGGGTGGAAGTTATTCAGCCAAGTGATTTGGGGCATTTGGCCCGATGCGAAGTCATTAGTCTTTTTCACGAGCCTCATATTCGAATTGGCTTTTGTTCATTTTTGTCGACGTTATTCGAATAATTATGCTTTGAGCTATTTTTTTATGGTTACACTAGGCTTTTTCGGAATGAGTCTATTTATCTTGCGGCAAACCGTTGCTCTCGCCATTGTTCTGCTTGCGTATGACGCAGTCGAGGAGAGAAAGCTGCCGAAGTTCCTGTTGCTTATCCTGATCGCATGCTCGTTTCATGTAACTGCAATTCTCTTTGTGGCCCTCTATCCGATTTCAAATTTGCGAAGGAAAGGTGCATTCCATCTGGGCTGCATCCTGGCAGGTATCACTTTATTGTTGTGTTCTACACCATTAAGTAATTTCATGACATCCCACTATCATAGCGAGTACGTTTTGACGGGTTTTTCGGGGGAAAACCTTCTTCTTTTGATGATTTTACTTGTTATTATCTACGAACTTCGGGGAGACAATTGTGATCGCTTGGGTATAGGCCATGCATTGGAGTTGGCACCTGTTTTTCAGGTTTTAGCACTGAGGTTCTCAACGTTTACCCGCGCTACAAGATATTTTCAAATTGCCACGACTGTCGCAATCCCAAATTTAATCGAATCATTTCACGATAAAAGATTACGTTTTCTGGCAACGTTTGCAGTCGTTGTTTTTTTTAGTTTTTTCTACATCGTCGTCCAAGATTGGGCAGTCGATGGCTTTTTCGATTCATTTGTTTTTAACGGATTGGTTATGAATTAATTTGAAAGGACAAAATGATTAATAAACTAAAAAATCATTCTGCTTTGTTGCCGGCTATTGCTTTTGGACACTTTGGAAATTCATTCCTCTCTCGCTGTATTCCTGACGGTCCCTACCTTAAATGTGCATACTGGATATACATGCACAGAAAACTCAATTTGGATAATCCAATAAGATTCAACGAAAAACTGCAGTGGCTCAAAATACATGACCATAACCCCCTATATACCACGCTTGTCGACAAGTATCGAGTGAAGCAGTGGGTGGCCGACCGCATCGGGAAGGAACATGTTACGAAGACATACGCGATGTGGGAGCGCGCAGAGGACATCGATATTTCAGAGCTCCCCGAGCGCTTTGTGCTGAAGACCAACCACGACAGCGGCGGTGTTGCCGTCTGCCAAAACCGCGAGACGTTTGACTTGGAAAAGGCGAAAAAGAAACTTGCCAAGCACCTAAAAATTAACTACTTCTGGAGGACGCGCGAATGGCCTTATAAGAACGTGAAACCATGCGTGTTCGCGGAGGAGTACCTGGACCCTACAGAAACAAATGGTGATTTGGTCGATTATAAGTTTTATTGCTTTGGCGGCGAGCCGAGAATAATGTTTACGTGCACAGGACGGGCTGCCGGAGATACAAGATTTGACTTCTTTGACATGGACTTCAATCATCTAGACATTAAGCAGGACTTCGCCGAGAACGCCGACATGTCTATCGATAAACCTTGTTCCTTTAATTTGATGGCTGAGTCCGCCAGGAAGCTGTCGGCCGGTATCCCACATGTGCGTATCGACTTCTATGAAGTCGACGGAAGGATGTACTTCGGCGAGTGCACTTTCTTCGATGCTAGTGGGTTTGGGCCTTTCGAACCTGAAGAATGGGATGAAAGGCTCGGAGCCATGATTGACTTGACTGCTGTTAGCAGTGTGCGATAGAGCTTAGTTTAGGAAAACCTATGATAATAAAAGATGAATGTTCAGCATCGGTTAAAGGACGAGCACCACGTCTAGTGATCGGGGCAGATTTCGTACCAACCGATGGGAATAGTAACGTCTTCGCTGCCGGAGATGGCGAGGCCCTTGTCGGTCCGGAGCTTCTTGCATTAGTGCAAGGCGTAGATTTTGGCGTGTTTAACCTTGAAGTACCCCTGACAGATACTTTGAACCCTATTGCTAAGTGCGGGCCCTGTCTCGATGCCCCGACTTCAACCATTGCGGGACTAAAAGCTGTAAATCCATGGGCTTTCACACTTGCTAATAACCACATAATGGACCAAGGGGTAGATGGACTTCGGTCCACCATGGATGTGCTCGAGGGGGCTGGACTCCAGTATTTCGGTGCCGGAGCTAATCTCACTGAGGCAAAGAAACCACTGGTTGTTGACATTGACGGAGTCACTGTCGGTATATTTGGCTGCGTTGAGCACGAGTTCTCCATCGCGGGGGAGTTTTCGGCGGGCGCAGCCCCTTATGACCCACTTGATTCATTCGATGACGTCAGGGATTTGGCAAGCCGTTGCGATTACGTTATCGTCCTATACCACGGCGGGAAAGAACATTACCGGTACCCATCTCCCCAGCTTCAGCGGAGATGCAGGAAATTCGCTGAGTGTGGTGCACAGCTCGTGGTTTGTCAGCACAGCCACTGCATTGGATGCAAGGAGAATTGGGCTGATGCAACTATTGTCTATGGGCAAGGCAATTTCCTGTTTGACGATGCCGAAAGTGATGATAACGAGTGCTGGAAGACGGGCCTGCTTCTTGAGGTTGAGCTCGGCGACCAGCTTGCCGTTGAGTACCACCCTCTCGTAAAGATGGATGCAACGGTACGTCTGGCTACCGGGTCGAATGCCGAAGCTATACTCAATGATTTTATTTCAAGGAGCGAGGAGATAGAGGAAGTGGGTTTCGTCGAGAAGTCTTATGGTGAGTTCGCAAGGGGAATGCTCAACTCATACCTTGCATGTGGAATACCCGGAAGCGGTTCCCTTGCTTTCCGTGTGCTTAATAAGCTTAGCAGAGCCCGCCTCGCTGACAGACTGGTCGGCGCCAACGCGGGCTTCGCATTGCTCAACCATGTGGAATGTGAAGCCCATAATGAGCTTCTCATTGAGGGCCTTAGGTTGAAGTGCGGCCTTGGCAGTAAGCGATAGCTGGTGATTTCTGTGATCAGGGTACTTCATGTTGTCGGTAGCCTTAATGCCGGTGGAATCGAAACCTTCTTGATGTCGGTATATCGTCAGATTGATCGCTCTAAGGTTCAGTTCGACTTTTTGGTTTCATCAGACCAACGGTTTTTCTATTCAGATGAAATCGAGAGTCTTGGTGGTGGGATATATCCAGTTGAGCAGAGCCGCTATCACCCGAAAGCTACTCGCTATAGATTAAAACAGTTTTATTTGGAGAATAATACGGAGATCGTTCATCAGCATACGGGGGGTCTGCAGACGCTTATGCCTCTGGTTGCCGCGGAGGACGCGGGTGTGCCGACTAGGGTTCTCCATTCTCACTGCGCTTTTGTCGAGCCAAATTCGACAAAAGCGCAACTTGAAGAAGTTATTCACAAGCTGAATACATATCGCACTGGAATCGCCACGGAAAAATTCGCTTGCTCCGCGGACGCAGCGGCTTATTTCGGTTTTGATAGGCATGGCGGAGAATGGCGCTATGTGCCCAACGGTATCGATGTCGGTCGATTTTCTTTCGATATGGGGATGCGAAAGGATGCTCGTACTGAGCTCGGCTTGTTAGATTCGACCTTCCTCATCGGGAACATCGGGCGTTTTTCCCCCCAAAAAAACCAAGCCTTTCTTTTACGCGCATTTGCTTCCGTCGCTAAGCGATGCCCGGATTCCAAGCTTCTGCTTGTTGGCGTCGGCCCGCTTGAAGGGGACATCCATGCCGAGGCCGAAAGGCTTGGCCTAACGGATCGCGTCATCTTCCTCAAGAACCGGTCCGATACCGAGCGACTCTACGCCGCAATGGATGTATTCGCGTTCCCCTCGCTATATGAGGGGCTCGGCATCGTGCTCGTGGAGGCTCAGACCAACGGGCTCCCGTGCGTCATTTCGGAGCGTATACCCAGGGAGGCCGTCTACGGTGAGAATGTGTCAACTGTCGCGCTCGAAGGCGGGCCAGAGGCTTGGGCGGATGCAATGCTTAAGTGCAGGGCGGTTGCTAGGTCACAAAAAGGAGCCGAACTGACGAGATCTGCCGGCTTCGACATCTCGACCGTTGCCGCCTCCCTGCAGGATTTTTATCTAAAAGCGGCTGAGCGCGGCGCTCGAGCGAGAGGATAACGATGCAGATTAAAGCGCGCGGCAGGGACGTCCTCTGGAATTACGGCGGACTGTTCTTCCGCATGGCGGGGCAGTTCTTCGTCCTTCCCCTCGTCCTTTCGCTCCTCGATTCCGAATACGTCGGCCTATGGTATGTCTTTACCGCCGTCAGCGGTTTCATCGTGCTGTTCCAGGCAGGTTTTGACCCGACTTTCGCCCGTAACGTTGCCTACTGCTGGAGCGGTGCGAGGTCGTTCAGCAAGAACGGGCTCGCCGATGAATATGGTGAGGGTGTCGACTTCGGTGTGCTCGCTGCTCTGCTCGGCGCCTGCAGGGCGGTGTACTTCAGAATCTCGCTCCTTTGCTTTGCCGGTATTTCTACCTTGGGGACGCTTTATGTCGTTAGCGTCAGCAGCGCATTGGACCCAAGCACCTACATAGCTGCATGGGCGCTATTCTGCGTCAGCGTGTTCGTGAACGTGCACTTCTCATACTGGGAGTCGATGCTCAGGGGGGTCGGTGACTTCGTCGGCGTCAACAAGTCAACCATCTTGGCGAGCTTGGCGCAAATCATCTCCTCTGCGGCCATGCTCCTGGCCGGGTGCGGTATCCTCTCGTGCGCCGTCGGGTTCTTCCTGCAGGGGGTCGTGTTCAGGTCGTACTGCAAGCATTTCTTCTATCGAGTGGAAGGGGTCTCGGACGGGCTGGCAGGCGCCTCAAAGCCAGAGAAAACCGATATCGAGAAGATCAGGCTTGCCATCTCCTCGAACGCCTATCGCGACACGGCTGTGTCTATTGCGAACTACGTGGCCACCACCGCTAACACCCTGCTCTGTGCGGCGTTCGTCGGGCTCGCCGAATCCTCCGTCTTCTCTGTCACCCTGCAGCTTGTAAACGCCTGCGTCAACGTCAGCGCCGTGATGCTCACGACCTACCAGCCCTCGTTGCAGTCCGCCTATGCGAACCGCGATCTTGAACTCGAACGCGATCTTTCCGGCAAGTCCATGGCGAGTTTCGCCCTTTTCTATGGGGTATGCCTTGTCCTTGTAGTTTTCATCGGTATGCCCATCCTCGGCATCTTCAAGCCCGGCATAGACTCAAGGCCCCTGCTGACTGTGCTGCTCGGCTTATACTTTTTCCTTTGGAAGCAGCAGTCGAACTGCGCCATGCTCATCGCTAACACGAACCGTATCCCCTATATGTGGCCCTTTGTCATATCCGCGGGCCTGGGCATCGTAGCATCGTATCTGCTTCTGAACCTCCTTGGGGGGAGTATCTATGGCTTGGTTCTCGGCCAGATGGTTGTGCAGCTTGCCTACAACAATTGGAAATGGCCCCACGAGGCGGCTAAGCGTCTCGGAACGACTTACCCGAAGCTCATGGCATCAGGGTTTAAGTCGCTAACATCCATAGCGAATGACAGACTCTAGGATGCAACGGGGAGGATCTGCGGATATGACTACACGCCCATCTAGTGTTATTGAAAAGAAGAAGGTGACCTTTCCCGATCTTGACATCGTTAAGCTTCTAATGGCTATTTTGGTTGTGGAGATTCACACGAGGCCGTTTGGAGCAACTTCCCTTGTCCAAGGTGTTGATTGCGTTGCTGTCCCGTTTTTCTTTATATCGTCAGCATTTCTGTGCTTCAGAGGACTGAACACTGCGCAATTCTCTAATAGTAAGAGCTCCGCTTGCACAAGGGTTAGGAATACAACAAAGAGACTGTTGCAGCTATATTTAATTTGGACGCTTATCTATATCCCTGTTAGTTTATTTGGCTATATCAACAGCGGTCTTACTCCCTTGAAGACTCTTCTGTATTTTATCCGAGGAACAATTTTGGTCGGGGAGAATATATATATACATGGCCGCTTTGGTACCTGCTCGCCAGCGTCGTCGCCTTCCTCCTTGTATTTCTCTTGCTTCGATGGCGATTGCATCCTTTCCACGTTCTTGGTGTTGCGGCGGCGTTTGCCCTCCTTGGATTCACGATTTCGTTTGTCCATGAATGGTCGGCTACGCCAGCTTTCCTGTCGAGGGTCATTGATCTTTATTTCATAGTATTTGCTACCGTTCGAAATGGCCTGTTCGAAGGATTTTTCTATGTAGCCCTCGGTATGTGCTTAGGCATAGAATGGGAGCACGCTGCAACGGTTCCTCCCATGATCTCTATTTGTTTAATAGCTTTCGGCGCTGCTGGCTGTATATTCTTAAGCGCGGATGCTCATCTGCCGTTTTGCGCATCCTATGCCTTGGGCGTGTTCCTACTCTCTATTCATCGATATGGTGAGGGATCCGGCGGGCACGCCCTCCTTAGAAATGCGAGCACCGGTATCTATTTGACGCATATGTTCTTCGTTGTTTTGTTCATTTACGGGATTTGCGGCAGCACGGACCCGTCTTCAACGACCAATTCCCAAGTCCCGCATACGATGACCTTTCTCTTCTCAATAGTTTGTTCATTAATAGTCTCAATCGGGGCATCGGTGTTGGCCCGCAAACATCAGATAGTCAAAAAACTATTTTGTTATTGATTCTTAGCTTCATTTGAAATAACGGAGGATGAATTGAATGAATAGTAGAAAAGTGCTTGTCACCGGAGCCGCCGGCTTTATTGGCGCGTTCCTCGTCAAGAAGCTGCTCGAGGAGACCGATGACGTGATCGTCGGCCTTGACAACCTCAACAACTACTACGACCCTGGCATCAAGGACGCGCGCCTTCGCATGCTGGCCGAGGCCGACCCTGAGAGCCGCTTCACTTTCGTGCGTGGCGACCTGTGCGATGCCGCCCTCATCGAGCGCCTGTTCGCGGAGAACGGCTTCGATGTCGTTGTGAACCTTGCCGCACAGGCGGGCGTCCGCTACTCCATCGAGAACCCGCGCGCCTACCTGGAGAGCAACCTCGTGGGCTTCTTCAACGTGCTCGAGGCCTGCCGACGCCACCCGGTCAGGCACCTGGTCTACGCCAGCTCCAGCTCGGTATACGGCGGCAACAAGAAGGTGCCGTTCTCCGAGGAGGACCGCGTCGACTCGCCGGTGTCGCTCTACGCCGCCACCAAGAAGTCCAACGAGCTCATGGCCGCCGCCTACTCCAAGCTCTACTCCATCCCGGCGACCGGCCTGCGCTTCTTCACGGTGTACGGCCCCATGGGCAGGCCCGACATGGCCTATTTCGGCTTCACCGAGAAGCTGCGCCGCGGCGAGACCATCAAGATCTTCAACATGGGCGACTGCCGCCGCGACTTCACCTACGTCGACGATATCGTCGAGGGCGTCAAGCGCGTCATGGACGCCGCGCCCGAGGTGAAAATGGGCGAGGACGGGCTGCCGCTCGCCGCGCACCGCGTCTACAACATCGGCAACTCGCACCCCGAGAACTTGCTCGACTTCGTAGACACGCTGCAACGCGTGCTGGTGGAGGAGGGCGTGCTGCCTGCGGACTACGACTTCGAGGCCCACAAGCAGCTCGTGCCCATGCAGCCGGGCGACGTGCCCGTCACCTACGCCGATACCACGGCGCTCCAGCGCGACTTGGGCTACAAGCCCGCGACGCCGCTCGAGGACGGCCTGAGAGCCTTTGCCAAGTGGTATAAGCGCTACTACAACATTTAGGAAATCATGGCCCTGTAACAGGGGCCATTTTTCATGCGAAATTTTGTTCTTTGACAATTGGAGAATGACATGAAGATCGCTGTCGCCGGTACCGGCTACGTCGGCCTGTCCCTCGCCGTCCTGCTCTCGCAGCATAACGAGGTCCACGCGCTGGACATCGTGCCCGAGAAGGTCGGGAAGATCAACAACTACGAATCGCCCATCCAGGACGACGAAATCGAGCGCTTCCTGGCGGAGGCCAAGGCGGGCGAGCGCAAGCTCGACCTGCACGCCACCGTGGACGTGGCCGAGGCCTATGCGGGCGCCGACTACGCCGTTATCGCCACGCCCACCAACTACGACTCAGAGAAGAACTTCTTCGACACTTCCTCCGTCGAGGCCGCCATCGCCGCCGTGCGCTCGGTGAACCCGGATGCCTGGATCGTCATCAAGTCGACCATCCCCGTCGGCTACACCGCAGGCCTGCGTGAGAAGCTAGGCGACAGCAAGATCTTCTTCAGCCCGGAGTTCCTGCGTGAGAGCAAGGCACTCTATGACAACCTGCATCCGTCTCGCATCGTGGTGGGCGCGCCGAAAGAGGACGCTGACGCCGTCGCGGCTGCCGAGCGCTTCGCACGCCAGCTTGCCCAAGGGGCGGACCCCTCCGAGCTGGAGCGCGTGAACTCCGACGGAACTATCGGTATCCCGGAGCTCGTGCTGGGCACCACCGAGGCCGAGGCCGTGAAGCTCTTCGCCAACACGTACCTGGCGCTGCGCGTGGCCTACTTCAACGAGCTCGACACCTACTGCGAGGTGCGAGGCCTCAACACCCGCGACGTCATCGACGGCGTGTGCCTGGAGCCGCGTATCGGCAGCCACTACAACAACCCCAGCTTCGGCTACGGCGGCTACTGCCTGCCCAAGGACACCAAGCAGTTGCTGGCCAACTACAAGGACGTGCCACAGAACCTGATCGAGGCTATCGTGGAGGCCAACCGCACCCGCAAGGACTTCGTTGCCGACGAGGTGCTGCAGATGGTGTGGGACCGTGTCTACGAGGGCAAGCCGAAGCCGGTCGTGGGCGTGTACCGCCTGACGATGAAGTCCAACTCCGACAACTTCCGCGCGAGCTCCATCCAGGGCGTCATGAAGCGCGTGAAGGCTAAGGGCGTGCCCGTGGTGGTCTACGAGCCCACGCTGGACGCGCCGGAGTTCTTCGGCTCCGAGGTGACCCACGACCTGGAGGCCTTCAAGGCCGGCTGCGACGTGATCGTCGCCAACCGCTGGAGCGACGAGCTCGCGGACGTGGCCGACAAGGTGTACACCCGCGATTTGTTTAAGCGAGACTAAGCATGAGTGATTCTTCGGCTGATCCAACAAATGAGATTGAAGTAATTCAGAGTGTCTCAGACCTGATTAACCTTCGTACTTCGATTGGATATGACTGCTGGTTTCGAGGTCAATCTGATAGCTCATTTAGGCTGAATCCAGGAGCTTTCAGGGCAAGTCTTGCGAGAAACTCTGAGATGCAGATGATTGACGAGTTCAAGCACAACGCGTATATGCGTTCTGAGATGCAACCTGCCGATTTTTGGGACTGGCTTGTCCTTGCCCAGCATCATGGCGTGCCAACACGTCTTTTGGATTGGTCGGAGAATCCACTTCAGGCTCTTTTTTCGCAGTCTCTGGGCCATCATCAATTAATGTGGACGCTAAGCTGTTTGTTCTGAGTCCAAGTAGGCTTAATCGTAGCGCTTTGGGTGCTTCATATTCCTCGCCATTGGTTTTAAAGGAGTCGAATGGGGATTTGGATAAGTACCGCCCTGACAGAAGCGCCGGATTAAGCGCGCTTCCAATTGCGGTTGTTGCTGCAAATGATTTTTATAGGATTGTGGCTCAGCACGGCGTATTCACGCTCCATCCCACCCCGAGTTCCGACATTGAGCTTCAGGATGACTTTGGTGGATGTTGTTCCGAGTATTTGATTCCGAAGGAATTTAAGGACTCAATTAAGCGTGAACTTGAGTTTGTTTGCATTGATGAAGTTTCGTCTTATCCAGACCTTGATCATTTAGGGGCAAGGATTAGGAATAAGCACATGACCGATGCAGTGAGGTTATGAGTAGGATGAATGTATTTCGCAAGGCCGACGATAGTACTTCACAGGTCGAATACCTGCATGCACTCTATCCATTTTTGAATCTTGACCCTCTATATCAAAGGGAGGGCGGGATTTGGTCCATTGAGAAAAAGCAGTTATTTATAGACTCATTAATTAATGGATTTGATGTCCCGAAGATTTACCTTAATCGGGTTGAGAAGAGTGTTCGCGTTGAAGGTATTAAGCATTATGTTCGCTATGAGGTAATTGATGGTAAGCAGCGTATCGAAACCACAGAAGAATTTCTGAATGATGCTTTTCCTCTTGCCTCCGATTTTCTTCTGAGAAGCGATGAGGACATAAATATTGGTGGAAAATTCTTTTCAGATCTAGTTTCGGACTATCCGGAAGTTTCATTTGAATTGCTCAAATATCGATTTGATATTGTCGTTCTAGATGCTGTTGACGAAAATCTTGTTGATGAGTTTTTTCTTCGCTTGAATGACGGCGAACCCTTGAATGCACAGGAAAAGAGGGCAGCCTGCAATTGTTTTCTCAGGGACAGGGTGAAATACGTTGCAAAGAGCAATCGTTTTGTTAACACTCGATTGAGAAGCCTTTCTCGTAATAAAAACGATGAACTT
The DNA here is from genome assembly GCA_900541125.1 of uncultured Collinsella sp. GTDB lineage: Bacteria > Actinomycetota > Coriobacteriia > Coriobacteriales > Coriobacteriaceae > Collinsella. The sequence continues at coordinate 40,543 of UQIK01000005.1, forward strand.
GTCGCAAAATTTTTTTCAATTGCAGAGCAATTGTCAGAGCATGGAAGAGTGTTCGATACAAAGAAAAACAGGCTTGATCGTTTGTATCAACGGTCAAAGAATGGCGAGTTAAAACCTGAGACGGTTAGAATCGTTGAAAAGCGAGTCACCCGTGTTCTTTCTAACTTATGTCGAGTCTTTAAAAAGGACGATCCGCTTCTTGTAAGTATTGGAAATGTGGTCGTATTCTATCTTGCCGCATTTGTGCGGTCAGATTTATGGTCAGGCGGCGACGTAAGATCGTTGGTGCAGGATTTTGAAGAGCAAAGAAAATCAGTCGTTAATCAAAGCTATGAAGAAATGTCTTATTCTGATTTTCGTCTCTACTGTATTTTTGACGAGTATAACTCTCTTGTTCAATCGGCAAACGATGGCGCAGCTTTGATGCATAGAGCTCAATTTATTAATTGGTATATTGAGGCTGATGGAGATTTAATCAGCTTCGTTAATCTTATTGATAAAAGTATGGAATAAACGCATTTGATTTGCGCATTGCTATTGCGAAAGGACACTGGACCAACGCTTTTTAAGCGGGACTAGGGGAGAGGCAGCTGCCTGCAGTGGGCGGCCACGCTTTTCCATTAGTTTTTCTGCGTTGAGGGCGGGTGTATCGGCGTAAGCCGATACACCCGCCCTTCGTTGTTCTGGCCAATTGCAATTACAGAAGGTAGGCAATTGGTAAATTTCGCTCTGGCTTAAAATCGATAAAGCACCTGTATTTAAGGAGGTCCTGTAATAATGAGCAATATAGAGCGAAGGTGTTGCATTGGCGCAGACTTTGATACTGCGATATCGCTCTTGATAATAGGAAACGGATTCGATCTTCATCATGGCTTAGCAACTAGTTATTCGATTATCACAAATGGCTGAAAGTCTATGACAAGCAAGTGGTTAAAGACTTTGATTCGTTTGTCTATGCGGTGGAATGCTCCGATTTTGAGAATAGACTTGATTGCACGCGCGGTTCCGTCAGGGAAGACAATCCTCGATGGTGCTCTCTCGAAGAATCACTCGGTATTGAATGGGACGAGCTTTGTTATGAAACGCTCGAGCACACGTATCCCGATCTAACCGAAGACAATCCAGGATGGGATGATTTCTGGATCGAGTTGCAGGTGCGTCTTGAATACATGAAGAAGATCACCAAGGATCGTTTTAGGGAATGGGTAGAGTCAATCAATGTGTCTAAAGCAAAACCTGTTCTTGATTTACCGGACACTGCTTCGTTCATTACCTTTAATTACACCCCAACGTTGGAGCATGTCTATGGTGTTCGTCCGGATAGAATCCTCCATATTCACGGCAGTGTCTTAAATAAAGACGAGCTTCTTCAATTTGGCTCTCCCGACAATAATCCTTTCGAGCTTCAGAAGATGCTTGAAGACAAATATGGAATGGATGATTTTTACGGTGCAGATATTCAGCAGGGTGTAACAGTTGCATGTGACCGCTGTGCAGATACATGGAAAAACATCGAGGGCAACTACGACGCCCTTAACCATTTCTTGGACACCCTTACCGAGATTAATACAGTAATTATCATGGGCAACTCGTTCGACAAAGTCGATAAGCCGTACTACCGCGACGTTCTGGCTCCACGCTACCGCGATGCCGAATGGGTCTTTTGCGAGTACGATTCCAACGATGATAAGCAGTATGGTATTGACAAATTTTGCAACGAGCTTGCCATCTCAAGCTACCGCATGACCAGTTACATGGAGTTTAACAAGGGATATGACCAGTCGATAGATAGAATCTAGGGTGCTGAGTGCCGCTTCACGACTTACGTGAAATTGATAGGCAGCGTATCGTCTAAAAATGAAGGCCTGTCATGAATCTAAGAAATTGAGTCATAATCAAATTGTTTCCCAACGGTTTTCCAACTGACAGCCTTCGGTAAGTCTATACTTCAGTTATGTTAATTGGTTAAGTTAGGGAGTGCTGTATGCCCATTTGCCATGACGGATATATGGGCACTGCCCCCGACCTCTCTGGAAGCATTTCGAAGAATCGATTCAGAAACGAACTATTTTGGGGTATCGATCGTCTGCTCACATGTTTGGATTCCGGAATTGATTCATTTGCTGTTGTCTTTGACTATCGTTGCGATATAGAACTACATTTAGACGATCGCTATGAATTTTATCAGGTTAAAACCGGCGGAAAAGGAAAATTTGGAGTCACTTGGGCTACACGGCTTCCAAAAAGGGGCATCTCAATTATCGCTAGACTTTATGAGCTTGACGATGCATCTCAGGATTGCCCTATAAAACTTGTGATAGTTGGCAATAGGCCCTTCTTAAAAAAGGGCGGTTCATTCGATTCACCAGGAGAAGTTCTGTTTGCGACCCTTGAACCCGAGGATAAACAAAAGATCGAACAGGCTGTCACGCGCGACAACAAAGGGATGACTCCTGATTTAAATAAGGCGTCATATCTACTTGTCGCTATGAACCTTGATAAACCGCAGGATTCTGTTCGCGGACACCTTCTGTCTACTTATAAACCTTCTGTCTACTTATAATAAAGTCATGGGATGTGAGCCCAAAAAACCCATGGCGCTATGCGAAGCGCTTGAGGGTTTAGTTTCAGATCGCGCATGCAATGAGAAACAACAGCCTGATTATGAATCTGTGATCAGTAATAAGGGTATTAGCGGTGAGGAAGTCAGGAGGCTCTTCTCTGTTTATGAAGATAGGGAAGAAACTCCCCAAGGTCTCGTAAACGAATGGATAAAAGGGCAACCCCCTCTAATGCAGAATTCATTACGTATTGCATTGCAAGAGTACACTTCAACGGTCATGGAGCCACAAGCTGAGTCGATTCTAAATATTGCAAATTCGTTACTTAAAGAGGCCGACCCGTCGATGAGCCCTAATGAGATAGCTGAGACGGTTGGACCTCAGCTTATATCCAATGTAGGTCCTGAAATTAGCAAAGAGCTTGCAAAGATATATGTACTGATCGCTACGTTTAAGACTGCTCTAGAAGGGTAACGCGCCATGGCACGAATTAACTTCATGAAACTTATCATTGCGTCTCCTTCGGAAGAAACTGCAAAGATCATTTGTTTCGAATCAGACTTAAATGTCATAACGTCAAATAGAAAAAAGGGAAATGATCTTGGTAAATCGGTCATCACTAAAAGTCTATACCACTGCATGGGCGCAGACTGCAAATTTGATGACAAGTTCGACGTAAACAGTAAAGTATTTATTTTAAAGTTCTCTTATGGTTCTGAACTATATACGATTTTCCGAAGCCGCGGACAATTCAAGTTATTTGATGAGCGGCTCGAATTGCTTTGGACTGAGACTCATAGGCATTTACTTGCAGAAAAGTTATACGATCAATTTGGTTTCGCCATTTGGTTGACCTCGCGTGCTTCGGGGAAAACTGAAATTGCATCGCCTGCTTATTCCTATGCGCCGTATTTTGTAGACCAAAATCATTATGACGGTTCGCATTTCAACTCGTTTAATAACATGGGGGAGTACAGTTCGTATAAGTCCGATTTGATTTACGAGTTTGCAGGCGCCTATGATCACACATACCTTGATTTAACTGCTCAGAAAACGGATATTGAGCACCGCCTTGCACAAATTGAAACAGATTTGAAAGCCAATCGTTTAATGCGAGAGCGTATTCAAAACGAGCTTGAGCAGCTTGGCTACAGCGCTGATATGCCCTCACTTAAAAGGGATTGTGACGAATTTGAAGATGAATATAAACGCTTGGCTACCGGTCTATCTAGAATCCGTAAAAAGTTGTATCAACTAAAATCAGATAAGACAGAAACGGAGATGGCTTACGCCGGTTCCCAAAGAGTAGTTCGTAAGCTATGTTTGAATGCCAAATCGCTTCGGACGGGAAAATGCCCTCTTTGCGAGCAAGATATTTTTAACACCCTAATGGTTCGGGTTAATTCCTCGATTTCCCGCGAAGACGCACTTCTTTTAAGCAATGATCTTGGGCGCGATATTAACGAATTGGACCGTAAGATAGCCACTGAAGAAGAGAGATATAAATCGAAATTATCCGAGCTTGCTGTGCTGAAAGCGAAAATGAACCTAGTGAAACGCGATAACTTAACAGCAGTCCAAATCGAGGGTTTCGTTCAACTGAACAAGCGACTTCTTGAAGAATGTGCTGAATTCATTACCACACTTGAAGAAAGCCGTAACGATCTTGATAAGATTAATAAACAACTCAATTCTTACAGCAGTAAGAAAAGCGAAATCGACAAACGTTTTGTTGAGTTAACACGTGATCATATAACGGAACTCAATCTTAGATCAATTGATAAAGCAAAGATTAAAAATGTCAATTCAAAGATTGAGGCGGGCGGCAGCAATGCCCCCTTAGCCACCCTTGCGTGGTATTTGACGCTATTGGATTTGAAGAAAGAATTTAATGAACAATTGGTAGAACTTCCAGTTGTTCTAGATAGCCCGTTGAATATCGAAGCGGATGATGAAAAATACTATCGGCAATACAGCCTGATATTCAGCACTTTTATTTACCAGGGTCAGATGATCGTGTCAGGGCTTAATTTAGCCGACTCTGAGGTTGTCCCTCGGAACGCAAATATCATTATTCTCAATAATGAGAAATATCAACTCCTCAACAAAGAGGATTATTCTGATTGCAAGAGTGTAGTCTTTAAATGCTTGGAAAAGAATTAGCTTACGAGCCAGTCGGAAAAGAGTTCTTCCTTTCACCGACTGGCAAAACGATTTACGCCTAATTCCTAACGCTGCTCACGGGTATTTCCTTTGTTTCTGTCTTGGTCTCGCTAAACTAATAACTGCTGCTACCAGGGCATTTTCTGGTGCACATTCTATTGGCTCCTACGAAGATCGGAGCGGGTATGTTTGCTGCCGAGTCCTACACCAGCCGTCATTACATTGCGATTGTTGCCATGGCCTGCCTATGCGTTTTGCTGGGCGGGCCTTCTTATGCCGCGGGCGCGGAGAGCCTCATCATCGCGGGCGCGACGTACTGCGAGCCGGGCGTGTCGGGCCCCGGCTGGGCCTGGACCGATGCCGACCACCTGGAGCTTAACGGCTACGCGGGCGAGGCCATCGGCGCCGAAGGTGACCTGGTGCTGACGCTTGACGGGCAGAACTCCGTGACGGAGTCGCATGCGCCCGATGCGGACATCACGCCGTGCGGCATGGAGGTGTGGGGCAACCTGACGCTTCGCGGCACCGGGACCCTGACGGCGACGGGCTCGCAGTGCGGGATCCACGTCTCGCAGGCGCTCGTGGTGGACGGCTGCACCCTCGATGCCCAGGCGGACGGGGCCGATATTACGGACGAGGCGGTTGCCGGCGTGATCGCAGGCGACATGGCCGTGCGCGGCGGCGGACGCGTCGTTGCCGCGGGCGCCGGGTCCGGGGCGGGCGTGCGCGCCTACGGCGTGTATCTGCAAGATGCGGGCCTTGGCGATGGTGCAGCCGGCTGTCGGCTTTCCGTCGACGCCTCGTGGCTTGATGTGGCCGGTGCCGACGGCGGCGTTGCGTGTACGGGCGGGTCGCTTGTGTCCGCGCGATTTGTGACGCCTGCTGGCGGGGTCTTTGGTACTTGTGGCGCGGTGGATGCTGCCGGTGCGGTGACCCCGCATGTGGTGGTTGAGCCCGATGTTGCCACGCCGCCGACGGGGGAGACCGACGGGCGCGACATGTCTGGTGGCGGGACGGGCGAGCCTTCCGCCGATGCTAACCCCGCTGCCGGAGATCCCACCACAGGGCCTACGGCAAAACCCGCGCTGAAACCCGCGGCCACGACAACCAAGACAACAACGACAATAACCAAGACCACGGTGTCCACGCCGCCCAAGTCCAAGAGCACCACTATGACCGTCGCGATGCTCCCCAAGACCGCCGACAACAACTGGATAGCCGCTTCTTTGGCGCTTTTCATTCTGGGGACAGTGCTCCTGGCAGCCGTATATCGTTGCTAAGGCCTCGTTTAAGTGAGACCAGGGGAGAAGTGATTGAAGCCATTGCAGAAGTCTTTAGCCTTCTACTAAATCAATTTATTAGAGATTGGTGCCGTATCGGCTATCGCTGAGACGGCACCATTTAGTTTTGCTCGACAGCTTCACAACCCGTTACCTCTGTTGAGCCTTACACCTCATCTGCCAGAGCGATAAGATAATTGCAATCCAAATGCTGCCGTTTATAAAGCTCCATTTGGATCCAATTGCCTATATCACTGGAGTCATACCATGAGGAACTACTATCAAATCAAAACCATCGCATCGGCCCCTCCAAGGAGGCTCATTCCGATCGGAAAAGTCTTCAGCACTACTGGTCTTGTATTGGCAATTGTCGGTCTCTTTTCCGCTCTGTCATCGAGTGCCAACATATTTGGTTCGCTTTCTTTTCCTTTCTTACTCCTTGGCTTGTTCTTTTTTGTGGACGGGTTCCTTCTTGTTATTACGGCATCAAAGCAACAAGAGAAACTACTGGGGATACGCCAATCGCTCCTAGAAGATGATCCGCAAATCGTCGCAAGCGCCGAAGAGTTTATCGCTCAGCGAAAGGCCCTGACACAGCAAGGTGAAATTACTGGTATCTTCATTGTCCATAATGCAACCAAAGATTTGTACTACGTAGGCCAAAGCGCAAAGGCAATTGATCGAACGGCCATACAGTTTCTCGATAGGGGCAATTGCGATGTGTATGCCGATTACAAGTACGGTGACTCATTCAACGTGCGAATAATCCCGCTGTCGGAAAGCGGCTACGAAAGTCTCAATGAGCTAAAACGCGCAGCGATACAAGCGCTCGAGGCTGCTGGCGAGGAGCTTTATTAAGGGCGACTGTTAGGATAAATGAAATGGCAAGCTCAAATAACACGGGCAACAACGAGGAATTAACGCCGTCCGTAGAAGAAACGCTTCTTAACGAATCCGGCTCGATTGCCAGGGTCAAGTCGTTCTCATGGATTTGGTTTATCAATAAAAAGCGAATCCACGACATAGATCCCGTTCAATGCGGCAAATGGATGTTCTTCTTCTCTCCATTCAAAACCGCCCTCATGGACGACATTGTCGGAACGGCGGTTCTAGATGGCGTCGTCGTAGAGGCCAAATACTCGAACCCCGAAACGCTCATCGCGGCGGGCTCGAAACAAGGTGTCTGCTGCTTTTACCTAAACGGTAACGATAGAGAAAGCCATAAGAGGGTACTGAGCTACATGCTGGAAAACGGGCTAATCAGGAAGACAAAGACTGGAAAGCTGTATAACATTTCGTTCAAGTTCGACACTGAGACCTACGCAGGAAAGTACAAGGGGAGCGGCTTCTACGGAAAGATAAAGCTCGCGGACTTCGTAGACCTGGAGACGGGAGAGTTTATCTAGGACAGCGGGGCGGAGTAATGAACTCTGCTTATGCTAGGGATGACAGGACCGTTCGCGTAACCGTTGAGCGTCCGGTTGGCCCTGGCTTTGACCATGCGGAATGCTTCTTGCCAACGGTTAATTGATTCAAAGTCGAAGGTTTTTCTACTGACGATCTGGATTTTTTACCGAGTTCGTTAGATCAAACGCTCCGTTTATATTCGAGCTTGCAGAACGGCAAAAAGCCGGATCGGCTGTTTCGGCGCTGGCCCCCTGACGTACTACTGTTAAACGGAAAATCTCCCATGATTTCGCCTTCCGACATATCCACCGTCGCCTCCCGCGTGCTGGCTCAATATGACGTCAGCGAAGCATATTTATTTGGCTCGTTTGCCCGAGGCGAGCAAACGCCCGCCAGCGATATAGACTTGCGCCTAGTCTGCGGCAACACCATGACATTCGGCATGCTTTACGAACTCTCCCATGAGCTTGAGAGGGAACTTGGGCGAAAGGTTGATATCATCACCAACCCACCAGAGCACATGCGCACGGCATTCCGCAAAAGCATCGAGCAGGAAGAGGTGCTTGTCTATGAAGTGTTGTAAACAGGACGAGGGGCTAGCGAATACCAGCCCTCAACCCTTTCCTTCCAAAGAACCCAACCCGGAGACCCTCGAGGCCATCCGCGAAGGTGACGCATTCTTTGCGGCAAGGGCGTCCTGTCGCTTCGACAACGGCGCTGACCTTGTCAATGCAGCTCTAAAAGCTCCTAAAGTGTGAGAAAATGCAGCCACCGAAGAGACGATTGCCTCTTAAGTTCCAGATCGGCGAGGCTCGTACCTCGACATTTTTGTACGCCTGCGGACATCGGAACTATCCCGCTAGCTAGCTGCATAACCCTAGCTGATGGTTATAAACACGAGACTCCCTGCCGGAAACGGCATATTTGCAAGTCGCATCTCGCCTCGAAACTCCCGATTTTCGGAAGTGTGGGAAAACCGATAACCGCCGAGCACAATTCGTTTTTAGCAACAAAGCCACATGTAGAAGTGTTGTTGCTTTCCGGTGCGGTCGACATGTCAGAGATTTACCGCATACTTACGGAGATGGCCCCTCGACGTCGTAAGAGTCTGGGCTTGGCACTCAAGTATATGTCCGGTCGCCGTGAAATAATTTGTCATGTAGATTAGAAGAGAAATCATCGAAGCCCAACTCGACATATCTTGAAATTGGGTACATAATCAGCCCATTTAAGGTCTATAGGATAAGTTTTGCCAACTGAGGGGAGAGCGAAAATGGAAGCGCTGAACGTTGCGAACTACATCATTGATAACTGGAGCGACAAGTTCGAGATTACGAATCTCAAGCTGAATAAGCTCGTCTATTATTCGCAGGTCGAATCGTTGCGCAAATACAATCGTCCGCTTTTCGATGACATCATTGAGGCTTGGCAGTACGGTCCAGTTGAACCTGTGGTCTATCATGCGTTCTCCTCGTATGGCCGATACCGCATCAGTAAATCGAGTGACTTAGCGATACTTGACGGGATTTCTAAAAAACTCATTGATTCCGTGATGGATAAGCTTGGTATGCTCACTGCGTTTGATTTGGTCACCTTGTCGCATAAGCCAGATGGAGCATGGGCGAGCGTATATTCGCCGAACAGGGATAACCCCATCACTCCGGAGGCAATTCTTGCATCTAATGATGGTTTAGACAATAACGACGTCGTAACAATCGATCAGGCCGTGCAATCGACAATTGCAGCCATGCCTAATGCATTGAGGCTTTTGGAGAACTCCTAATGTCCACCACAATGGGGCAACCGCCTTCTTTCGATCCCCTCGTATTTGATGACGAGGAAGCGATAGAGGCGCTTGCCTCTTCTGTAATGCAGCTGCATGAAGGCTTACTTGCGTTTGGAAAATGCTACACAACTTGCATAACGAGCGATAGGGCCACCCTTATACATGGTCGAATCGAATCTGTTCTATCAAACGCATTTTGCACCATCTATGGGCAGTCCCCGATTGATAGGTTTTCGGACATCTTCGACCAGGCAAGCTATATTGCGGAACACATGGCAAAGGACCACATCTTTGAGGATGGAAACAAGAGGACTAGCCTAGTTATTGCCTTTGCCATTATTAGCTTGAGAAACGTATCGGTGGACTTTTCAGATAACCCAACTCCTGAAGATAACCCCTACTATGAATGGATTCAGGACCTTGTCTCCGGGAAACGCACACGCGAAGAGCTCGCGAACGAGTTGCGAAGGAACAGCAAGCCTATGAGGCCTTAGAGTCTTCTTGGGCTTGGATTTTGGTGCCGTATATCGCTGCCGATGCGCCAACTTTTCGAAAGTGCGGAGAAAGCAGAATCCGTCGACCATAACCCGCTATTTACCAACAAAGCCGCAGGTCTCGAAAGTAAAACCAGGTTTGGTTGGCAGGTCTCCCCTTTTCCCGAACTTCCGAAATTGCGTTCCAATAGGGACTAAACAACGTGCAACGAGTGCCTCACATGCAGTCAGCTGGCAAAATATGCCCGTGATTACGTATATCGATACAACATTTGCCGTCTTTCGCGTGCCGCGTCGCTGCGAGAATCTGCGGGTGCTGACCTTGCACTCACAGCGGTGGCTTTGGCCAAGCGTCCGCCTGCAATCAGAATGATAGAAAGCGCGCGTCGGTGCGTAAAAATAAAGACGCAATTTACTATGGCGTGTTTTGGATGATGGGATTATTTACGGAACCGTGTCGATTGGCCTAAGGACAGAAGTTGATGCTTAATGGCTATTCAAAATAAACCGAGCATCATCGCAACCTAACAATTGGCAAACAGCAAACTCGCCGGATGACTTCGGCACAATCGCAATGTGCGAGCCGGCGACCCATCGCACGTATAGAATCTAAGCATCCGCACGCCGGTTAATGAATTGATTGGACACCACATGGAGATCCCCAGCGCCCTGTGCAGCAATGTGTACGACTTCGCGTTTTGCGCCGAGCCCTGCTACGAACGCTTGACCGACCTCGCCGATCCCGAGGACTGGGGTCCCTGCAACCGCATTCTCAAGAACTACCTGTCGTTTTCGTTTAGCCGCGCGGTATTTTTGACCGAGCGCGACGTGGACCAGACCGCACCGTCCAACCTGCCGCTGGTGTTCGACGACGACCGATGCCTATTCAACACCGGCCTTTACACGCGCCGCTACGAGACCATCTACGGCCTGTTTGAGCCCAACACCAAGCCCGACGCGCGCCAGCGCTGGTTTTTGAAGGGCTTCTTTAAGGAGAGCGACCCCATGCTGGTCTCGTTTGAGTACCTGCCATGCCGCGTGCGCTTTGCCGAGGACCCCTCCGAGCTGGTCTTTGACTACCGCCTGCCCATCCGCTCCAACATCGACCACATTCTGGGCGACGAGGAGAACCTGACGCGCATTCCCGCCAGCCTGATGGGGGAGGGCAACTCGCTGCTGCTGCGCCGCGCCTTTGAGGGAGCTGTCGTCGAGGCCGCCCGCCGCGCCGCCGCCAACTACACGCTCGCGGTGCCGCAGTTCTACGGCGGCCGAATCCAACTGCTCTTGCCGTTGTGCCTAACTGGCGACAAGCCCGAACTGGCGCTGACCATCCAGCGCGAGGACGGTTTCTACGCCGCACGCACCTGCCTCACGCTCGACATGGCCTACAACAACGCACGACTTATCTGCCGCCCCGAGACCTCGTGGATCAAGCGGTAAAGGGTGGTTGAGCTGCGGGTTTGCTGGTTACGGCGCTTGCCATGGTGCGGCCGACGCCCAGGAATTTACAATCGAGGGCAAAAAGTTCTTGGTAAACCGCGCACGGCTATGTTAGTATCTCTTTTGCCGAAAGGCGACGGGCGATTGGCTCAGGGGTAGAGCATATCCTTCACACGGATGGGGTCACAAGTTCGAATCTTGTATCGCCCACCATCAAAAGCGCAGGTCAGAGGTGTTAAGCCTCTGGCCTTTTTCTTTTTGACACCAAGGGTGACACCAAAACTGACACCAAATTTTCGATTTTTATTAAAATAGGGTCCCGTTTTTTATTGATCATGTCCCCTTCACAATTCCTACACATGTATAAAAGCACCCGTACCGGCTCACGCTAGGTGACGTCATCGCACGTTTTGTGAAAAGCGTCTGCGCTCATTCCTTGAATTCTCTGCGCAATCTATGAGCAATTGTGAAGACTGAGACTAGACGCACGGCTTCACTACCTGCGCATTCCATCAATCGCGCCTGCTTTCATCACAACCCATCCCTCTTTTGGTCAGTGTTTGGTCAGCTTCCGATACTTACCCGCATGATGCTCACCTAGATAATCAGGCCCGTAAGCCACACGGCTCATGCCCGAAGCTAGGGGGAGGTCCACATGGACGAGATTGTCTGCGCAAACACCGCATTCCGTTACTGGCGATGTCCACCGCAGGTGCGCGACCTCTACCCGCGTCTACCTAGCTCCGAAGATGGGTGGCGAGCTCTATCCCAAGCGCCTTTCGTAACCGATGTCCTCAAGACGCCAGTCATCACAGCAGCATCAACACGAAGCAACCTGCATTCAGAGACAAGACGGACCATCCGATGGAACAGCGCCTATACAGAGAAGGTTTCCATCGACACGGGTATGGGCTTTAGCGTCACAGACCCTCTTAATACGCTATTCACCATGACTCGAAGCGTTTCTTCATACGACTTGGTTCTGGCTATGTACGAGTTCTGCGGATGGTTCTCGGTTTTTAAACCATCGCCCGCGGTCGACATGGCACTTGAGCAGGCAAAATCAGAAGAAGAGCAGTACACCACATAAAGTCTGTTTGAACTAGACGAAACCCAAGACGAGGTCCCATGGAAGCGAGTCTATGCTCGGGCGCACCAGAAGGATAGTGAGAATAATCAAAGTGGGCAGCAGAATAACGGATCCGGAAATAAAGCTAACGGAAAGGGCACATCGCTCTGGATGAGAAAGCCTCTTATTGAAATAGAAGAACTGCACAGATTTGCAGCGAAGGTTAAGGGCGAGATGTGGGGAAAGCAATTCTACGAAGCCGCACAGCAGGTAATGGGTATTGCTGCATCCCCGCTAGAAGTTGCTGGAATCATGTTGCTAAGTCATCCGAGACGTGCCGGCGGAGCGGAGTTTAAAAACATATACGTCAACGACTTAACACCGCTGTCGAATTCAGCTCGGAAAATCGCAGGTCAGAAAGTCTGTTACGGCGATATCGTCATCGTAAACCCAATAACAATGAAGGCTGTGATTATCGAACTTCAAGGAGAGGTTATCCATGGATCGGGCGCTGTGCTTGACCACGATGCCTCTCGAATGACAGCATTGCAAAGCATGGGATACGACGTATTTCTTGTAACTCATGACATGCTCAATGATCACGAACAGCTTGATGCCATCATTCACAGTGCGTGTAAGCGATTGGAGTTGCGCTACAAGCCAAAAACCGAGGCGATGAGATGTGCTGAGACCAGATTGCGCGCCAACGTTCTGTGCAATTGGCTTGGTATTGGTAAGTAATAATGGCCTAGGGAGCATTTTTAATACTCTATATGCTGCCAGTAATTAAGTGCCATTTTAAAACAATGCCGGTTTACTACGTTGGATTGAGGGTGGCTGAACACACCGAATTCGCCGCTCGTAAAACCGCAGGTAGATTACCTGCCCGTTTTGCGAAAGCAGGCGTGAGGTCGGAAATCCGGGAATCGTCGTAGTAAACCGGTCCGTTTATGAAGCGACCAGCTGGCGCGAGCTACGCACGGTTCAGTAAATTGGCCCGAAGGCGCGGATAGAGGCTCAGACGAAACCCTCCCGCGGAAGCACCGCGGATTGCTTTGATCTGACCGGCGGCATCTGGGGCGACATGCCGAGCCCCGGGAAGGAGGGCGGCGGGCTTGCCGCTGCCCGCGGGGCGCGCCCCGCGGGCTATTTCGGGCATCGTGTGTCTCTTCGGCTCTACGCCGTTCCACGCACCGTAAAATAATTTCCAAAATTGTCCTTGCATCGGCGGGGGAGTTCCCGTATAGTACTTCTTCGCACGGGGGCGTAGCTCAGCTGGGAGAGCGCTTGACTGGCAGTCAAGAGGTCAGGGGTTCGATCCCCCTCGTCTCCACCCGAGCATTGAATGAGGCTCCAACGCAAGTTGGGGCCTTTTTTCATATAGGCACACAAGGTCAAAGGCGGCACAATGAGGCTTATAGGACAAAATGCGTGTCCACGTTGGGGGCATCGGCGCAGGTCGATGCCCCTTTTTCAGCCGTTTAAATTCCGTGCCCGCTTTTAACCGCTCGGACAGAATGTGTGTCCGGTTGCCTATCGTTCCCGCAGGTAGATAACCTTTTCCGGAACCGTTAAATACCCTTTCGGAAGAGGTGCCCATGAAGGCCGTTTATTGCCCCTACTGCGGCGGTCGGACCAAGCGCAACGGCAGGACCTCATCGGGGTCCCAGCGGTGGAGGTGCACGGCCTGCGGCGCGTCGACGACCGTGAGGTACGACGACACGGCGACAAGGCTCGAGGAGTTCCTCGGGTGGCTCCTCTCCAAGGACTCCCAGGCGGCGATGCCGGGCGGCGGGCGGTCCTTCAGGCGCAGGACGGCCGAGTTCTGGGAGGTCTGGCCGATGCCCGTCCCCGACGGCGAGCTGCACCGCGTGCTCCACGTCGACGGGATCCGGGTCGCGCGCGACCCCGTGGTGCTCATATGCTGCTGCGGCGAGAGGGTGGTCTCCCGGTACATGGCCAGGTCCGAGAACTCGAGGGCGTGGTCGGCCCTCATGTCGCCGATCCCGGCGCCCGAGGTGGTCGTCACCGACGGCGGGAGCGGGTTCGCCAAGGCCGTGCGCGAGACCTGGCCGCGCACCAGGGTCCAGAGGTGCGCCTTCCACGCCTTCTCGCAGGTCAAGCGCTACACGACGACGCGGCCGAAGCTCCAGGCGGGGCGCGAGCTCTACCTCATCGCGCGCGACCTCATGGGCATCGAGACGCTGCACCAGGCCGAGCTCTGGGCCGGGCGCTGCCTCGACTGGTGCGGGTTCTGGGCCGACTTCCTGGAGGACAGGACCGTGGTGGACGGCAGGAGGGCCTGCACCCACGAGAGGCTGAGGCGGGCGCGCTCGTCGCTGTCGTCGCTGGTGTCGGCGGGGACGCCGTTCACCTACCTCGACCCCGCCCTGGCCAAGGCCGGCCCGCTGCCGTCGACCAACAACATGATCGAGGGAGGGGTGAACTCGCAGCCGGGGGCCGTCCTGCGCAACCACCGGGGGCTGACGTCGGCCAAGCGCGTGAAGGCGGTGCTCTGGTGGTGCCACGCGCACTCGGGGGACGCGAGGACGGCGCGCGAGAAGCTCGCCGCGATGCCGACCGACGCGGACATCGACTTCCTGTTCAGCGTCTACTCCGCCTCGCCGTCGCGCGAGGACGGAGGGCCGGAGTGGGGCGACAGGGCCGTGTGGGAGGACCTCCACCACAGGGACCCGTACCCGTTCTGGCTGGATTAATGGATGGAAACGGGTGTTCTATCGGGACACACATTTTGTCCTATAAGCCCACAATGATCCTCCTGGTCGACAAGATCGTGCGTTGAACGGGCGTCGCGTGCATGGTAGTATTTCACATCGTGGTTCAAAGCGTTGGAGGCTGTTCTGCCACCCCAACTGCAAGTGTCACTTTATAAGGGCTCTTGGCGCAACGGTTAGCGCAGGGGACTCATAATCCCTGGGTTCTGGGTTCGAATCCCGGAGGGCCCACCAGGTTTTTCAACAGGCCAGACAATATGTCTGGCCTGTTTTCTTTTTCATAGCAGTAGTTTTCACTTGCGAATAGCCTGCTTGCTCACTTTCGGGCGCCCTCGGTCGGCTGCCTGCGATGCCGCCGCCACGAAACCGGCCCATCTACTACGTTTAACCCCGACCCCTAGACCATACCCCGTATTTCGCGAAAACCGCAGGCCGTCTACCTGCGGTTTTATTTTTGCCCGAGACGCCATGGTCGGGGAATGCCGGCCAAACGTAGTAGATGGGCCGGTTTCGTGGCGGGAGGCCCCGGGAGCGGGCGGAGTGGAGCCTGATGGGTGGGCGGCGGCAGCGCCGCCCTCCCGCGGGGCGCGCCCCGCGGACTTAGTCGGGCATCGCGGGCCCATCGCTCTCGAGTCCGTCCCGCATCCGCGCCGCCGCCCCAGGAAAGTTTTTCCAAAATTGTCCTTGCATCGGCGGGGGAGTTCCCGTATAGTACTTCTTCGCACGGGGGCGTAGCTCAGCTGGGAGAGCGCTTGACTGGCAGTCAAGAGGTCAGGGGTTCGATCCCCCTCGTCTCCACCCGAGCATTGAATGAGGCTCCAACGCAAGTTGGGGCCTTTTTTCATATTGGCACACAAGGTCAAAGGCGGCACCATGATCCTCCTGGTCGACAAGATCGAAAAAAGCTTCGGCGCGCGCGTCCTCTTTAGCGGCGCGTCCTTCCAGATCAACCCCGGCGAGCGCTTTGCGCTCGTGGGCCCCAACGGCGCCGGCAAAACCACCATGCTCAAGATTATCATGGGCATCGACAGCCCCGACGCCGGTCAGGTCCAGTACGCCAAGGACTGCCAGGTGGGCTACCTAGAGCAGGAAACTAACCTGGAGCAAAAGGACACCACCATCCTCGCCGAGGTCATGGCCGCCGCCAAGGAAATCCGCCGCATGGGCGAGCGCGCCAACGAGCTGCAGGCCCAAATCACCGAGCTCTCCGAACAGGGCAAGGACGTCGACGCGCTCCTCAACGAGTACGGCCAGGTCCAGGACCGCTTTGAGCACCTGGGCGGCTACGAGCTCGAGAGCAACGCCCGTAAGATCCTTTCCGGCTTGGGCTTTAAGGTCACCGACTTTGAGCGCCCGTGCTCCGAGTTCTCGGGCGGCTGGCAGATGCGCATCGCGCTCGCCAAGCTCTTCCTGCGCCACCCCGACCTGCTGCTTCTGGACGAGCCCACTAACCACCTGGACCTCGAGAGCGTCCAGTGGCTGCGCGGCTTTATCGCAAACTACGACGGTGCCGTGCTTATCGTCAGCCACGACCGCGCCTTCATGGACGCCTGCGTCGACCACGTCGCCGCACTCGAAAACCGTCGCGTGACCACCTACACCGGCAACTACAGCAGCTACCTCAAGCAGCGCGAGGACAACCTGGAGCAGATGCGCGCCAAGCGCGCCGCCCAGGAGCGCGACATCGCCCACATGCAGGTCTTCGTCGACAAGTTCCGCTACAAGCCCACCAAGGCAGCGCAGGCTCAGGAGCGCATCCGAAAGATCGAGCAGATCAAAAAGGAGCTCGTCATCCTGCCCGAGGGCCACAAGCACATCGACTTTAAGTTCCCCGATCCGCCGCGCTCCGGCGACATGGTCGTGGGCCTGGAGGGCGTCTCCAAGTCCTACGGCGACAAGCACATCTACAGTGACATCGACCTCAAGCTCTACCGCGGCGAGCACGTGGCGCTCGTCGGCCCCAACGGCGCCGGCAAGTCCACCCTTATGAAGATCCTCGCCGGCCTGGAGCCGCCCACCACCGGCACCCGGGACCTGGGCACCAACGTGGGCGTGGCCTACTACGCCCAGCACGCACTCGAGGGCATGACCGAGTCCAATACCGTCCTGCAAGAAATCGACACCGTCACGCCCAAGTGGACCGTGCCGCAGCAGCGCAGCCTGCTGGGCGCCTTCCTGTTTAGCGACAACGACGCAATCGAAAAGCAGGTACGCGTCCTCTCCGGCGGCGAAAAGGCACGCCTGGCGCTCGCCAAAATGCTCGTGGCCCCCGAGGCGCTCCTGTGCCTGGACGAGCCCACCAACCACCTTGACATCGACTCGGTGGACATGCTCGAGAACGCCCTGCAGAACTTCCCCGGCACCATCGTGCTGATCAGCCACGACGAGCACCTGGTACGCGCTGTGGCCAACCGCATCATTGACATCCGCGATGGCAAGGTCACGGTCTACGACGGAGACTACGACTACTACCTCTACAAGCGCGAGGACCTCGCAGCCCGCGCCGCCGCCGAGGCGGCAGGGGAGAGTGCACCGGCCGCGACCAAGTCCGCCAAGGTCGCCGCGGCCCAGCCCGATGCACCCGCCGCCACCCCCAAACCTGCCGAGGGCAAAAAGACCAAGGAGCAAAAGCGTGCCGAGGCCCAGGCCCGCGCCGCGCTCAACAAAAAGCTCAAGGGCGTGCGCAACCAGCTCAAGAAGATTGAGGCAGAGCTGGACAAAAAGCGTGCCCGCTATGACGAGCTTATGGAATTGATGGCAAGTGAAGAGCTTTATGCCGATCAGGATAAGTTCAACGCCGCGCTGGGGGAATATAACGGCCTTAAGCAGGAGCTGCCCAAGCTCGAGGACGAATGGCTGGAGCTTTCCACCCAGATCGAAGAGGAGACCGCGCGTGAACTCTCGTAAGGCCGCTGCCGTGGCGATGAGCATCATCGCCATCGCGTGCCGCATCTCCGGCATCTTTATGAGCGCGATGACCGTGCTGCTGTGTTTTAGCGGCCTCACCGCCAAGCTGCAGATCGTGGGCTTTGTCGTTGAGCTTTCGCGCGCGCTGCCGAGCGCCATCGCCGGCTACGGCGTCATTACGTCGCCCTTTGGCGGCGTGTTCCGCCTGGATTACGCCATCGTGGCCGTCATCCTGTTTGTGGCCGACTACCTGCTCACGCGCGCCTCGCGCCGCGTCCGCTAGGGGAGCGCCATGTCCAGCAGCTACCTCATAAATCTGCTCGCGAGCGCCGTCGCCGTCATCGTGGGTATCGTGATCCACGAAAACGCGCACGCCGCCGTGGCCTGGGCGCTCGGCGACAAGACGGCCCGTTCGCGCGGTCGTGTCTCGCTCAACCCGCTCAACCATATCGACCCGTTTGGCACCATCATCTTGCCGCTGCTCATGCTTGCCGCCGGCGGCCCGGTGTTCGCCTTCGCCAAGCCCGTGCCCGTCTACCTCAACAACCTCAAGCACCCCAAGCGCGATGAGGTCCTGGTTAGCGCAGCCGGCCCCGCATCGAACATCGCCCTCGCGTGCCTTGCGGCCGCCCTCATGCACACGGCATACGGCAACCTCTACACCCGCATGTCCTTTGCCCTGGCGTCACAGATCATGAACTTCGGCGCCACGTTTATCGTAGTCAACCTGTCACTCGCGTTCTTCAACCTCATCCCGATCCCACCGCTCGACGGCTCTTCGATCATTGTGCCGTTCCTTAAAGGCAAGGCTCTCAACAACTATTATCGTCTGCAGCAATACGCTATGCCCATCCTCATCCTAGTGCTGTACCTGCTGCCCATGTGGACCGGCATCGACGTGATCGGCCGCTATTTCGACGTTACCGTGTATCCGCTTGCTGAGCAGCTGCTCAACTTCGCAATCGCCGGCATCTAAGGTAAACTTACAGGTCGACCGTGCAAAACGGTCGCAACATGCACCCAAACCGCGCCGCGAAGGCGCCGTCAAAGGAGGTCGAAGATGTCGTATCGCGTGTCGACGCAGGTCTACAGCGGACCGTTCGACCTGCTGCTGCAGCTGGTAACCCGCCAAAAAGTAGATATCGGCGCCATCTCCATCAGCGAGGTGGCCGAGCAATACCTTGCCGAGGCCGAGCGCATCGAGGCGCTGGACCTGGACGTGGCGAGCGACTTTTTGCTGGTCGCGGCAACACTTTTGGACATCAAGGCCACCTCCTTGGTGCCGCAGGAGGCCCCGCGCAAAGTCGATGACGACGATGACGAGTTTGACGAAGACCTCGAGGAGCTCAGCGCGCTCGACGGCGACGCCCTGCGCGAGGTCCTGATCCAGCGCCTGATTGCCTACAAGCAGTTTAAAGGCGCGGCTGCGGCCCTCGGTGCCCGCATGCAGGCCGAAAGCCGCATGCATCCGCGCGTAGCCGGCCCCGACCCCGAGTTTTTAGGCCTTATGCCCGACTACCTGGCCGGCATTACTCTGCGCGGCCTCGCCGTCATCTGCGCCGACCTGGACGGCAAGCGCCAGACCTTCCTGCTGGAGGCCGAGCACGTGGCGCCGCATCGCGTGCCGCTCGACCTGACCGTGGCCTCAGTTGACCGCTTTACCATGGCGCACCAAACCTGCACCTTCCGCGAGCTGTTGGACGGCGATGCCACCACCGAGCAGCTCGTCGTCACCTTCCTGGCCATGCTTGAGCTTGCCAAGCGCGGCTCACTCACGCTGAGCCAGGACGAGATCTTTGGAACCATCCGCATCAACCGCGTCGAGGGCGCCGAGGCCTATGTGCCCGGCGAGGGCCCCGAGCTCACCGAATAGGAGCCGCAACCATGTCAACCCTTTCCACGCTGGAGGCAAACAGCCTCAAAGGCGCCCTCGAGGCGCTGCTGCTGGTGTCGAGCGACCCGGTGAGTGCGCCCGCGCTGGCCGGCGCACTGGATATCGCCCCCGGCGAGTGCGCGTCGCTGCTCGCCGAGCTCAAGGTTGAGTACGAGGAGGCCAACCGCGGCTTTCAGCTGCGCGAGGTCGCCGGCGGCTGGCGCCTGTTTACGCACCCTGCCTATCACGATGTGGTCGAGGCCTATGTGTTGAGCTGGGACACACAAAAGCTGTCGCAAGCGGCGCTCGAAACCCTGGCCGTCATCGCATACCACCAGCCTGTGACGCGCGAGGTGGTCAAGGGCATCCGTGGCGTCAATTCCGACGGCGTCATCGCATCGCTCGTAGACAAGGGCCTGGTGCGCGAGCTCGGCCGCGACCCCCAGCGCGGTCAAGCCATCATCTACGGCACGACCAACGCCTTCTTGGAAAAGTTCGGTCTGCGCTCCACCCGCGACCTGCCCGATCTGGAGCAGTTTGCCCCCGACGAGCAGTCGCGTCAGTTTATCCGCGAGCGCCTGAGCGGCCGCAGTATTCAGTCCACGCTCGAGGAGCAGGCCAAGGACCTGGACGAAGAGCGCGAACTGCTCGATACCGATATTGAAGATGTTGAGGCAGTCGAGGACTTGGAGACCCTGGTCGTCGACGAGACCTCGGAGGATTTGCATGACGAGGACTAACGAAGTAGGGGAGACGCGCGCCATGGGCAACACGGCACCCGCAACCGACGCCCAGTCCGTCTATCCGCACACCATGCGCCTGCAGCGCTTTTTGGCGCGCGCGGGCGTGGCGAGCCGCCGCGGGTCGGAGGACCTGATGACCGCCGGCCGCGTGACGGTTAACGGCGAGGTCGCGACCGAGCTGGGCACCAAGGTCGACGTCGACCGCGACCACATCGAGGTCGATGGCATGCCCGTCAAGCTTAACCAGGGTGCCGTGTACTTGATGCTCTACAAGCCGACCGGCTACCTCACCACCATGAGCGACCCACAGGAGCGCCCTTGCGTAGCCGACCTGGTCCCCCGCGACCACTTTCCGGGACTTTTCCCGGTGGGCCGCCTGGACCGCGACACCACAGGCCTTTTGCTCTTTACCACCGACGGCGACCTGTCGCAGGACCTGCTGCACCCCAGCAAACACGTCTACAAGACCTACCAGGCGCTCGTGGACGGACAGCTGACCGACCGCGATCTAGAACCGCTCCGCCGTGGCATCGAGCTCGACGACGGCCTCTGCCAGCCGGCAATCTGCCGCGTCATCACCGCACGCGAGGCCGAGGCCGTAGCTCCCCAGGGCGTCAAGCCCGGCACCACCGCCGTTGAGGTCATCATCCGCGAGGGCCGCAAGAACCAGGTCAAGCGCATGCTGAGCAAGATCCACCACCCGGTGATTCGCCTGCATCGCTGTAACTTTGCCGGCCTGGAGCTCAAGGACGTGGCCAAGGGCTCGTGGCGCGAGCTCACCGACCGCGAGGTGCAGATTCTCATGGACGGCGGTATCCCGCCCAAGCAGGCCAGCTCCAAGCGCAACGGCGGCAAGCCCCAAGACACGCCCGCCAGCCGCACGCGTCACCACGGCAGCCACGGCTCCGCACCCAAGCGCAACACCTACCGCGAGCGCTACACGGGCTAGGCAACCCGCCGCGCCCCAACGCCCGCGAACCATACCAGCACATCAACCACCGAAAGGAAGCATTGCATGATCGTCGCCATCGACGGCCCCGCCGGTTCCGGAAAGTCCACCATCGCCAAGGAGATTGCCCGCCAGCTGGGCTTTAACAAGCTCGACACGGGCGCCATGTACCGCGCCGTCACCTTCGCCGCGCTCGACCGCGGCATCGACCTGGACGACGAGGCAGCCATCGACGCCCTCGCCGAGCAGATCGAAATCCGCTTTACCAACGGCACCGGCGAGGACACGCGCCTGACCATTGACGGCCAGGACGCTTCGGCCGCCATCCGTACCCCGCAGGTCGACGCCAACGTGTCCAAGGTCTCGGCCTATCCGGGCGTGCGCGCCGCCATGCTCATCCATCAGCGCCGTGCCGCCGAGGACCGCGATATCGTGGCCGAGGGTCGCGACATCGGAACCGTCGTGTTCCCCAACGCGCAGGTCAAGGTCTTCCTGACCGCCGACCCGCGCGAGCGCGCCCGCCGCCGCGTGCTGCAGCGTCACCAAAACGACGCCCAGCCGCTCACATCCGAGCAGCTCGAAGCCGAGGTCGACGAGACCCTCAACGCCCTTAAGCAGCGCGACAAGCTCGACAGCAGCCGCGAGGTCGCCCCGCTCGTGCCCGCCGAGGACGCCGTGCACGTCGACTCCACTGCCCACACCATCGATGAGGTCGTCTCGATAATCGAGGACCTCATCAACCAGAGGAGGTAGCCCATGCGCCTGTTTAAGCAGACGCCCGAGGATTATTACAACGCTCCTTATGCAGAGTTCCCAGCGCTCATCCGCGGCACCGTTGTCGTAGTCATGGCCATCCTTTGGGCCTTCTCCAAGCTCATGTGGCGTTGGAAGGTCGAGGATGCCGATCTGCTGTTTGAGCGCCAGGACGGCCGCGGCAGCGTAGTCATCTGCAACCACACCTCGATGGCCGAGCTCTTGGCCGTGGAGACGGCGCTGTTCTTTGGGGGGCGCCGCATTCGTCCCATCTTTAAGTCAGAGTTCGCCAAGAACAAGATTGTGCGCTGGGCCTTTAGCCGCGTTGGTGGCATCCCCGTGGAGCGTGGTACTGCCGATATGAAGTGCCTGCGCGCCGCTCAGCATGCGCTGCAGCGCGGCGAGGACGTCCTGATCTTCCCCGAGGGCACGCGCATCCGCTCGCGCGAGATCAAGCCCGAGGTCCACGGCGGCTTTGCGCTCATCGCCCAGATGGGCAAGGCACCTGTGAACCCGCTCGCCATCTGCGGCTGGTCCGACATCACGCCTGCAGGCAAAAAGATCATGCGTCCCAAGAAGTGCTGGATCCGCGCCGGCAAGGCCGTCTCGCTTTCCGACGCACCGGCTGGGCTTAAGCGCACGGAGCGCCTGGAATGGTTTGAGTCCGAGGCCATGAACCGCGTCTACGCCATGCGAGACGATCTATGCGACGAGCATCCGGGCAGGTTCTAGCCATGAGCGAGAATGTAACGAACACCGCCGCGACTGCGTCCGACCAGGCAACCGCGCCTACCATCGAGATCGCCGCCCACGCCGGCACTTGCTACGGCGTACAGCGTGCGCTCGATATGGCGCTGGCCGCTGCGCCGCAGGCAGGAGAGTACACTCAGGTCCATACCTTGGGCCCGCTCATCCATAACCCCATCGTGGTGCGCGAGCTCGCTGAGGCAGGCGTTGGCTTGGCCGAAACCCTGGACGACGCAGCGTCGGGCACCGTGATCATCCGCGCCCACGGCGTGGTGCCGCAGGTGATCGATGCTGCCCGCAAGCGTAGCCTTAACGTCGTCGACGCCACCTGCCCTTACGTCAAGAAGGTCCACGTGGCCGCCGAGCGGCTGGTGCGCGAGGGCTATCGCGTACTTGTCGTGGGCGAGCCGGGCCATCCCGAGGTGGAGGGCATCCTGGGCCACGCCGGCAATGATGCGCAGGTCGTGACCTGTGCCGCCGACGCCAACGCTTTGTCGCTCAAGGGCAAGGTGGGTCTGGTTGTGCAGACCACCCAGACCGCGCAGAACCTCGCCGAGGTCGTGGCTGCCATCACCCCGCGCGTGCAGGAGCTGCGCGTGATCAACACCATCTGCGCCGCCACGAGCGAGCGCCAGCAGGCAGCCGCATCACTTGCCAAACGCTGTGATTGCATGGTCGTCGTGGGTGGCAAGAACTCGGGCAACACCCGCCGCCTGGCTCAGATTTGCGCAGACGCCTGCGAGCACACGCATCACATCGAGGAAGCTTCCGAGCTTCTGGCCGCGTGGTTTACCGACGCTCATCACATCGGCATCACCGCTGGAGCCTCCACCCCGCAAGAACACATCGAGCGCGCCGTCGAGCGCATCAAGGAGCTTTGCCGCTAACCATGGACCAGACCGTACCCGCATACGCCGCCGAGGTGGCCGATTACGGGCGCAGCCGCGACCCCGAGCCGGGTAAGGGCGCGCTCGTAAAGAACGTGCGTCCCGAATCGCCCGCGTGGGATGTGGGTATCGAGCCGGGCATGCGCGTGCTCACGGTCAACGGTGAGCAGCTTACCGATATGATCGTGTGGCTCTGGGAAGCAGACGACGACACCGTCGAGCTGGAGGTTTTCGATCCGCGCGACAACACCGTCACGCCCGTGGAGCTCGACCGCTTCCCGGGCGAGGACTGGGGCCTGGAGTTCGATGGCCCCATCTTCGATGGCATGCGCACCTGTGTGAACGCCTGCGTATTCTGCTTTATGACGATGCTCCCCAAAGGCGGCCGCTCCACGCTCTATATTCGCGACGATGACTACCGCCTGAGCTTTTTGCAGGGTAACTTTGTCACGCTCACGAACCTCACCGACGAAGATGTTCAAAACGTCATCCAACGCAACATGAGCCCCATGAACGTGTCGGTCCATGCCGTGAGCCCCGACGTCCGCCGTCGTATGATGGGCCGCAACGCCCAGCGCGGCATGGACGTACTCGAGACCATCATGGCCGCCGGCATCGAGATTCACGCGCAGATCGTGTTGTGCCCCGGCATGAACGACGGCGAGGAGCTGGAAAAGACCCTGCGCTTTTGCGAGGAGCACGAGCAAATCACAAGCCTGGGCATTGTGCCGCTCGGTTTTACCAAGCACCAAAACCGCTTTAGCTGGTCATACAGCGACAAGCCCGAACTGGCGCGCGAGACCATTACCATGATCCGTCCCTACCAGGACCGTGCCTTCGAGCGTTTTGGCCGCCACACCTTCCAGATGAGCGACGAGTTCTACCTGGACGCCGGCATCGATCCGCCCGAGGCGGACTTTTACGACGGCTATCCGCAGTACTACGACGGTATCGGCATGATCCGCTCATACCTAGACGAGACGGACGATGTGCTTACCGCCGATGCCGAGCGACTGGCCCGCGTCCGCGCTGGCATCGCCGAGCGCAACCAGCACCTGCTGTGCCTCTCGGGCGCCAGCGCACGCGACACGGTGGCCCGCTTTGTGGAGTCACCCCAGGGACTCGCCGGCACTGTCACGGCCATCAAGAACCGCTACTTTGGCGGCAACGTGGACGTGACCGGCCTCATCGTCGCGTGTGACATTCTGGAGCAGCTGCCGCAGGACCTCTCGGGGGTTATGCTCTTTGTGCCCAAGCTCATGTTCAACGCTGACGGCATGACGCTTGACGAGTATCATCGTGACGATTTACTCGCAAGCCTTACCAGTCGCGGCGCCGAGGTTCATGTGGTGTCGACCATGCCGCATGAGCTGCTCGATACCCTGGAGCACATCCTTGGCATTGTGCCCGCAGACTCTAACACTTCCACTGACCCTACCCATTAAAGGAGAGCAGATGAAACCTATCGTCGCCGTCGTCGGACGCCCAAACGTGGGCAAGTCCACGCTCGTTAACCGCCTGGCCCAGACCTCGGACGCCATCGTCCACGAGTCACGCGGCGTCACGCGCGACCGCTCGTATCACACGGCCGATTGGAACGGCCGCGAGTTCACCATCGTCGACACGGGCGGTATCGAGCCGCTCAAGAGCGATGACGTCTTCGCCACGTCCATTCGCGACCAGGCCCTCGCCGCCGCCGAGGAAGCCGCCGTCATCCTGTTTGTGGTCGACGGCCGCACCGGCGTTACCGAGGAGGACGAGTCGGTCGCCCGCATGCTCAAGCGCTGCGACAAGCCGGTCTTTCTGCTGGTGAACAAGCTCGACAACCCCGATCGCGAGAACGACAGCATCTGGGAGTTCTATTCGCTCGGCATCGGCGAGCCCACGCCGCTCTCGGCCCTGCACGGCCACGGCACGGGCGACCTGCTCGACGACATCGTGGCCCTGCTTCCCGAGGAAGAGGACGAAGTCGCCGACGAGTTCCCCGATGCGCTGAACGTGGCCATCATCGGCCGCCCCAACGCCGGTAAATCCTCGCTGTTCAACCGCATCCTGGGCGCCGACCGCTCCATCGTGTCCAACATTGCCGGCACCACGCGCGACGCCATCGATACGGTCGTCGAACGCAACGGCAAGCACTACCGCATGGTCGATACCGCGGGCATCCGCAAGAAGAGCACCGTGTACGAGAACATCGAGTACTACTCCATGGTCCGCGGCCTGCGCGCCATCGACCGCGCCGACGTGGCGCTGCTCGTCGTCGACGCCTCCGTTGGCGTTACCGAACAGGACCAGAAGGTCATGGGTCTTGCCATCGAGCGCGGCTGTGCCATCGTTGTGCTGCTCAACAAGTGGGATCTGCTCGACGACGACCGTAAGCGCGAGGCCTGCATGGAGACCATCGACCGCCGTCTGGGCGTCATGGCTCCCTGGGCCCAGTACCTGCGCATCTCTGCCCTGACCGGTCGCAGCGTCGAGAAGATCTGGGCGATGGTCGACGCCGCCGAAAAGACGCGCTCGCAAAAGATCAGCACCTCGCGCCTCAACACGTTCCTCACCGACCTGCGCGAGTTCGGTCATACCGTGGTGGACGGCAAGCGCCGCCTGCGCATGCACTACGTGACCCAGACGGGCGTCAACCCGCCGACGTTCACTTTCTTCGTCAACCACAGCGACCTGGTCAACGACACCTACCAGCGCTACGTCGAGAACCGCATGCGCTCGACCTTCGATTTTTCCGGCACGCCCATTCGACTCTTCTTTAGGAAGAAGGAGCAAAAGGATGCATAATCCGATTCTTCTGACCGCCATCTGCGCCGTGGTCTCGTTCTTTATCGGGGCGATTCCGTTTGGCCTTATCCTGGGCCGCGTGTTCAACCACACCGACATTCGCAAGGCGGGCTCCGGCAACATCGGCACCACCAACGCACTGCGCGTGGCCGGCCCCAAGGTGGCCGCACTCACGCTGCTGCTCGACTGCCTTAAGGGCGCCATCTGCGTCCTTATCGCGCGTCCACTCATCGCGAGCGTGGGCTATGGCTTTCCACCGAACATTATGGCGCCTGGAGCCCCCGGCGACTGGATGCTCGGCGTCATTTGCCTGGCAGCCGTGTGGGGCCATATCTTCTCGCCCTATCTCAACTTCCACGGCGGCAAGGGTATCGCAGTTGGTCTGGGTGTCATCCTCGCCTGGTACTGGCCTATTGGCCTGTCGCTGCTGGGCATGTTTATCGTGGCCGTCGCCATCACCAAGTACGTGTCGGCGGGCTCGCTTGCCGCCGCCATTGGTCTTCCCATCGCTGCCTGCGCGGTCTTTCCGTACAGCAGCCTAGGTCTCAAATTCTGCATGGCGATGATCGGCATCACCGTGGTGTGGGCCCATCGTGCGAACATCAAAAAGCTCATGACGGGTAAGGAGTCCAAGCTCTCGTTTACCAAGCGCGTCACCGAGCCCGACGATAAGTAGGAGAGAGTCATGAATGTTGCGCTGATTGGCTCCGGCTCCTGGGGAACCGCCGTCGCCGGCCTTGCCGCCGCGCGAGCCGAGCGCGTGACCATGTGGGCCCATGGCAAGCAGACGGCCGCTGGCATCAACGGCGAGCATCGTAACCCCCGCTACCTTGTGGGCTACGAGCTGCCCGGCAACGTCGTCGCCACCACGGACCTGGTGCAGGCGCTCGACGGTGCCGAGGCCATCATCTTTGCCGTTCCTTCGACGCACCTTCGCAGCGTGTGCCACCAGGCTGCGCCCTTTGTCGCCGCCGATACCCCGGTGCTCTGCCTCACCAAGGGAATTGAGCCAGAGTCCGGCCTGCTCATGAGCGAGGTCATCGCCAGCGAGATCGGCAACGAGGCGCGCGTGGCGGCGCTCTCGGGCCCCAACCATGCCGAGGAGATCTGCCGCGGCGGGCTTTCGGCCGCCGTCATCGCCAGCAAAGATCCGCAGGTAGGGGAGACCTTTAAGGACCTGCTCCTGTCCACGGCCTTCCGCATCTATCTGTCGCAGGACATGACCGGTGTCGAGGTCTGCGGCGCCATGAAAAATGTCATTGCCATCGTGTGCGGCATCTCCGCCGGCACCGGCGCGGGCGATAACACGCTCGCCCTCATCATGACGCGCGGCCTAGCCGAGATCAGCCGTCTGGTGCACGCCCGCGGCGGTCAAGCTATGACCTGCATGGGACTTGCCGGCATGGGCGACCTCATTGCCACCTGCACCTCGGAGCATTCGCGCAACCGCACCTTTGGCTACGAGTTTGCCCACGGCGTGTCGCTCGACGAGTATCAAACGCGCACGCATATGGTGGTCGAGGGCGCCGTCGCGGCCCGCAGCGTCAGCGAGCTTGCCCGTTCACTGGGCGTAGACATTCCGCTCACCTTTGCCGTGGAGCAAACGCTCTACAACGGTGTTACTTTGGATAGGGCGCTCGAGATTCTTACCGATCGCGTCCCCTCTCAAGAGTTCTACGGACTCACCGACTAGCGCAGAAAGGCTTCTACCATGGGTTCCATCAAAATCGCTCCGTCCGTCCTTTCGGCCGACATGGCCAACCTCAAGGGCGAGCTCGACAAGATCGCCGGTGCCGACTACGTGCACTTCGACGTTATGGACGGTCACTTTACCGGCAACCTCACCTTTGGCGTTGACATCCTTAAGGCCGTCAAGCGCTCCACCGACGTGCCGGTCGATGCGCACCTGATGGTGTCGAACCCCGACGAGACCGTCGATTGGTATGCCGACGCCGGTGCCGATATGATCACCGTGCACTACGAGGCATCTACGCACCTGCACCGCACGCTCACCCATCTGCAGCAGCGCGGCGTTAAGGCCGGCGTAGTGCTCAACCCCGCCACCCCCGTGTGCGTGCTCGAGAGCATCATCGACGTTGTCGATATGGTGCTGCTCATGAGCGTGAACCCGGGCTTTGGCGGCCAGAGCTTTATCCCGGGCACTTTGCATAAGCTCCACGAGCTTAAGGCCATGTGTGAGCGTCACGGCGTTTCGCCCCTCATCGAGGTCGACGGCGGCATCTCTTCCAAGAACATTGCCGAGGTCGTCAAGGCCGGCGCCAACGTGCTCGTGGCCGGTTCTGCCGTATTTAAGTCCGAAGATCCCGCTGCCGAGGTTGCGCTGCTGCAGAAGCTGGGCAACGAGGCTGCACAGGAGGCATAAACCCTTATGACCGCAGGTCAAAACCGCATACCCGTGAATCTTGACTATGCCGCCTCGACGCCCATGCGCGCCGAGGCGCTCCTTGCGCAGCGCGAGTACGACGACAGCGAGCTTGCGGGCGTCAACCCCAACTCGCTGCACTCGCTTGGCCGCAAGGCCGCCGCACGCCTGGAAGTCGCCCGTCGCGAAATCGCACGTAGCTTTGGCGCACGCGTTCGCCCGTCCGAGATCATCCTTACCAACGGCGGCACCGAGGCCAACCAGCTGGCGCTGCTCGGTCTTGCCGAGGGCGCTCGTCAGCGCGATCGCAAGCGTAACCGCGTGATCGTGTCGGCGATCGAGCACGATTCGATTCTGGATAACCTGCCGCTGCTGCGTGCCGCCGGCTTTACCGTCGACCTGGTGCAGCCCTGCCGCACTGGCTACATAGAGCCCGCCACGCTTGTCGAGCTGCTAGGCGACGACGTGGCGCTCGTGAGCATCATGGTTGCCAACAACGAGACCGGCGTGGTGCAGCCCATCCGTGAGCTTGCCGCCGCCGCACATGCTGCCGGCGCCCTGTTTCATACCGATGCCATCCAAGGCTACTTGCATATTCCGCTCGATGTCACCGAGCTGGGCGTCGATGCTATGACCGTTGCCGCTCACAAGATCGGCGGCCCCGTGGCATCCGGCGCACTCTACCTTAAGAACCGCACGCCGCTGCGTCCCCGCATCTTTGGCGGTGGACAGGAAGCCGGACGTCGCGCGGGCACGCAGGACCTGCGCACGCAATTGGCCTTTGCCGCCGCCGTACGCACGTTGGCGCCCCATGTGGCCCAGGAGCGCGCGACGCTGCAGGCCCTGTCCGATAAGCTGTACGCCACGCTTACGGCCCACCCGCGCATTCACGACACGATGGGCGACTACGCGCAGGCCGATCGTCTGCCGGGTATAGTATCGATCTACATTGATGGCATGGACTCCGAGGAGCTCATCGTCAAGCTCGACGCCGCCGGCTTTGAGGTTTCGGCCGGCTCGGCGTGCTCGAGCGGCAGCATGGACCCGAGCCACGTGCTCAGCGCAATGGGCATTGGTCGCGAGCAGGCGCTAGGCGCACTGCGCATCTCCTTCGATGACCGCGTGGACCCGGCTGACCTGGACGACTTTGCCCAGACGCTGCTCTCGATCGTAGGTGCTGCATGATCGTCGCCGAGCTTGAGCGCGCGCTGCTGGCACGCTATCCCAAGGCTGATGCCGAGAGTTGGGACCATGTAGGACTCTCCGTCGGCGACCCTGCCGCGGAGATTACCGGTGTTGCCTGCGCACTCGATGCGACCGAGGCTAATGTTCGCCGCGCCTTGGAGGCCGGCGCCAATGTGCTGCTGACGCATCATCCCATCTATATCAAGGCGCCCGAGGCGTTTTGTCCGGCGGATTCAGCACACCCCCAATGCAGTGCGGCGCTCTACGAGGCAGCGCGTTGCGGCGTGAGCATTATCTCGCTCCACACCAACCTGGACCGCTCGCACGAAGCCCGTGTCTGCCTGAGCAAGCTGCTGGGTGCCGCACCCGTGAGCTCACTGGAGCACGTGGACGACCCCGAGGCCACCGGCCTGGGCGCGCTTGCAACGCTCAACGACCCGTGCACGCTGCGCGATCTTGCCACCCGTGCTGTCACAGCCTTCGGCAGCGACCCGCGTGTGTGGGGCGAAGCCGATCGCCCGTGCCGCACTGTCGCCATTTTGGGCGGCTCCCTGGGCGACTTTGGAGAGCTTGCCATCGCCGCGGGCGCGGACGTTGTCGTGACGGGCGAAGCGGGCTACCACGTGGCGCAAGACCTTGCCTTACGCGGGCTGCCGGTGATCTTGCTCGGCCACGACCGCTCCGAGGAGCCGTTCGTTGATATATTGATGAACTCTGCAGTTGACGCCGGGGTCGACCCCCGTCATGCGATTAAAATACTGAACCCTTGCCAATGGTGGACTGTGACAAAAGGAGAGAACTTATGAGCGCCGGCGCTACGCTACTCAAGCTGCAACAGATCGATTTGGAGCTCGCCCGCAACAAGAGCGAACTTGCCAATATGCCGGAGCTCAAGGAGCTCGCTTCCAAGCGCAAGACCTATGTGAAGCTCAAGTCCGAAATGACCAAGCTCTACGCCCAGCGCAAGGACCTGGATATTGAGCTCGACGATCTCAACACCACCGAGATCCAGACCAATAACGCCATCGAGGCCGCCAAGAAGCGCCACGTTGATGGCTCTGACTACCGCGAGGTTCAGGACCTGGAGAACGAGCTCGCCACCCTGGCCAAGCGCTTGGACAAGATCGAGCACACCCGCAAAGATGTCGTCGTCGCCCACAAGGAGGCGCTCGACCGCGAGGCTCGCGCGCAGGCCATCATCGCCAAGTTCGAGGAGGGCGTGAAGGCCGACACCAAGGCCGCCCGCGCCAAGGCCGCCGACCTCCAGGCACAGATTGACGCCGCCACTAAGGAGCGCACCGCCCTTGCCGCCACGCTGCCGACCGACGTGCTCACCGACTACGAGCGCCTGCTCAAGCAGTTCCGCGGCCTGGCCGTCGAGACCATCAAGGGCAACATTCCCACCATCTGCCACACCGCGCTCCAGGCATCGTCCATGAGCGACCTCAACCACGACGGTAGCGAGATCGCGCATTGCCCGTACTGCCACCGCCTGCTGGTGCTTCCCAGCAAGGAAGCTTAAATGATGACGGCGGCATCCAACAATTCAATGCAACTTGAGGGAAAAACGATCCTGCTGGGCATTACCGGCGGGATCGCCGCCTATAAGTCGTGCAATATCGTGCGCCTGCTGCAAAAGCGCGGCGCGCGCGTCAAGGTCGTTATGAGCGAGCATGCCACCGAGTTTGTGGGCCCGCTCACCTTCCGTGCGCTCACCAACGAGCCCGTTGCCGTGGGCCTATTCGACGATCCCTCCGACCCCATCCACCACATTTCGCTGGCGCAGGAGCCCGATCTGGTGGTCGTGGCACCCGCGACGGCCAATATCATCGCCAAGATGGCCAACGGCGTCGCCGATGACCTCATCTCCACCACGCTGCTTGCGACGCCGCGACCCATCGTGATCGCACCCGCTATGAACAACGGCATGTGGAAGGCGCCGGCGACGCAGGCCAACATGGCCACGCTGCGCGAGCGCGGTGTCCATGTGGTGGGTCCGGGCAGCGGCTACCTTGCCTGCGGCGACGTGGACACGGGACGCATGAGCGAGCCCGAGGACATCGTAGAGGCTGTCTGTGAGGTGCTCAACCCCGCGCCACAGGACCTGGCGGGTAAGCGCATCGTAATTACCGCCGGTCCCACGCACGAGCCGATCGACCCCGTGCGATTCATTGGCAACCGCTCTTCGGGCAAGATGGGCATCGCCCTGGCGGGGGAGGCCGCACGCCGCGGCGCTGCGGTCACGCTCGTGTTGGGACCGACATCACTCGATGTGCCCTGCGGCGTGGAGTGCGTGCGCGTGCAGACCGCCGCAGAGATGCTCCAGGCGGCCCTGAGCGCCTTCCAGACGGCCGATGCGGCAATTTGTGCGGCCGCCGTCGCCGACTACACCCCCGCGGCCCCTGCGGACCATAAGCTCAAAAAGGCCAACGAGCGCCTGGATCGCATCGAACTGGTCGAGACGGTCGATATTTTGGCCGAGCTCTCGCGCCAGAAGGGCGAGCGATGCGTGATCGGATTTGCGGCCGAGACCGATAACGTTGTCGAGTACGCAGAGCGCAAATTGGCCCGCAAGGGGTGCGATGTAATAATCGCCAACGATGTCTCACGCACCGATTCGGGCTTTGGGACCGACACCAACAAGGCCTGGATTGTGAGCACAACGGGTACGCAAGAACTTCCCGTACTAACAAAACCCCAGCTCGCAGATACAATTTTGGACTTGCTTCAAAAATTGTAAAAAAGTTCTTGCACAAGTCTAAAGTTTCGGGTTAATATATTCCCTGTTGCGAGCGAGAGCAGAGCAACAAACAAAAGCTTCGGGACGTGGCGCAGCTTGGTAGCGCACTTGACTGGGGGTCAAGGGGTCGCTGGTTCGAATCCAGTCGTCCCGACCAGAAGTTTGCAGGTCAGGCACCTAGTGCCTGACCTTTTTTTATGCTGGGTCACCAGATGGGTCACGAATGGGTCACCGGCTGTTTTTTTAGATGATAAAGACATGCCTTTCTACCCGCCGCGCCCAACCCGGATAGGTATCCGGCGGTGTCGAACGCCAGTTCATAGCCGTTCAGGGTCGCTTTGCCCAGCAGCACCGCGCCGGGGCAGCGGGTTTCAACTTGATGGATATCAAGGTTGCTACCGTACGCGAAGTTGATGATCGAGGGTGCAGTCTCGGGGTGACGGGCTGAGGCGTTGTTGCGCTTCTCATTGTACTTCATGGTTCACGCCTTTCGGTGTTGTGATGGGCTTCGGTCGCTCGAGCTGATTGCAGCATACAGTCTGAAGCCGAAAAGGCGTGAAAACCTGAGATTGTCATTTTAAGAAATAGAACGAAAAGGACGGCCATGCACGAAATCGCGCAGGCAGAAAGCGCTGTTCGAGGCGCATCCTGCGAAAGGATACCCGTTCAGAAGGGTTGTTGCCAGTTTTTATCGATTCGATTTTTTACGAGCGCACGAAGAGGTTGCGTTTAGAAAAACGCAAGGGCGGCTGTTTTGCCTGTAAGCAAACATGAAATCGGCCGCAGCGGTACCGCCTGGGAGGGCGGACGAGGGACTTGGCCGCAACCTAATCCCCGGGTGCGGCTGCTACGCTCACTACTTGAGAATCGTAGACCGCCCAGTATGTTCCATCCAAGAGTCGCAACACGAAACAGCGGTCATCTTTGCCTATTTCGGCGGCGTTTACGCATTTCTGAAGATCGGCGTGGCGCGCGTAGCGGCCGACGAGCTTATCTCCATTTACAAGCACGACTTTAAGGTCGAGGCCCATCTTCTCGTACATGACAATGCGATCTAAAACGGACACCTCGCTTGAGTCGAAGTCGGGCCTTTGCCCACCGCGGCGAATCCCTCGTTCAGTCAATGCCCTGTCGATCCCGCCCTTTGCGTAGTCGCTCAGCTGGGAATAGATTCTGCCAGCGAGATCATCGGCCAAGACGCGCTCTGGGTCCCCGCCTGACCGTTCCGCTCGAAACTCGCCTAATGCCGACAGCATCAGGTACACCTCATGCAATCGCAGCGGCAGGAAGATCGGGTGAGCCGTCGACTTCAGGCCGCCGCGGCTTGTCGGCTCGGCCTTGATGTAGGAGTCGCCAAAACGCACGCCGCCTGCCAGGGCGCTCAGGCGTTTTTGCACCGCCGTGCGCGAGCAGCCCAGGTACGCGGCGATCGCTTGCTGGGTCATTCCCTTATGCGCCGCTTTGAGCAGCATGAGATTTGCCTCGTCCGTGCCTATGAACGATTTGTCCAAGTTGTAGTGGCGCTTTTTCAGGGCGCCGCCAATCTCGTTGCCCTTTTCGAACAGCTCGTGCACGCTCAGGAACAATTCATGGCGGCCGTTGCTTTGGGGGCCTTCCTCTGAGTTGGCATAATCTGCCAGCGCCTTGCAAAACGAGCGATAGTTTTCGTCGGTGACGAAAATGGGCCACTGCATGTTGTGAAAGCGTGTGCCTTCACGTGTGTCGGCGAATTTCGCATACGCAGACTCAGGATCGCAACCGACCCTTTCCGCAATTTCCGCAACTCTCATGCCAATCCCTTCCGCAACCCAATCAGACGCACGAAAAACCTATCAAGCCAGAAGATTGATGTGGCAAAAAAGAAGAAGAGGCATTACACCCCTCCTTCCGGACAGCCTGTATCCCGGTTCCCTGCCTGCCAGTTCGCCCTCCCCGAAACCCTCGGGGCGCTATGGGGTCGAGCCCCTCCGCATGGAAAATTCTATCGCGGCCATGCCCGCTATGCGTGTCACGCACACCACGCCAAACGTCAGGTTTACCAGCCGGGACTGAGCCCTCTTTCGAGAGCAGGGTTATATTAGCATCTACAAACTCGAAAAACCCTGCCGCATTTGAGGAGTACCAAGAAAAAGGTCTACACCTTGAATATCAACCTCATCCGAACAGCTCCCGCATTCATCCGAACAAGTACGGATGAATGCGGGAATCCGATACCCTGAGGGCCGGATCGGCCGAGCCACTGGGCACAAGCGGGACACGGTCCAGAGGATGCCGGGGCGCGGGGTCCCGTGCGGGGAGATCGCGAGGGAGCCGGGCAGGTCGCCCTCGACGATGAGCGCAGAGATACCGTCGCGCCCACCCACGAAAAGAGGGTTCCCTCGCAGGCGCCGCATCCGCACGCCCCCGCAAAGAAACCCTCGCACTCGCATCTCTACCTGCGAACCCGCACGTGCCCTCGCGCACGCGCCGCGGCAGCCGCTAGTCGCGGTAGAACGAGCCCATGTAGCGGATGTACTCGTCCTCGGTGTGGTTGGCCTTCCAGTCGTGGACGGAGTCCTTGTTGCGCTGGCCGGCGATGACGGAGAGCTCCTTACCCAGCTTCTCAAAGGCCTCGTCGACGCACTCCTCGGGGGTGAGGGCGATCTTCATGACGGCCTCGCCCTGCGGGCCGCCGGGGAGGTTGGACAGCAGGCTGGGGGTTAGGGTGGTGCCGAGGGTGATGACCTCGACGTCGACACCGGTGCCCTCGCACTCGCAGGCCACGGCCTCGGTCATCTTGAGGATGAAGGCCTTGCCCGCGCCGTACTGGCCGTTCCAGGGGCTGGAGCTGATGCCGGTCATCGACGAGACGTTGATCACGGCGCCGCGGTCCTGGGTGGCAAAGATCCGCATGTAGTGGTGGAAGCACTTGAGGAAGGTCACGACGTTGACGTTGATCATGGCCTCGTGCTTCTCCCAGGGGGTGTCCTGGATCTTGCCGAAGCTGTGCAGGCAGGCAACGTAGCTCATGAAGCCCATGTCCAGGCCCTCGGTCGCGGCGAAGACGGTCTCGGCCGCGCCGGGCTGGCTAAAGTCGGCGCGCACGACCTTGGTCTCCACGCCGTAGGTCTCGCGGATCTCGCCGGCGAGCACGTTCAGCTTCTCCTCGCGACGGCCGACCATGACGACATTCATGCCGCCGGCGGCGATCTTCTCGCAGAACGCCTTGCCGACGCCCTCGGTCGCGCCCAGAATCAGGCCCCACTCACCGTACTTCTCCCTCAGGTTCATGCTGCATCCTCTCTCTCGATGCCCATGCGGGCACATCTCCTTTAGCGTGCGGCCGCACAGCCGCACACGGTGCACCATTATGCGCTGAACAAGAGGGGAGCGTGTTCACGACTTTGCGAACGAGCCCGTAACAACGATGAACGGTGTCGGTCTATCACCGCGAAGAAACCCTTGCGGCATCGAGAGAGGAGGTGCTGGCAGGTGGAACCAAAAGGTGAACGCCGCCATCTCTAGCTCCACCTTATCGGGTTTCCCGTCGCAAGCGATGCTTCAAAGAGCTTGCGCAGCGAAACGTTGGCGAAGGTCCAGGACCACGCTTTGCTGCTGCCCACTGTGACTCGGCCCTCGGCTCTGCGTAGAACCCGAAGCCGCTTTTGCAGTCGATGCGATTGACCCCGTCGAGGTCGGTGAGGGTGTAGCTTTCGCCCTCTCCATCCTGGCTCGAGCGTCCCTTGCGCTCGAAAGCAAAGTGACTTGACGCGAAGAGCACCTCACCAGCGCCGTTATTTTTTGGCATCTTTGGGGGCTGATGTACACAAATGCGACTCCACGTGCCGACCAGCAACGTCCTCCACATGTCTGGACTCTCTATGCTTGCGCTGGATAGACATCGCAGGAACGGGTATAGTATCGAAAGTTTTGTCGTTAACCAGCGGGGGAGTCCTGTGGGCATCAAAAAGAAGATCAAAAAGGAGCTTATCGGCACTTCCGATTACCCGTCGAATAAGATCTTTACGATCTCCAATTTCATCACCTTTACGCGCCTGATCCTCACCCTGGTATTTCTGTACCTGTTTGTGACGGACAACAACCGCGTCATCGCCATCGTTATCTACGCCGTTGCCGCCTCCACCGACTGGATGGACGGTCAGATCGCCCGCATGACTAAGACGGTCTCATGGCTCGGCAAGGTCATGGATCCCATCTGCGACCGTGCGCTGCTGTTCACCGGCGTCTTGGGACTGGTGGTCCGCGGAGAGCTACCCATCTGGGTCTGCGTGCTCATTATTGGCCGCGATATCTATCTGGGCATCGGCACGCTTATCGTGCGTCATTATCACCGTCGCCCCATCGATGTCGTCTTCCCCGGAAAGATTGCCACAGCGCTGCTCATGACCGGATTCTCGCTCATGCTGCTCGGGTTCCCCGTTGTTGACGGCCTGCAACTTTTACCTTCAACCCTCACGGCCTTCCCGGGCCTCAACGGAAGCTCGGTGCCCCTCGGCATCTTCTTTGTGTACGGCGGCGTGATCTTCTCCATGCTCACGGCTGTCATCTACTCCATTAAGGGCGGAGCGGCCATTAAACAGGCTCTCACGCATCCCGAGGACGAGGACATCGACTTTCTGAACCCTGAAATCGAAGACTGATTCGTTGGGGTATGATTACGTACGGTTCATTATTTGCGGCACGTCCGCGATAAGTTAGGGGTTGTCATGGACAACATGGTTAACAATATGCCTCAGAATGATAAGACTGCTGACGCTACCTGCGTATTCCGCGTGCCTTCAAGCGACGTCACCGTTCCCGACCTCATGGCCAACGTGCGCATCACCGCCCCCGTTCTGTCCATCGTCAAGGGTCCGCAGACTGGTGCCGCCTTTGAGCTCGAGGACGACGTGACCACCATCGGCCGCGATCCTGCGAACGGTATCTTCCTCAATGACATGACCGTTTCGCGCAGCCATGCGCGCATTATTCGCGAGGGCCTCGGCGCTCGCATCGAGGACTTGGGCTCGCTCAATGGCACCTGGGTCGACGGTGCCATCGTCAATGCAGCCCCGCTGCACGACGGTTCTTCCGTCCAGATCGGTACGTTTACGCTCATCTACCACGAGAGCACGCCGGAGCGCATCGAAACCGGTGAGTAGGGCATGGCCGAACGCAACTATCTGAGTATCGGCCAAGTCGTCAACCTACTTCGAGGCGCATACCCCGATCTTTCGAACTCAAAAATTAGATTTCTAGAGGATGAGGGGCTCATTACCCCTCATCGTACGCCAAAGGGATACCGTCAGTACTCCAAGGAGGACGTTGATCGCCTGGAGGTCATTCTGCACTTGCAGAAGACTCGCTACATGCCGCTCAACGTGATTAAGCAGCGCTTGGAAAACGCCACGGACCTGTCAACGCTCGCCTACGAGGTGGGCTTGCTGTCCGATGTTCCGCTCAAGACGGAGCCCAAGGAGACTAAGCAAAAACTGCATCCCATCGAGACCATTCCCGATATGCTGGGCGTCGAGATTTCGTTTATCCGCTCGCTCGCCGAGAACGACCTCATTCGCATCATCAAGAGTCCGCAAAATCGTGAGCTCGTCGATGGTCGCGATTTCCCAATCATCCGCTACTGCTCCGAGCTGTCACGCTTCCATATCGAGCCGCGCAACCTGCGTCAGTACGTGTCTTCCGCCAACCGCGAGTCCTCGATGTTTGAGCAGGTGCTCGTGAGCATGCTCGGAATGGATACCTCCGATGACGAGCGCGACGCCAAGCTCGAGCGTGCGTTTAAGAAGCTTCACGACCTGACGGAAGGTGTGCACACTGCGCTGCTCAAGAACCGCGTTTTTGAGTCGCTCAACGCCGTGGTCGAGGACGCCGACATCGATGCACTCGATGAGGAAATCACTCGCTCCGAGTCCAACAAGGCCAAAAACGAAGAGACAGCCGCACCGGCTTCGCACGAGGATTCTCTCGTAAAGCCGCTCAAGGTCGTCGCCCCTTCGCAATCCGGCACCGCCACCGCGGGCAAATAACCGCTGCTGAAATTTCGGCAACCCATTGAAAGGTCATGTAATGTACGACTTCGAATCTCAAATCGTCGACATCCCCGACTATCCCGAGCCCGGAGTCATCTTTAAAGACATCACGCCGCTCTTTGGCAATCCCGAGGCGCTCAAAGCCATGACCGATGCCCTCGCCGAGCACTTTGCCGGCATGGGAATCACCAAGGTCGTGGGTCCCGAGGCTCGCGGCTTTATGGTTGGCGTACCGGTGGCTGTAGCCCTTGGCGCCGGCTTTGTTCCCGCACGTAAACCGGGCAAGCTGCCGCGCGAGACCGTAAGCCAGAGCTACGAGCTCGAGTACGGCACCGATTCAATTGAGATCCATGCCGACGCTATCAGCTCTAAAGATACCGTGTTGATTCTGGACGACTTGGTCGCGACGGGCGGAACCGTCGAGGCAACAGGTAAACTGGTGCGAGATATGGGCGCAAAGCTTGTCGGTTACGGTTGTATCCTTGAGCTTGCGTTTCTCAACCCGCGCGAGAAGCTCACGCCGTCTGATGACGATGTGGAGCTCTTTAGCCTGGTGACGGTGGACTAGCCGTTACCCTTAGTTACTGGAAAGGAAGCTACATGCGCACAGCAAACACGCATAAAAACATGGCACGCTGCGCTGCTACGGCAACCCTCGCTTGTGTTTTGGGCTTGGGCCTCGCGGCTCCTGCCTACGCCGATACCGCATCCGACCTTGCCGCTGCTCGTACGAAGCTCGAGCAGATCGGTACCCAAACTCAGCAGATTTACGATGAGCTCGCCACGCAGACGCAGGCGCTCGATCAGACTGCCGGCGAGATCACGCAAAAGCAGCAGGAGATCGCCGATGGTCAGGCCAAGCTCTCAACCTATGTCGCCGGCGAGTACAAAACCGGCGGTCTGAGCCTGCTTCAGGTTCTGACGGGTGTCGATGACCTGAGCGATATGCTCAACCGTCTGTTCTACTACGGCAAAGTCTCCGATAAGCAAGCTCAGACCATTCAAGAGGTCAAGGAGCTTAAGCAGCAGCTCACCGATAAGCAGGCCGAGCAGGAGAAGAACGTCGCCGCCACGCAAAAGAAGGTCGACGAGCTTAACGCCCAGCAGGCTGAAGCCCAGAACGTCGTAAACTCCCTGGATTCGCAGCTGCAGGCCGAGCTTGCCGCAGAAGCCGAGGCCAACGCCGCGCTGCAGGCTGGCATCAACGCCAGCACCGCCGAGAAGGCCACGGTGAGCAACGAGACTGCCGGCACGACCGAGAACACCAACAACGGCGGCCAGACCAGCAATAACAACAACCAGGGCGGCAACACTCCGGCTCCTACGCCGGCACCTGCTCCGACGCCGCAGCCTTCCACGCCTGCTCCGGCTCCGACGCCTTCCGCTCCGAGCCAGTCCGTCGATGGCGGTTCTGTTGTCTCGCGTGCATACAGCAAGCTTGGTTGCGCCTATTCCTGGGGCGGAATTGGCCCGAACAGCTTCGATTGCTCTGGTTTTGTTAGCTATTGCCTCACTGGTCGCTATTGCCGCCTGGGCACCACGGGTACCTTTATGGGCTGGACGCGCGTGTCCGATCCGCAGCCCGGTGACGTTGTTGTCAACTCGTACCACACCGGCATTTACATCGGTGGTGGTCAGATGATTCATGCTTCCGACTACAACACGGGAGTTATCATCAGCTCCGTTGCCGCCGGCATGAACAATAACTACATCTTCGTGCGCTACTAAGTATTCAGATAAAGCAAATGGATATGGACCTCGTGGCTTTGAGTCATGGGGTCCATTCTTTTGCCTTTCGTGCAGGCCGCTATCTAGTTTTGAATACTAGATAGCGGCCCAATCGGTCTGCAAGATGGCTATAATTGTTAGGGAACAATTAGAAAGGACCCTCTATGAGCTGGGCACTTATCTCCGATTCAAGCTGCAACCTCCGCGATTGGCAACCGACCGCGCCCCATACCACCTTTGCATTTGCGCCCCTCAAAATTCGAGTGGGGGAGCGTGAATTCGTCGATGACCTTTCGCTCGATGTTCATGAACTCAACTGCGCTGTTCAGGCGGAGACGAACGCTTCTTCGAGCGCTTGTCCCAGCGTAGGGGAGTGGGCCGAGCTTTTCAAATTGGCAGACAAGACCATCTGCATGCCGATCTCTGAGGGCGTGTCGGGCAGCTACAACGCGGCAGCCACGGCTCGCGATATGGTTCTTGCCGAGGAGCCCGACCGACAGATTCATCTAGTCAATTCACGCGCAGCTGGCGGCAAAATGGACCTCATTTTCTTGCTGTTCGACCGCTATCTTGCAAGCAATCCGGATGTCTCATTCGAGGATGCTTGCGCATACTTCGATAGCCTTGAACAGAACAGCAAAATCCTCTTCAGTTTGTGCAATTACGAAAACCTCGCCAAAGCCGGACGTATCCCTAAGGCAGCCGGCGTCATTGCCAACAAGCTCAATATCCGTATTTTGGGCACAGCGAGTGAGGCCGGTAAAATCGAACTCGTCGGGCACACGCGTGGCGAAAAGAAGATGCTCAACAAGATCATCGACACTATGGAAGCCGAGGGCTTTACGGGCGGTGAGGTCGTCATAGATCACGTTGAGAACGAAGCTGGAGCCCAGGCGCTCACTGACCGCATAGTCGAGCATTGGCCCGGCTCCAAGACCATCATCATGCCCTGCAACGGCCTGGATTCCTATTACGCCGAGATGCACGGCCTCATCATCGGCTACGGCATGGGCGTAGCTTCGGGCAAATAAAGTCCAACCAAGCAAAAATACGGGCGGGACAAAGCGACAGACGGCTCTTTGTCCCGCCCGTTTTATACGTCGGCTAGCTATTAAACCCGTTGAACTTGAGATAGCTCATCAAGTAAGCCTTCGAAACGAAGGACGATACCGCGCTACGCACAAGCAGCGACTCACGCGTTACCTGATGCGCCGTATCGGGCACGGGAGTCTGCTCGACGGAAAACGCCGCACGAATCGATGCCTCGAGCTGATCGACCACATAATCAAAGGCCGTCGGGGCATCGTAGCTCAAACGCTGAATGTTAAAGAGTGCCTGCACCGCAGCAATAGGTAGCACCTGCTTAAAGATGCAGATAGCGATCAGGCGGGCAATCTGCTCGCGGCCATATTGCTTTTTGACCGGAGCAGGCACTAGGCCGACCTTTACGTAGTTATTGATCATCGATGGCGTAATGATAGGCTGCTCAACGCAAATGGACAGCGGCTCCATCCAAAGCGCAACATACTCAATAACCTGGTCGCGGTAGAGTGTCACATTGGGCAACTGGTCATAGCGCGGCAGACTCAACGTATTGAGTTTGCGCACGATATCGGACTGAATAAATGCATCGGGCAGCACAGTGGGCTGAATATCCTCAGGCTTAATGCTGACCGACGAATCGGACATCGGGATAACGCGTTTGGCGTGGTTCATAAGGATCCTCCGTTCATTAGCTATATTGTATTCTAGGTTATCTAGTTTTGCATACTATATAGCAGGAAAGTAAAAGAGGCTGGACAGCACATTGATGCACCGTCCAACCACTTTGTTTTAAAGATAGCAACCTTACATAAGATATATTATCGTACTTATCCACGGAGAAATGCGTATGCGCTGGTTGCCGCTATGGCTCCATCAGAAACGGCGGTCACAACTTGGCGTAAACGCTTGGAACGGATGTCGCCAGCGGCAAATAGACCTGGCGTGCGGGTCGCCATGGATTCATCAGTCAGAATGCCGCCATCAGGCGCCAAATCAACTAGATGCTCAACAAGCTCGGTATGGGGTTGCGTTCCGGTAAAGACAAAGATGCCAAACGAGCCGGGCTCAAATGACTCGGTATGAGTCTCACCGGATGCATTGTCCTTGAACGTAATAGTCGTGGGCATCGCTTCACCAGAAAGCTCAACAATACTAGTTTGGTACCTAACTGTAATATTGTCCTTTTCGAGTACTTTCTGAACAATACCATCAGGTGCACGGAACTGATCGCGACGCAGCACGATGGTCACGCTGCTGGCAATATCGGACAGGAACAGCGCCTCTTCGCATGCCGAATTGCCACCACCGATTACAAAGACCTGTTTGCCGCGGAAGAACATGCCGTCACATGTTGCGCAATACGAAACGCCACGACCGCGATACGTATCCTCGCCAGCGAAACCTGCCGGACGCGGCGTGGCACCCATGCAAGCGATAACGCTCGAGGCCAGCGTATCGCCCATATCGTGATGCACCGTAAACAGCGCTGCATCGGCATCGTAATCGATACCCGTAACCATGCTCCATACAACCTGTGCTCCCAGGCCCTCTGCATGCTGCTGAAAACGCTCGCCGAGTTCGGAGCCACTCAAGAGCGGAATGCCCGGATAGTTCTCGACTTCATTGGTTGTGGCGATCTGTCCACCCGACATGCCCTGTTCAATCACGGTCGTCGTTAGGTTGGAGCGCGCAGCGTAAATGGCGGCAGCATAGCCCGCGGGGCCGCCACCGATAATAGCAACATCGATCGGCTGATGGGTAGTCATGAAGAGACCTCCTGTCGAAAGATTGGCGTTCTTTGCGCTCATACCCAAATTTACGTGAACGTGACACTCATGCACTACAATGATAAATCCGTGTTACAACGTCGAAGGGGAGTTATCGATGGATCAGACGCAGACGGGCGACGACGCTCCCCTGCTCATGCAAGCCACTCCCCAACCGGAGCAAATGACCGTTTCACCTGCACAAAAACCCCTAGTAACCATTGTGCACGCATCGGTTGGATCGGGCCACAAAGCCGCCGCCAACGCGATTGCGCAGGCATTCGACCTCATCCGCGGCACCAGCGGCATCCCCGAGGATGTTGAGATTGAAGTGCTCGATATCCTTGATTTTGGACGTATTAAATTCGACGGCAACAAAACGGCTGCCTCGTTTACCGGCGCCACGCGTCCAATATATGACTTGACCTGGCGTTATACCCTTACCGGACACTTGCTTTGGGGCGGAGGCACGGCATGGTCACGTATTATGTTCCCTGCCTTCAACGAATATGTCCGCACCCGCAGGCCCATAGCCGTGGTCGCAACACACATCACGGCGGCCAACGTCGCTGTGGGTGCCCGCGTTATCACGGGTATCGATTATCCAGTCATCTGCGTACCAACAGACTATGAAGTCGAAGGCTTTTGGCCCCACAAGGACACCGACCTGTTCTGCGTAGCCAACGAATTTATGGCCGAGACACTTCGCCCCCGTAAGGTTCCCGAGACCAAAATCCGCATTACAGGCATCCCCATTCGCGCCGGGTTTGATACGGACTACAATCGCGAGGAAGAACTCGAGAGGTTCAATCTCCCCGTTGACAAGACCGTTGTGTTGGTGATGGCCGGCGCCAGTTTGCCTCAACCGTACGTTCGCTTTCGCGCGGAGATGGACCGCACACTCCCCTTCCTGCGCAGCTTCGAGGACATGCACTTTGTCTTTTTGCCGGGCAAGGATAAGGAATACGCCACCCGACTCAAGACGCTCTTCGACGCCATGAAACTCGACAACGTCACGGTTCTGGACTACGTGGACGACATGGCGGCCCTCATGCACGGCTGCGACCTGGCAATCCTCAAATCGGGCGGACTCACGGTCACCGAGTGCCTATGCGCACATCTGCCGATGATCCTGCTGGGCAAATCATACGGTCAGGAAAAGGCCAACACCACGATGCTCACCGGCATGGGCGCCAGCATGCATGTCACCACCGCACGAGAACTTATCGTAACCCTGCGCCATCTGCACGATCATCCCGAATCACTCAAAGCCCTACTCATCAACGGCGAAGTACTACGCCGCCCCCACGCAGCCGAAGATATAGCCATCGCAACCATGGAGCTCGTAGGCAAACCCCAAAAGCGCAAACGAGCCTTCTGCCGCTTCTACTGGGGCGGAAAACCCGCGC
This sequence comes from uncultured Collinsella sp., assembly GCA_900541125.1. Taxonomy (GTDB): domain Bacteria; phylum Actinomycetota; class Coriobacteriia; order Coriobacteriales; family Coriobacteriaceae; genus Collinsella. The sequence goes on from UQIK01000005.1 coordinate 85,408, forward strand.
ATATCCGCTAGCATTGGATTGTCCGCTTACCTGCGGGAGGCCCCTATATATCATCCCATGCTCAAACATTCTCGCTGCGCTGCGAAACTGCGCGTGGGACGATATATAGGGGCCTCCCGCAGGTAAGCTGCGTTAACGTACTAGCAGCTATACCAGATTCCCCACCACTAGAACCTGCAAAGGCAAAACCTGAAAATATTAATTCAGATAGCCGATGCGACAAAGGAGGTATCCCTTTATCGCATCGGCTAACTAGAAAGATTGTTTTATCTCAAGCATGTAGCCCTTTCGCCTGAGCCCCATACATATCGTCCCGCGCGCAGTTTCGCAGCGCAGCGAGAATGTTTGAGCACGGGATGATATGTATGGGGCTCAGGCGAAAGCGGGGTCCATGCGCCCCTGCGAAGCGAGAATGTTTGAGCATGGAATGATATGTGTGAGAGTCGGGCGGGAGGGATACGAGCGCCCCTAGGCGACGCCGGAGGAGCCGAAGCCTCCGTTGCCTCGGTCGGTTTTGTCTAGTTCTTCTACTTCTATGAGGTTAACCGTGGGGACTTCTTGGATGACAAGTTGGGCTATGCGGTCGCCTTTGTTGATTTGGATGTTGTTGGTGGGATCCAGATTGATGAGGATAACCTTAAGTTCTCCTCGGTAGTGGGCGTCGATGAGGCCCGGCGTGTTGACTATAGACAGGCCCTGCTTGATGGCCAAGCCGCTGCGGGGCTGGACAAAGCCGGCGTAGCCATCGGGCAGGGCGATGGCCAGCCCAGTAGAGACCAGACGGCGTTCGAAGGGCTTCAGGACGCAGTCCTCGTTGGAGCGCAAATCCAAGCCGGCATCGGTGGGATGGGCGTATTTGGGAAGCTCGACGGTGGGGTCGAGACGCTTTATGTTGACGGTAATGTTGGGCATGGAATCACCTTAGCTTGTCGAGCTCTTGCAGAAACTCATCGACGTCTTTGAAATCGCGGTAGACCGAGGCAAAACGGATGTACGCCACCTTGTCGATCTTTGCCAAGCGCTTGAGCACCATGTCACCCAACTCATGGGACGTGACGGCCGTCAGTGTGCGAGAGCGCAGCTCGACCTCGATGTCGTCGATAATCTCATTGAGCTTCTTAGTGTCGATATCGCGTTTGATAGTGGCGCGCATCAAGCCGACGAGCAGCTTATTGCGATCGAACCGCTGCTTGGTTCCGTCTGACTTAATGACCTCGATTGGGTCTTCGCATCGCTCAAACGTTGTAAAGCGATAGTTACACGAGCAACATTCGCGACGGCGCTTAATGGTGTTATTTGACTCCTGCATACGGGAATCAACGACGCGGGTATGTGCCTTGCCACATTTGGGACAGCGCATGGTACCTCCTCTTAAACGATAACAAGGGTACCATGCGCAGCGCGATAATGATTACGAACGAGCAGGAACCTTAAGATACGCACCGGCGGCGAGCGAACCATGCTCCAGATGATTGACGTTACGGATCATGTCGGAAGTCTCTTGCGTGGAAAGGCCTTCGATAGGATATTCCTCGGCAAGCGACCAAAGAGAATCACCAGGCTGAACGCGAATGGTCTCGTAGGTAACGTTGGAAACGGACTCGGCATACGCGGCGTGACGAGCGCTAAAGACCGACGTAGCGAGGACAACGAAGAGCGTAAGCACAACGGCAACGGCGACAATCGTCGGAACCTTCAGGGCAACGCGGGCCGGCGCAACTACAGTCTGCTGATTGCGAGCAGGCTGTACGGTCAAAGGCTGAAAGCCGGAGCGGCCACCCTGAACAACCGTAAAAGTGGGTTCTGCAGGCGTCTCGAGCTTAAGGGCGAGGTTTCCCTGGACCATATTCGTTGCGTTCATCATGTTCTCCTCTCGCGTGTTTTGCTGAGAACAGTTTTATCAAGCCGCGCGGACAAAAATGTCTAGCGCGAGAACGAATGTTCGGTTATTATTATCTTCGAACAGTTGTTCCTGTCAAGCAAAATTCGAACATTTGTTTGACATGGGTAGAGAGGATGCCCTGATGGCTCGCAAAATTACCAAGCGTCAGCAGCAAATTTACGACTTCATCAAGGAATATCAGCAGGAGAAGGGTTATCCGCCCAGCGTGCGCGAGATGGCTTCTGCCGTGGGCCTTTCCTCCCCCAGCACCGTGCACGCCCATCTATCTGCCCTGGAGGCGCGCGGGCTACTCAAGCGCGATGCCACCAAACCGCGCGCCTTGGAACTCTTTAACGAGGACGGTTCCTCTGTCTCAATTTCTAAAACTGACGAGCCCACCGCACCTCGCGGAACGGTCTCGCTACCGCTCGTTGGTCGCGTTGCGGCTGGGATTCCCATTCTGGCCGAACAGAATATCGAAGACACTTTTACTATCCCGACCGAAATCGCCACCGATCAGGGTTCCTTTATCCTTGAAGTGCATGGGAGCTCAATGATCAATGTCGGCATCTTCAATGGCGATTACATCATCGTCCGTGAACAAAAGAGTGCCATGAACGGCGAAATTGTCGTGGCCATGATTGATGGTTCAGCGACCGTCAAGACGTTCTACAAGGAGCAGGGACGCGTACGCCTGCAGCCCGAGAATGACACCATGGAGCCTATCTATGCAACAAATCCCGTTATTTTGGGCAAAGTCGTCGGCTTGATGCGCCGGTTCGCGTAATGCAAAAACGCATCACCATCTTTGATACCGTCCGCGGGTTTACGATGATTTCAATGGCAGGTTTTCACGCTTGCTACGATCTCGCCTACCTGTACGACTGGGATATGCCCTGGTTTACCCAGACTGTCTTTCAAGACATCTGGCGCGCCAGCATCAGCTGGGTATTTTTGTTTATCGCGGGTTGGATGTGCACCCTTTCGCGCAACAATATCAAACGTGCCGCCAAATACGCCTTAGCAGCACTCGTCGTCTGGTTGGCAACAACACTTGTCTCAGTAGACGATTCAGTTAATTTTGGCATCATCTACTGCATGACCGCATGTACCGGCATCGTGGCGTTGACCGATCCCGTCCTTAAGAAGATATCGGCGAGATGGGGCATGTCCCTATGCCTTGTGTTGTTCGCCCTCACCTGGAGCATCCCCAAAACGATCTACCCTGTCCCCTACCTGGCGTGGCTGGGATTTCCGAGCCCTGGGTTTGTTTCAGGTGATTACTACCCCATCATCCCGTTTATCTTTATGTATCTTGCAGGATACTTCGCCGCACATATAGCGCGGGGAATCGATAAGACCGTCCCTAGCTGGGCCTACGCCAACCCCCTGCCGGCGCTCGCCAGCCTTGGACGTCATGCACTCCCCTTTTATCTGCTACATCAGCCCATCATACTGGGCATTTTGGAGCTCGCCTACTCGGTGCGATAACGCTCGAGCCGCGGTGCAATACGAGCCGGCAGTTTCGCCACAATACGAACGCCATCCTCAAGATATTCCTCGTGCAAAAGGGTCCCCTGCTCATGCACGACTGTGATGAGTGCACCTTCACGATATGGAATGTCGGCTGAAAGCAGCACATCGGTGGCGGCCGCCTCGCGAGCAATGCGATCGACGAGATCGTCGAGCCCCTCGCCCGTTTGGGCCGAGAACAGAACAGCTTCCGGATAACGACGACGGAAACTCAATCGATCAACGCTATCGAGAAGATCGATTTTATTGAACACCGTAAGCGTCAAACGCTCGCCGGCGCCGATCTCATCAAGCACGCGGTCGACAGCCTCCAGCTGTCGCTCATAGTCCTCGTCAGACGCATCTACGACTTTGAGAATTAGATCGGCACCCAACACCTCGGACAGCGTCGATTTAAAGGCATCGACCAAACCATGCGGCAGCTTTTGAATAAAGCCGACGGTGTCGGTGATCGTCATGCCGCGACCGCCGGGCAGGCGATACGAACGCGTCGTCGGGTCGAGCGTAGCAAACAGCTTGTCCTGCGAAAGTACCGTAGAGCCGGTCAGACGATTGAGCAACGTCGATTTACCGGCATTAGTATAACCGGCTAACGCGACGCGAAACGCCGGTGACTCAATGCGACTCTTGGATTGAACATCGCGACGCTGTTCAACCTGCTTGAGCTCACGACGAAGCGCGGCAATCTTGTTGCGAATCAAGCGACGGTCGACCTCGAGCTGACTTTCACCCTGTCCAAAGCGCGAACCGATGCCGCCGCGCGTCTGCTCCTTGGCAAGATGGCTCCACATGCCACGCAGGCGAGGTAACAGATATTGAAGCTGTGCCAGCTGTACCTGCAGGCGTCCCTCACGCGTCTGAGCATGCAGGCCAAAGATATCAAGGATCAGTGCCGTACGATCGATAATCTTTACCGGCTCGCCCACGGCTTTCTCCAAATAAGATTGTTGCGAGGGCGTAAGGTCATCGTCAAAAATAACGACATCGGCATCCATGCGATGCACCAGGCCGCACAACTCTTCAACCTTACCGGAACCGATAAACGATTTAGGATACGGCTTTACCAAACGCTGTGACAAGCGTGCAACGCACTGGGCACCAGCCGTATGGGCAAGACGCTCCAGCTCGTCAAGCGAACGATCGAGCGGCCATGCATTGTCGCGCCATTCAACACCAACCAAAATGGCACGCTCGGGCTCGGGTGCCGTGGGAACAAGGGGAAAACGGGCCATTAGACAGCCTCAATACGATGCAGGATATCCTCAACGACATCATCGATCGTAAACTCGTCCATATCAAACCACACGATGCGATCATCGCGTTTAAACCACGAAAGCTGACGTTTGGCATAGCGACGCGAACGCATCTTGATGAGTTCGCGAGCCTCATCCATAGAAATCACGCCATTGAAAGCATCGATGATCTCTTTATAGCCAATTGCCTGCATCGAAGTCAGGGCATCTCCCAGCCCCTGGTCCATAAGACCGCGAACCTCATCAACAAGACCCTGCTCAAACATCAGATCGACGCGCAGGTTAATGCGCTCATAGAGCACCTCGCGATTACGCGTCAGACCAAACCACAGAGCGTGATAATGCTCGCGCGGAACACTAAACTGCGACTTTTGCTGCGCATAGGAGACGCCATCATCGTGCATTTCGAGCGCACGAATCACGCGGCGAACATTATGGGGGTGGATGACCGCAGCGGACTCGGGGTCACGCTCGGCAAGCAGGGCATGCAGTTCTTCATCACCAATACGCTCGGCAAGCTCCTGATAGCCCGCACGGCGATCGTCCTCAAGTTCGCCCGAGGGAAAGTCCATCTCATCGAGGGCGGCCTTGAGATACAGCCCCGTACCTCCGCAAAAAACCGGCAGGCAACCCGAACCAAGGAGACGTCCAACATACGCGCGAGCGTCAGCCTGATAAAGCGCAGCAGAATATGCCACACCCGGATCTACAATGTCGACGAGACGCAGCGGCGCCGTACACTCATCGGGCGTCATCTTTGCGGTACCGATGTCCATGCCGCGATAGATTTGCATCGCATCGCACGACAGCACTTCGGACGAAAGACGAGCGGCCAAACGGTCGGCAACATCACTCTTACCAACCGCCGTCGGACCGACGATCGCAACGGCGGAAAGACCTGCCCCGGAAGAAACCATTAGCGCGGCTCGCCCACAACGGAGCCGGACAAATACCAGGTCTTGGCAACATCAACGTCAATATCAACGATCTTGCCAACAAGCTGATCGATGCTGTAACCCTCGGGGATAGGCGCATGAACGGTCTGATTCTTAGGACTCTTGCCCAGCAGGACCGCATCGTTCTTCTTGCTCGTGCCCTCAATGAGCGCCGGCACCACAGTATGAAGCTCACCCTGGTTATACTCATGTGCCGTGGTCTCGATAACCTTAACCAGGCGGTTGAAACGCTCGAGAATAACCTCATGCGGCGTAGGATCGTCAATCTCGGCGGCCGGGGTACCGGCGCGCTTGGAATAGATGAAGGTATAGGCCTGAGCATAGCGGACCGTCTCGGCAAGTGAGAGCGTCTGCTCAAAGTCTTCTTCAGTCTCGCCCGGAAAGCCAACGATAATGTCAGTCGAGAGCGCGATATCGGGCATGCGATTGCGGATGCGATCGACCAGACCCAGATAGTCCTCGCGTGTATAACGGCGATTCATCTCTTTGAGGATCCGTGTCGAACCTGACTGGACGGCCAGGTGCAGCTGCGGCATAACGGCAGGCGTCTCGGCCATGGCGTCGATGGTCTCGGGCAACAGATCCTTGGGATGCGAAGACGTAAAGAAGATGCGCTCCACACCCGTATCGCCCACGGCACGCAGCAGATCGGCAAAACGCGGCTTGCCAAACAGATCGCGACCATATGAGTTAACGTTTTGGCCCAGCAGCGTAATCTCACGCACGCCCTGGCGCACCAAACCGGTCACCTCGTCGACAATCTCCTCGAAGGGGCGGCTCTTTTCGCGACCGCGCACGTACGGCACGATGCAATAGGTGCAGAAATTATTGCAGCCCGTCATGATGGGCACCCAGGCGTGATACTGGGTCTCGCGATGCCACGGCATACTCATGGCATCCGTATCCTCATGCTCATTGGTGCGGATATGACGCTTGCCGTCAAGGAACGCCTCGGCAATGAGCTCGGCCACATGTGCGATAGAATGCGTGCCAAAGATGACATTGACGTTATCGACGTTGGTGAGCAGGCCCTCGCCATCACGCTGCGCAATGCAGCCGCCCACGGCAACCACACGCTTGCCCGAAGGCGAAGGCGGCAGGCTTTTGCAGGAATTGCACTGACCGTACAGGCGAGTATCGGCGGCCTCACGCACACAGCATGTCATGAAGACAACGATATCGGCATGCTCGGGATCTAGCGCCATGAGACAGCCATACGAATCAAGCAGACCGCTCACGCGCTCGGAATCGTGCTGATTCATCTGGCAGCCAAAGGTGCGGATAAAGTAGGTTTTACCGGCAAGAATATCGCGTACGGAACGCTGGTCCATGTGCATAAGTCCTAACGATGGAAGGGAGGCGAATCGAGGCAAGCAGAAGCTATGCCACAGGCTTAACATCATCCATGACGACGTTATCCATAGCAGCTCGATTGATCTGGTGAACGTAGATAGAAAGGCGGATGGCCGTGCGCGACTCCCCGTTAATGAGGATGTCGGAGAACACGGGCGCGCAGGAAATATCAAAACCGGTTGGAATCAAAAAACCGCGCGCGATAGCCACGGCCTTAATGGCCTGGTTGACCGCACCGGCGCCGACACACTGAATGTTGACGGGCACGCCATCCTTGACCATGCCGGCGATGGCGCCGGCAACGGACGCGGGCGATGATTTGCTTGATACCTTCAGGCAATCCATGAAGAAACTCCTGCATTTAAAAGTACGTTTTAACTGCAATAACTGTATCGTACCGAGTGGACTCGGTAAAGGCACTATTCCTCTTTGGCAAGATCAAAGGTCACGGTGATTCGATCACGCGAAACACGGATCTTTGGGTCGCCGCAAAGGTTGAGATAGTACCGAGCGGCAAGGTCATTAAAGTCGCGCTCCACAGCACGCGAAAACTGTGCCATGTCATCCTTGGCAATACGTAACCCGCGACGATCTTTCGCGAGATCGACAGGAGCCGGCGCATGCGAGGACGAATCACGCTCGCGCAGCAGACGCGCGGTCACACCGCGAACGGGCTTAATCTGCCCTGCCAAAATGCGATGTGCCGTGCGCTCGGACATCTCAAGACCCAAACCCGAGCAGATACGGATAAAGTCCTCGGCATCGGAGGCAAGGCCTAAACGATCGACAACCGGAAGCTCGCTCTCGTCGTCAATGAACAGGAGACGCGACGTATCGAGCCGACTTGACGCCTGAGCATAAAGGGTCGCGGCAATCTCAGACGGAGAACCAAGATAAACATCGCAATCACGCAGCTCCTCGAGCGCAAACTCACAGGCAGCGCGAATAATATTATGCGGGCCGCGAGCACAGACATAACGTCCGTCCTCATCCTTGACGGCCTGGGGCCAGCTGGACTGATCGGCACGCTCACTGAGGCGGTCGGCTGCAACGCTCACCTTAAAGGCTGAACCAAGATCGACGCCGGACGTGACCACACGGGCCTCGTCGGTGTTCTGCTTGATCGAAAACAATGCCATGCCACGACCGTGAACGCCCCAACGGTCCATCTTCATGCTCTCGAGCTTTGAGGTAACGCGAGCATCAAAGATTCGCTCTTGCATATCCTGCGGAACACCCGAGCCGTTATCCAGAAAGACAAGCGTGCGGACGCCATCTTCCTTGGTCGTGGCGAGATAGACCTTGTCGGCGCCGGCATCGCGAGCATTACGGAGCATTTCGATGACGATATCCTCGACATGCTGAATGTCGTGCTTTGCCTGGCGCCGCTCGGCCTCCGAAACGCGGAGGCGGACATACCCCTCGCCAAGGTTCTCCTCGACGCGAAGGTTGCCCTCCCCCGACATCGACGCGATAAATGAGATGAGCTCGTTCGCGTCGCTCATGTTATTTAGCGATATCGACAGCGCGGCTCTCGCGAATCACGACGACGCGCACCTGACCGGGATACTCCATCTCTTCCTCGATCTGATGGGCGATATCGTGAGCCAGGACCGTGGACTGGGCATCGGAGATCTTGTCCGGCTGAACCATGACGTGGACCTCGCGACCAGCCTGCATGGCATAGGTACGCTCGACGCCATCATGGGAGTTGGCAATCTCCTCGAGCTTCTCAAGACGCTTGATGTAGTTCTCGGCAGACTCGCGACGGGCACCGGGGCGAGAGGCAGAGACAGCATCGGCGGCCTGTACCAGGACATCGAGCACCGTGTTGGGGTCGACGTCGGCATGGTGAGCCTCGATAGCGTGGACGATAACGGGCTTCTCGCCATAACGGCGGGCAAGCTCGGCGCCGATGACGGCATGCGGGCCCTCGACGTCATGGTCGATTGCCTTGCCCAGGTCGTGCAGCAGGCCGGCGCGCTTGGCGGTAACAACGTCCAGGCCAAGCTCGGAAGCCATTACGCCGCACAGGTCAGAGACCTCGAGGGAGTGCTGAAGCACGTTCTGACCAAACGAGGTACGGTAGCGCAGGGCACCAAGGGTCTTGACGATCTCGGGGTGCAGGTCGTGAATGCCGGTATCGAATGCAGCTTGCTCGCCAGCCTCGCGCACGCGCTGCTGAACCAGGTCGGCAGCCTTGTGATACATCTCCTCGATGCGGGCGGGGTGAATGCGACCGTCGGCGATGAGGTTCTCCAGAGCAACACGGGCGGTCTCACGACGGACCGGATCGAAGCTCGAAAGAACGACGGTCTCGGGCGTGTCGTCGATCACGAGGTTGACGCCGGAAACCTGCTCGAAGGTCCGGATGTTGCGACCCTCGCGACCGATGATACGGCCCTTGAGGTCATCAGAGGGAATGTGCACGGAGGTAACGGTGACCTCGGCAGTGTGGTCGGCAGCGCAGCGCTGAATCGCCAGGGACAGAATCTCCTGGGCGGTCTTGTGGCACTCGGCGCGAACCTGCTGCTCGGACTCGCGAATGATCGTGGCAGCCTCGTGGGTGACCTCGCCGCGAACCTTATCGAGGAGCTCCTTGTGGGCGTCCTCACGGGTCAGGTCGGCGATACGCTCGAGCTCGGAGGTCTGCTTGGCGCAGAGCTCCTCAAGCTCGCGGGAGCGCTTCTCGACCTGACCGGCCTGACTGGACAGCTGATGCTCGCGCTTGTCGAGAGCGTCGTTGCGGCGATCGAGGGATTCCTCGCGCTGCATCACGCGATTCTCGAGCGTACGAATCTCGTTCTTACGCTGCTTGTCCTCGGCCTCGGCGGCCTGCTTGTTCTTGATGATCTCTTCTTTAGCCTCGAGCAGAGCCTCTTTTTTGAGGGTCTCGGCCTGACGCTTAGCATCACCGATCAGGGACTCAGCCTGTGCGTGTGCCGACTGGATCTTTTCGTCGGCCTCGTGAAGACGACCCTGCTTGGCGGTGCGCATGTAGGCAATGGCGGCGATGGCACCCAAAACGATGCCAACGAGCGCTGCGATGATAGGCATGCTCACTCCTTTTTATGGATTCGTTACACAACAAAGCGAACCGTCCTTACGAACGGCTCGCGACATTTGAGTAATATGGGCGCAGCTTATGCGGGTCGGATACAGATAAACATATAAACAAACTCATCACAGATGAGCACATATCACAAAGCAAATGACAGTGTTTATCGTACGTTGAACCACAACAACTGTCAAATAAATGGACCCAGTACGGCGGCTAAAACGCGGTGAACGGCAGGGCCACAAAACGCATACGCCTAAAGCGCACATTCCTCGCATTCGGCATCGAGGCGTGCCTTAACGGCATCGGCGGCGATGTGATACGAAAAGCCCTTGCCCATTAAAAACCGAACCAGTTTTTCGAATCCGCGCGTCTCTGGAACACGCCGCTTGGCGAGCAGGGCTGACGCACGCGCCAAATCGTCTTCGACGGCAAAATATTCCTCGGGATAACCAGGAATGTCATCGAGCACGACATGACGGCGCTTGAGCTCGGTCTCGATTTTGCGCTGTCCCCAACCGCGCCGCTTGCGTTCCTCGATAAAGTACGAGCAAAAGCGGTTCTCGTCTAAAAAGCGATACTCGGTGGCGCGCTCGACGGCGAAATCAATCGCGGGCTGGCGAAAGCCGTAGCGAGCCAACTTGTCACGGACCTCACCCGTCGCATGGTCGCGGCGCGATAACATCTCGGTCACCATGGTAAGTGCACATTTACGCTCGATGAGCTGCACCGCCTCACGAAAGTTGTCCCAATCACAGGGAAGATCGGGGCGGTTTTTGACATACAGCCGCGCGACCCGCACGGGAATCCAAATGGACCGCTCAAAACCGCCCTCAAGCTCACAATCGATATGTGCGCAAGGCTTTTTGGACGCATGCCCGCTCGAGAACGAGGAGGCCGCCTTCTTATCGGGAAAGACGACCGTGGCCTCGGTCACCGTATACGACATGAGCGTAACCGCTACTCGTCGTCATCATCGAGCATGGCGGAACCATCGATGGCGTAAAGCTCGTCAAACTCCTCAGGCGCAGGCTGATCGGTCAGCTCGACCTCGGACGGAGCATCGTCATCAAACTCAAGCCCGCAGGCAAGGCGGACCTTATGCTCAATCTCGTCGGCGCAATCGGGGTGTTCGCGCAGGAACGCCTTGGCGGCCTCGCGACCGTTGCCGAGCTTGTCCTCGCCATAGGCAAACCAGGAGCCCATCTTCTTGCAGATGCCGCACTCGACAGCCATGTCCAGAATCGAGCCCTCCTTAGAGATGCCCGTACCGTACATAATGTCGAACTCAGCAGAACGGAACGGAGCTGCCACCTTGTTCTTAACGACCTTAGCGCGCACGCGGTTACCGATAACCTCGTCCTTAAGCTTAATGCTGTCGATACGGCGAATGTCGATACGCACCGAAGAGAAGAATTTAAGGGCGCGGCCGCCCGTCGTGGTCTCGGGGTTGCCGAACATGACGCCGATCTTCTCACGCAGCTGGTTAATGAAGATGCACGTCGTGTTGGACTTGGACAGCGAGCCGGCGAGCTTGCGGAGCGCCTGGCTCATCAGGCGAGCCTGAAGACCGACCGTAGTGTCGCCGATTTCTCCCTCGATCTCGGCACGCGGGGTCAGCGCGGCGACGGAGTCAACAACGATGGCATCGATGGCGCCGGAACGCACAAGCATGTCAACAATCTCAAGCGCCTGCTCACCCGTATCGGGCTGGGAAATGAGCACCTCGTCGATATCCACGCCGATGCGCGCGGCATACGTGGGATCGAGCGCGTGCTCGGCATCGATAAATGCCACAACGCCACCCATTGCCTGGGCCTCGGCCAAGATCTCGAGCGAAAGCGTCGTCTTACCGGAGGACTCGGGACCGTAGATCTCGACGATTCGGCCGCGCGGCACACCGCCGATACCCAGAGCGGCATCGAGTGCCAGAGCGCCCGTAGGGATGGCCTCGACCTCGAGCTCGGGGCCACCGTCGCCGTACCTCATGATGGAACCCTGGCCGAATTTCTTCTCGATCTCGGCCTTGGTGGTGGCGATCATCTCATCGCGCTCTTTACCCGTCGTGCGAGCATGAACGGTACGTACGGGACCTGAATTCTTGGCCATGAATAGCCCTCCTCTTAACAACTTGCATCGATAATAAACGAACGGCTGTTCGTGGTCAACCGTTCAGATAAATCATATGCAGCCGACCTTTCCAAAAACCAACCAAACGCCGACCATACACTGACCAAATGCTTGACCACAAAGGACCAAATATGAACAAGGCAGGCAAAATTACGTCTACAACCAGCACAAACGCCAAATGAGCCTAAGGTCCCTATCTCCACAATTAAGGGGCCCGGAGGCCCCTTAAAACACGTCTATTCCATAGAGTTGAGCACAAGGGCAATGCGACCCAATGCCTCCGTGACCGCATGGGCACGAACACACGAACGGTCGCCATCATAGTGGCAGCGCACAGAGTCCACGACCGGCACTCCACCATCGGCGGAACGATGCGCCCAGCCAATATAAAAAGTGCCCGCAGGATCGTCCTCAGTGCCACCGCCGGGGCCGGCATAACCCGTTGCGCTCACTGCAATATCGCTCTGGTACAGCTCCAGCGAACCCGATGCCATTTCGCGCGCAGTTTGATGCGACACCGCGGTGCAGCGGTCGAGCGTCTCCTGCTCAACACCCAGCACGCGATGCTTAATCTCATCGCAGTAGGTCACCGCACCGCCACGCAGCACCGCCGAGGCGCCCGGGATATCCGCAATCGTCGAGGCGATCATACCCGCCGTCAGCGACTCAGCCGTCGAAACCGTCACGCCCCGAGCGCTCGCGCGCTCGACGATATCGCGCGCCAGCTCCTCGTTATATGCGGAAATCTGCTCAAAAGAGTCCGTCATACCCACCAGGACCTAGACCGAAAAGACGATCTTGCGGCAGTTCCAGAAGTACTGGGCGCCCGAGATAACGGTCAAGACAACGGCAACGGCATACAGGAAGCGCGACACCGAGTAGATGCCGAGCGTCAGCGCCACCGGGCCAAGGTGCAAGCCGGCCATAGCAAAAACGCACAGGTAACCGCAGATGGAGACCATCGTGGTTGCCGTCTTGTACTTGCCGAGCTTATCGGCCGCAACGACCACACCGGCTGCACTCGCGACCATGCGAAGGGCGCTCACCAGCAGCTCACGGAACAGGATAATGAACACGGACCACACGGTCACCATGCCAAAATCCAAGAACAGCAGCAGGGCCGAGAACACGAGCAGCTTATCGGCGATGGGGTCCAAGAATTTACCGAAGTCGGTGATCTCGTTGCGCGAACGCGCCAGATAACCGTCGACCTTATCGGTGCACGACAGGATCACATACAGAATGAAGGCAGCGGCGGCGAGCGGGCCGTCGAAGGTGCTCCAATCCGTACCGGCAACACTCGTGTGAGAAAGCGCCGACACGATCATGAACACCGGAATAAAGACGATACGCACACACGTCACGATGTTGGCGGGCGTCCAAACACTCGTCAGTTCCTTATTGCTCTCGTTAGCCACGACGCTCTCCTACTCCACAACATGACCGATAAGCTCATAGCAGAAGCTATCGGTAAACTCGACGGTCAGAATATCGCCCACGGACGCCTCGCTGGCGTCCAAGTGCACCGCGCCATCGGAATCGGGCGCCTGGAACCAGGCATGGCCGATCAGCTCGACGCCATCCTCGGTCTCTTCGATACCGTCGACGATTACCTGGGCGCGCTCGCCCACATGCGCGGCGGTGGCGGCAAAACCGAGCGACTCGGCCAGGTCCATGGCCTCCTGGGCGCGCTCGAGCTTGACCTCTTCGTCGACCTGACCCTCCATCTTAGCGGCCAGGCTGCCCTCCTCCTGCGAGTAGGCAAAGACGCTCGTGTAGTCAAAGCCGACGGTGTCCATAAAGTCGATAAGGTCGCGGAACTCGTCGTCGGTCTCGGTCGGGAAGCCGACCATGGCCGTGGAACGAATCACGATGCCGGGGATGCGCTCGCGAAGGTCGCGGAACAGATCCTCGAGCTCCTGGCGCGAACCGGAGCGACGCATGGCCTTGAGAATGCGCGCGTCGCAGTGCTGCACGGGGATATCGATATAGGGCAGCACCTCGGGCGTATCGCGAATCGTCTCGATGAGTTCGTCAGTCATGCCCTCGGGCTGTAGATAGAGCACGCGGACCCAGACGTTGTGCGGGCGCACGGCCTCGGCGACGGCACGCAGCAGCTGCGCCAGATTGCGCGGCGAGCCCTCGGCGGCGTCCTCTTCGGCAAAGTCGGTGCCCCAAATACCCGTGTCCTGGCCGATCAGCACGATCTCGCGCACACCGCCGGCAACCAGGTCGCGCACCTCGGAGATAATGCTCTCGGCATTGCGTGAATGATAGCGACCGCGAATATAGGGAATCATGCAGAAGCTGCAGAAGCGGTTGCAGCCATCGGAAATCTTGACGTAGGCGACAGCGCCCTCGACAGTGCGCTTGACCTGCGGAATATAGGCTGCGATCTCACGCTCGACACCCAGCACGCCATCGATGACCGCCACGATGCCGTCCTCCTCGTCGGCCTTCACAAAGGCAGCGACCTCGGGCAGCTCGTCGGGCAGGTCGTCGCCATAGCGCGACGGCACACAGCCGCACATGACGATGGGGCAAGAACGAACGCCGTCCTGAACCTCATTGGCGAGCCCGAGCGTGGTCTCGATGCTCTCGGACGTTGCGGAGGCGAGAAACGAGCATGTATTGACGATGGCGATATCGGCATCCTGCGGGTCGAAAGCCTCTTCGTAGCCTGCGGCGGTCAAAAGAGAACGCATGCGGTCGGTGTCAACCTCGTTCTTAGCGCACCCGAGGGTGATGTAGAGCACGGAGCCCAACGGTGTATCCATGTTGGAGAGCGGTCCTTTCGAATGATATTAGCGGTAGTTGGTGAACTGCAGCGGCTGGCCGTAGTCCTGATCGCGCAGGAACTGAATCACGGTCTGCAACGCGTCCTTCGAAGCAGAGGAAACACGCAGCTTGTCGGCCTCGATGGTGACCTTGACCTTGAGCTTTTGATCCTTGATGTCCTTGTTGATCTTCTTGGCGGTCGCCTGGTCGATACCCTCGACGATATGGCCGAGCACGCGCACGGTGCCGCCCGACGCCGCCTGCGGAGCATCCCACGAGACAGCCTTGAGGTCGATGCCGCGCTTGATGAGCTTGGAGCTCAGCACGTCGATAATCTGCTTAGAGACAAAGTCAGCCGGGGCGCTGATCGTAAAGAGCTTGTCGCCCTTCGAAAGCTCGATCGTGGCGCCGGAATCCTTAAGGTCATAGCGCTGGGAAATCTCGCGCGTGGTCTGCTGGAAGGCGTTGTCGACCTCTTGCATGTTGACCTCGGACACGACGTCGAAGCTGGAATCTTTAGCCATGATGTTTCCTTTCGCGTACGAGCGGCTTAGTAGCTATCGTACGAATAGTCGGTAGAATCGGTGGGTGTCTGACCGTCAGTTGCGGTATCGGCGCCATCCGTGGACTGGGCATCGGTAACGTCGGTGGTATCGGCACCATCGGTGGTGTCGGTACCATCAGAACTTTCACCATTCTCGGAATCAGTCGTCTCCTTCTTGGGAACGGTGATCGTCACACGCGCCACGCCCGAGGTCTTGGTATCGTAACGGACCTTTTCACCGTTCTTGGTAACGGTGACATCGGAAGGCTTGGACGTGGTGATCTCGATCGAGGACTCGGGCGTGTACTCCTGCTCAAAGGGGCCAGTCGCTTGGGCGCCATAGACCGACTTGCCGTCGACCTTGACCTCAATCCACGCGGTCTTTCCCTTGGCAACGGAGACTTTGACCTTCGTGACCTCGTTCTCTTCCTTCTTGGCCGTCGTCTTGGTAGCGTCCGAGTCAGTCGACTCATTCGTCGCCTCATCGGTGTCTTCGTCCTCGTCGACCGTTTCGGTCTTCTTAGAAGACTTCTTGGTCGTCGTCTTGGTAGCAGTGGGCGTCTCGGGCGTGGTCTCGGGCGCCGAAGATGCGCAGCCGCGCAGAAGCACCACGATGAGCACAATCAACAGCAGCGCAACGGCACCGATGCCGGCGTAGACGATGCGCGGATCGAGCCCGTTGTTTTGAGGAGTACGTGATCCGCCGCGTCCACGATTGGAACTGCTACGGCCGCCTCCCTGAGGCATACGACCACGATTGCTATCGGAACGGCCGCGATAGCCACCCTGGCCCTGAAGGCTGCGCTGACCCGAGCGGGGCGCAAGTTCACTGCGGCCTTGATAGCCACGCTGGCCCGAACGCGGAGCCGAAGAGCGCTGGCCATACGGCTGTGATTGAGAGCGAAGACGCGGCGTCACCTGCGTGGTATCGGCATCCGCATAGCCACCGCGAGAGCGTCCCGTAGAGGCACCACGGTAACCGCGATCGGAATAGCCGCCGTCGCCGTAGCCGGCACGAGGGTCACGCGCCACGCCGCGGGCAGCGGGAAGTGCACGGTCCTCGGGCATCGGCGTACTGCGGAACCGGTCACGCTGTGAGCGAATCTCCTCGCCCGAACCCGTCTCGGTAATATAACCGGCCTGCTGAGGACGCTGTCCATAGCGGGTCGAACGACCGCCCTGAACCATCAGAAAGCGCCCGTTATCGACAGAGGAACGCGAATTGACGTAGCCGGCAGCGTCCTGGAAACGACCGCCCTGCTGCGACGTCTCGCGTTCGTATGCCATCAGGTCGTCAAAGTAGGCATTGACGACCTCACGCGGATTGAGGCCCAAAAAGCGAGCATAGCTCGAAATCATGCCCTGCGCATAGCCGCGCGGCGGCATCGAAGCAAAATTACCGGTCTCGAAAAACTCGATGATCTGCGGCCTGATTTTGATGGTGTTGGCGACCTGCTGAATGGAAAGGCCCATTCGGCGACGCTGCTCGAGCAGCATGTCACCAAAGCGTGCAGCCATCAGAATCCTCCAAACTCACGATCTTCACGTGCCATCTCGGCGTCGACAGATTCCAGCGCGGCAAGCCCCTCCTCGTCCAACAGGACCTCGCGCGGCTTGGAACCGTCGGGCGGGCCGACGACACCCTTTTCTTCCAGCATGTCCATAATACGCCCGGCGCGCGCATAGCCAACCTTCAGACGACGTTGCAGGCCAGATGTGGAGCCCAGCTGCGATTCCACCACAATATGGGCGGCTTCCCAGATGAGCGGATCATCGTCTTGCGGCTCGGCGACTCCGGTGCGGACAATGCCGCCGCCACCAGCCATGGACATGGAAGCGGGCGCCACGGCGGACAGAATCTCCTCGTGGTAGTCGGGCTCGCTCTGCGACTTGACAAACTCGACAATCTCGTTGATTTCGTCGTCCGAGACAAAGCAGCCCTGGATACGGCGAGGCTTGCCCCAGTCGACCTTGGAGAACAGCATGTCGCCCAAACCGGTAAGCTTTTCGGCACCCATCTGGTCGATAATGACGCGCGAGTCGATGCCCGTGGCGACGTTAAAGGCGATGCGGTTGGTGATGTTGGCCTTGATGAGGCCCGTCACCACGTTGGAGCTGGGGCGCTGCGTAGCCACGATAAGGTGAATACCGGCGGCACGGCCCAGCTGGGCGATACGAACGATCGAGGCCTCGACATCCTTACCGGCAACCATCATCAGATCCGAGAGCTCGTCAATGATGATGACCAGGTAGGGCATCTTTTGCGGCGGGTTGTCGTAATGCTCAAACTCGCCGGCGGCCTGCTTTTCGTTGTAGGTCGAGATCTTACGCACGTTGAGACGCTCGAAGACCTTCAGGCGACGCTCCATCTCGGACACGGCCCATTGCAGAGCGCTCGCGGCCTGCTTGGGCTCGGTCACTACAGGCACGTAAAGATGCGGCAGACCGTTATAGCCCGCAAGCTCGACGCGCTTGGGGTCGACCATGATCAGGCGAACGTCCTCGGGAAGGGCGCGCATGAGCAAGGTCGTGATGATGGAGTTGATCATGACCGACTTACCGGAACCCGTGGTACCGGCGATCAGCAGGTGGGGCATCTTGGCAAGGTCGGCGACGACCGGCGTACCCTCGGCATCTCGACCGATGGCGAGCTCGAGCGGACCGCCCTTCACATAGGGAAGCACGTCGCCCAGGTTGACGTTCTGGCGCTTGCGATTGGGGATCTCGATACCCACAAGCGAGGTGCCGGGGATCGGGGCAAAGATACGCACCGACTGGGCAGCAAGCGATAGCGCGATATCGTCCTCGAGGCTCGAAATCTTGCTCACGCGCTCGCCCTCGCCAGGTTGCAGCTTAAAGGTCGTCACCGTGGGGCCGGCGATCCAGCCGACCACGCGGGCACTACGACCAAACTCCAGCAAGGTGGACTGAAGCGACTCGGCAGTCTGTTCCAGCTCCTTGTCAGAAGACGCAGAGGAAGCCGACTGCGGATTGGCATGCAGGATTTCGAGCGGCGGAAGCTTGAGGCCGTCCTCTTCTTCGCCCTCATTATCTGCGGCGCCGCCGTCCGCTCCCCCATCGCTAGCCGCAGCCGATTCGACGGCACTCGAGGCAGGCGCATCGGCAACCTTGGGATGCTTCAGAAAGTCGGGAATCTGAGGTGCGGCCGAGACGGGATTCACGGCAAACGGCGGCTCGGACTCGTCGATCTTATCGGGGTTGTCTTCCATCGAAAGCTGGCCGGTTACCTGGCCGCGCTTTGCATGGGGACGCGGCAGCAAAGTTGTCTTTGCGGTCTCAATCGGAGCCTCATCGTCCTCGTCATCGCCCTCGGTGAGCTCAATCTCACTATCGGACCAAGACGGGTCGGGCTCACTCGTATTGAGCTTAGGCGCAGCCTTGCCCTTCTTGGCATGACGGCGCGGTAGCAGCGTCGTCTTAGCGCGCTCGGCCTCCACGGCATCGGACACGTCGACAAACGGATCCTCATCCTCGTCGTCATCGTCCAAAACCGGGTCCACATCGTTACCCATGACCGTGGTCACGGCAGCATCGGAGCCCTTTTGACGAAGAATGCTCAGGTGCGGACGGGCAACGCCGGGCACCGACAGGGCTTCGTCGTCACCCCACGGACTCGCGTTAACATCGGCACGACGGCGCTCGGCAAAATCTGCCGCACGGTCGCGGGCAGAGCGCAAAACGCCACCCACCGAAAAACCGATAATGACCAAACCAACGACGACAAGCCCCAGCAAGACAACCATGGCGATAGGTTTACCCAGAGCGTTTTGCAAGGCACTTGCGATAAAGGCGCCAATGTAGCCGCCCGACACGGAAAGGTTCTGCGGCGTAAACATAAGGTCGCACGAATCGCTCGTGCCCGGCACCATCAGCGAAAGAATGGAGACGACGGCGATAAAGACCACGGCGCCGCCCGCAACAGAGCGCACGTTGAGCGGCGAGTCCTCACCCAAAAAGAGCGTGGCGGCAAAAAGCAAGATGACGATCGGCAGCACGTAGGCGCCCAGGCCAAAGCCCAGGTGATAGAACCCGGCAACAGCAGCCGTCACGGGCGCAGTTGCCGGTGAGATAACGGCAATGAAGGACGCGATCGCCAAAACGGCAATGACCACGCCGGCGATATCGCGATTGGCCGAAGGCTCGACCAAGGGCTCAAAATCGTCGAAGTCTGCCTCATGGCCCTTATTGGCACGCAGATGGGAACCGGCACCCTTAGCAGATGCCGGTTGGTTGTTGGCTTTATTGCCTTTGGCGTTTTGTGCAGATCCGCGCGCCAAACTAAACCTCCATGACGACCGGGATGATCATCGGACGGGTACGCGTACGGCTCCAAATGAAGTTGGAGAGCGAATCGCGCACGGCCTTGCGAATGGCATCGGAGCCGCTGCTGGTAAAGCTAAACTTGCCCTTCTCGATCGTCTTCATGATGGACGCGGAGGCATCCTCGGAGAATTGATCGTCGATGGCAAACGAAACACCGCGGCCCGAGAACTCGATGGCCTCGATCTTCTTGTGCTTGAGCGAGACGATGGCAACGGCCGTGACCATACCGTCGTTGGCGAGCTTTTGACGGTCGCGCAGGACGATGGGGTCGGTGTCGCCGATGCGCAGGCCGTCAACATAGACGACGCCGGACTCGACGGGCGTACCGCGCTTGACGATACCGCCGCGCATCTCGAGCGTGTCGCCGTTATCGAGGATAAAAATATGATCGTCCTTGAGACCCATCTTACGGGCCAGCTGGGCATGGGCGCGCAGATGCACGGCCTCACCGTGAACCGGCATAAAGTACGTGGGCTTGGCCATGGCCATCAGGAGCTTGAGCTCCTCCTGGCTACCGTGACCGGAGACGTGGACGAGAGCGCGGTTCTTATCCCACACGTCGCAGCCGAGCTTAGCCAGGCTGTTGACGACCTGCTGGACGGCTTTCTCATTGCCGGGAACAGGAGTTGCCGAGAGGATAACGGTATCGCCCTCGTGGATGGAAAGCGTCTTGTGCTCGCCATTGGCCATGCGGGACAGGGCCGACAGCGGCTCGCCCTGCGAACCAGTGCACATGACGACGATCTTGTCGTCGGGCAGGTTATCAATATCGAAGGCATCGATGATATCAGCGTCATCGATGTTGAGGTAGCCCAGCTCACGCGCCACGCGGGTGTTCGTGAGCATGGAGCGACCGGTCACAACGACCTTACGACCGCACTTGCGGGCGGCATCGCAGATCTGCTGCAGACGATGGATGTGGCTCGAGAAAGACGCGACGAACACGCGACCCGGCGCGTTCTTGATGGCGTGCAGCAGGTTGGGACCAACCTCGGCCTCGGACTTGGTAAAGCCGGGAACCGTGGCATTGGTGGAGTCGGAAAGCAGCAGGTCGATGCCCTGTTTGGCAAATCGGCTGATAGCGGCATAATCGGGCGTGACGCCGTCGATGGGCGTCTGGTCGAGCTTAAAGTCGCCGGTGTGCATAACGGTGCCCTGATTGGTGCGGATGAACACGCCCAGAGCGCCGGGGATGGAGTGCGTCATCGAGAAGAAGTCGAGCGAGATGCCGCCGAGGTTGACATGGCTGCCGCCCTTGACCTCGCGGAACTTAGGTGCGCGGATGCGGAACTCGGAGAGCTTGCCCTCGATAAAGCCGAGCGTCAGCTTGCTCGAGAAGATGGGCACCTTATTGTTGAGGTCCTGCAGCAGATACGGAAGCGAACCGGTGTGGTCCTCGTGGCCGTGGGTGACGACAATACCGCGGAGCTTCTCCTCGTTCTCCAGAACATAGGTGTAGTCGGGAAGCACCAGGTCGATACCAGGCTGGGAGTCATCCGGGAACATGAGGCCGGCGTCGACGAGCACCATGTCGTCGCCGCACTCGAAGACCGTCATGTTCTTGCCGATGCCGTCAAGGCCGCCGAGCGGGATGATCTTCAAGGGAGATGATTTTTTAGCTGCCATAGGTGAGTGTTGTTTCCTTTCTTCGAAACGGGTCTGGAACAACCGACGGGGCGCTTCTGGCAAACCGACCGCCGGGCACATACAACAATGCATCGTAGAGTCGATGCAATAACCACAGTATGATACCCATTTGCACAACAACAGACCACCCATGCATCAAAGCCCCATCTGAACTGGTCTATCCCGACGGTTTCCCGTGGGGCGGGCACTGATGAAGTTTCCTGCTCTACAGTCCTGCTCACGACGGAGGCCACATTAAGTG
>UQIK01000006.1 GCA_900541125.1 uncultured Collinsella sp.
GATCTACACCGTCTAATTCGTCGGCAGCGTCAGATGTGTATAAGAGACAGCGTCGGCGTTACCAGCATTCGCCGCAGCCGTGGCTTTGTGGGCAGACATCGCGGCCCTGCGAGCGGCCTTGGTGGCATCGGCGTACCTGCTCTTGGCCATATGATCATCCTCCGATTTGGGACATAAATCGTTGCGTGCCCTCAATTATCGCGTGTTCCTGCGGTTTGTGGGCCACGGCATCGCGCCAAATCGAAAGTACCTGCATATCATCACCACGGCGCAGCGCCTCACGCACCGAATACTCGGCATCGCTAAACAGGCACGGACGCACGTTGCCATCGGCCGTCAGGCGCAGACGGTTGCAGCTCGCGCAAAAATGATTGGACATGGCGCTAATGAAGCCAACCGTTCCCGCCGCGCCCGGAAAGTGCCAGTAGCGTGCAGGGCCCGCGCCGGCAGGAGCGTCGTTGATGTCGAGCGGCTCGAGCTCGCCCAGGCCCGCCGCGGTGGCCCCGGCATTGATGCGCACCCGCAGCTCGCCGCTCGGCACGGTATCGCTCGCATCCCACAGCTCGGGATTGAGCGCGGGCGCATGCGGGTCCACAGCGCAATGCGAGCTCGTGTGCTCGTCGCCGATGGGCATATATTCGATAAAGCGCAGGTGGATGGGGCGATCGACGGTCAAGCGCGCGAGGGCCGCCACATCCTGGTTGAGCCGGCGCACAACAACGCAGTTGACCTTAACGGGCTCAAAGCCCCAAGCCAGCGCCGCATCGATACCAGCCATGGTCTGTTCGAGTCGACCTAGACGCGTGATCTTTCCAAACAGCGTAGGGTCGAGCGTATCGAGCGAAATGTTGACGCGGTTAAGACCGGCATCTTTGAGCTGTGGCGCCAGCTTGGGCAACAGGGCGCCGTTGGTGGTGAGCGAGATGTCCTCGATCTGCGGAATCGCGCGGATGTCGCGGATGAGCGGGATGATACGGCGGCTGACCAGCGGCTCGCCACCCGTCAGGCGCACGCGGCGAATGCCCTCCCCCGCCACCAAGCGCACAAAGCGGGCGATTTCCTCGGCGCTGAGCAGCTCGTCGTGTGCGCGGGGCGCCACGCCATCGGCCGGCATGCAATAGATGCAGCGGAAATTGCACTTGTCGGTAACGGCAATGCGCAGGTAGTTGATATCGCGGCCAAAACCGTCATGTTGCACGTGCCCGTCCACGCAGCCCTCCCCTCGCACCGGTCTTTAATCTTCAGGGAATATAGTACCGCACGGGAAGAATGGGTCGACATACGTACGACACGAAAGGCCTTTGCAAGCAAGACCGGCTTCCCAAGCCCATCCTCAGCACAGACCATCACAACATTCGATGCTTTTCCCGATTTTGGCAAAAAACGTCGAATGTTGTGATGGTTTGCCTGCCCACAGCACCCCGCGGAAGGACCAAAGCGCCCCTAAAGGCCGCCATCCCAGTGTCGAATCACGAACTCTCGCAAGTCGTTCTGACGTTTCTGGAACGCTTCGCTTCGGTCGCACTTAAGGCCCATAGCGAGCGCGATGGCATTCATCGCCCGGTGCAATTGCAGCTGGTGGGCAAACTGAGTCCCGGTGAGGACGATCATCCTAAAGCCCAGCGCGCTCAGCACGGTCATACGCTCCGCATCCGACGCGCTGCGCTGTTTATCAAGATGGTCCGAGCCGTTGTATTCAATCCCCGTACCGCTCGCAGGCGCATATACGTCGATCTCGAAATACCCGGCCTTTGCGAGATACTTGAACTCGTTGGGAACATCGACCCTATGGTTGAGCTCAACCTTGGCGTATCCCAGCCCGCCCTGGGAACGTTTTGCTACGACCATGATTGCGGTGGCCGTCTCCATGGGCGACCGCGCGCCATCGTGCACGCGCTTGAGCACGGCGGCCGCGCGTATAGCCCCCTGACGAGATCGGTTCTCATTGCAATAAGTAATCAAGTCGGCAACGGTATACCTCTGCCCCATCTCGATATAATCGCCTGTCGACAGATGATTCAAATGGTATCGGGCGCAGATTTCGTAGCCATATTCCAGCTGCTCGGGCTCGCTCATCCACGAACCCGCCTGGACAAAGCACATGGCCTCATCAACCACCAGAAGGCCCTCTGCCACCTCGATAAGATGGCCTGGAGGTACCGGCGCCCCAAACACGTGGCACCTAAATCCAGTCGGCGTCGAGCGCTCAAAATCGAAGTTGACGAGCGTATCGATATGATCGAGCTCTTCTCGTGGAATACCGAGCGAAACCAGATAGTCGGTAACGATCCCAACCGCCGTTGAAGCCCTCAGCCCCTTGGCATCGAGTCCCAATTTGGGCAGGCCCGCAGTCGGCTCCGCCTCGTTAGCAAGCGAGTCCTCATCGTATAGGCTGCTTGCTCGCGAGAGCGGCTCGGACGGGCGCGCCACGTTGTGGTACAGCCAGGCAGTCTTATGGGACAGGACGATCGGCAGGTCCATGAGCCCTCCAATGGAGTCGGATAACCAACCTTATTCCCCTGCCCACGGGTCCGCACACCTTCGTGCGCAAGAAAGCGATTCCACCCGGTCGAGTGGCAGAAAAACCATCACAACATTCGTTGCTTTTCCCGATTTTGGCGAAAAACGTCGAATGTTGTGATGGTTTGAGGCGAGGGGCACGGAGAGATCAAAGCATCGTGCTCGAACGGGTTAATCCAGCTCTTTTAAGCCATGCGCCAGCTGCCAGTACTCGCCGTGCTGGGCGAGCAGCTCTTCGTGCGTGCCGCGCTCGATGATGCGGCCGTGTTCGAGGACCATGATGGCGTCGGCGTCGCGGACAGTGGACAGGCGGTGCGCGATCATAAACGTGGTGCGACCGCGCATGATGCGGTCCATACCGCGCTCGATGAGCTTTTCGGTACGCGTGTCAATGGAGCTCGTGGCCTCGTCCAGGATGAGCACCGGCGGATCGGCGACGGCCACGCGCGCGATGGCGAGCAGCTGACGCTGACCCTGCGACAGGTTGGCGCCGTCGGCCGTGACCGGTGTGTCGTAGCCCCGCGGCAGACGGCGGATAAACGAGTCGGCGCAGGCGGCCTCAGCAGCGGCGCGCACCTCTTCGTCGGTCGCGTCGAGCTTGCCAAAGCGGATGTTCTGCGCAATGGTGCCGCTAAACAGGTGCGTATCCTGCAGCACAATGCCGAGCGACCCGCGCAGGCTGGCCTTGGCAATGTGCTTGACGTCGATGCCGTCGTACGTGATCTCGCCGTCATCGACCTCGTAGAAGCGGTTGATGAGGTTGGTGATGGTCGTCTTGCCGGCGCCCGTGGAGCCCACAAACGCAATCTTTTGCCCCGGCTTGGCAAACAGGTTGAGGTCCGTGAGCACACGGGCGCCCGGCACGTAGGAAAAGTCCACGGCATGGAAGCGCACGTCGCCGGCAAGCGGGACCAAGCCGCACGTGAGCTCGGTGCCGTCGGCGGCCACCGCGCGGCCCGACTCATCAACGGCTGCCACGTCATGCAGGTGCCCGTAGACGCCCACGCCCTGGCCCTCGGGAATTTTCCACGCCCACGCGGCATCGCCCGTCTGCACCAGCTCCACGCAGCCCTCGTCCACCTCGGGCTCAAGGTCCATAGCCGCAAACAGGCGCTCGGCACCGGCCAACGCGTTGAGCAAGAAGTTGCCGAGCTGCGTAAACTGGTTGATGGGCATGGCGGCCTGGCGCACAAAGACCAGGTAGCTTGCAAGTGCGCCCACATCGGCGAGCCCCTTGATGCAGAGCATGCCGCCCGCCACGGCGACGATGGCATAGTTGACGTAGCCAATCACGACGGTCATGGGCACCATGGAGTTGGCATAGCTCACGGCGGCGGTGCCGGTGCGGCGAAGCTCGTCGTTGCGGCAGGTGAAGCCGGCAACATTCGCCGCCTCGCGGTTAAAGACCTTGATGACCTTTTGGCCCGAGACCATCTCTTCGATATATCCGTCCAGGTCGCCAAGCGATGCCTGCTGGGCGGCAAAGAAGCGCTTAGAGCGCGCGCCCGAGTAGCGCGCATACAGCACAATGGCCGCATCGCACACGAGCGTGATAATCGTGAGCTGCCAGTTAAGGATGATGAGCATGGCCGTGGTGCCCACAACCTGAATGGCGGCCTGAATCACGTTGGCAAAGCTGTTGTTGAGCGCCTCGGAGACGGTGTCGACGTCGTTGGTGAAAAAGCTCATGATGTCGCCCGAGCGCGTGCTGTCAAAATAACTGAGCGGCAGCGTCTGGATGTGCGCGAACAGGTCGCGGCGAATATCGGACACCACGCGTTGGGCCGCACGCACCATGATCTGTGAGTAGCCCAGGGCCGAGAGCACGCCCGCGGCGTAGATGATCGCCGTCAGGATGACCTGCCTGGCAAGCAGTTCCTCCCCGCCCGTGGCCAAACCGTTAACGATGGGGCGCACCATGTAGGTGCCGGCGAGGCTCGCGATGGCGGCGACGGAGGCGAGCACGCCCACCGCGAGCAACGAGAACTTGGCATGCCCCATGTAGGAGAGCAAGCGACGCACAGTGCGCTTGAGGTCGGCCGGGCGTGCTTGGGCTGCGGTCTTAGGCATGGCGCTCACCCCCTTCCAAGGGTGATCCGCATGCGACAGAGGAAAATGGATCATTCGCGCAGCCACCGTCGTTGCCATCGCCGGCGTCCGCGTTCCCCGCAAACTCCATCTGCGAGGCGTAAATCTCCTGGTATATGTTGTCGCCCGCCAGCAGTTCCTCGTGCGTGCCCACGCCGTGGACACGACCGTCGTCCAGCACCACAATGCGATCGGCATCCATGACGCTCGCGATGCGCTGGGCGATGATGAGCACGGTCGTATCGGAAATCCGGGCGATGTGCTCGCGAATCTTAGCGTCGGTCGCCATATCGACCGCGCTGGTGGAGTCGTCAAAAATGAGCACGCGCGGATGCTTGAGCAGCGTGCGCGCGATGCACAGACGTTGCTTCTGGCCACCCGAGACACCGGCGCCGCCTTGGCCCAACTCGCCGTCCAGCCCGCCGATGCGATCAAGGAACTCGTCCACGCACGCCGCGCGGCAAGCCGCGAGGAGCTCATCGTCCGACGCCTGCGGATTGCCCCACTGCAGGTTCTCGCGCACGGTACCCGTAAACAGCACATTCTTTTGCAGCACAATGCCCACGGCGTCGCGCAAGGCGGCGAGGTCGTAGTCACGCACGTCACGTCCGCCCACAAGCACGGCACCCTCGGTAGCGTCGTACAGGCGCGCAATCAGCTGCACAAGTGAGCTCTTGCCCGAGCCCGTGCCGCCGAGGATGCCCACCGTCGAGCCGCTCTCGATGCGAAGGTCGATATGCTCGAGCACATCCTCGGCTGCATCCGCGCGGTATTTAAAGGAAACGTCGCGAAACTCGATACTGCCGTCCGCTGGCGCCGCAATCGCGAGGTCTCCCGCGGGGTTGACGATAAAGGGCTCCTCATCGAGCACCTCGGCGATACGGCCCACACTCGTAAGAGCGCGCGTGAGCAGCAAAAACACGTTGGAAATCATCATGAGCGAATTCATGATCAGCAGCACGTAGCTCATAAAGCCCGTGAGCGAGCCCACGCCCAGTTTGCCGGCGAGAATCATGCGGCCGCCAATCCACAGGATGGAGAGCGCAGCCACGTACATCGACAGCTGAAACACCGGCAGGTTGAGCACCGCGCTGCCAAAGGTCTTTGTCGCAGTGCGCGCAAGCTCGGTATTGACGGTGTCGAACTTGGCCTCCTCGTGCTCGGTACGAACGTAGGCCTTGACGGCACGCACGGCGGTGAGGTCTTCCTGTACCACGCCGTTGAGGTGGTCCATCGAGGTCTGGAGTTGGCGGTAGAGCGGGCTCACGCGATAGGTGATGACGCCCAGCACGATTGCCAGCACGGGCAAGATGATCGCAAAGACGGTGGCGAGCGGGCGCGACAGCATCAGCGCGTAGATAAGGCCGACGATAAGCGTCACCGGGCCGCGCACCATAGGGCGAAAGCCGTTGCCCACAGCATTTTGGATAACGGTGATGTCCGTGGTCATGCGGGTGACGAGCGAGCTGGCGTCGTAGTTGTCCAGGTTACCAAAAGCGAGCGTCTGAATCTTTTTGTACTCGGCCTCGCGCAGGTTAGCGCCTAGGCCCGAGGCAACGCGGGCGGACGTGCGGGCATAACCCAAGCCCAGTACCAGCGAAAGCGCAGCGCACACCAACATGTACGCGCCCTGCAGCAGCATGTAGTTGATATCACCCGCAGGCACGCCCACATCGATGATGTTGGCCATGATGACCGGGATAAACAGTTCGAGCACCGTCTCGACCGACACAAAGAACACGCCGAGGATGGCATCGCGACGGTATGCCCCTAGATAGGAAAACAGTATTTTGAGATTGCGCACGCAGGTTCAACCCCCATCAAACGTTGTTCGCAAACGCACGTATTATTGCGCGCCGAATAATGGTGTCAAGTATTCCGAAATCGTTTTCTGCAAGGTTAGCGCCGGCGGCGAGTTCTCGTGATGTGTGTCCATATTCACTCGGAATAATGGTGCGCGAGACTTTTTCGCTCCGGCGTCATCACAAACCTTGACTCTACAATCGTTATAGGGTTTTCACTACACTGGTACGTAAACAAACCCAGCCAGAAAGCCCCGCCCATGGAACACGACCTCACACGCGGCAATGTCCTTAAGACCATCGCGGTCTTTGCCCTGCCCTATATGCTCTCGTACTTTTTGCAGATGCTCTACGGCATGGCCGACCTGTACATGATGGGGCAGTTTAGCGGCGCCGCCGGCATCACCGCCGTGGCAAATGGCGCTCAGACGCTCTATATGATTACCGTGGCACTCGTGGGCCTGGCCATGGGAACGACGGTGGTCGTCGGCCACGCCGTGGGTTCGCGTCGCTTCGATCGCGCCGAGACCGCCATCGGCAACACCATTACGCTCTTTATGGGTGTCTCAGTGGTACTGGCCGCCGTCCTGCTTGCGCTGTGCCCGCAGATCGTGGCACTCATTGGCACGCCGGCCGAGGCAGTCGAAGGCACCGCCGCCTACCTGCGTATCTGCTTTATGGGCATTCCCTTTATCGCCGCGTACAACATTCTTTCGGCCATCTTTCGCGGGCTGGGCGATTCGCGCTCGCCCATGTACGTGATCGGCGTGGCGTGCATCATCAACATCGCGCTCGATTTTCTGTTTATCGGGCACATGGGGCTCGGCCCCGTGGGCGCGGCACTCGGCACGGTGACCGCGCAGACGGCCAGCGTTGCCCTCGCGCTCGTGTGGCTTAAGAGCCGCCGCACGAACATCCACGTTAAGCGCAGCGACCTGCGCCCCCAGCCCGAGGTGCTCGGCAGTATTCTTAAGATCGGCGTGCCCGTGGCCGTGCAGGACGGCTGCATCCAGGTGGCGTTTATGTTTATCACCGTCATCGCCAACCACCGCGGCTTGGTCGACGCCGCCGCCGTGGGCCTGGTCGAGAAGATGATCAGCTTCTTGTTCATTGTGCCGAGCTCCATGGGCGCCACCGTCAGCGCACTCACGGCGCAAAACGTCGGCGCGGGCAAGGGTGACCGCGCGCGTCAGGTACTCAAAGATGCCATGACGATCTCGGTGGTGTACGGCTGCCTGATCACGGCGCTGATGTGGCTGGTGGCACCGGCGTTTATTGGCTTTTTTGCCAAGGACGCTGCAGTAGTCGCCGCCGGCACCGGCTATATGCGCAGCTACATTTTCGACGCGATTTTTGCCGGCATTCACATTTGCTTTAGCGGCTTTTTCGCTGCATATGGCAAGAGCTACATCGGCTTTGCGCACAACGTACTAGCCGTGGCGCTCATTCGCGTGCCGGGCGCGTGGCTGCTGTCGAACGCCTATTCCGACACGCTGTTTCCCATGGGCATCGCCTCGCCGTGCGGATCGATTTTGTCGGCGGTCATCTGTGTTGTCGCGTTTACCGTACTCAACCGGCGCGGGGCTTTTGACAAGCTGGTGGCGTAGCGGGGCAACGCGAGATCGCCCTGATCGACGACATCATCAGCGACGACCCCACAACCTACGTGACGCAAATCACGGTGCCGGTTGCCCCGTCCAGATAAGAACTGCCTAGAAAACGTTCGGCTGAAGGCAGAATCTTGACGTTATAGGCCATATTTTGCCTCAAGGTCATCGAGAGCCTCAAAGGCATCACGCGCCGTGCCAGCAGCACGCTCCCGCTCGGCCACAGCTATACGAGCCATCAGACGAGCCTTAGCCTGTTCCTGAACCATGAGGTCGTAGTCCTCGGATCGAAGTACAACAAATTTGCTATAGCCGTTTTTTGTAACAGTCACTGAACCAGGAGCCTCCCAACAAGCTCGCTAAACGCCGGGGACAGTCCCCGATATGGCGGTTTTACTCCTCCGGAATCGGAAACGCACGGATGAACTCTGCAGGCGAGAAGGTCTTGATGGTCGAGCGCACAAAAGCGGCGCGGTCACGCGTGATAATAAAGTCCACGCCGGCACGCTCGGCCATCGCACGGATACAGCCGTCCTCAAAGTCCGGCTCATCGGAATAGGCGGAGGCAAAACAAGCCTCTTGGTCGAGAGACTCTACCGAGTAGCTCTTAAGGCAGTCGCGCACTACCTCGCGCCCGCGCGCCTCGCCGGCCTGTTTGGTGAGAATGTAATACGCGTCCTTGAGAGAGCAGGCCGAAACAACGCCTTCGATAAGCCCCACGTCGACGAGCCCCTTGATCGTTTGCGCCGCTGCGTGCTCCGGCCGGCCCGGAAGCACGCAATCGAGCAGAAAATTGGTATCGAGAAATGCTCTCATAGGTAGCGCTCCCTCGCGACGCGCTTTTCATCTTCAACCGTCATCGTATCGAGCGGCGTTCCTTTTGGCATTTTGGCTACGATATCGAGATACTCCTGGTAGTCCTCGTTCTCCGCGAGCATCTCGCGGATCTCCTTCCAGGTGATCTTGGGATGCCACATCGTACCCACGTCGCGCTTGGGCTTGCCCGTGCCGCGCGTCGGCTTTGCACCCCCGCGCTCCTGGGCAGCGTCATATTCCACTGCAACCGGGCCTTGATAGTCGAGCGGTACAATCTTGAACAACGGCTTGCTCCGCTTGAAGACCACAACCTCCTCGCCCTCATTGGCAACCTTTTCGGCCACCTGCGTAAGGTTTTGGCGCAGTTCCGAAAACGCGACGGTAACCATAACTGCTCCTCTCAACATATATCTTCACTGCTCAGTATACACGTTAATATTAATGTTAACGTGTATAAAACTCATCACAATGGGGCAGCCCCGTTGTGGGACCTCACTGCGGGCCCCTTTGCTTTGTATGAATCTTCTATCGCTCCGGAGCGACACCGCTCCGCAGGGTCACCCTCAGCAACCTACATGACGCAGATCATGCTGCCCGCCACCACGCCCAAATAAAAACCTCCCGGAAAGCATCAACCTTTCCGGGAGGTTTTCTAATTTGATTATCGATGCACTAAGCCTGGGGCACCTGACCAGTCGCCAGGATCTGCTCGAGCGCGTCTTCGTCCAGCACGGGTACGCCCAGCTGCTCGGCTTTGGTGAGCTTGGAGCCCGCTTTGGGGCCGGCGACCAGATAGCTCGTCTTCTTTGAAACACTACCCGATACCTTGGCGCCGAGCACCTTGAGCGCCGCACCCGCCTCGTCGCGCGTGCGGTTGACGAGCGTGCCGGTGAGCACGAAGGTCAGACCCGCGAGTGGCTGTGCGTCGGCGAGCTCGCCTGCCACGCCAGCGTCGGCTGCGGCTTGCGCGTGAGCGGCGCCCAAGTCGACCTCGAGCGACAGGCCCGCCTGGCGCAGGCGCTCCAGCACGGCAAGGTTCTCGGGCACGGCCAGGAACTGCTTGACGCTCGCCGCAATCTTGGGACCGATGCCCTCGCACTCGGCGATGTCCTCTTCGCTCGCCAAGATGAGCTTGTCAATCGACAGGAATCGCTCGGCGATGACCTCGCCCGCACTCTTGCCCACGTGGCGGATGCCCAGGGCAAACAGCACGCGGCCGAGCGGCTGGCTCTTGGACTTGTTGAGCTCGGCGATGATTTTCCCGGCCGTCTTGAGGCCCACCGGAATGGGATCGCCCTTCTTGACGCCCTTTTTGCTGTTGGAGCTGGCATAAGTGCGCCCCGTGTCCAGGCCGGCGATGTCGTCGACCGTGAGCTGATAGAAGTCCGCGACGTCGTGAATCAGGCCGGCGGCGATCATCTTGTCGACGATCTCGTCGCCCAGGCCGTCGACGTCCATGCAGCCGCGGCTCACCCAATGGAGCAGGCGCTCCTTGAGCTGCGCGGGGCAGTCGATGGAAACGCAACGGTAGGCAACCTCGCCATCCTCGTGGACCACGGGGCTGCCGCACACGGGGCAGACCTCGGGCATGTGCCAGTCGACCGAATCGGCCGGGCGCTTGTCGAGCACCGGGCCCACGACCTCGGGGATTACATCGCCTGCTTTGTGCACGATGATGGTATCGCCCTCACGCACGTTTTTGCGACGGATCTCGTCGATGTTGTGCAGCGTGGCGCGCGCAATGGTGGAGCCGGCAACCGTCACCGGGTCGAACTCGGCGACCGGCGTGAGCACGCCGGTGCGACCCACC
Organism: uncultured Collinsella sp.; assembly: GCA_900541125.1. Classification (GTDB taxonomy): domain Bacteria; phylum Actinomycetota; class Coriobacteriia; order Coriobacteriales; family Coriobacteriaceae; genus Collinsella. Next base: position 10,644 of record UQIK01000006.1, read on the forward strand.
TGGATGCGTATCTCGCGCAGGACGGTCTGCTTTTCCTCGGGCGGGAACTTAAAGGCGATGGCCCAGCGCGGCGCGCGGGCGGTAAAGCCCAAGTCGAGCTGCTGCTGGAAGCTATCGACCTTTACAACCACGCCGTCGATGTCGTAGTCCAGGTCACCGCGATGCTCGAACGCCTGGGCACAGAACTCGTGGACCTCGGCCGGCGTGGCGCAACGAGCCACGTTGGGGTTGACGCTAAAGCCGGCGCTACGCAGCCAGTCCAGAAACTCGCGCTGGCTGTGGACGTGCAGCGGGTCGGTATCGGCAATGGCATAGATAAAGGTGGCCAGGTCACGGCGTGCCGTGACCTTGGGATCCTTTTGGCGCAGGCTGCCGGCGGCGGCGTTGCGCGGGTTGGCGAAGGGGTCGCGACCCTCGGCATCGGCCTCGTCGTTCAGACGAACAAAGCTGCCCTTGGGCATATAGACCTCGCCGCGTACTTCGATGGTGCGCTCGCGATCGGCGGCCATGTGGGCGAGCGCTGCCTCGGACAGATGCATGGGCACATCCTTGATGGTGCGCACGTTGAGCGATACGTCCTCGCCCGTGGTGCCGTCGCCGCGCGTGGCGGCGCGCACAAAGGTGCCGTTTTGGTAGGTAAGTGCCACGCCCAGACCGTCGATCTTAAGCTCGCAGGTATAAGTGACGCTACCGGCACCAAGCGCATCCTCAGTGCGCTGGAGCCACGCGTCGAGTTCGTCCAAATCCATGGCATCGTCCATAGAATACATGCGTGCCATGTGCGTGACCGGCGTAAACTGCTCGCTCACATAGCCGCCCACGCGCTGGGTATAGCTGTCGGGCGTCACCAGGTCGGGGTAGGTCGCCTCGATCTCCTGCAGCTCAACGAGCATTTTGTCAAAGGCGGCATCCGTGATCTCGGGCGCATCGAGCATGTAGTAGCGATAGGCGTGGTAATCGAGCTCGTGGCGCAGCTCGGCCGCACGCGCTGCCGCCTGGGCACGGGCGTCGGCCGGTGCGGCGGCATCCGCGCTCGCGGGCGTTTCGGTATCGATGTCCACGCCGTCACCAAACAGGCTCGATTGCTCCATAGCGGCACTCCTTCGCTCGATTTCAAACGGATACTAGAGTACCACCGGTCGCAATGAGGCCGAATAGCGGTCTCGAACCGCACCGAATCGGCAGCCGCCAGACTGGGGTGGACAGTTAGTTCAGATACGTATAAATCCTAGAGCTGAATCAGGCACGAACACCCCTGTTTCAACTAATTTGGGCTCCTCGAGACCATGTAAACGTCCCGCTCTCCCTTCCAAACACCCATTCGAGCCCCATCCCAATCAAAAAATGCTTAAAACGCATCCCAAGCTGCCCCAGATTTATACGTATCTGAACTAACTGTCCAGACCATTACGAACCAGGCCTCTTGTCAGCCCCAAGTGATCCGTTTTCCTCCGTCCCCAAGGGATCGGTACGAAAAGAGGGGCTGCCCCGCGTTGGCGGGACAGCCCCTCTGGCTTCGATATGTGCGATACGGCTCGTTAGTAACCCTGGCCGTAGCCCTGGCCCTGGCCCTGCTGGCCTAGCAGCTCCTCCAGGTACTGGCGCAGCTGCTCGTCGGTAATACCGCCGTTGCCGGTGTCGGTCGCGCTGTCGTTCTGCTGCTGGTTCTGCAACTCCTCGTCAGAGCCCAGCTCGACCGTGACCTTCTTCTCTTCCTTGCCACGCACGAGCGTAATCTCGACCTTCTCGCCCACCTCGTGGCTGCGCAGCGCGATGATCAGGCCATCGGCGCTCGTGATCTCGTCGTCGCCCAGCTTGGTGATGACGTCACCCTTCTGAATGCCGGCCTTGGCGGCAGGACCGTCCTCGACGACGCTCGCCACATACGCGCCGCTATCGGTGCTCAGCTTGTTGGTGCGGGCGTTAAGCGCGTTAACGCTCGAAAGCGTGGCGCCCAAGTACGGATGAACCGGCGTCTTACCGTCGATAATCTGGTCGGCAATGTTCTTGGCGTAGTTAACGGGAATAGCAAAGCCCACGCCCGAGCTGGAGCCCGAGTAGCTCTCGATGAGCGAGTTGATACCCACCAGCTCGCCATTGTCGTTGACGAGCGCGCCGCCGGAGTTGCCCGGGTTGATGGCGGCATCGGTCTGGATCATGTTGGCGTAGATAGTGTTGCCGCTGGTAGAGCTCATGGCCGTGGAGCGATACAGCGCCGACACAATGCCCGTGGAGACAGACTGCTCGTTGCCGAACGGCGAACCGATGGCCATAACCCACTCGCCCACGTTGAGCTTGGAAGAGTCGCCGATCTCGATCGGCGTGAGCTTGGAGGCGTCGGCGTCCTTGAGCTTGATGACGGCCAGGTCGCTCGAAGCATCGTTGCCCACGAACTCGGCCTCGTAGGTGGTGCCGTCGTCCATGGTGACCACGTACTGGTCGTAGCCGTCGACCACGTGGTTGTTGGTGAGGATGTGACCCTCGGTATCGAGCACAACACCCGAACCGACGCTGCCCGAGCTGTCCGACTCGTCGGCAGACTGCGAAAGCGAGCCATTCTGGCTACCGCTCGAAGTGGCGGTAATGGAAACCACGGAGGGCAGGGCCTTAGCAGAAACGGCCTCGGCCAGCGTGGTGTCCTCGGAGTCAATGGTGATCTTTTGCGTCGACGAACCCGAAGCACCCGCCGTCACGGCATTCTTGCCGCCACCGATATCGAGCGTGCCGCTCATAATGAGCGCAATGACCAGCAGGGCTCCGCAGGCACAGCCGGCGAGTGCCGTAATAAAGATCGGCAGCTTTTTGGTCTTGGTCTTGACCACCGTGTGCTTGTTCACGACCTGTTGGCCGCCCAGCGGCTTGCCGGTCTGCGTGTCGTAGGCCTGCACGTAGGGAATGTTGCCGTCGGCAGGCGTCGACTCAACCTGTACGCGCGGTTGCTGCTGAGTCTCGCCGGCGTGGCCCGCATCCTGGGGATGCTGGGAATCGTACTCGCTCATAGCTGCGATCCTTTCGTCAAATAACCAAAGGCCCGCCAAACATGTGGCGGGCCATCATTGTTCACGTTGAGTTGTACCCCAATATGCGGGCGCAAGTGTATGAGAACGCAATCTTTTAGGAAGGCTTAAGTTCTGCCGCAGACCCGAAAGGAATCCGTACCTGCGTCAAAACCACCACAAAAGTGCCTGTCCCCTTTGTGGTGGAAATCTAGTCCTTAAACAGATAGCCCACGCCGCGGACGGTGGTGATGTGCGCCGCAATCTGCGGGCCCACCTTGGAGCGGATGCGTCGGATGTGCACGTCGACGGTACGCGTACCGCCGCAGTACTCAAAGCCCCACACGCGGTGCAGCAGCACCTCGCGGCTGTAGGCACGGTTGGGATGCGTAGCCAAAAAGCTCAGCAGCGAGTACTCCATCAGCGTCAGGTCGATGGGCTCGCCATCGAGCGTCACCTGGTAGGTAGCCAGGTTGATCTCGAGGTTATCGATGTTGAGCACATCGTCGGCGGTAACGGTCTCCTCCTCGCCCATCAGGCGCTGCGCACGAGCCTTGAGCTCGTTGGGCGTCGCCGTGGGGCATACAAAGTCGGCATGCGCGTGATTGGGCAGGCGCAGGGTGCCGAGCGCCTCGTCGTCAACGATCACCAGCATGGGGACGCCGCCGCGGTCGTCGAGCCACTTGGCAATCTGATCGATGCGGTCACTGCGGATGCCATCGGAATCGAGGATCAGCAGGTCAAAGTCGTGCGCCGCAGTCGGCGAATCGGGGGTTGCCAAGCTCACCTCGACACCCAGAGTGGTCGTCAAGCTGCGGGCAAACTCGTGGAAGCGCGTCGTGCGCGCCATGAACAGGGCACTCTTTTCGGACATATCGGCCTCCAAAGAAATGAGCTCAATCGTACTGGAACAAGCCAGCACGATTAGGAGTTCGCCAGGTAGTGCTTGATCTCCCACTCGGTGATCGTAGACTCAAACTTATGCCACTCGTCGCGTTTCTTTTTGAGGAAGAAGCTGTGGATGTGCTCGCCGAGGGCATCCTTCATAAACTGCGAGTCCTCAAACACGTCGAGCGCCTCTTTGAGCGAGCGCGGCAGCGGCGTGTAGCCGGCCTCAACCATCTGACGGTCGGTGAGCTTGAGCGTCTCGGCCGTGGCCTCGGGCGGGAGCTCCAGCTTGCGCTCGATGCCGTCCAGACCAGCCGCCAGCGTGACGGCGTTGACCAGGTACGGGTTGGCCATGGGGTCGGGGCTGCGAAGCTCGATGCGCGTGGACAGCTGTTTGCCGGGCTTGTAGACCGGAATGCGGACCATGCTCGCGCGGTTGCGCAGGCCCCACGTGGCGTACTGCGGCACGGAGTCGCCGCCTGTGGTGATGCGCTTGTACGAGTTGACCGTGGGGTTGGTGATGGCGCTAATCTCGCGGGCATGCGCCAGGATGCCGGCCATGTAGTGCTTGGCGATATCGGAGAGGTGGTACTTCTCGTCGTCCTCGCCCCAAAAGACGTTGTTGCCGTCGTGGTCGAATAGCGACTGGCACAGGAACATAGCGCTGCCGTCCTCGCCCGCCAACGGCTTGGGCATAAAGGAGGCGTGGCAACCGCTCTCGTAGGCCTGCTGCTTAATGATGAGTTTGGCCGTGGTGATGGCGTCGGACATGCTCAGGGCCTCGGCGTGGCGCAGGCTCATGCCGTGCTGCGAGCGGCCGGCAGCGTGGAAGGTGTACTCCACGGGCACGGACATCTTCTCGAGCGTGAGAACCGTGTTGCGGCGCAGGTCGCGGGCGGCATCGCTCACCGAAAGATCGAAGTAGCCCACGTTGTCGAGCGGCTCGGGCGTGTGCTCGTCGGGGAAGTAGTAATACTCCAGCTCGGCACCCACGTTGAGCAGATAGCCAGCCTTCTCGGCCGTGCGGAACATGCGGCGCAGGGCATCGCGCGGGTCGCCGGCAAACGGCTTGCAATCGGGAGTGCACACGTCGCAGAACACACGGGCGACGCCGTTGTGGCTCGGGCGCCACGGCAGGATCTGGAAGGTCGAAGCATCGGGAAACGCCAGCATGTCGGCTTCCTCGGGCGTGGCAAAGCCCTCGATGGCGGAGCCGTCAAAGCCAATACCCTCCTCAAAAGCGACCTCGAGGTCCTCGGGGCTAATGGCAAAGTTCTTGAGGCGGCCGAGAATGTCGACAAACCACAGACGCACAAAGCGGATGTCACGCTGCTCTACGGAGCGGAGTACGTAATCGATGTTCTGCTGGTTCATGTCGCTCCCCTTTCTTTCGGGCGGGTTTCGACTGGTCTATATCGCAGATACTATCGCAGAAAAATGTTTCCGCAGGGTTAAAGCGTATCAAGCGCTCAAAAAACGTGCGCGAACAGGCCGTTGCGAACGAGTGGTTAGCGTTCAGATTCGGAGACAATTTGTCTACAGGCCCGTTCCAGCGTAGGGAACTCCATCGTCACTGCATCCCAAACAACCGAGCGGTCGACATTGCCGTAATCATGCGCAAGATAATTTCTCATGCCGATAATTCCACGCCATTCGATTTCGGGATGAAGCCGCTGCGAGCGTTCCGACAACTTGCCCGCTTCTTCCGTTACCCTAAGCGCACACATCAAAAGGGAGTCCGCCAACGCCCTCGTCCGCACGTCATTCGCATGCAGAAACTGGTCCTCGGTGATATCAAAAGCCTTGATGCGCTCGTTCGTTTCGGAGATGGCTTCCAAAACCTCTTGAGCGCGGAGGCCGTCTGACTTACGCGCGATCATAAAGGATCACTCCTTCGCGCTCGATTACCGCGGCAAGTTCGTCATCAAGATGATCACTAGAGACGAGATCAACCTGCCTCCCGGTTTCTTTGCGCACCGCCTCGCCAAACGCCGACAGCGCAAAAAGACCAAAGCCCTGCTCGCGATCGACTTCGAGACGCAAGTCAATATCACTATCGGCATGCGCCTCGCCACGGGCATACGAACCAAAAAGAATCACGGTTTTGATGGCGGGAATCGAGCAGGCCGCCTCGCGGACGGCGGACTCAATCTGGGCAGTATCCAAAATGCCCGTCGCGGCGCTTTCGCTCGCAGAGCTTTTACCAAGTGAAGGAACAAACGGCAGAGAGCGCTCGCGCAGCATCTGCCTCATAAACATATTGACCGCAACAGACGAAGTCATGCCAAGCTCTTCGCACAGTTCGGCAAATGAGTCTTTAATTGACGAGTCCACTCGCACACTCAGCACAGACGCAGCCATGGATACCTCCTGTATGACATTGTCTATATATTATCACACAGGCTAGCGCGAGGTCGATGCGCGGTGTTCGATGTGGCCGGGGATCTCAATGCGTTTGGGCGCCAGCTTTGCGGCCTCGCCCACGGTGGTGGTAACGACGTCGATGCGCTCGGAAAGGCGCTCGACTACGCGCTCGGCAATGGTGAGGGTGTCCTGCGCGGCCGTGGTGACGCCGCCAAAGAGCACATGGTTCCAGGGGTAGTCGTCAAACGTCGCGATCTTGAGCCCCGCCGGCAGCGAGGGACCAAGCTGCGCCAGCGCCTCGGTCAGACGCAGGAAAACCAGGCCGTTGACGGCGATAAGGCCGAGCCTTTTGCCCGCGTAGTCGCGGATGGTCTTGTCCAAACGGCCAACGCCCGTGGCGCCACCGTCGGCCAGGGTGACGACCTCGCCCGCAAGGCCGCGGCGCGAAAGCTCGTCGGCAAAGGCCTCGGCGCGCTCTCGACGCACGGGGCTATCGTCGCTTGCCTCGGTGAGCAGGCACAGACGCTCGCTGCCCGCAGCTGCCAAGGCGTCTACCAAGCCGGCGACCAGCTCACGGTTGTTAGATGTCACCAGGTCAATACCGCCGTCGGCAACGTCGCGGTCGAGCAGTACGACGGGCAGACGTCCCGCTGCCGCGGCGATCGCCTCGTCATTGCCTCCGCAGGTGTTGACGACCAGGCCGTCCACGCCGGCATCGATAAGTCTGGTGAGCGACTCCGCTTCCTTAGCGGGGTCGTTGCCGCTAATGGCCGTCATGAGCGAGCAGCCGCGCGCCGCGGCGCTGGCGGAAAGGCCCTCGAGCATGGCGCTCGAGAACGGGTTGGCGATGTCAGCCAGAATCACACCGATGAGGTTCGTACGCGAGCTGCGCAGATTGCGCGCGGCGGCACGTGGGCGATAGCCGGTGCGCTCGATAACTGCCGCGATGCGAGCACGGGTCTCCTCGGTCATTTGCCCGGGGCGGTTGTTGAGATAGCGCGAGACCGTGGCCGGGCTCACGCCCGCCTCGGCGGCAATGTCCTTGATTCTCATCTGCGCCATAGCGCACCCCGTTTCCCAATGTCGGCAGTCTGAGCCATTTTAGGCATTTTTTAAAAATCTCGGTTGCAAAACGCTGTAGGTGAGTATACTACAACTCGAAACGAAACCGATTTCGTAAACCGATTTCGGCGAGCGTTGGCACGCAGGTGCAAAGACGCACCCTACCGTCTTGGCACCTGCGTGCCAACGCCATATCAAAGGTGTACGCACGAGTAAAAGGAGCTGCGCGACCATGGGTAAAACGGTTCTTACCTTCGGCGAGATCATGATGAGACTCTCACCCAAAGACCACCTGCGTATTGAGCAGGCAACCGAGTTTGACGTCCGCTACGGCGGCGCCGAGGCCAACACTGCGCTTTCCCTGGCCTACCAGGGCGACAAGGCCGCTTACGTCTCCGTTGTCCCGGCCAACCGTCTGGGCGAGTGCGCCCTGCGTTCGCTGAAGGCCTACGACGTCGACACCACGCGCGTCGTGCGTCAGGGCGACCGCCTTGGCTCCTATGTGTTTGAGGTCGGTGCCTCGCAGCGCGGTAACGGTTGCGTCTACGACCGCAAGTACTCTGCCATCAACATGGCCAAGCGCGACGTCTTTAACTGGGACGAGATCCTCAAGGGCATCGATGTCTTCTATTTCTCCGGCGTGACCCCCGCCGTCTCCGATGAGATGGCTGCCGCCTGCAAGGATGCCCTCACCGCCTGCCGTGCCAAGGGCATCACGACCGTGTGCGACGTGAACTATCGCGGCAAGATGTGGTCGCCCGAGAAGTCGCAGGCCACCATGAGGGAACTCCTGCCGCTCGTCGACATCTGCATCGCCAACGACGAGGATGCGCCTGCTGGCCTCGGTATGACCTGCGTCTCTGGCTCCCTTGCCCACGGCATCGAGGAGCGCGACACCTACGTCGAGATGGCCCGCCAGATCTGCGCCGAGTACGGCTGCAAGAAGGTCGCCTCGGTCGTCCGCAACATCTCCTGCGTCGAGCGCTCCATCTGGATGGGCATGCTCTTTGACGCCGAGAGTGGCGAGCACTGGTTCTCCCCTGCTCACGACGTACACGTGCTCGAGGGCGTTGCCGCCGGCGACGCTTTCAACGCCGGCCTCGTCCATGCCCTCATCAACGACTTTGACCCGCAGGACGCCGTCAACTATGCGATTGCGGCTTCGATCCTCAAGCTCACCATCAAGGGCGATTCCAACTTGGTGACCGCAGGCGAGATCGCAGCCGTGGCATCCGCCGCCGACGGTGGCACCCGCGTCGCGCGCTAGTCCGTCTCCATTCCGCGGGCCGCAGCTTTCCAATCCCATACCCCTGCGGCCCGCTCCCCGATTCCTCCGGCCGGGCAAAACCACCAGTCCCATTCCGGTTTTGTCTGGCATTCCCTACATGACTGGTCGAGCAGCCGGTTTTGGAATTGCTTGAACCCCAAGCAGTGCCTCCGATAACCAATCCAAAATCGGCTCCTGACCAGCACATTTGGTAATCACGCGCTCATGCGCGCCACACATCGAAAGGAACATCATGTTCGATCAGTTCTACACCACGCTTGAGTCCCTGGGCATCGTGCCGGTCGTTGTGCTCGACAAGGTCGAGGACGCCGCCCCGCTCGCCCACGCTCTTATGGCAGCTGGCATGAAGTCCGCCGAGGTCACCTTCCGCACCGCCTGCGCCGCCGAGTGCATCGCCGCTATGGCCGAGGCCGAGCCCGAGATGTGCGTTGGCGCCGGCACTGTCCTGACCGTCGAGCAGGTTGAGCAGGCCCGCGCCGCCGGTGCCAAGTTCATCGTCTCCCCGGGTTACAACGAGGACGTCGTGAAGCACTGCATCGATATCGACCTGCCCGTCCTTCCCGGCACCGTGACCCCCTCCGAGGTCACCGCAGCCGAGAACCTGGGCCTCAAGGTCACCAAGTTCTTCCCCGCGTCCCAGTATGGCGGCCTGAACACCATCAAGGCCCTCGCCGCTCCGTTTGTCGGTCACCGCTTTATGCCTACCGGCGGCGTGAGCACCGCCAACGTCGAGGAGTACCTGAGCTCCTCTGCCATCATCGCCTGCGGTGGCACCTGGATGGTCAAGCCGGCCCTGTTTGCCGATGGCGACTTCTCCAAGGTCGAGCAGATTGCCCGCGAGGCCATGGACGTCGTCAAGAAGGTCCGCGGCTAGGTTTAGCTCTCTATCGTGAAAGGGGGCGTGCCCTAGACCTCGCCCCCTTTCTTTTAAAGCGGCTCGGAAGCGCGCCGTTTCCGTCACGAACAAGAACCAAAACCGTCTTGTATGCTGATAGAACGTGACGGAAGCGACACGCCCCCGAGCCGCTTTGTATAATCGGCTGGCAGTCGCGCTCAACTGAGCCACTTCGGTAAAAGCCGAGCCACCAAAACAGCTGCGGCGCCGTCTGGAGGAATGGACCTTTGCTTCCGGTCTTTTCCTCCAAGCGGCACCGCATCTTTGTGCCCCGGTCACACCCCAACGCAGTTGCGGTGAAATAGGGACTGTTTGCGCCACCTAGGTCACAAAACAGTCCCTATTTCACCGCAACTTATATGGGGATTGATTAGATGAACGAGTCTTTGGACAGCTCAAAATAGTCGGGATGCAGGGCGATAACCGGGCCCTGCTCCTCGGGCATCAGGTGCAAGTGCGTCTCTGCCAGATAACTCGCCGCATCGGTATCGCCCCTCTTAATGGCCTCGAGAATCCGGCGATGCTGCCGACGAATCGGCTCCCAATCCAAATCCTGCGACACCATACGCAACCAGTTATATCGCTCAAAATGCGTGTTGATGCTCTTCATCCAATCCCACAACATGTGACGACCGGCAATCACAAAACACGTCTCATGGAACAGGTTGTCCAGGTCAAAGAAACGACGCGTCTCGCTATGGTCGAGCGACTCGGACTCGGTAAGAACCTGCTCAAGCCGCTGCTTTTGCTCGGGCGAGGCGGCCGAACAGCATTTAATAAGCACGCTTCTCTCGAGTTTCTCGCGCAAGAAACAAGCATTCTCGGCGCGTTCCATGCTGATCTTAGAAACGTAGGTGCCGCTTTTGGGACGCGTTTCCACCAGCTCCTGCTCGCGCAGGCGCACAAAGGACTCGCGAATGGGCGTGCGCCCGATTCCCGTCTCCTTTTCCAGACCAATCGCCGAAAGGCGCGTGCCGGGCTTGAGCTCGGCATAGATGATCTTGGAGCGCAATGCGTTGTATGCCTGATCTTGCAGGCTCTGATAATGCTGGTGCTGTTCCATAAAGCCCTCGGATGAAGCCTCGGTTAATCGAATACCACCATGCAATACTATCGCATCCCCCGCCCCATCATAAGTTGCGGTGGAATAGTTCCTGTTCAAGGCCTTCAGCAGCAAAAACAGGAACTATTCCACCGCAACTACAGACAACGAGTTGTTGCGATTAGGTGAACGTTCACCTTTTTATTGTTTTTCTCTTCGCAAATAAAATCCCGTGCGTATACTTAGGCTCAAACGAAACCGATTTCGTTGAACGTGGGCAATAGGATGCTAAGACACACCCTACCATCTTGGCATCTTATCGCCCACGCAATGCCATTTGCTTTCTTCCCGTCTCGTTGGACCTTTAGTCCCATTCCGGCACAGCGAGACACTTCCTAGACGACTGACCGTGGGGCCGGCTTTTCTGCTTTTGCAGCAGTGCCTCCGATAACCCTCTTTTGCCGGTCCGGGTCAGTTTTTTCACACAACCGAAAAGACGGGGTAGCAACATGCGACCGCTCATCATCATGAATGGCGAGAAGATCGATTGGTTCCATACCGTCATCAGGATGCTGATGTATCTGGCGGGCGTTGCAGTACTGGCACTCGGCATGAGTCTCCAGACGGCATCTGGCCTGGGCGTCGCCGCGCTCACGTGCTTTGCCACAACCCTATCCATGCTCACGGGCAAGACGCTCGGCTTTTGGATCACTGCTACCTATGTCGCCTACATCGTGGCACAATTCACTATCTTGCGACGCGAGTTCCAGCCGCGCATCCTGCTCGAGCTGTGCTTCTCAACGCTCATCGGCGGCTTCACCGACTTCTTCATGGCGGTCAACCCGCTGCATCCCGCAGCACTCCCCACACAGATTGCGACCATGCTGCTCTCCCTCGCTGTCACCGCATTTGGCGTAAGTCTCGTCGTCAACATGGGCGTTGTCCCCAACGCGCCCGACGGCTTGGTGCAAGTCATTGCCGAAAAGCTTAAACGCCGCTTTGGTGACGTAAAAGTCGTGTTTGACTGCTCACATGTCGCCGCCTCGCTCGCGTTGTCGCTGATCTTTATGTACAACCTGGGCGGCTTTGGCGTCACGACCGCCATCTCGGCACTGTTCCTGGGCCATGTCATCAACGTCGCCAACAAACTGTTCGCCCAGCGCTTTATCCGCGCGGCATTCGGAAAATAGCACCACCGTAAGAACCCGCGAACAGCGCTATACGTTGCTATATCTCACTATACTTTGCTATATCTTGCTATATCTTGCTATATCTTGCTATATCTTGAGCAAAGGTGGCTCACATGCAAACAAACCCTTTTAAGCCCACAGCAGGTAAAACACCTCCCACGATTATCGGCCGCGAAGATGTACTTGAAGAATTCAGTGAAGGCCTCACCAACGGGCCTGGTGCCCCTGGGCGCCTAATGCGCATAGCCGGCGTCCGTGGAACGGGCAAGACGGTCCTCCTTGACGAGTGCTCACGTTTGGCGCAAAGCCGTGGCTGGACGGTCATAAAAGAGGTCGCAACCGAGGGACTTTGCCAGCGCATTCTCGAACAGCTGCAGCCCAAATTCCAGGCAAAACACGCCAGATTTGAGCCCACCGTAGCTGGCATATCCATCGGCAGCATAGATATTGAGCGAATCGGCCCATCGCTACGCGACGCCATGAGACAGACAATATCCAAGAATGGAAATGGCCTGCTCATCACTCTCGACGAGGTTCAAGACGCAGAGCTCGATGAGGTCCGAACGCTCTCCATTGCGATTCAGCAGGTTATCGGCGAAGACCTTGATATCGCCTTTGTTTTTGCTGGGCTGCCTTCGATGATTGAAAGCATCATCAACGGAAAGACACTTACGTTTTTGCGCCGTGCCCTCCCCTTTGACCTGAAGGCTGTGGCAGTAACCGAAGTGTCGTACTCCCTCGAGGAAACCATTGAAGCGTCTGGCATGGAGTTGCAGCCAGGTATTGCCGGCCAACTTGCCGAGGCAACGCAAGGCTATCCTTTCATGATCCAACTCGTTGGATACTACGCATGGCAGTTGGCGAGACGCGCACATACAGCGATTATTGGAGAAGAAGAAGCCGAGCGCGGCATTGCAACGGCACGCGAACGCTTCTGCGCCATGGTGATTGAGCCCGCGCTGCGGCGCATTCCGCCCACGTGCATCGCTTATCTGCTGAGCATGGCGTCTTTGGGGCAAACGAGCTCGACCAGCATGGTTGCCGATGCCCTAAACAAAACGCCTCAACAGGTGAGCTCCGTCCGCAGCCGCCTGTTAAGAGAATCGATTATCGAGGCCCCCTCGTACGGCAAGGTCTCATTTGCCATCCCCTACATGCGCAATTACCTCTACGAACACAAAGCCGAACTGGAAGTTGAACTGTAGAAGCGGTAACTGCCCTGCAAGACGAAAACCGTTTTCGTGCGGATTTATAGCAGACGCAAACGGTTTTCGTCTTGATTTGCGTACGGAATTAAGACGTAAATTGCGCTTTCGTACGCTTATTACCAGACGCAAATTGTTTTCGTCCGGCCATGCGTCCCCAATCTAGACGCAAAGAGCCCCGAGCTCGTATTGAACTGCATCCCAATTCTTGGACGGGCGCCGATGCCCTGATCTCTGCCATGTCGAGGTGCGAGATCAAATCCTTGGCGCGCTCGCCGGAGTGGTATGCCTTGTTCGGCGCCACCTTCCTGTAGAGCTTCTTGAGCTTCGTCTTCCCCTTGTTGCCCGGCGGCATCTCCGTCTCAGGTGGCAGCCCTAGGAAGGACAGGACGCCGGGCAGGTCACACAGCATCACGTCCTCGATGTCGGCCTTGGCCGCCAGGTCGACGACTCTCTGCGCTGTCAGCGAGATGTTCGGGGTGCTGCTACCGCCCGCTGGTTCGGAAGCTGGCGGGCAGTAGCGGGCAGTAGCGGCAGTAGCGGTGTGGCTCGATAGGCCCGAATATCCGTAAGGAAGGTGCTCGCTCTCATATGTGCTGATATGCCTCGCCTCGCGAACCTTGGGATGCTTCCTGAGGTAATCCCTCAATTCGAGCCACTCTTTATGCTCATAACGCTTCGAAATCGTTTCCCCGTCGACAGTTTCCTTCACATAATGGTATGTTCGAACGCCTTCGAACTTGCCGAACCCGTTCTCGACGCTGAAGTTTCTGAACCAGCGCGAAAACCCATTCAGGTCCATGAAGTTGACTTGGGGATGCCTGTCTTTCGTTCGTTCGAATGAGTGGACGAGCGGAGTGCCTTTGACTTGTTCCAGGCCGAAGGCTTCCATTTCGCGGGCCTGCTCCTTTTTCCAGAATTCGAGATACGACGTCAGCGTCTCGCTTATCGAGATCCTCCGCACGCTTTTCTTGCTTTTGGGCGAGCGAACGCTTCGATTGGCCGCGAACTGCTGCTCAATGAGGATGCTTCTGTTCTCGACGGAGACATCGGACCACGTCATCCCGAGGGCTTCTGCCCTTCTCATGTCGGTGTCGAGCATGAGCATCACGCATGTGATGTGCGCGTCCGGTTCTCGATTGAGTAGGATGTCGAGTAGGCGAGCGGCGTGATGGTTCCTTCGCGGTTGTCGTGGAACTTTTTTGCGTACGAGCCGACGGTGTCCCTCGATTTTTGGACGTAGGTGCCGCTGTTGAGTTCTGCCTTGTAGGCTTCGAGTGCGGCGTCGACCTCTCGGCTTTTGGTGGTATGTATGGTCTGCCACGGCGAATAGCGGTATTTGCCCGTGACCGGATCCTTGCCGAGGCTGTGACGGTAGCGCCACGTGTATTTGTCGCGGCGTTGCTTCGTTCCTTTGCCTATGACGAGAGGTCGGTCGTTCATCGTGTTCCTTGCCTGAAGTGCCTGAGAATCGCGCTCGGTTGCGCGGAATGGCGCAAAGGGCTGGGACGGGTGGGCATTACCCTTGGTGGTGGGCCCTGCGTGGGGTCACACCCCAAGGGTAATGCTCCGCCTGACAGCTTTCAAGCTCGTTGTGGGTCGAATTTGGGTCGAATTATTCCGCGTACTTTTCTTTCGTAAATCTATGAAAACATCAAATGACCTGGAGTTATATTGACTTCAATTTGGGTCGAAATGTCTGAATGAAACAACGTCGTAGCGACCTCATAACCCGAAGGTCGGTGGTTCAAATCCGCCCCCCGCGACCATGAAACTTCAGGTCGGAAGCATAAAAGCTCCCGACCTTTTTCTTTGTCTAGGGGTTTCGGCATCTCTCGTTCTTTGGGTACCTCGAGGCGGGCAATCAGATAGATGCTTACGAGTATCATAGGGTCTTTTTACGTCGCGGTCGTGTCTCGTACTGGTGCGCCGCTCTTTGTGGGACGTGTCACTTTGCCATAGGTTGTCCGGCGGCGGGGCGCAGGTCGTTCCCCGTGGCGTCGCTCCTTTCGACGCTACGCTGCCTGGCTACTCGTTCCACTGGTGCTTTTTCATGTCGACGCAGCCGTTGTCTCGGAAGGCGACTCCTTCCTCCGTCAGTAGTGCTCGCTGGTCGGGGAAGTTTGGCGCGAGGCGTCCCGCGTGGTTGACGACGCGGTGGCAGGGATAATCGCCGTAGCGATCCGCCTCGCTCAGCACCGCTCCGACCAGGCGAGAGTTTTTCTCCCTGCCGATGAGGCGCGCTATCTGACCGTACGAGGCGACGCATCCCGCCGGAATCTCTGCCACGACGGAGAGAATCTCATAAACCAAATCTTCGTCCAGGACTTTTCCCATCGTATCGCTCCCGTGTTCGCTTTTGCCTTCGGGGGCGCGGCGCCGATCACCCGTGCTGCGATTTTCGCAGCTCCCCTTACCGAAGCATCGAGGGAAAGCGCGTGCGTGTCAAGGTTGTCTGGTCCAGTTGCTGGCTCGATGCCTCGAGATGTTCGCCTCAAGTGCGACCTGCCCCTATTGGAAAAGGATGCCGAAGATGTATTTGGTGATGGCGGAGCGGCGGATGACCCCCACGAGTTTGCCCTCGTCATCAACCACAGGAAGCTTCTTGAACTTCTTCTTCGCCAGCAGCGCGGCGACGCGGGCGATGCTCTGCTCGGGACGGGCACACACTACCTGGCGCGTCGCGAAATCCATGACGCAGCGATCCTTCAGGTCTTCGATGCGCTGCTCAAGGCTCTGATCGTCGAAGTACAGCATGGACGCGTCGCCGCCCGTGAAGATGGTGTGAGCGCGATGCTGCGCGATGGCTCCCATGACATCGCCGTCGGAGATGAACCCGACCACCTGGTTGCGCTCATCGATTACGGGCATGCTGCTCACCTCGTTTTCGGCGAGCATGCGCACCACGTCGGAAATCGTGCAATCCTGCGTGCAGGTGAACGGCTCTTCAATCATGATGCTCGAAACGGGCGTCCCCTCGAGCTCGAGCGGGATGCGCTCGGACAGAATCTCGGACATCGCTTATGCCTCCTTCGTTTTCGGTGCGGTTTTCTTGGTGCGCACGCTGAATATGGCGCAGATAAGGGAAACGAGGCCGATTGCCGCGCACACCTTGTAAGCGACGCCCGCGCCCACGGCGGTGGCTACTTGGATGCTCGCATCGACGCCGGCCGACGCGGTGACGCTTGTCATGACCGTGATGATGAGCGCCGTGCACAAACCGCCGGCGACCTGGCGGCCGGTGTTCGCGATGGCGTTGCCGTGGGCGATCATGTCATTTTTCAAGGCATTGACACCCCATGTGTTCACCGGCATGTTCGCGAGCGACTGGCCGGCGGACTGCAGCATGCAGAACAGCGCAACCACCAAGATGGGCGTGTTTACCGTCGAAAGCGAGAGCAGGAACAGGGCGCCGGTCATGAGGGCCAGGCCGACGATCGAGATGGCACGCGGACCGAACTTGTCGAACACCACGCCGGAGATAGGGCTGATGATGATGCCCACCGCCGCGGCGGGAAGCATGGCCATGCCGGTTTCGAAGGCCGAAGCGCCAAGCGAGGTTTGCAGCAGCAACGGCAACAGCGTGTTGGTGACCAGGCATGCGGCGTTGATGAGCGTGACGATGATGGCGGCCACGCGGAACTCGCGCGTCTTGAGCGTGCCCAGTTGAAGCAGCGGGTCCTCGATTTTGCCCTGGCGTACGACGAACAGCACCAAGCACACGACACCCGCGACGATCGAGCCGAGCACCACGGGGTTGCCCCAACCCATCGACGAGGCGCTCGAGAACCCGTAGAGAAGTCCGCCGAAGGCGATGGTGGAGAGGACGACCGAGGGCAGGTCGAGCTTGGGGTTCTTCAGCTCGCCCACGTTTTTCAGCATGAACACGCCCAGCACCAGCACGAGAATTGCGAGGGGGACGATGGCGCCGATCATGGTGCGCCAGCCGTACGTGTCGATCACCGCGCCGCCTACGACGGGGCCGACCGCGGGACCCGCCGACATGACGATGCCCGCCATGCCCATAGCCGTTCCTCGTTTCTCGACGGGGAACACCAGCATGGGAACCACCGAGACAAGCGGCATGAGCACGCCTGAGCCCGCCGCTTGCAACACGCGACCGATGATGAGGAACAGGAAATCAGGGGCTGCGGCGCACAGCAGCGTGCCCAGCGCGAACACCAGTGTCGCCCCGAAGAATAGCGCGCGGGTGCTGAACTTGTCGATAAGGAACGCCGAAACGGGGACCATGATGCCGCTCACCAGCGGGTATATGGACATGATCCACTGGGCAGTCGAGGCATCGATGGCGAAATCGGACATGATGACCGGCAGCGCAGGCGACATCACCGTTTGGTTCAGTAGCGCCAAGAAGGCACCCAGGACGACGACCGCGACGATGCGGATCTGGGTACCGGTAATGCGCCCATTGGCGGGCGCGACCGTACAATTATCAGACATAAGCTTCCTTCGTATCTATTCGATTCTTCGCCGAAGGCGCGCCGGCCCACGGGCGAAATAACATGCACGTGCTATGCGTGCATCAGATACGACAGGAAGAAAGCGGCTGCTCAGAGCGCACTTGGGGAACAACAGGAGAGGCCCCGTATACCAGGGGCCGCCGAATTGCGATGTATGCTTTGGTCAAATCCTTCATAGCGGGGAGGCATTCTAGCAGCCGTCTTCGCCCCTTTCAAGGGATGTAACCCAGACGTTGATTTTCTTCACCGAGGCGCCATCGTTGACGGGTGGCGTGCTTCTCTATCGCCACACCGCGGGGCGAGGGAACGCCGCGGCGAGCTTGTACATCGGCTATGTGTGCAGCTGCGAGCGTGTCGCCGGCGCGCGCTGGGCGCCAGTCCGATCCGGCCGACTCTTGCCGACGGTCGGTCGCCGTCCTCCTCCATCTCCGCCTGCTCTGTTTTTGCTCGGCTCCCTTGTCGTATCATGGACGGACGAGAATTGAGCGAAGGCGGTACGTATAAACATCCAGATATTCGGCACGAAGAAAAGCTTCGATACTAAGAAGGCGCAGCGCTATTTCAAGGAACGTCGTGTGAAGTTCCAGTTCATCGACTTGAAGGAAAAGGGGATGAGCAAAGGCGAGCTCGAAAGCGTGGCGCGCGCCGTCGGCGGGATCGACGCTGTGATCGATCCAAAGGCGAAAGATGCCGACACGGTTGCGCTCGTACAGTATCTTGCTGCCGACCAGAAGTTCGAAAAGGTGCTCGATAACCAGCAGATTCTTCGTGAGCCCATCGTTCGCAACGGCCGCCAGGCAACCGTTGGCTACGAGTCTGACGTGTGGAAGGGCTGGGAATAAAGCGGCTGGGAATAAAGTGAAGCGCCCGCGCCCGTGGTTTTATCCACGGACGCGGGCGCTTGCGTAAGACGTCTCTTGTCGTTTGAGTGGAGCGCCCCGGCGGCGCTGAACAACGCGCCCCGGTGACGTGGCTCGGGGCTCTTTGTGCCGCACATCTATGAGAGGAGATATTTGATGCGCATGGGCGCTACTCCATGTAGCCACCCTGAATGGCGGAAACTGCATGCTCGGTAAAGAACTTGAGCGTGCCGGAGGTATAGCGATTAGCCTTGGGCTTCCAAGCGGCTCGGCGCTCGGCCAGGACGGCGTCGACCTCGGCCGGCTCCATCTCCTTACCGGCGATGCCCACGATGGACAGCGAGCGCTCGGGGATGTTGATCTGGATCAGGTCACCCTCCTCGATCAGGGCAATCGGGCCGCCCACGGCAGCCTCGGGCGAAACGTGACCGATAGCCGGGCCCTTGGAGGCGCCGGAGAAGCGGCCGTCAGTGATCAGGGCAATGCTCGCGCCCAGCTCGGGGTCGCTGGCGATAGCCTCGGTGGTGTAGAACATCTCGGGCATGCCGGAGCCCTTGGGGCCCTCGTAGCGAATGATGACGGCGTCGCCGGGCTTGACCTCATGCGTCAGGACGGCGTGAATGGCGTCCTCCTCGCAGTCGAACGGACGGGCCTTGAGCGTAGCCTGGAACATCTCGCGCGGAACGACGGTGTGCTTGACGACCGCGCCCTCGGGAGCAAGATTGCCGTGGAGGATGGCGATGGAGCCATCGGTACCAAAAGCCTGGTCAAACGGGCGAATGATGTCCTCGCGCTTGAGGTTCCACTTCTCCAAGTAGCGGCCGCACTTCTCGTAGTAGCCGTTGTTTTTAAGGTCCTCGAGGTTTTCGCCGAGGGTCTTGCCGGTGACGGTCATGACGTCGAGGTGGAGCATCGACTTGATCTCCTCCATGATGCGCGGCACGCCACCCGCATAGTAGAAGAACTGCGCCGGCCACTCACCTGCGGGACGAACGTTGAGCAGGTAGTGGGCACCACGGTGCAGACGGTCGAAGTCGTCGGCGGACATCTCGATGCCAAACTCGCGGGCGATCGCAGGGATATGCAGCAGCGAGTTGGTGGAGCCGGAAATGGCGCCGTGGACCATGATGAGGTTCTCGAAGGACTCCTTGGTCACGATGTCGCGCGGGCACAGGTTGTGTTCGGAGAGCCACACGGACTGACGGCCGGCCTCGCGCGCAAACTCACGCAGATCGGAGCTGGTTGCGGGCAGCAGGGCCGTGCCGGGGAGCATAAGGCCCAGGGCCTCGGCGGTAACCTGCATGGTCGACGCGGTGCCCATAAAGGAGCAGGCGCCGCAGCTGGGGCATGCGTTGTGCTTGGCAAACTCAAGTTCCTCGCGAGAGATCTCGCCGCGCTCGTAGCGGGCAGAAATCGCACCGAGCTGCTCCAGGGTCAACAGGTCGGGGCCTGCATCCATGACACCGCCGGTAACGACGATGGAGGGGATGTTGATGCGGCCCATGGCCATAAGGTTCGCAGGCAGGCCCTTATCGCAGCTGGCGACAAAGACGCCGGCGTCGAACGGGGTGGCCTTGGCATGGATCTCGATCATGTTGGCGATCATGTCGCGGCTGGGCAGCGAGTAGTTAATGCCGTCGTGGCCCTGGGCCTCGCCGTCGCAGATATCGGTGCAGAAGTAACGGGCACCGTGACCGCCAGCCTCGGCAACGCCGGCACGGACCTCCTCGACCAGCTCGAACAGGCCGGCAGAACCCGGGTGCGAATCGCCAAAGGTCGACTCGATGATGACCTGCGGCTTGTCCAGGTCCTCGATCGTCCAGCCAGAGCCCAGACGCAGCGGGTCCATCTCGGGGCTGATGGTGCGAAACTTGCCGGAACGCGGCTGCAGCTTGGCAACCAAGTCGGCTGCCTCCTGCTGAATCTGTGCCTTGGTCTTCTCGTCCATAATGCTCTCCTCTTTTGGTTTGAACGGTTGTACCAATCGTTGGTTAATGAATCAGGTGAAAATGGGTACCGAGCGATGCACTCGGTGAAAGATGCTTAGCTACGCAAACTAGGCGAAGAACGAAATCACCAGGGCGCAGGCAAGACCCGAAAGGCCGATGAGCGTCTCCATAACGGTCCAGGACTTGAGGGTGGTCTTCTCGTCAATCTCCAGGAACGAGGAGCACATCCAAAAACCGGCATCGTTGACGTGCGAGAGGGCCGTGGCACCGCCGCAGATAGCAAGACAGATAGCGGCACGCATGAGCACTGAGGCTCCGGCAACCGCAGGCATGGCGGCCATAATGCCCGATGCCATGGTCATAGCGACGATGGAGCTGCCAACAGAGGCACGCACCATGACGGCAATCAAAAAGGCAACGACCACCAAAGGCAGCGGTGAGGCCTCGAGCATAGGGCCGATAACCTGGCCCAGGCCGCAGTCCTGCAGCATCCAGCGGATCACACCGCCGCAGGCAATGACCAGCAAGATCATGCCGACGGGTTTAAGAGAGCGGTCGAGCAGGGCTTTGAGCTCAGCGCCGGAGTAGCCGCGGCGCGCGCCCAGCAGATACATCGCGACGAGCGTGGCGAGCGTCAAAGCGACGAACGGCTTGCCCAGGAAGGCGAGAATCGAGGCGAGCTCAGCGGGCATGGGGATATAAGAGGACAACGTGCCCAGCAAAATCAGACAAAGCGGCGTGAGCACGATGGCAAGCACCATGCCAAAGGAGGGAAGCTCCTTTTCGTCGCTCGCGCCCTCGGCAGAGGTAAAGTGCTCCGGAACATCGGTAAAGATGCGGCCGCCCACATTGCGGCCCCAGATGACGCCGGCAATCGCCATGGCGATGAAGGCGGTGGGGATACCGACGAGGATCATAGTGCCCAGGTCGACACCGAGCGTGCCGGCGACCAGGACCGAACCGGCCGAAGGCGGCACAAACGCATAGCCAGCGGCAAGTCCCGCGAGCAGGGCGATGCCGTAGTAGAGGGTCGACTTCTTGGTCTGCGACGCCACGCTAAACGCAAGCGGAATCAAAACGACTACGCCGGCCTCAAAGAACACCGTAGTGCCGATAACCAGACCGGTAATGCCCAGCGCCCAGCTGGAATGACCCTGCCCAAAGGTATCGATGAAGGTCTGGGCGATCTTCTTGGCGCCGCCGCTCTCCTCAAGAATCTGGCCAAACATCGAGCCGAGGCCAATGAGCAGGGCGATGTTTTGCAGCGTGGTTCCCACGCCCTTGGTGACAGTGTCCGCCACCAGGTCGAGCGGCATACCGGCGCCGATGCCGATCGCGAGCGCCGAGACCATCATCGAAAGCACAGGATGCAGCTTGAACTTAATGATGAGCGCAAGCAGCAGCGCGATGCCCACGATAGCGGCGATGACCAGCCTGGTGGGGTCGGCCATAAACGTTGGGTCTGACATCTTTCCTCCAATTCATCAGACCTTTTGAATTCGCCTTAGACTATAGCGTGTTCTCAATAGGTCTGATGTTTAAAAGGGAAACTTTTTTCAAAATACATCTGATGTATTTCCTGAACGATCTGTTTTTGACGGTAAACGGCTACTTACAGCTCTCCATTGTCGGAGCGAACCACCGCGGCTTCTGTAAATGAGCTAGAATAGCTCTGATGAATTCTTTTGATATGAGGTGAAGCGTGGCACGAGCCGATTCGGGACTCCCCGAGCAGATAGCAGATAAAATCATTCAACTGATCCTGGATGAGCATCTTGAGCAAGGCGACCGCCTGCCCAAGGAGGCTGTGCTCGTCGAGCGCCTGGGTGCTGGCAGGAGCACCGTACGCGAAGCCATGAAGCTGCTGCAGTCGCGCAACATCGTGCGCATTAAGCAGGGCTCGGGCACCTATGTGGCATCAAACCCCGGCGTTGCCGACGACCCGCTGGGCTTTACCTTTATCGACGACAAGCAGCGTCTGGCGCGCGACCTACTCGAGGTGCGCTTTATGATCGAGCCGCAGATTGCACGCATGGCAGCCGAGCACGCAACCAACGACCAGGTCGTCTGTATCAAAGAGCTCTGCGACGAATCCGAGCGCCTGGCCGAGGCCGGTGAGGATTACTCCGCCGCCGACACCGCGTTCCACAATGCCATTGCCGAGAGCTCCGGAAACCTCGTCGTTCCCCGCCTAATGGGCGTGCTCAAGGCGTCTGTCCCCCTGTTTATTGACGTGACCGGCAAAAAGCTGGTTGAGGAGACCATCCGCACCCACCGTGGCGTGGCCGACGCCATCGCCGCGCGCAATCCCACCGCAGCGCACGACGCGATGTACCTGCATCTGGTGTACAACCGCAACATGATCGCAGAGGGAGCGCAGGAACAGAGCAAATAGACGTCCGCACGGCAAGGGCGAGACTACCGTTCGCCTTTTAAAAGTGAACGTTCACCTGATTTTAGGGAATAAGGGGTGGCTATTACGCCGCTTCTCCTATACTGACCTTGTATGAAAAGCAAGACTTATATAGATGAACGTTTCTTTTGAAAGGATCGCTATGTCTGATCTTATGGACAGCTTCCGCCTGGATGGCAAGGTCGCGCTCGTAACCGGCGCCACCTATGGCATTGGCATGGCCATCGCCGAGGCGCTCGGAGAGGCCGGCGCCAAGATCGCCTTTAACGCACGTCACGCCGACAAGGTAGCCGAGGCCGAGAAGCACTACCGCGAGCTGGGCTTTGAGGCTCATGGTTACGTGGCAGACGTCACCGACGAGGCCGTCGTCGCCGAGCTCATCGCCAAGATCGAGACCGACTTTGGCACCACGCCCGACATCCTGGTCAACAACGCTGGCGTCATCCAGCGTACCCCGATGCTCGACATGAGCGCCGAGGACTTCCGCCGCGTCGTCGATATTGACCTCAACGCACCGTTTATCGTGTCCAAGGCCTGCCTGCCCGGCATGATCGCCAAGGGCCACGGCAAGATCATCAACATCTGCTCGATGATGAGCGAGCTGGGCCGCGAGACCATCGCCGGCTATGCCGCGGCCAAGGGCGGACTCAAGATGCTCACCAAGAACATCTGCTCGGAGTTTGGCGAGGCCAATATCCAGTGCAACGGCATTGGACCCGGCTACATCGCCACGCCGCAGACCGCACCGCTGCGCGAGACGCAGCCCGACGGCAGCCGCCACCCGTTTGACCAGTTCATCATTGCCAAGACGCCAGCAGCCCGTTGGGGCACGCCCGAGGACCTGAAGGGCCCCGCCGTGTTCTTGGCTTCCGATGCATCGAACTTCGTCAACGGCCACATCCTCTATGTCGACGGCGGCATTCTGGCTTACATCGGCAAGCAACCTGCTTAGGCGCTGCGCGGGCTTGAGACGGGCATCTTGCCTTTCAATCGTCGGTCGCGTACCCAAAGTACGCTTCCCTCCTCTTTCAAGGCAACCTGCTCCGCCTCAAGCCCGCTCGCTCACCGCACGCCCACATTAAGGCCAATGTAATAGTTGCGGTGAAATAGTTCCTGTATAGGCCATCTATCAGGATAAATAGGAACTATTCCACCGCAAGTTAGAAATAGGAAGGTAATTCGCAATGAAAATCGCTCTGATCAATGAGAACTCTCAGAACTCCAAGAACCCCATGATCGAGGCTGCCCTTAAGAAGGTTGTCGAGCCCATGGGGCACACCGTCTTTAACTATGGTATGTATGCCGACGCCGACTCCAAGCCCCTCACCTACGTGCAGAACGGCATCCTGGCCGCCGTGCTGCTCAACTCCGGCGCTGCCGACTACGTCGTGACCGGCTGTGGCACCGGCGAGGGCGCCATGCTCGCCTGCAACTCCTTCCCCGGCGTGCTGTGCGGCCATGTTGCCGACCCGCTCGATGCCTACACCTTTGCCCAGGTCAACGACGGTAACGCTGTCGCCATGCCCTTCGCCCTCAAGAACGGCTGGGGCCAGGAGCTCAACCTCGAGTACACCTTTGAGAAGCTCTTTGGCTTTGGTTCGGGCAACGGCTATCCTGCCGAGCGTGTTGAGCCCGAGCAGCGCAACAAGAAGATCCTCGACGGCGTCCGCGCTGTGACTATGCGTCCGCTCGTCGACGTCCTGGGCGAGATCGATCAGGACCTGGTGAAGGGCGCACTTGCCGGCGAACACTTCCAGGAGTACTTCTTTGCCAACGCAACCGACGAGGCCATCATCACCAAGGTCAAAGAGATCCTGGGCCTCTAATCGCACGACTCATTGCAGCTAACGCAAGCGGCGGTCGTCCCATGTACGGGACGACCGCCGCTTTTTGCTATCTACCGACTGACGCCGCGGGGATAGGCCTCACATGCACCAAGGGGTTGACTAGAGCTCGCAAGCAACCTTGTAGCCATCGCCGATGGCGTCGCGGATGTTGCCGCACTTGTTGGCATCGCCCAACACGTGGGTGGTAACGCCGGCTGCAGCAAGGTCGTCGGCCAACTTGGTATTGGGACGATAGCCCATGGCAAGTACCAGCGTATCGACATCGGCGATGGTGTGGATCTCGCCGTCCTTTTCGTAGCTGATGGCATCCTCGGTAATCTCGGTCACCTTGGCCTCGGTCAGCACGTGAACGCCCTTGGAGAGCATGCGCGTGATGAGCACCGCGCGACCGGCGCCGCCCTCGTTGGCGGCGAGCGTCTTGGTCATCTCGATGACGGTGACGTCGCGATTGGCCGGCGACAGATCGTTGACCAACGGGGCCAGGTAGTCGGCCGTCTCGCAACCGACGGTGCCGCCGCCCACGATGACAATCTTCTTGCCCGGGAAAGCCTTGCCGCCCAACAGGTCGTCAGCCGTCATGACCTGCTTAAATCCCTGCATGAAGGCCGGGGCGATGGGCTCGGCGCCATAGGCCAGGACGACCTCGTAGCCGGCGTAGTCACGCTGAATGTCCTCGGCAGTAAGCTCGGTGCCAAAGACGCACTTCACGCCGACCTCGGCCAGGCGACGGTACTGATACTTGATCACGCGGGTGAGTTCCTGCTTTGCCGGCGGAACGGCCGCGATGCGCATCTCGCCACCCGGCTCGTCCTGCTTATCCACGAGCACTACGTTGTGGCCGCGCTTGGCAGCAATGTAGGCTGCCTCCATGCCCGCAGGACCAGCGCCCACAACCAGCACGTTCTTAGCCTCGGCGGCAGGCTCGTAGCCGGCCTCGTCGCGCTCAACATCGGGATTGACGGTGCAGGAGATGCGCTTGCCAAACATAATGCCGTTCAGGCAGCGCAGGCAGCCGATGCAGGGGCGGATGTCGTCGGCGTTGCCGGCAGCGGCCTTATTGCAGAACTCGGCATCGCACAGATTGGCGCGGCCCATCATGCAGATGTCGGCGGCACCGTCCTCGATCAGCTCCTCGGCGATCCAAGCCTCGTTAATGCGTCCGACGGTGGCAACGGGAATGTTGACGTGCTTTTTGATCTCGCGCGAGCAGGCGGCGTGCGAGGCCTGCTGAGTACCGGCGGCGGGAATTGCGGAACCGCGCTTGATGGTGGTACCGCCCGACACGTGAATCATGTCGACGCCGGCCTTCTCCAAGCGACGCGAGACATAGATCATGTCGTTGAGGGTCAGGCCGCCATCGGTGTACTCATCGCCCGAGATGCGGACGTCGATGATAAAGTCCTTGCCGCAGCGCTCGCGAATCTCGGCGATGACCTCGAGCAAAAAGCGCATGCGGGCGTCGAGCGAGCCGCCGTACTCATCGGTACGCTTGTTATAGAGCGGGGTCAAGAAACCGCCGAGCATGCCGTGAGCGTGCGCCGCATGGACTTCAACGCCATCGACACCGGCCTTCTGCATACGCACGGCAGCGTCGCCAAACTGATGCGTGAGCTCGTGAATCTCATCGACCGTAATGGGGCGCGGCGCCTCGCGGGCATAGGACGGGCCCACAAAGGACGGAGCGATCAGGCGCGGCGTACCCGGAATGTTAAAGGCCATGTAGGCGGGGTGGAAGAGCTGCGGCATGATCTTGCAGCCATACTCGTGGACGGCCGCGGCGAGCTTTTCCCAGCCAGGGATAAACGTGTCGTCGTAGCAGCACATGTCACCCGGCAGATAGGTATAGGTAGGCTCGACCGTCACGACCTCGGTGATGATGAGGCCCACGCCGCCCTTGGCGCGGGCACGGTAATGATCGACCAAGTCGTCGGTCACATAGCCATGATCGGCCAGGTTGGTGGACACCGGCGGCATAAAGACGCGGTTCTTGACCTCGGTCGTACCGACCTTGATCGGGCTAAAGAGCATTGGATAGGCAGAGGACTCCATACAGGGTTCCTTTCATTTGAGCCGCTCGGCGGCAGTTGCTGACTTATCTATCGTACCAGCAACCGCACGGTACCCGACCGCACGCACTCCCCTGCCTACGTATCGACCCACAAAAAGTTGCGGTGGAATACGGAGTAGATAAGGCCTTTGACAGCCAAGACAGTCCGTATTTCACCGCAACTGATGGGCGGGGTGGAATTGAGGGCTCAGATAGTCAGTCATGCCCTCATCCGCCGCTCCTTCACCTACAGCACGCCGTCCAGCATAAGGTTCACCTTGAGCACGTTGACCGTGGGCTCGCCGAACACGCCGAGGAAACGACCCTTGGTGCACGCGGCGATGATGTCGTGCACCTCGTCCTCACTTTTGCCCGTGGCTTTGGCAAGGCGCGGGACCTGGTACTCGGCGGCATCCGGAGAGATCTCCGGGTCGAGGCCGGACCCCGAACACGTCACCAGGTCGACGGGCACAGCGTCCATATCGGCATCGGGATTGGCGGCGCGAATCTTCTTCACGCGCGCATCTATCAGCTGCCGATACTCCTCACTCGCCGGGGACAGGTTGGACGGGGCACCATACGCCATGAGTTCGCCGTCTTCGCCTTCGACAATTGACACGTTCTGGATACGACCCCACATGTGGGCTTCATCATCGAAGTTCTGGCCGATGAGCTCGGAACCCACAACCTTGCCGTCGACCGTAATAAGCGATCCGTTCGCCTGGTACGGAAACGCAAGCTGCGCGACGCCGGTCACCACGAGCGTGTATCCCAGGCCGCAGACGATGGCAAACAGCGCGAACACGCCAAATGCGCGCGATGCGATACCTTTGAACATACAAACCTCCGTCTACATCATGCCAATGCCGAACAAGGCCAGCAGCATGTCGATAATCTTGATGAATACGAACGGCGCCACGATACCGCCCAGACCCCACACCAGCAGGTTGTGGGTCAGCAGCTGGCCGGACGAAAGCTCGCGGTACTTCACGCCTTTCAGGGCGGCAGGAATCAGCGCGACGATGACCAGCGCGTTGTAGATAATGGCGGACAGCACGGCAGTCAACGGGCTGGTGAGCCCCAGGATGTTGAGGGCGTCCAACCCGGGGTAGATCGGCGAGAATAGCGCCGGGATAATGGCGAAATACTTGGCGACGTCGTTGGCGACCGAGAAGGTCGTGAGCGAGCCGCGGGTCATGAGCAGTTGCTTGCCGATACGCACGATATCGATGAGCTTGGTGGGGCTGGAGTCGAGGTCGACCATGTTGCCGGCCTCCTTGGCAGCCTGGGTTCCCGTGTTCATGGCCACGGCGACATCCGCCTGCGCCAGCGCCGGCGCGTCGTTGGTGCCGTCGCCGGTCATCGCGACCAGATGGCCCTCATGCTGGAACGCGCGGATCTTCTCGAGCTTGCCCTCGGGGGTGGCCTCGGCCAGGAAGTCGTCCACGCCCGCCTCGGCTGCGATGGCGGCGGCCGTCAGCGGATTATCACCCGTCACCATGATGGTCTTGATACCCATGCGGCGCAGGTCGGCGAACTTCTCCTTCACGCCGGACTTGATGATGTCCTTAAGGTAGACGACGCCCAGCACACGTCGGTCCTTTGCCACGACCAACGGGGTGCCGCCCACCTTCGCAATGCGTTCGACGGCCTCGTCGCACTCCTTCGAAAACACTCCTCCGGCAGCCTCCACATAAGCGCGAACGGAATCGGCCGCACCCTTGCGAATCTCGCTGTCGGCGTAGTTCACACCGGACATGCGGGTCGCCGCGGTGAAGGGGATGAACTCCATGCCCTTATCCTCGAGTGTGCGGCCGCGCAGCCCAAACTGCTCCTTGGCGAGCACGACGATGGAGCGGCCCTCGGGGGTCTCATCCGCCAGAGAGGACAGCTGCGCGGCATCGGCGAGTTCTGCCGGATCGACACCGTCGACCGGAATGAACTCAGCGGCCTGGCGGTTGCCCAAGGTGATGGTACCGGTCTTATCGAGCATGAGGATGTCGACGTCGCCGGCGGCCTCGATGGCGCGGCCGGACATGGCCAGCACGTTGGCCTCGTTCAGTCGGCTCATGCCGGCGATGCCAATGGCGGACAGCAGCGCACCAATGGTGGTGGGCGCCAGACAGACGAGCAAGGCAACGAGCGTGGTCACAGCGGTGGGATTCGCCATACCGTTGAGCCCTGCAGAGAAACTCGAGTAGCAGTACAGTGCGATCGTCACGAGGATGAAGATGACGGACAGAGCAACCAGAAAGATCTCGAGCGCGACCTCGTTGGGGGTCTTCTTGCGGGCGGCGCCCTCGACCATGGCGATCATCTTATCCAGGAAGCTCTGGCCAGGCTCGCTGGTAATTTTCACCACAATCCAATCGGAAAGCACGGTAGTGCCGCCAGTGACGGCAGAACGGTCGCCGCCAGCCTCACGAACCACGGGTGCAGACTCGCCGGTGATGGCCGACTCATCAACCGAGGCGGCACCCTCGATGACATCGCCGTCTCCCGGAATCTGCTCGCCGGCGCGCACGACCACCAGATCCCCGCGTGAGAGCTCGGTACCGGGAACGACCGTGAAACGGTCCTTATCCTCGACGGACTCGATGCGATGGGCCTCGACGTCCTTTTTCGCCGCGCGCAGGGAATCTGCCTGCGCCTTACCGCGGCCCTCGGCAAGCGCCTCGGCAAAATTTGAAAAGAGGTCGGTCAGCCAGAGAATGACGGCAATGGCGATCACATAGTACGTGGGGACGTCGGCGTCCTGTACCCCAATAATTGAGGCGATAGCCAGAATGGAGGTCATGGCGGCCGACAGCCACACCAGGAACATGACCGGGTTTTGGACCTGGACACGGGGGTCAAGCTTGGCAAATGAATCGCGCACCGCGCGGCTCATCATGTCTTTTTGCATAGCCATAAATCTGCGACTCCTTTACGCAACCATCTGGAAGAATTCGGCAACGGGACCAAGCGCCAACGCCGGGAAGAAGCTCAGGGCGCCAATCAGCAGAACGACGAATACCAGCAGGAACACGAACATGGCATTGGTGGTGGAAAGCGTGCCGGCGCCCTCGGCGACCTTGCCCTTCCCGGCCAGCGAGCCCGCGATGGCGAGCGTGCCCGCAATCGGCAGGAACCGCGCGAACAGCATCTCGATACCCAGCAGCACGTTGATCCACGGGATGTTGCAGTTCATGCCGGCGAATGAGGAGCCGTTGTTGCCGCCAGCCGAAGTAAGGGTGTACAGGACCTCGGAGAAGCCATGCGCCCCGCCGTTGTTGAGTTGGTCGACAAGACCGGGCACCATGCAGGCGATAGTGGAGCTCACCAGAATGGCGAACGGGGTGGCGAGACACAGAACCACCGCCCAGCGCATCTCGGTCGGCTCGATCTTCTTGCCCAGGAACTCGGGCGTGCGGCCGACCATAAGGCCGGCGATAAATACCGTGAGGATGGCGAAGCCGATCATGCCGTACAGGCCGCAGCCCACGCCGCCGAACACCACCTCGCCCAGCGCTATCTGGAGCATCTGGACAAACCCGCCGAGCGGGGTGTAGGAGTCGTGCATGGAGTTGACCGAGCCGTTGGAAGCAGCCGTCGTGAAAGCGGACCAGGTAGAAGAGGAGGCGATGCCAAAGCGGCTCTCCTTGCCCTCCATGTTGCCGCCCGCCTGGCCATCGGTCATCTCGATGTTGACCGCGCCGCCATCTGCCAGCTGCGGCGTACCCATATGCTCGTTAACGGCGATGATGCCGGTAAAGACCACGAGCAGGATAAACATCGCCGCGAAGATGGCCTTGCCCTGCCTGGCATTCTTGACACCGATGCCGAAGGTGAAGCAGCAGGCGACCGGAATCAGCAGCAAGCTGGTCATCTCGATGATGTTGGTGAAGGCATTGGGGTTCTCATACGGATGCGCAGAGTTCGCGCCAAAGAAGCCGCCGCCGTTGGTGCCGGATTGTTTGATGGCAACCTGGCTGGCCGCAGGACCCTGGGGCAAAAACTGCTCGGTGACCACGCGGGCGCCCTCGACGACCTTGCCGTCGACCTTGACCGTGTCGCCCTCGATCTGGGCGCCGTCGATGACGCTCCAGCCGCCGTCTGCATTAGGCTGAACAGCGACAGGTTCTACGAGCTCAGCCTTCTGAGCCGGCTGGAAGTTGGAGATGACGCCACCGGCAGCCAGACAGATGCCGAACACGAGGTTCAGCGGGATGAGCACATACAGGACGGTGCGGGTGAGGTCGACCCAGAAGGAACCCAGACCCTGCTCCTTGACCTGACGGAAGCCGCGGATCAGCGCGAACATGACCGCGATACCGGTGCCAGCGGAAACGAAGTTCTGCACAGTGAGACCCATGAACTGCACAAGGTAGGACAGGGTGGTCTCACCGGAGTAGGACTGCCAGTTGGTGTTGGTTATGAAGGAAGCAGCCGTATTGAACGACAGGTCCCATGACACACCCGGCAGGTGCTGGGGATTGCCTGGCAAGAAGGACTGAAGCGCCTGGAGTGCCACAAGAGTCACGAGGCCGATCCCCGAAAAGACCAGCACGCTCGCCAGATAGCGCCTACACCCCATCTGTTCTGCCGCGTCGATGCGAAGCAGACGATAGACGCCACGCTCCACAGGAGCAATCACAGGCGACAGGAACGTATGCTCACCATCCATGATATGGGCCATGAACCGACCGAGCGGAACGGCCAGGACGACGAGTACGGCAAAGTACAAGATGTACTGAATCGCAGCGTCCATAGTTTACGAATCACTCCTCATCAGAATGTAGATGTAATAGATAAGAAGTCCAATGCAGACGACTCCGATGATGGGAATGAGGATGTCCATTTACCGCCCCTTTCACACGCGGTCCGATGTCTCGGACGCCTGCCCTCGCAAGCGTCTGGGGACAGTAAACGCTTCTAGGGATTAAAGAGGCGTGAGGGCCGGGGCTCACGTCCTTAAGATGCCGTAAAGATGCAGGTAGAAAGCACTATTGCAGCTGCAGTGCGCCTATACTCGACCTCGCGAGCATACAGTGGTGTCTTCACCGCGTATGCACGCATGGACAACGCTTCAGAAAGGCTACGCTATGCAGCGCGACGCATCGGACACTCGCGTCAATCCAGACCTCATCCTCAAGGCAATTGAGAAAGACGGGGTCGCCGATGACACTCGAACCAGCCGGGGACACCTCAAAATTTTCTTTGGCTACGCTGCTGGCACAGGCAAAACCTATGCGATGCTTCAAGCCGCCCACGCCGCCAAGCGGCGAGGTGTCGACGTCGTCGCGGGATACATCGAGCCGCACGAACGTCCGGCAACTGCCCATCTTGCACAAGGGCTTGAGAACGTGCCCTGTAAACTCATCGAGCACAATGGCATTGCGCTCAGCGAGTTCGATCTAGATGCGGCTATCGAACGCGCCCCTCAGCTCATCCTTGTCGACGAGCTCGCCCATACGAATGCGCCGGGGTCTCGCCACGACAAACGCTATCAAGACGTCGAGGAACTTCTACATGCGGGCATCGACGTCTATACGACCGTGAACGTTCAGCATATCGAGAGCCTAAACGACATGGTTGCATCCATCACCGGCGTTGTCGTGAGCGAACGAATCCCCGACCGTATCTTCGATGATGCCGACCAGGTCGAGCTCGTCGACATAGAGCCCGAAGACCTACTTGAGCGCCTTCGCGCCGGCCTCGTCTACCGTCCCGCACAAGCCGACCGAGCGCAACAGCATTTTTTTACCGTCGAGAACCTCACCGCACTCCGAGAAATCGCGCTGCGCCGCTGCGCCGATCGCACCGGTCACCTCACAGACGCCGCACGCGTGCTGGGAAACCGTGACTACTACACCAGGGAGCGTATCTTAGTCTGTGTCTCCCCGGCGCCGACCAATCCCCGCATCGTCCGTGCCGCCGCACGCATGGCGAAAGCGTTTCGCAGCGAGCTCGTCGCCCTGTTCGTAGAGAGCCCGCGCACGCAAGCCATGAGCGATGATGAGCGCGCCAAGCTTGCAGCCAATATCGCCCTAGCCGAGCAGCTCGGAGCACATATGGAAACCGTCTATGGCGACGACATCGCGTTTCAGATCTCCGAGTTCGCGCGCCTGTCGGGTATTTCGAAGATCGTCATGGGGCGCACGGGCGAGCGCAGCAGCGTCCGTCAGGCCCTCTTCGGCCGCAAATCTCTCGTAGAACAGCTCATAACATTCGCTCCGAACCTCGACATTTACATCATTCCAGAACAGTCGACTCCGCCCTCCCGACCCAAAGGACGCCGCCATGCGCTCGCCCTGCAGCCGCCCAGCAGCCGAAACGTGCTTCGCACGCTGGCTCTCTCTCTTGCCGCCACGGCGATCGGCACGGCTTTCCGCCATCTGGGATTTGCCGATTCCAGCATCATATCCCTCTATATCTTCACGGCCCTGCTGACCGCCGTCACCACGACGGGGCGTATCTGCACGATCGTATCGAGCGTGCTCTCTGTAGTGCTTTACAACTTCTGCTTCGTCACGCCTCTGTTTTCGCTCGCCAGCTACGACCGAAGCTATCTGGTCACGTTCGGCATCATGTTCGCCACCGCTATGGTCGCCGGCGAGTTAACTGCGCGCATCGCCGACAACGCCCGTACATCCGCCGAGAACGCATTCAAAACGCGCGTACTCCTCGAAACGAACCAGCTCTTGCAGCAAGCCCATAGCGCGGAGGAGTGCGCCCGCGTCGCCATGAACCAACTCGTCAAACTGCTAAAACTCGACGTGGTCTTCTACCCCGCCGAACACGGCACGCTCGGCAAGGCGCTCTATGAGTCCGCTGGCACCGAAAACCGATCCGCGTCGCTGCTCACCGACTACGAGCGCGCCGTTGCAACCTGGACCTACACCAACAACAAGCGCGCGGGCGCAAGCACGCGGACCCTGCCTGAGGCGCGCTGTCTCTACCTCGCGGTTCGCACCGGCGACAAGGTATTCGGTGTCATCGGCATCGCCCTGGAGGGGCGCGAGATCGAAGCCTTCGAGCATTCGATCGTCCTATCTATCGTAGGTGAATGCGCCTTGGCGCTCGAAAGCGACCGGGCGGCGCAAGAGCGCGAAGAGGCTGCGGTCTTGGCGAAAAACGAGCAGCTGCGCGCCAACCTTTTGCGCTCCATCGGCCACGATTTGAGGACACCCCTCACGGCTATATCCGGATCTGCGGCAATCCTTCGGAAGAGCGACGAGAAGCTCAGCCTCGAACAGCGCTGCGATCTTGCCGATGCCATCTACGACGATTCCCTCTGGCTTATCGATACCGTGGAGAACCTCCTCGCCATCACACGCGTCGAGGACGGCACCATTCGCCTCAATTTCACATCCGAGCTCATCGACGAGGTCATCGAGGCCGCCCTCAGCCATGTCGCCCAAGCATCGCATGGACGTACTGTCACCATCGAGCACACTGACGACATCCTGCTGGTACGCATCGACGTCCATCTCATCATGCAGGTGCTTACGAATCTCATCATGAACGCCTTCAAATACACGCCCGAGGACTCGACTGTCACCATCAGCGCACGTCGCGAGGGTGCGTTCGTCGTGGTGGACGTCGCAGACGATGGGCCGGGTGTGGCAGACTGCGACAAGCCTCATATCTTTGAGCGCTTCTTCACCTCAAGCAATACGCGGCCCGTGGATTCGCGTCGAAGCATCGGCCTTGGGCTGTCGCTCTGCCGCTCCATCGTGGAGGCGCATGGCGGCGTCATCGAAGTTCGCGACAACCACCCCCATGGGGCCGTCTTCCGTTTTACCCTGCCCGCCGAGGAGATCGAGATTCATGAATAATGCCGCTAAGCCACGCATCCTCCTGGTCGAAGATGACCTGACCGTTCAAAACCTCGTTTCGACCGCGCTTGACCTCCACGGCTATGCCGTGAGCAAGGTTTGCAACGGCCAGGCCGCCATCATGGATGCGGTGTCGCACGGCCCCAGCCTCATCATGCTCGACCTCGGCCTTCCCGACATTGACGGTATCGAGGTCATCACGAAGATCCGAAGCTGGTCGGCAGTCCCCATTATCGTCATTTCGGCGCGCACCGAAGATTCCGACAAGATTGCAGCACTTGACGCAGGGGCAGACGACTACCTCACCAAGCCCTTTTCTGTGGATGAGTTGCTCGCGCGCGTCCGTGCGAATTTGAGGCGCTCCTCGATGGCGTCGAGCGAGTCGACAGAAGCGAGCACGTTTGA
This sequence comes from uncultured Collinsella sp., assembly GCA_900541125.1. Classification (GTDB taxonomy): domain Bacteria; phylum Actinomycetota; class Coriobacteriia; order Coriobacteriales; family Coriobacteriaceae; genus Collinsella. The sequence continues at coordinate 45,396 of UQIK01000006.1, forward strand.
CAACGGTCCGCTGCATATCGACTACGCCGCGGGATACGCGACGAAAGACGGACGCGAGCTCTCGCTCACCCCAACCGAGTACAAATTGCTCGTCCTTCTGGCGAAAAACGTCGACAAGGTGCTCACCCACACCTTCATCACCCGCGAGATATGGGGCACGAGCTGGGACAGCGATCTGGCGAGCCTGCGCGTGTTCATGCGCACCCTGCGCAAGAAGATCGAGGCAGACCCCTCTCACCCCAAGATGATTCAGACGCACATGGGTGTCGGGTACCGCATGCAGCGTCTCTAGCCCACCCCACAAAAAGTTGCGGTGGAATACGGAGTAGATGAGGCTTTTGGCAGCCAAAACAGTCCGTATTTCACCGCAACTGATGGGTGGGATGGGATGGGCTAGAGGCCCAGGTAGCTGGTCATGCCTTCGACGGCGAGCTTGGCGCCGGCTACGGCGTGAACAACCGTCAGCGGGCCGTTAACCACGTCGCCGGCGGCAAAGACGCCGGGCACGGTGGTCATGCCGTTCTCGTCGACCGAAAGCAGGCCGCGATGGTCGGTCTCCAGACCACCCGTCGTAAGCACAAGCTTGTCTTTGGGCACCTGCGAAGCCGCAATCACAACTGTGTCGGCAGACGCATGGTCGAGCTCTTCCTCGTACCCCACCACGTTATTCTCCTCGTCGAAGATAGCCGTCTCAAAGACCGGACCGTTATCGTCGATGGCACAGATCGCCTTGCCGCACACAATCTCGGCACCGTCAAGCTCGGTCAGCTCCACCTCATCATCGATGGCCGAGATATGGCGCGAGCGGGCATACACGGTGACCTTGCGAGCGCCCGAGCGCAGGGCTGTGCGGGCAACATCCATGGCAACATTGCCGGCGCCGATAACCGCAACGTTTTGCCCGATTGCCACGCTCGCAGGATCGACCAGGTAATCGATGCCAAACAGCACGTTGCCGCGCGACTCGCCGGGAATGCCCAGTTTGCGGGCACGCCAGGTACCGGTACCGACAAAGACCGCGTCGTAGCCGTCGCGTAGCAGGTCGTCGATATGCAGCGCGCCACCGATGGTGGTCGAGGGGCGCACGCGCACGCCAAGCGAGCACATCACGTGACGATACTTTTGCACGAGCGCACGGGGCAGGCGGAACTCGGGGATACCGTACTCCAGCACACCGCCGACCTCGGGGCGCTGCTCAAATACCGTGACGGCACAGCCCAGCTGGGCCATCTTAATGGCCACGGTAATACCGGCAGGACCGGAACCGACCACAGCAACCTGTTTGCCGCACGACGGCGCGGGCGTCCACTCCTTACGATCCAAATACGCTGTCGAGATATAGTTCTCGATGCTCGAGAAATGTACGGGTGTGCCCTTGCGGCCCTGGATGCAAGCACCCTCGCACTGGCCCGAATGGTTGCACACCACGGAGCAGACCGCGCTCATGGGATTGTTCTGGAACAGCAGCTCGCCCGCCTCTTCTAGACGACGCTGCTTGAACAGGTCGATGACCTGAGGAATAGGCGTCTGAACCGGGCAGCCCTTAATCTGGCAGAACGCCCTTTTACAACCCAGGCAACGATTCGCCTCTTCGACAATGTGGATAGCCACGCAACTCCCCTTTTTAATGCAATCCAATGGGGCGACGATAAAGACCCTTCACCGCCGCCCCCATACAGGTAATCTCAATCTGCCGACACGGCAAAAGCCAATGCTATAACTCGCGATGCGAAGCCCCGCAGCGAGCGGACATGTGCTCGAGTGTCGCCAGGCAGTCAGCCGCCGTCGCCGGCACGCTGTTCTCGACCACGCAGGGAATCCCAGGGCAGGCGGCAGCCGCCCAGGCCACCACGGGCTCAAAGTCATATCGTCCCGTCTCGCCCACGCCATGACACACCAGGCGCGAACCCGTACCGTCGCACCAACCGGCTTCGTCCTCGTTATCAACGACCTCAAAATCCTTGGCGTGCAGCGCGCGGATCTTACTGCCGCATAAGTAGAGCATGCGCGCGGTGATTTCCTGCGCTTCGTCAACAACACTGGGGTGCAGCAGCGATACCGGGTCGTAGATCACGCCGAGCGACGGGCTCGAGACGCGCTCCAGCACCTCACGGCAGCGATCCGGAGTATTAACCGTCTCGTTCCAACCGGGCTCGATCAAAATTTGCCCGCCCACGGCCTCGGCCCGATCGCAGACGCGTGCAAGCCCGTCTGTAAACGCTTCGAGTGCCCCATCGGTCATGCGGTCGTCAGCAACGCGGTTCTGCGCATTGGGGCGACCGGTCTCGGTGCCAACCGGGCATCCGCCGAGCATCTGGGCAAAGTTCAGGCATGCCTCGTACTCGGCAATGTTATCCATGAGCTGTTGGCGATCGGGCGTCGCCAAATTCTTATAGCAGCCGAGCACGGCGACCGAAACGCCCGCCTCGTCGAGCACCGCACGCAAATGGTCGGCAAGCTCGCGGGTCAGGCCGCCTCGATCGATCCCCATCGATGCGTAGAGCACCTTGCTCGGCAGCTGAATGCACGAAAAGCCCAGCTCTCCCGCCATGCGGATGCGTTCCTCGACGGTCCCCTGCGGAAGGTCGTGCAAACGCACACCCGGAGTAATAGCCCCCACGTTATTCACATCCCTTATGAGCGTTGATGCCCGGGGTGTATCCGCCAAACGGGTCCTCGATAGAGCACACGCCCGAGGGAGCAAGCGGGTCATGCCTGCCGGCCAGTTTGTCGTGATGCATGGTCTCGATATAGGCAAGCACCAGCGGCGCCACGCCCTTCGCATCGTTTTTGACGATAGGCTCGCTCATGTAGTAACCAAACGTGCCCTCGCGGTGCGCGGTGTTTCCCAAGCCCGCGACCAGGCAGATGTTGTCGAGCGCCAGCTGCCCATCATGCTCGGACAGGCAGGTCTCGCAGATGCCGTCGAAGGCGCGACGGCCGTACTGGTAGTAACGCTCGCCCAGCACGCCTAGACGCACGCCCTTCATGATGGCATTGGCAAAAATCGCGCTACCAGACTCCTCCAGGTAGTTGGGGGCGATATTGGGCAGGTTGATGACCTGATGCCACATGCCGGTCTTCTCGTCCTGATACGGCAGCATGGCATCGATCAGGTCGTGGAACATCTTGCGAATCTCGTCCTTCTCGGCTGACATCGAAGGCGGCATGAGCTCCCAGGTATCGATGAGTGCCATGGCAAACCAGCCCTCGGCGCGCAGCCAGAAGTTAGCCGAAAGGCCGGTGACCGGGTCGCACCAAAACTGTTTGCGGCTCGCGTCGTAAGCGTGATAGTAAAGACCGTTGAGGGGGTTGCGCATCAGGTCATGCACGACCTGGAACATATGGAAGCTGTCCGAGCAGGCACGACGGTTGTGGAAGCTCAGCTCGTACTGCATGTAGAACGGCTGTGCCATGTACATGCCATCGAGCCAAATCTGGTTGGGATAGACGGCCTTGTGCCAAAACACGCCCTCTTTGGTGCGCGGCTGGGTCTCGAGCTGGCGGTAGATGGTGTCCATGGCGGCACGGTACTTGGGCTTGCCCACCAGGTCATACAGCTTGTAGAGGGTCTTGCCCGCATTGACGTTATCGAGGTTGTACTCCTGCGGGTTGTAATGCTTGATGGTACCGTCGTCCTGGACAAAGAAATCGATGTAGTCATCGGCAAAGGTCAGGTAGCGCTGCTCGCCCGTGATCTCGTACAGCTCGATGAGCGCCTTGATCATGCAGCCGTCGATATAGTTCCAGGTGTTCTCCTTGCCGGCGCGAATCTTTTCGATATTCCAAGCCGGCGCCTGCGGCGTAGAGGTTTCGATCAACTGCTCGATATAACGGTCCAGGATTTGATTGCAACCCATTGCTGTCCCCTCTGACATAAACGATAGGTGAACGTTACCCCTAGTGTAACGCGAACGAGGAATATAGGGTGAACGTTAACCCTATATTCCTCGCGAACGGCAGACTTTTAGCGGCAAACGGCGGTGAGACCCGCGGCGATGCGATGCGCCAGGCGCTCATAGCCGGCAGGACTGTAATGCAGACCGTCCGGCATATAGAGCTCGCGGTGCTCCGGCAAAAACGGGCTGATACCGCTTTGCGCATACAGGTCAATCACCGGCACGGAGTAGCGGTCGCAGACCTCGAGCATCGCTCGCACGTAGGCGACCTGCGTCAACCCCAGGTGGTTGAGCTCGTCGCTTGCCGGGATATCCTTCTCGTGCTTGCCGCTCGTCTTGCACGGCGTCATAAACACGAGCTTTGCCCGAGGCGAGCGCGCCGTGATGGTACGGATCAGGTAATCGAGTGCACCATAGAACTCATGCACGTCCGTGCTGCCCAGCTCTCCAAGCGGCACGTTGCGGCTAAAGTCGTTGACGCCGCCAAAGACGATGTAGATATCGGCCGCATCGTCGATACCGTCAAGGCGCTCGACAAATGAATCGGTACGGTCGGCCTTGATGGCGATACGCGAACCCTTGATGCCAAAGTTCTCGACGACTGCACCTCCCAGCAACGCGCCCAGATGCGAAGTCCAAGAGATGTCGTTGCCGCCTGCGCCGCATCCGTTATCGCCCCAGGTGGTCGAATCGCCAAAGCAGCAAATGGTCGATTCACTCAAACTCTTCGTTTCCATAATCTTCTCCTCATCCGCCCATCGACGGTCATACAGGAACGTACCGTTTATTCGCAGCATGCCGAGGGGCTATGCACGGGCGCATTCCGCAACGTGCGAATCGAGCCATTCGATATCCTCGACAAGATGTGCCACGCCCAGATGGTGTTCACCCGGACACACCTCGTGCCGCAGGCCATCTCTGCGACCCAGCAACTTGTAGGCATCGCGCACGATCTCGAGCTGCTCGTCAACATTTTTCAGCCCGCGCGAACCGTTCAGATGATCCTCTTCGCAGCTTTGCACTAACAACGGGCGCGGCGCAATAAGCGAGGCAATATCGCCCATGTCGAGCAAGCGCCAAAGTCCGGGTGTGTAGTTGCAGCTGCAATTGCCGTTGAGGTGCAGCAGCGAATCATCGACACCGTACAGGTAGCCCGAGACAAACGTCTTGCATACGCGTGGGTCGAGCGCCGCCAGATACAGCGTCATGTATCCGCCGCCCGAAAAGCCAAAACAGCCCAGGTCGTCCATGGCAATGTCGCCGCGCGCCTCTAGGTAATCGATCAGACGCATGTTATCCCAGGCGTTGAGGCCCGCAACGGTAAGTCCCAGCGGCTCGGCCATGCGCGCCTGGTTTAGGCACGTGCCGCGCAGAAAGCTGTTCTCGTCATCGCCCTGACCCTTCCAGTCACGACGGTATCCCCAACCGCGTGCGTCGGGGCAGACGGTCACGTAACCCATACGCGCCAAACGCAGACCGTAGTCGTAATTGAACTTACGCACAGCATCATCGACCGCCGGCACGCCTGTCACGCCCGCAACACTTGCGGCGCCTGCTCCCTGATGGCCATGCGGGCAGATATAGCAACGCTTAAGCCCCCGTCCATCAAGCTTCGGATGAGACGGCTCCAACAGGTAAAACGGCATCCACACATCGTGCTCAACCTGCAGCATCGCATGAGTACGCACAATGCCGCCGGCAACCCGCACGCGGCTGAGCTCACGAATCTCAATCGGGACGCGGTCCATAAGCGAAAGGCCCAAAACATCGTACAGACGAGTCCTGGTCGCAATCTTCCATGCCTCAAAATCTGCAGGAGTCTTGCCCGTAAAAGCAGCCGAACGCCCCTCGCGCTTCAGCCGGGCACGCAGCGCAGGTTCGTCTTCGCAGTACGTCTCGATGTGCACGGTGCGGCCGTTGGCAGACAGTTCAGCCGTCTCAACCGCATCACCGTCGCCGCCCTCGGGATCCCAGCCATCCCCACCGGCAAGCACCTGCTCGCGAGCGTACCCGGCGGCAGCCATCACATCGAGTTCATTCGCCCACGGCACCCAGCCGGTAGTATCACCCGCCGGCCCATGCAGAATCGCGCCAGCATACTGCACGCAGTTGTGTGCCGCCGGCTTATTCCAATCCCACCAGCCTTCGCGCTTGATATGTCGCCCCAGCCAGCAATCGATCAGCACAGTTTGCGCCCATTCGCGCCAAGGACGACCCAGGTAGACCGAATCCGGCGCCACGCCATCCGGAGCTGTAAACGAACAGCCGTGGAACACAAAGCCGTGCGGCTCGCCTTCGGGCGTCGACGCCGCCGTCACGTAGCCGTTCACGTCCATATCGCGGTTGAGCGAGCGGATCTCGCACCCCTCAAAGTAGGCACGCGCGCCGCCAAAGATAAAGTCGACATCGCCCTCGATCCGGCAACGTCGAAAATACTGGCGTCCCACCCGGCGCGGCGCATACTGTTTGGGTCCTATGAACCCGCCCGGTTTGGCCTCATGCGGCGGCAGCGGACCCAAAAACAGCGTGTCTTGGTGTCCCTTAATGCAGCAGGCATCGACAACCAGACGGTCGCCATCGGCATACAGGGCAATCGCCTGACCGACCTCGCGCCCATCGCCCGCATCGTTTTCGATCGTGAGGTTTGCAAGCGTCACGTCATCGGCATCGACCAGCACCGTATACGTGCGGAAGGTGCCGAGCTTTCCGTCCTGGCCGCTGCCGTCCTCCGAGGGCATCTGCGCCGCAAGGCCGCCAACGATACGCACGCTGTCGGCCGTCTCTCCCTCAATCGTCACATGCGAGCGACGAATCTCGACCCGTTCGCGGTACTCACCCGGCTCGATATGGATTGTCACCGGCCGTCCGTCATTCGGACAGGATTCGTCAATTGCCTCCAAGGCCTTAGAGATACTGTGATATGCCCCCGCACGCTCGGGCGAAACCTCAAAAAATCGTCTCTCACTCATCATCAGTCACCGCGTCCTTTCGTCGTAGACCGTCTACGTTGCAGTTTCGGCATATAAAAAGTTCGCGCAATGGGTCGGGAAGGCCCTGCCCATCGCGCGCCGCGACATACCGAATTTAATTGTTTAGGAGCAAACGCCTACGCACGGATAACCTTGTCGACGTTCTGGAGCTGCAGCTCCTCGCCGTCCTGGCCCTCGATCACCACATTTTGCAGGTCGAGCACCTTGACGTTTTGCGCAATGATGCCCTGACGCACCATGGGCTCAACGCCGCAGGCCATGGCCGGAACAAAGGGCTCAGCATCGTCGGCAAAGGTCACGTGGACATCCTGGAACGTCAGGCGCGTTACTTTGCTCTCGGGCAGGCCCGTGATGTAGGCAGCGGCCGCGTGGCAGTTAGTAGCCTCGATATCGCAAAACGTCGTGGCACCAAAGCCGGGCGTGCGGTCGTCGACGGGCAGTGCCTCGCGAGACTGCACGTAGTCGGTCTTGCCGTCCTTGTCGCAGAAGTAGAACGAGTTGACCACGAAGGGCGTAAGCACCTCGTCCATGCGAATGTGCTCAAAGGTAATGCCCTCGTTGACGGCATCCTTGCCGCGCCCGCGGCGGGTCTTGACGCGCAGGCCGCGGTCGGTGCGCTCAAAGAGGCACTTGCTCACGGTAAGGTCCTTGATGCCGCCGGCAGCCTCTGAACCCAGGACCACGGCGCCGTGACCATCGTGCATGTAGCAGTGAGAGATCAGCACGTCGTGCGTGGCGGGACGAAGCTCGGGCTCAATGCCCAGCTTGCCGCTCTTAATGGCGATGCAGTCGTCACCCACTGAGAACTGACAACCAAGGATGCGAACAAAACCGCAGCTCTCGGGATCGAAGCCGTCGGTGTTGTGGGAGTTCTTGGGGCCCTCGATGGACAGGCAGAGCGCATCGACGTGCTCGCACAGGATGGGGTGGATGTTCCACGCCGGGCTGTTGCGGACGGTGAAGCCGGCCAAGCTCACGTTCTCACACTCGGATAGGAAGATCATGCGCGGGCGGGCGACCTCGCGGCCCTCCTCCGGGCGAAAGATGTTCTTAAAGTCCTTGTTCCACCAGTTGTCCTCGGCAAAATCAGTCTGACCGTCGATCGCGCCGCGACCATAGATGCACACGTCGTGCACGCTCAGACCCGTAAAGGTAGAGCAGTAGGTCGAGAAGCTCTCGCCCTCCCAGCGGCCCAGGGGCAGCGTATCGGTGCCGGCATACCCGGCACCCTCGTTGCCCGTGACCGTGCCCGGAATGTAGGCAAGCGAGGCACGATCGTGGCGGGCCAGCAGCACCGCTCCCTCGGCGAGCTCGATGTTGATATTGCTCTTAAGAAAGAGAGACTTGATGCGATAACTACCGGCGGGGATCAGCACGCGGCCACCCTTGGGGCAGGCCATGATGGCAGCCTGGATGTTGGTGGTGTCATCATGCTCGGCATCGCCCTTGGCGCCACAGTCGCGAACGTTGATGGTAAAGGGCTCAGCCGGCGTGGTGACACCTACGCTCAGCTCACGCTCGCCACAAACAAAACGAACCAGGTTGCGCTTGCCGGGGGTCAGGCCGTCGACATAGGTCTCGACCGTATTCGTGGTACCGGCGGGCTCGTCGTTGACAAAGATCTCCCACGTATCGGCGCAGGTAAAGTAACCGCCGTCGTCAAGCTCGATAACCGCCGCGCGGGCGTTGCGCCAGATAACGTTCGTCTCCATGGGTTTCTCCCTCAAAAAGATGCTCTAAAGGCAAATTGTACGCTGTTGAAAAAGGGCCGTGCCTGCCGGCGGAATTCCGGTGGCACGGCCCTGTGATTTGGACGATATGTCGGCCTTACTCGGCGGGAGTTACGCTACCGTCCTGGAAGCCAACGTTGTTGTGGGCAAAGCAGTCCTCGTACTTAAAGCCGGAGAGCTCCTCGCAAAGCGCCTTGACCTCGGGCTTGACGTCGGCCATCTTGCCACCCTCCTTGACTCGGTGAATCTCGTCGCAAAGGACGTCGCACTGCTCCTTGTCGATCTTGATGCCGCGGGCAAGGACGGCCGCAAGCAGGAAGAAGCCGGCGCAGCCGATGATCATGTAGCCGCAGATATACAGAGGCACGGTAGCGGGCTGGGTCACGGCGTCGCTATTGCCGGCGGTCTGAATGAAGCCGGAGGCAGCAAGGACGATAGCCCACACGTTGACGGCGATAGCCTGGGCGATCTGCTGGCAGAGCTGCTGCGCGGAGCTGTAGATGCCCTCGCGACGACGCAGGGTGATGAGTTCATCGACATCGGGGATGTAGTTGAGCAGAACATCGGGCAGATACTGGAAGCCGACGTAGAAGAACTTCCAGATGGCGAAGATGATGGGGTAGGCGATCATGGCGATGGCGACCGTGGAGGTGCCGTTGATCTGACCAAAGGCGAAGTAGTTGTAGGCGATGATGCACGCAGCGCAACCGACATTTGCGAGGTACCAAGACTTGTGGAAGCCCTTCTTGGCCATGAGGGCGACCCAGATGGCGGTGCAGACGATAGCGACGACCTTGCCAGGCATCTCCATCACGGACTCGTAGGACTTAGGAATCTGCAGGCAGTAGACGATGAAGAAGGACAGGCAGGCAGACCAGCAGGCAGCAGCGAGCTTCGTGGAGACCTGTGCGTACAGGACCTTGCGGAAGGACTTGTTGCGGAAGGTGGAGATAACGTCGATGAAGAACTTCTTGATACCCTCGCCGACGCTCTCGATCTTCTCCTGAGCGACCTCCTCGGGGGTGTGCTCCCACGTGGACAGGTACACACAAAGCAGCGAGATTGCCATGACCGAAGCGTTGACCGTAGCGATGATGAAGTAGCTGAACGGGTTGGTCTCGCCGAAGGTGCCAAAGCCGAAGCCCACAAGTGCAGCCATCAGGAAGCCGGCGGCGTTACCAAAGAGATGCTTGTAGCCGGTGAGGTACGTACGCTCCTTAAAGTCGTCGGTCATCTCGATGGTAAGCGGCGACAGGTTGGCGGTGCAGAACGTGTACGCGACGTTGTAGATCAGGTACAGCACAAAGTAGTACGGGAAGCCAAACGGCGTAGCCACGAAGATGAGCGGCTCGGCGATCATCATCGGGATGGCCAGCAAGATCCAGAAACGACGACGACCAAAGATGCGGCCAATCTTGGTGGCATAGAAGTTATCGGCCACAAAGCCCATCAGCGGGCAAAGAATGGCGTTGACATAGATGGCAAACGAGCTGATCAGTGCAGCCTCGCCTGCGGACAGGCCACACTCCGTGGACAGGAACAGCACCATGTAGCTGTGCGTAAAGGTCAGGGCACCGGAATTGAGCATACCGCCCATACCAAAGCCCAAGCGCGTCCAGAATGTGATCTTACGCTTTTTTCCGATCTTATTAGTCATCGAGCTCCCTCTCTTTTCTCGATTGTCTTGCAGCAAGACATTGGAGTCCACACTGACATCTGTCTGCCCAGCGTTCAGGGTGAACGTTTAGTTAGATTATGCGCGATTGCTTACGACAGGTGAACGTTCACTTGAATAATATCCTTGAACGGTCGATTTTTACCGCTGAACGGACACAATTGAGATCCTCACACCTATTTTCTGCTGGTAAGGGTGCCATGCTGGACAGCCATGAGATAGGTGAACGTTTATCAGATTTTCCAACATATTCACTTAACCACGAAACGAAAAAGCCCCGCCGGGAACACTTCCGACGGGGCCGATGACATCGCGCTATACTTGGGCGCACTTGCCGCTACAAGCAGACGCCGTCCTTCCAGATACTGATCTCGTGACAGCCACGGCGCTCGGCACTCGTGAGCTTACCGCTCGCCGTCTGTAGCACCAGCTGGTACAAATCGCGGGCGGCCTCGTCGAGCGTGCGCTCACCCGTGGCAATCACGCCGGCGTTAAAGTCCATCCAATTGGCCTTGTGGTCGCACAAACGCTGGTTGGTGAACACTTTGAGCGTAGGCGCCGGCGCGCCAAACGGTGTGCCGCGGCCGGTCGAGAACAGAATCACGTGGCAGCCGGCAGCCGTCAACGCCGTGGTGGATACCATGTCGTTGCCCGGACCGCACAGCATGTTCAGGCCGTGTTTAGTTGCCTGGCCGGCATACGGCAGCACGTCGACGATGGGGGCAGATCCGCCCTTTTGCACGCAGCCGCAGCTCTTGTCCTCGAGCGTGGTAATACCTCCGTCCTTGTTGCCGGGGCTCGGGTTCTCGTAGACAACCTCGCCGTGGCTAATAAAGTAGCCCTTAAAGCCGTTGAGCATGTCGGAGGCGGCGCCAAAGACCTGCTCGTTCTCACAGCGATCGAGCAGAATACTCTCGGCGCCAAACATCTCGGGCACCTCGGTAAGCACCGACGTGCCGCCACGGGCGACGACCATATCGCTCACGCGACCGATCGTGGGGTTGGCGGTAATGCCCGAAAGACCGTCGGAGCCGCCGCACTTAAGACCAATAACCAGCTCGGAGGCCAAAATGGGCTCACGCTTGGCTTGCTTTGCCAGGTCTGCCAGCTCGGCCAGAATCTTGTGGCCCTCGACCTGCTCGTCGGCAACGTCCTGGCAGGTGAGGAAGCGGACGCGCTCGTGATCGAAGTCACCGAGCTCGTCGAGCACCTGCTGGTGCGTGCAGTTCTCGCAACCGAGCGACAGGAACAGCACACCGGCCGCATTAGGATGACGCGAGAGCGCCACCAGCAGACGACGCGTCTGGACATGGTCGGCGCCGGTCTGCGAGCAGCCAAAGGGATGCGGGAAGTAGTAGACGCCCTCCAGCGAGCCATCGACCAGATCCCGGGCCTGCTCGCACATGGCACGGGCGACTTCGTTGACACAGCCGACCGTGGGGATGATCCACAGCTCATTACGCGTCGCGGCACGACCGTCGGCGCGGCGGAAGCCCATAAAGGTCTCAGGCTCAACGGGATCCACGACCGGATGCGTGGGGTTGTAGGCGTACTCGACCTCGCCCGAAAGGTTGGTCTTCACATTGTGCGTGTGGAGCCACTGACCGGGCTGGACATCGCCCGTCACATGGCCGATAGGAAGGCCGTACTTAATGACGTCCTCGCCGGCGGCAATCGCGCGCACCGCCATCTTATGGCCCTGCGGAATATCCTCCACGGCCACGACCTCGCCCACCCCGGGAACCGCGACGGCAGTGCCCTTGGCAAGCGGCGACAGCGCAACGATCACGTTATCGGCCGGATTGATCTGGATAGTATTCATTACAAATGGTCCTAACCCTACAGGTTGAGCAGAAGTCGAGACGCGGGCACGCCGTCCCGCGCCCGCGTCTGCGCCGGAAATTTACGCCTGAGCGTTGGCGAAGGCCTGCTTGGCGCCCTCGGCACGCACGACAGCGAGCGCGCTGACGACAAACTCCTCAAGACCTGCGATCTGCGTAAGGTCCTCGCCCCACATCTGCTCGTTGGTGAGCACGTCGTGCACCAGCTGGGCATCGTCGGCGCCGGCATGGGCGGCGTAGAAGTCGAGCACGAAGGCGTCGTCCTGAGCGGTGTACTCGGTGCCGTCGGAGCGACGCAGGTGCAGGCCGTCGCCCTCACGGGACACGAGCTCCTGCGTGTAGAAGGAGATGAGCGTAGCGAGGCTCGTCGCCAGGCACTTGGGCAGGTTGCCGGTCTCGGCAACGTAGTCCTTGAGCGTGGGCAGGTCGCGAGCGCGCCACTTAGCCGTGGAGTTGAGGCAGATGGAGAGCAGCGCATGATCAATAAACGGGTTGTCGAAGCGGTTTTCGACGGCGGCGGCAAAGGCCTTGCAGTCCTCGACATCCAAGTCGGCGGCAAGCGTCGGAATGACCTCGTCGTAGAGCATGGTGTTCATGAAGCCGCGAATGGTCTCGTCATGCATGCAGTCGCGCACGATATCAAAGCCGGCAACCCAGGAACCCGGAACGAAGGCGGTATGGGCACCGTTGAGGATGCGGACCTTGCGCTTTTTGTACGGGGTGACGTCGGGAGTCACAAAGACACCCGGAAGACCAGCCTTCACAAAGGGAAGCTTCTCGGCAAGCGACTCGTCGCCCTGGATGCCCCACATCTGGAAGGGCTCGCGCACGGCCAGGAAGGGATCCTCGTAGCCCAGACGCTCGGCAACCGCCGCGGCCTCCTTAGGATCGCGGATGCGGCCGGGGACGATGGTGTCGACGAGCGTGGTGCAGACGGTGCAGTCGTTAGCCATCCACTGCGCAAACTCGTCCTCCCAGCCCCAGTCGCTCACATACTGGTTCATGATGCGCAGCAACTCCTCGCCGTTGTGATCGATGAGCTCGCAGGCGAGGACGATGACGCCCGGCTTACCGGCAGCCCAGCGGGTGTGGAGCACCTGGGCAAGCTTGGCGGGGAAGCTCGCAGGTGGCATGTCGTCGGCCTTGCAGGACGGGTCATAGGCGATACCGGCCTCGGTGGTGTTGGAGACGATAATCTCCAGGTCGTCAGAGACGGCGACCTCCATCATGGCGCGGTAGTCGTCCTCGCGGTACGGGTTGATGCAGCGGCTGCAAGCGCTAATCACGCGGGACTCGTCGACCGTGTTGCCGTCCTCCTTGCCGCGCACCAGCACGGTATACAGGTCGTCCTGGGCATTGATACCGTCGGCAAAGCCAAAGGCGCCGCTGATGGGCTGGACCATGACGATCTTGCCATTCCAGCCGGTCGCCTCGTTACCCATGTCAAAGAAGCGGTCAACGAAAGCGCGTAGGAAGTTGCCCTCGCCAAACTGCAGGACCTTCTCCGGCGCGTCCTTGGGAAGAAGATAGCCCTCGTAGCCGATCTTCTCGAGCGTATCGTAGCTGATGTTCTCCATCTATGTGTCTCCTTAGATAGCCGTTAGCGTGTAAGCAAAACGGGGGCGCCGCGTGTGGCGACGGCGCTCCCGGAACCAGGTTTGGATTTAGGCCTCGACGGTGTCCAGGTCAAAGCCAAAGTAGCGGACCGCATTGTTGTAGCTGATGTCGCGCACGATGGTGCCCAGCAGCTCCATGTCGGCCGGGTACTTGCCCTGCTCGACCCACTCGCCGATCACGCTGCACAGCACGCGACGGAAGTACTCGTGGCGCGGATAGGACAGGAAGGAACGGGAGTCGGTGAGCATGCCGACGAAGTTGCCCAGAACGCCCTCGTTGGCAAGGGCGGTGAGCTGCTCGCGCATGCCGACTTCGTTGTCGTTGAACCACCAGGCGGAACCGTTCTGGATCTTGCCGGCGGTCGGGGCCTCCTGGAAACAGCCCATGACGGTATCGATCATGGTGTTGTCGATGGGGTTCAGGCTGTACAGGATGGTCTTGGGCAGACCGTAGGTCTCCTGAATGGAGTTGAGGAAATCAGCGAGCTGGTCGGACGGCGTGTAATTGGAGATGCAGTCGTAGCCGGTATCGGGACCGAGCTTGGCAAACATGGCACGGTTGTTGTCGCGCTTGCAACCAAAGTGCAGCTGCATGGCCCAGCCAAGGCGCACATACTCGCCGGCGACAAACTGCATGAAGGCCGTCTTGTACTTGAGGACCTCGTCCTCGGTAAGCGGCTCGGCGGCAAGGCCCTTGGCAAAGATAGCCTCAATTTCCTCGGCGGTAGCCGGGGCGTACATAACGTAGTCGAGCGCGTGGTCGGAAGCGCGGCAGCCCAGCTCGTGGGCGACATCGTAGCGCTTGGAGATGGCGGCCTTCATGCCCTCGAAGTCGCTGACCTCAACGCCGGCAACCTCGGAAAGGTGCTTGCAGTAGTCGGCGAACTCCTGGCCACGCTCGATGCGCAGGGCGGCATCGGGGCGCATGGCGGGAACGACCTGGACGTCAAAACTGTCGTCGGCGGCAATCTTCTTGTGCCACTCAAAGCTGTCGGCGGGGTCGTCGGTAGTGCAGATCATGCGGACGTTGGACTGCTTGATCAGGTTGCGGCAGGTAAAGCTAGCCTCAGCGAGCTTGGCGTTGGCAAGGTCCCAGACCTCCTGGGCAGTCTTGCCGTTGAGGACGCCCTCGTAGCCAAAGTAGCGCTTAAGCTCCAGGTGGCTCCACTCAAAGACGGGGTTGCCAACGCAGCGACCCAGGGTCTCGGCCCACTTTTGGAACTTCTCGCGAGCAGGGGCGTCGCCAGTGATAAAACGCTCGTCGACGCCGTTGGCACGCATCAGGCGCCACTTGTAGTGGTCGCCGCCCAGCCAAACCTCGGTGATGTTCTCGAAACGCTTGTCCTCCCAAATCTCCTTAGGAGAAATGTGGCAGTGATAGTCGACGATGGGCATGCCCTCGGCAAAGTTGTGGAACAGTTCCTCGCCGGTCTTAGTGCTCAGCAGGAAATCCTGATCGTCCATAAAGTTTTTCATCAAACAGCCCCTTTGCTGGCAACGCGGGCGCACGGCGCGCTCGTTATCCTTTAGGTGAACGTTCACTATACTAATCCATTGCACCTCAAAAGGTGAACGTTCACCTAACCACCACGGGGTGAACGGTAGATTTTGCCCGTTCAACGGTTGCCGGAGATGTGACTTGCATGTATTGCGGACTGTTTGGCGTCCCCGAACACCGAACTTGAGCGCTTTTGCTCAGGTGGGTCATGTCCCGACGTACATTTTTGGGAGTATTCAGCATTGGAGCGCGCCGTGCGCCATCCTCAGCGTCCTATTTGGAACGCAGATAGCGCCCGATCGGCATAAAAAGTGCCCCCGATGGCAAATTACGCCATCGGGGGCACTTAAAACAGTCGTTCTGCACCTCATTCAGGGCATGCCAATGCTGAATACTCCCAAAAATGCACGTCGCAAGAGGGGGTACCTGCTCAATCGGCTAAATACCCGCAAGTTCGCAGTAGCGATCGACATTGCTGGCAAATACCATCTCGACGGCGCCCTTCTGGACGGGCACCGTCGGGGTCCTTCCCCACAGCAGATAATCGCCCAGCGTCTTAGCGCCGCGATACGCCAGGCTCGTCGGGTCCTTATAGACAATATTGGTAAAGATACCGCGGCGCAAGGCCAGAGCACTTTCGGGAAACAGGTCGTTGCCGATCACCATGACCTGACCGGCCTTGCCGGTCGAGACGAGCGCGTCGGCAACCACTTCGGAACCAACGGCAAAAACGCTACAGATAAGTTCGGGGGCGTCCGGCGCACTCAAGCGCTTTTCGAGCTCATGCTTGAGCTGTTTGACTTGCGCATGGGCACCTGCAAGATCCTCAACCTGCCATGGAATATCACGTTCGCGCAGGTAATTGTGGAAGGCGCGGGCGGTTAGATAGTGCGAATCGGTATATGGGTCGCCTGTCAAAAGGAGCACGCGGGCGTCGGCCCCAGAAGCATGGACCAGGTTTGCCGCCTGCTCGGCCATAAGGCTGCCTGCCGTCGAATAATCGGCCAAGCTCGCACCCAAACGATTCAAATGCGGACGGTCGCCGTCGACAAGCTCAATCGTCACGCCCGCCTCGGCGATCTGCCCCAAAAGCTCAGTCGCACGATCGTCGCCCGGCGCATAGGCGAGCAAGCCATCAATCTTCTCGCCCACCTGCAGACGCTCGTCGATTTGCTCGAGTGCATCAGCGTAGCCGCCCACGCCAAATTCAACGCGCTCAACCGTAATGCCCCGGTCGATGACCTCCTGTTCAAAGCGATTGCAGCCTTCCCACAGGTAACGGAAAAAGTACGCTCCCTCGCGCGATGCGCGGGGCAGGCAAAACACCAGATTGATATCCTTGCGGCGCAGGCTTGAGGCACTTGTGTTGCGGTGATAGCCCATGGCCTCGGCCTTAGCGTTCACCTTGGCGCGCACGGATTCGCTCACGCCGGCCTTTCCCGTCAGAGCCTTGTGCACGGTATTGATGGAAACGCCAAGCTCGGCGGCTATGTCCTTCATGGTTACGCGAGCGCTCATGCGGTTACTCCGTTATAGATAAGTTGCCAATTAATAGTCCAGTTAACGATACCCCAAAAATACTCTTCGACTCGCCGTGCTCTCCCTCAAATGCACAAAGCGCCCCGCGAACGGATGCCCGCGGAGCGCTTGGATGTCCGGACCTTATTTGATACCGCGACCCAAGTCTTCGGCGATTTTGTCTACGCCCTTAAGTGCAGCGCACGTCTTTTTGTTGGAGCAATGCCCCGTGCAAACGCCACCCTGAGCGCAGTCGGCGCAGGTGCCCTTGCGGTAGATGCGCACGCACACGGCGACAAACGCAACGCCGATAACAGCCAGTACAACAATATCGATAGGTGCCATAGCAAGCCTCCTCTAGTTAACCACCACTTACTTTACCCCATTCTCCACCTACCAAAAAGGGACAGGTTTATTTTGGTCGGTTTTATCTGCGGAAACGCCACATCTTAACTTCTGGGACAAAGTAATCTGTCTCCCATGCACAAAAAGCCCGAGTGTCGCTGGGACACCCGGGCTCGTGGAAAGGGGTTAATCCTTAGTCGGACTTAGGCGGAAACTGCGGCGGAAGCAGTGTTGGTCTCGTCCTCGTCGGTCCAAGCGTGCTTGGGCATAGGACGGAAAATCTGGAAGAGCATCGCGACCAGCAGCACGATAGCCACAACCGTCCAGAAGCCAAACTGCCCAAGGACAAGCAGGTTATAGAACTGGTTGATGAACAGGCCGATCACCCAAGCGAAGGCGCACTCGTAGCCGAGGGCAATCGCGGTCCACTTGCCGGAATCCATCTGGTTGCGGATGGTACCCATAGCGGCAAAGCACGGAGCGCACAGCAGGTTGAACGCGCCGAAGGCAACGCAGGCGCCCATGGTGGGGAACATGCCGGCAAACGCGGTCCACAGGCTCGGGTCAGTCTCGGCAGCGTCGGCAACGGACAGCAGCGAGCCGGCGGTGGCGACGACGTTCTCCTTAGCCACAAGGCCCGAGACGGTCAGCGCGGTGGCCTGCCAGGTGCTAAAGCCAAGCGGGGCGAAGATCCAAGCGACCAGGTTGCCCAGCATGGCGAGCACGGAGTAGTCCATAAACTCCTCGGGGATGCCGTCCATCGCAGGCAGGAAGCCAAAGGAGCCGTTGTAGCTACCAAAGTTGGACAGGAACCAAACCACGACGGTGGACGCGAAGATGACCGTGCCGGCCTTCTTGATAAAGGCCCAGCAGCGCTCCCACACGTGCAGCGCCCAAGAGCGAATCGCCGGGAAGTGGTAGGCAGGAAGCTCCATAACGAACGGCGTCGGGCGGCCGGCGAAGAGCTTGGTCTTCTTGAGCATGAGGCCCGAGGCGATGACGGCAAAGACGCCCAAGAAGTAGAAGAGCGGGCTGATCCACGCGGCGGTGGTGGAAGAATCGCCGATGATGGAGCCCATGAGCAGGGCGATGATCGGCAGCTTGGCGCCACAGGGAATGAACGTGGTGGTCATGACCGTCATGCGGCGGTCCTTCTCGTTCTCGATGGTCTTGGTGGCCATGACGCCGGGGACGCCGCAGCCCGAGGACACGAGCATGGGGATAAAGGACTTACCGGACAGGCCAAAGCGGCGGAACACGCGGTCCATGATGAAGGCGACGCGGGCCATATAGCCGCAGTCCTCCAGGAAGGACAGCATGACGAACAGCAGGAACATCTGCGGCACAAAGCCGAAGATGGCGCCCAGGCCGCCGACGATACCGTCACAGACGAGCGAATCGACCAGGCCACCGTCCTCGGTGCCGCCCGCCACAAGGGCGTCGTGCACCACGGTGGTGATACCCGGGACATAGGGGCCGTACTGCGCCGGGTCGACCGAGTCGGCATCGTCGCCCGCAGCCTCGACGGCTGCATCGTAGGCGTCGCGGCCCTGACCGAGCACATACCAGCCGTCGGTGCCGAAGAGCTGGTCGTTGGTGAAGTCGGTCACCGTGCCGCCCAAGGTAGAAACGGCGATGTAGTACACGCAGAACATGATGACGACAAAGATCGGCAAGCCCAGGATACGGTTGGTAACCACGCGGTCGATCTTCTCGGAGGTGCTCATCTTGGCCGGGGCCTTGGTGAGGCACTCATCGATGATGTGCGCGATGACGCCATAGCGCTCACCGGTGATGATGGACTCGGCATCGTCGTCGCAGTCCTGCTCGCACTGGGCGACCAGCTCCTCCACGCGAGCGGCCTTCTCCTTGGTGAGGTTGATGAGCTTGCAGGCGTCTGCATCGCGCTCAAACAGCTTGACGGCGTAGTAGCGACGCTTGTTGGCGGGAACGCTCGCAGGCAGGTTATTCTCGATGTGGTCCAGAACGTCCTCGATGGAGGAATCGAACTTGTGCTCCGGCACCTGACCCTTAGAAGCAGCGGACTTCTTGACCTGATCGAACAGCTCCGTGATGCCCTTGTTCTTAAGAGCGGAGATCATCATGACCGGGCAACCGAGCTTCTTGGAGAGCTTGTCCGTATCGATCTTATCGCCGTTCTTCTCGACCAGGTCGGCCATGTTGAGGGCAACGACCACAGGCAGGCCGGTCTCGATAACCTGAAGCGCCAGGTACAGGTTACGCTCAAGGTTGGTGGCATCGACGACTTGGACGACAACATCGGGCTCGCCGCTCATGAGGTAATCGCGCGAGCATTGCTCCTCGGGGCTGTAGGGGGAAAGCGAGTAGATGCCAGGGAGGTCCGTGATGGTAACGTTCTTGTCGCTTAGGAGCTTGGCTTCCTTTTTCTCAACCGTGACGCCGGGCCAGTTGCCAACGTAGCCGTTGGCGCCGGTGATCAGGTTGAAAAGCGTGGTCTTGCCGCAGTTGGGGTTACCCGCCAGCGCGACATGGATCTGAGAATCCGCCATTCAATCCTTCTTCCTTGTGTGCCTGCGCTGCTTTCTCCGCGCAGGCTGGATAATGTGCTTCAAAGATGCTGCATTAAGTTAGAAAAACCTAACTTTATCTGCAGAAATATGCGCCGCGAGTCCTTACTGAACCTCGACGACGGCGGCCTCCTCCTTGCGGATGGAAAGCTCGTAGCCGCGCACGTTGATCTCGACCGGATCACCGAGCGGTGCAACCTTCACCACCTTGAACGAAGTGCCCTTGATGAGCCCCAGGTCCATAAGGTGGCGGCGAAGCGCACCCTCACCGTGAAGCTTGACGATGGTGGAGCTCTCGCCCACCTTAACGTCACCCAACGTCTTCATCCTCTTGTCCCCCTTTCGGTTTTTATGAAATGCTGCGGACTAACCGACGGTCATGATGTGCATGGCAACCTTGGAATCGATACCAAAGCGTGCGCCCAGCACGGTGACGATGATATTGGCGCCACTCGAGCTCACCACGTGGATTTCGTTGCCCTCGACAAAGCCGAGGTCCTTGAGGTGGTGTTTCATGTCCTCATTGCCCTTTACACGGGACACGCGCACGGTTTCGCCCGCTTTTACCATCGAAAGCGGCATTGCCGGCATCTGCGGTCCGCAAGACATGAGTGAGCTCCTAACGTCGGTTCGTCCTCAACATCGACGCGATAAAAGTTAACCACGTCTATGTTCGCTATAGTAAACTAACACGTGGTTAACTTTTTGGAAAGGGTCCACATTCAGATTTCGAAAAAGTTTCCTATACGAAACAAAGGCGCCGCAAAGGACCATCCTTTACCACGCCCTGTCATGCTTAAAGCGAGAGATTTCTGATCGATGTGACACAGGAGGCCTCATCTACGCCCGAAACGCGGAAGATGATGTCCTCGCCGCACTCGCCGTAGAGAGCCATGAGTCCCATGACATCGCGGCCATCCGTGTGGCGATCGCCGATGCTGACTGACACGTCGCTACGATGCTTGGCAATGATGTCATAGAGCAGCGCAACCGGGCGGGCATGTAATCCCAACGGATCTTTAATCGTCTTTGTAAACTCGACCATGTCCCCTCCCACGACATCGCACATTCGGCCGGCAAAACCCAGCCACGTGGTAGCTATTGTACCGTTAGATGCTTCTCGAGAGCCCCTCTGAACACCTCGTGGTCAAAAAGTGGCAAATATGAGTACTGTCACCAATTTAGTAGCAGCAAAATCGAGAGCAAATTGCCTAATTTGAGCGATTCGAAGAGGTTGAAAGCCGTCAAACGCCCTTTAAAGGGGGCCAGATAAATTGATTATGAGCCCATTTTCGCTCAGAGCAGGCCGAAAAATATGACACCTCTTTTGCAACACTACTCATATTTGGTATTTTTGACCACAGGGTCCAAAACCATGCTCCAAAACACAAAAGGAGGGGCCTCGTAAGGCCCCTCCTTAGGAAAGGGAATCGATTTATTCCACAGCCGTAGATTAATCCTAGCCGCTACTCCATCATGTCGAGGACGGAGGGGCGAAGCTCGTTCTCAGCAGCCTCGGGATCGGTTTCGCGCAGGCGGTTGATGTAGCGGTTGTACCACATCACGGCAAGGCCCAAGAAGACAACCACGCCGCCGACGTTGTAGACCAGCGTCAGCCACAGAGGCTGATCGAGCGGAATGGTGCCGCAGATAAGCACGAAGCAGAAGACCACAAGCAGGAATGCAGCAATGACCAGGCCAAAGGTGCGCGAACCCATGCGGAAGCCACGGGGAGCAGCGTCGAAGTTCTTGCGCAACATAAAGTAGGCAAGCAGGATCAGCAGCGGCGGGAGCAGAGCGGTGGCAGCCGTCATGTTGGTGACGATCATGAGCAGGTCGTCGAGGTTACCGGAGCCCAGGGCCGGGATGATCAGGATGGGGACGACGATGGCGAACTGCAGCCAAGCAGCGCGGGCGGGAATGCCGTGCTCGTTGAGCTCGACGATCTTGCTACCAAAGACGCCCTTGGGGATCTCGGTGAAGAACACCTTGATGGGAGCGGAGGTCCACATCATGAGGGAGCCCAGCGTGGCGGCGAGAAGGATCAAGCCGATGGCGCGCGTAGACACTTCCATGGGAATGCCAAAGTGGGCAAAGACAGCGCCGAATACGTCGAAGATACCGGTGGAGATGGCAACGCCGCCCTCGGGGATGAACAGGTTAACCAGCAGCGAAGCGCCTGCATACAGAAGGCCGATGGTCAGGCCGGCGATAACGACGGTGCGCACGAAGGCCTTGACGCCACCCTTAAGGTCGTTAAGGAACACGCCGACAGACTCAGCGCCGCCAACGCCCTGGATGATCCAGGCAAGCGTACCGAAGAAGCCCCACGCAGTTGCGAAGTTGCTCATGTCGGGAGCCATGTTAGCGGGAGTAGGAGCCGTAGCGAACTCAACGCCGCCAAAGGCAGCAGCCAGGGACAGCAGGATGAACACGGCGGTCAGGCCGAGAGCCGCGGTCGAACCGAAGGAGGAAATGGAGCCGATCCACTTAGCGCCCTTGGTCGAAACCCACGTGGCGATAGCAAAGACGACGATCTCGATAATGGTGATCCACAGCTGCGAAAGCTCGGCGTTGGCACCAAAGAACACGTAGCTCGCGTAGATGATGACGTTGGGCAGGACGGACGCAAAGAAGAACAGGTTAACGAACCAGTAGCTAAATGCCGTCAGGAACGCCCAGCGACCACCCATCGAGGTCTTAACCCATGCGTACACGCCAGACTCGGAGTCCTTGTTGAGGCCGACGAACTCGGCGGTAACCAGGGTATAGGGGACAAAGTACAAAAGCGTGGCGAAGAAGAACGACGGCGCGGCTGCCAAGCCGATGGCCGCGTTGTTGTTGATGATGTTCTTGATACCGAACACGGCGGCGACCGTCATGCCCAGCAGAGCGAACGAACCAATCGTTCCTCGTTTTTCAGAGCTCATAAGCCCTCCCAATCATCTGTTAAATGTCATCTAAAACCGTCCGAGCTGCAAGTGCAAACACGGATGGCGCACCTGCTAAGGGGAATGGGGAAAAGGGAGTCAACAAAGCCATCCCCCTTAACGGCGCGAAGCAAACGTCCAGGCGGACGAATACTACTTGTTGGGGAAGGAATAACCTTCGACTGTCACGTGCAGTACCACGACGCGGGGATCCGCGGCATCGGCCACGACACGGTAGGCCTCGTCAATTTCGACGACGGCAACGCCGCCGGCAGGGATCACCACCTTCTCCCCCGCGCCCTCAAAGCGCTCGCGATCATCGATATCGCTGTAGGCGCGCGTACAGGTAAGATCGGCCTTGGAAGCCACCTCAACGGTCAGATTGCCGTCGAGCGGGGCGAGCACGGCATGGTAGCGACGGTGACCGACCAGATCGGCAGTAGCCGCCTCGTGGGCGTTCACCCACCAATACACCAGCGAGTCGCCGATAGAGTACGCCACATCGTGCTGCAGTTCAGAAACGCCGTCGAGTGCTTGACCGGTACGCATCCACTTCTTGACGGACTTCATCTGGGCGTCGAAATCGGCACGCGAGTTAAAGATATGCATGACTTATGCCTCCTTAATGGGTGCCAGCGCCTGAGCCAGATCGGCAGACGTCAGCGGTCGCAGGGACACCTCAAAGCTGAAGCTCTCAAAACGGGTGCGATAGGAATCGAGCACCTCGGAACCCCAAGAGTTCGAGCCAAGGCCGAGCAGCTGGTCGTTGATGTTGACCGTAACCGTGTCGCCCGGGACAAGATCGTAGACATGCTTGGCGCTATCGATAGCCTCGCAGCTATAGGGCCATGCGGAGAACGAGAACGGATTGGAAGCGGCGTCGCTCGGACGCGTCACGACCAGACCGTCACCGTGGCTGGAGCGCAGGGCAACCCAGCGGGTACCCTCGCGGTTGGCACAGTCCTGAGGCATAACGTAGGGCGTGAACATGTCGTCGACCGTAGTGCGGTAATGACCGACCGGGTTGGCACGCAGCGAGTCCGGATAGTTCTCGCCCGGGCCGTGGCCATACCACTCGACGGCACGATCGCAACCGGGAACCTCAAAGGAGATGCCGATGCGCGGGATGATATCCGAGTAATCGCCGTAGGGCTCGCCGGAAACCTTGAGGTCGACGCGACCGCTCGGAAGCACGGTGTAGACAAGCTCGACGCGCATGCCGAACGCGCGGACGGGAGGAGCAATACGTTGGCTCACGGTAACGACGACCGCATTGCCGTCCTGCTTCCAAAAAACCTTGCGGGTGGACGTCTGCATTACATCAATGAAGTTGTCCTTCCACAGGGAGTCGTACTCCTGGGCGTGGTTGTCGACGAGCGGATGCCAAAAACCAACCTGGGGACCAGAGGCCATGACGTCACGCCCGGATGCCTTCCACTTGCTCACGGTGCCGTTGACCTTGCTGAAGGTCAGCTCGCCGTTGAGGGAGTGAATGCGAATCTCCTGCTCGGTCTCCTCGACCGTAAGCTCAGAACGAGCTGGGGCGGCGATGGCCGGCGCCGGATGGTTTGCGATGGCAAACTGGCTTGCACCCAGCTGGAACATCGGCTCGCACCAGACGTGAGCGGCC
This sequence comes from uncultured Collinsella sp., assembly GCA_900541125.1. Taxonomy (GTDB): domain Bacteria; phylum Actinomycetota; class Coriobacteriia; order Coriobacteriales; family Coriobacteriaceae; genus Collinsella. Next base: position 69,617 of record UQIK01000006.1, read on the forward strand.
ATGGTGTAGGCGCGCACGGTCAGCAGGGTCTCGCCTACCGCGGCCTCGCGAATCACCAGCGGAAGCTGGACGGACTCGCCGGGGGCAACCGCACCGGGCATGAGCGTCTTGCGGCAAACCACGTCGCCGTCCACCAGGGTCTCCGCCGACAGGCAAACATCCTCGAGGGTGGTAAACCAACGCTTGTTGGTGACGGTCAGCTCGCCCGCCTCGGCATCGTAGGCCATGCGAACCGGGCAGATGACCTGACCATACTCAGTGAGGCCCGGGCTCGGCTGCTGCCAAGGGAACACCATGCCGTCGATGCAGAAGTTGCTGTTATTGGGGTAATCGCCGTTGTCGCCACCATACATATCGTAGGCAACGCCGTCCTCGGTCACGGCAGCCAAACCGTGGTCGCACCATTCCCAGATAAACTGGCCTTGGATGCAATCCCAGCGATCGAAGACCTCCTGGTACTCGGACAGACCTCCGGGGCCATTACCCATGGAGTGGCCATACTCGCAGTTGATGCGCGGCTTGGGGAACGGATGCTCACCAAAGTCGTTCATCTGCGACACACGGGAGTACATCGTGGAAATGACGTCGACGGTATCGGCGTTGCGGTCCTCCTCGTAGTGGACCGGACGACCATCGAGCTCGTGAGCCTTGGCGTACATCGCGCGGATGTTGCAGCCATAGCCGCTCTCGTTGCCCAGCGACCACATGATGATGCACGCGTGGTTGCGCTCCTGCATCACCAGGCGCTCAATACGGTCGACGTAGGCCGGCTCCCATGCCGGGTCGTCGGTAACCAGGGCGATGTTGCCGATATTCTCGAAGCCGTGGCTCTCCATATCGGTCTCGGCGACCAGCATGATGCCATACTCATCACACAGCTCGTAGAAGCGCGGGTCATTGGCATAGTGAGAGGTGCGCACTGCGTTGATGTTGTGCTGCTTCATGAGCTCCAGGTCGCGGCGCATGCGATCGAGGCCCACGGCGCGGCCCTTGTGATCGTCGTGATCGTGGCGGTTGACGCCATGCATCTTAAAGTAAGTGCCGTTGAGGTAGATATGATTGCCCTCGACCGTCACCTCGGCAAGACCCTGGCGATGCGGGACGTACTCGCTCACCTTGTCGCCGTCGTAGACCTCAAACGTAAGATCGTAGAGGAAGGGGTCCTCGGGATTCCAGAAGTGGGCATCGGTCACGCTGCACTCGGCATGGCCGTCGACGCACTCACCCGTAGCCACCACGTTCTCGCCATCGCTGAGCGTAAACACAACGCGGGAAGCGCCCTCGGCAACCGTATCGAGCGTGATCAGAGCGGCATCGCCCTCGCGGTGCGTGCGGAACCTAAAGTCGACCAGGTGCGCGGCGGGACGCTGCATAAGGTACACATCGCGGAAGATGCCCGAGGCCCACCACATGTCCTGATCCTCGATGTAGCTGCCATCGCTGTACTGCAGGACCTTGACCGCAAACAGGTTGTCGCCCTCGACGAGCGCGTCGGTCACGTCGAACTCGGCAGACAGGCGCGAACCCTTGGTCATGCCGATATACTGACCGTTGACGTACAACTCGCCGTAGCTCTCGATGCCGTCGAAGCGAATGATCTCGCGAGCGCCGGCAGGAACGGCGGGAAGGTTGACGATGCGCTGGTAGACGCCCGTGGGGTCGTCGGAGGGAACGAACGGCTGATCAACCGGGAACGGGAAACCCTCGTCGGTGTAGGCAAGGTTGCCATAGCCGTCCACCTGCCACAGGTGCGGAACCTCCACGTGATCCCACTCGGGCTTGTACGTGGAGAGTTCCTCGTTGGAGACGGCAGCGGGGCCCTCAAAGAGGCGGAACTGCCACGAGCCGGACAGCTGGACAAACCCGCGCGACAGCTCGCGGCTGTACGTTGCAGCGAGATCGGCGGTCTCATAACCCATAAAGTACGCATGGGGTGCCAGGCGGTTCCTATGGGTGAGCGCTTGGTTTTCCCAATCGTTAATGGTGTCCATGGTGATGCTCCTTCGTCATCGTAGTGATTCTTGTGCAACCGGTTGTCCTTATCTCACGGGCGATGCAAAAAACTGTGCAACCGGTTGTCCGCTGAACGGTCGATTTGGTCGGGTTAACGGTGCAACCGGTTGTACAACCGCGACACTTATGTCACCCTGAGTATCGAAACTCAGCGCAAGACATCGTTCTCAAGCTCGTAGGCAACCGCCACGCCCGCTGATATCTCACCCATACGAGACGTATTCGATTGCGGCTTGGTTGCAAAACGACACCGGTCACCGGATATCATGAACGCTGTTCAGGCGCACTATAGTAAGCTGTATCCGCACCAGCCCGTATCAGCGACAACATCGACCGCATTCTCCAGGAGACGCCATGACCCAACCAGTTCGCACCGCACCTACGCTTGCCGAGGTTGCCGCAGCTGCCGGCGTGTCGCGCTCCACGGCATCGCGCGCTCTCAACGATTCGCCCCGCATTAGCGAGGAAACCAAAAGGCGCGTCCGCGCGGCGGCCAAGGAAGTCAATTTTGTCCCCAACGCTCGTGGCCGAGCGCTCGCTGTCGGGCGCACGGAAATCATCGCCGTGCTCGTGACCGAGCCTCTGAGTGAACTCTTCAGCGACCCCACCTATAGCGAGTTTTTGAGCGGCATTACCGAGGAACTGTCGGAGTCGTCCTATCTGCCCGTTATCTTGCAGGCGTCTTCTACGCATGAGCGCAACCGCGCACGCGAGCACTTTGAGCGCCGCTCGTTCGACGCCGTGATCGACGTCTCTCCCTACAAAGGCAGCGAGCTGCTCGAGGTGCTGCGCGAGCTGGGCGTACCCACCGTGTTGTGCGGCCAGCTCGAGGGCCACCCCTATCGCGATGTGTTCTCGACGGTCTACTCTGACGACGAAGAGGGCGGACATTTTGCGGCACTCGCCATGAAGGATCGCGGGCGCAAAGATATCGTCGCCGTGTTGGGACCGCAAGACAACCCCGCTGTTGTCGACCGCCTGCGCGGCTACCGCGCCGTCTTGGGCGAAGACCTCCCAGACGCAAACGTTATCTATACCGGCTGGAACAGCGGAGACGGCTATCAGGCCATGCACCAGATCCTCGCGCGCGAGATTGCTTTCGATGGCGTGCTCTGCGGATCGGACCGTATCGCGGCTGGCGTCATCACCGCACTCAACGAGGCAGGCCTATCCGTTCCTGCGGACGTTTCTGTCGTCGGCTTCGACGATCACGAGATTGCGACGCGCTGCGTCCCCGCGCTCACGACCGTCCGCCAGCCCCTGCGCGAAGAAGGCCACATGGCCGCCAACATTGCGCTCGACATGATCAAGGGTGCCGAGCCCACCACCACCGTCATGCACATGCAGCTCGTTCAGAGAGACTCGCTATAAGAAACTGGGGCAGGCTTTCCGCCAAACAGTTGTTGCGGAAAGCCTGTCCCGTTTGAGCGCTCATTCTGGGGCACAGTTTCCGTTAGACAGCTCAACCGGAAACTGTGCCCCATTATTTTGCCGAATACTGGGTCGCGCTTTCCCAGAGGACCCCCTTTGGGAAAGCGCGACCCCTTCTGGACGCAGATTCCGGGTTGTAGTTTCCCGGCGCACGACGGCAAGCCTTCAAACCATGACGTCACGACATAAAAAACGAGGGAAGGTACGCGTCCTTCCCTCGCAACAGGCAATATGTAGCCGCTTCCCTACATCAGGCGCAGGCTGACGTCCTTGAGCTGGGCGCCGGAAACGGCACTCGGGGCGCCCGACATGAGGTCGGAGCCGCTGGCCGTCTTGGGGAACGCCATGACGTCGCGGATGGAGTCGGAACCGGTGAGCAGCATGCACACGCGGTCCAGGCCCAAAGCGAAACCGCCCATCGGGGGCGCACCAAACTTGAGCGCCTCCATGAGGAAGCCGAACTGCGACTCGGCGCGCTCCTCGGTAAAGCCCAGGAGCTTGAGCATGGACATCTGCATCTCGGCGTTGTGGATACGCATACCGCCGCCGCCGGCCTCAAAGCCGTCCATAACAAAGTCGTAGGTGCAGGAACCGGCTGCCAACGGGTCGGCCTCGATCTTGGCGATGTCGGTCTCGGTCGGCAGGGTAAAGGGCTGGTGCTCGGCAGCATAGGCCTTGCGATCCTCGTCCCAATGGAACAGCGGGAAGTTGACGACCCACAGGAAGTCGTGGCCCTCGCGCTTGATCTCGAGTGCGTTGGCCATGTGGGAACGCATGCCGCCCAAGATCTCGTCAGAGAGCAGGCGCGGGCCGGCGGCGAACATCACGAGGTCGCCAGGCTCGACGTCCATGCGCTCGCGCAGAGCCGCCATCTCCTCGTCCGAGAAGAACTTGACGATGGGGCTGTTGATGGAGCCGTCCTCGCGGAAGGCGATCCAGGCCAGGCCCTTGGCGCCAAACGTGGAGGCCACGCCGGCGAGCTTATCGATCTTGGCACGTGCCCAGGCACCGGCGCCCTTGGCGTTGATGGCCTTGACGACAGAGCCTTCCTCGTTTGCGGCGGTCGCAAAGACCTTGAACTTGGAGTTGGCAAAGATGTCGGTCAGGTCGACCAGGTGCATGCCATAGCGGGTATCGGGCTTGTCGGAGCCATAGGTGTCCATGGCCTCCCAGTAGTCCATGCGACGCAGCGGCGTGGGCATCTCGACACCCATGCGACCGAAGGCATCGGACAGGACTTCTTCGAGCGCGCTCATAACGTCGTTCTGGTCCACGAAGGACATCTCGATATCGACCTGGGTGAACTCGGGCTGACGGTCGGCACGCAAGTCCTCGTCGCGGAAGCACTTGGCAACCTGGTAGTAGCGCTCGACGCCACCGACCATGAGCAGCTGCTTCAGGAGCTGCGGGGACTGCGGCAGGGCGTAGAAGTTGCCCGGCTGAATTCGGCTGGGAACGATGAAATCGCGGGCGCCCTCGGGCGTGGACTTAAACAGGGAGGGCGTCTCAACCTCCATGAACTCACGGTTGTGCAGCGCCTCGCGAATGGCAAAGGTAAAGTCGGAGCGCAGCTTGAGGTTGGCCATCATCTCGGGACGACGGAGGTCCAGATAGCGATAGCGCAGACGGGTGTCCTCGCTGGTCTCGATGCCGTCCTCGATCTGGAACGGCGGGGTGACGGACGTGTTGAGCACCTCGGCGTGGTCGGTCAGGACCTCGATCTCGCCGGTCGCGAGCTTGGTGTTGGTGGTCTCCTCGCCACGGGAGCGCACGACGCCGTGGATCTTGATGGGCCACTCGGGACGCATGGTCTCGGCGATCTTAAAGGCGTCGCCGTCGGAGTGCTCGGGGTCGAAGGTGAGCTGCGTGATGCCCTCGCGGTCGCGAAGGTCGCAGAAAATAAGGCCGCCGTGGTCGCGGCGACGGCTCACCCAACCGGTGAGGGTGACCTCTTCGCCCACGTTCTCGAAGCGAAGCTCGCCGCAGGTACGGGTGTGCATGGAATGCTCGTCAATGGGACGGGTCTGGCTCATACCAGTGATCCTCCTTTATGGATCTGTGCCGCCCCGTGTCGTTCCGGGCGGCGTCGTACAGATTTGCCCAGCCTGCGTAAACCGCGCAGCCAGACATGGCGTTCTATCTTATCGCACCTGTGTCGATGTGCCGCGGAAAAGTAGCTCCTGCCCAAAGACTTGACGGAGACGAAACAATTGACGCACCGTGGCCGTCACCGACGCGCGCTACGTGCGACAATGTGCCCCAATACAACTGCACTCGGAAAGGCCCGCCATGACTGCACGCCTCATCGTTATGGATATCGACTCCACGCTCATCAACCAGGAGGTCATCGACCTGTTGGGCGAGGAGGCCGGCGTGGGCGAGCAAGTTGCACAAATTACCGAACGCGCCATGCGCGGCGAGCTCGACTTCAAGCAGGCGCTCGAAGAGCGCGTGGGGCTGCTTGCCGGCTTGGACGAGAGCGTGTTCGAGCGCACCTTTGCGCGCGTGACGTTTACCCCCGGCGCGCTGGAGCTTGTGCGCTCGGCGCACAGCAAGGGCTGGAAGGTCGGCGTGGTAAGCGGCGGCTTTCACGAGGTCGCCGATAAGATCGTGGCCGCCGCGGGCATCGACTTTTGCCTCGCTAACCGCCTGGAGGTCGTGGACGGCAAGCTCACCGGTAAGCTGGCGGCAGACATTGTGACCAAGGAGTCCAAGCTCATCCGGCTGCTGGACTGGGCAGTTGAGTGCGGTGTCGACATGGCCCATACCGTCGCGATCGGCGACGGCGCCAACGACATCCCCATGATCCAGGCCGCGGGCACGGGCATCGCGTTTTGCGCCAAGCCCAAGACGCGCGAGGCAGCCCCGTTTACCATCGACGAGCGCAACCTGATGCTCGCCATGGACATCATCCTGCGTGACTAGTCGATCCGTCTAACAATTGAATCAGTCTGTCCTATAGTTTCCGAACAATTTTGTCTTAGTGTTCGGAAACATACCCTTTGAGTGCTAGACTTTGCGCCGTCGAAGGGAACATATATGGATAAGCGAGATCTTGAGCAATTGTTAAGCGACGTTGCCGACGGAGCAGTCGCCCCGGCAGTCGCCCTCACGCGCATCCAGACGGCGCCAACCGCCGATCTGGGTTTTGCGCAGCTCGATCTTTCGCGCGGGGTGCGCCAGGGAGCCGGCGAGGTTGTCTACGGTGCCGGTAAAACCGCCGAGCAGATTACTGCCATTATCGAAGCACTGCGCGCTGCCGGCCAGAAGCGCATCCTGATCACGCGCCTGGACGCCGAAAAAGCAGACCGCATCTCTGAGCTCCTCGGCAACGGCATCGACTTGGGATATGTCCCAGACACACAGCTTGCCCTCGTGGGCGGCAAGCCCTCCCCTACCGGCAACGGACGCATCGTCGTCGCCTGCGCCGGCACGAGCGACCTGCCCGTCGCCGAGGAAGCCGCGTTGACGGCCGAGTTCTACGGCAACGAGGTCGACCGCCTCTACGACGTAGGTGTCGCCGGCCTGCACCGCCTGCTCGCACATGCCGAGGAGCTTGCCCAGGCTCAGGTGGTCATCGCCATTGCCGGCATGGAAGGCGCGCTGGCGAGCGTTATCGGCGGCCTGGTGAGCTGTCCGGTCATCGCCGTTCCCACCAGCGTGGGCTACGGCGCAAGTTTTGGTGGCGTAGCCGCGCTGCTCGCCATGCTCAACTCCTGCGCCAGCGGCGTTTCGGTCGTCAATATCGACAACGGCTTTGGTGCCGCCTACCAGGCAAGTCTTATCAATCATCTGGGCGCCGGTACACCCTGCGCCCGTTAAGGAGCATTCCATGTCCAACCATCAGCACACGCTTATCATCGACGGCACCTCGGGCATCAGCGGCGATATGACCGTCGCGGCCCTGCTCGACCTGGGCGCCAGCGAGGAGCACCTGCGCGAACAGCTCGCCACGCTGCCGGTCGACGACTTTACGATCGCCGTCACGCGCGTAAACAAGCATGGCATCGACGCCTGCGACTTTGACGTCCAGCTTGCAGAGGAGCTCGAGAACCACGATCACGATATGGCCTGGCTCTACGGCAACGAAGCAGCCGCCGACCACACACACGAGCATGAGCATGAGCACCACCATCATGACCATGGCGAGCACGAACACGAGCACTGCCACGAGCATGGCCATGAGAACCATCATCACGCCCACCATCACCACCGTTCTTTGGCGGATGTCACCGCCATCATCGACGGCTCACAGCTAAGCGATGGTGCCAAGCGTCGTGCCCTCGCCATTTTTTCCGTACTTGCTGATGCCGAGGCCAAGGCTCACGGCAAAACGCCCGACACCGTCCTGTTTCACGAGGTGGGCGCCGTCGACTCCATCGTCGACGTCTGCTCTGTCGCCATCTGCCTCGATGACCTGGGCATCGAAGATATTGTCGTCGAGTCGCTCTCCGAGGGCCACGGCACCATCCGCTGTGCCCACGGCCTCATGCCCATTCCCGTCCCCGCTGTCGTCAACCTATGTCAGGCAGGCAATATCGCCCTCACACCTGCACCGGTCGCCGGCGAGCTCGTGACGCCGACGGGCGCCGCCATCGTCACCGCGTTGCGCACGTCCGATCAACTGCCCTCACGCTACCGCATCGAAGCCGTCGGCTACGGCGCCGGCAAACGCCCCTACGAGGGTTGCTCCGGCACGCTCCGCTGCCTGCTCGTTCACGCGGACGCATAGCCATGGATGCCCGCAAGGCAAAAAGCCGTGCCGCCATCGTTGCGGCGTTCTCCGAGCTCCTGTGCGAGGAAGATTACGGCAAGATCACCGTCGGCGACATCATCGCTCGCGCCCACGTAGGTCGGGCCACGTTCTACGGCCTCTTCAAAAGCAAAGATGACCTGCTCGCTGAACTCGTGCGCGATATCTGCACCCATGCCCTCGACGATGACGGTACACCCCTCGACGACCCGCTCGTACAGGTCGAGCATATCCTCAACAACCTCTGGGAACGCCGTCAGGGTGTACGGGCACTGGTAGCCGGCGCCGGTTCACGCGTCTTCGCCGACAGCCTCCGCAAGACCATCATGGCCCGAGCAGCCGAAACCGTCCCTACCGACCCAAACGGCCCCGCCGGCACCATGGACCGCAGCTTCCTACTACACCACATAGCCTCAAGCTTCGTAGGAATGGTCCAATGGTGGGCCTGGCACAACTTCCAAGCAGATAAAGCCGACGTAGCCAAAGACTACCTCTCGGCCATAAAGCCCCTCTTCAACTAAGTAAGTAAGCCTCTCATCCCAAAGCACCGCCCACCCCAAGGCGCCACGCATCCCAAAGTGTCACTCGCGCTTCAACGCCCCCAACAGCAACAAGCCCCTCCCATCCAAATCCAAATTCAGATTTATATGTTGGGTTGCTTGCTCGAGCGCAGCAAAGACTCCGCAGCTGGCCGCATGGGGTAACTTCCCAGCGCATTCCGCAGGACGAAAGAACCCCCGCCGCACGAAGTGCGCAGCGGGGGTTCTTTCATGTCCGAGGACGCGCTGGGAAGTTACCCCATGCGGCCAGCGGACAACTATGTAGCCTTGAACTAGAACATACCCAAGAAACCATGCACAAACAGCGCGGCCAGAGCGGCACCGACAAACGGAGCGATGCCAGGAACGAGCAGGCCGTACTTCCAGTTGTTGTCAGCCTTGTTCTTGATCGGCAGCACCTGATAGGCCATGCGAGGACCAAGGTCACGAGCCTGGTTCATGGCGAAGCCGGTGATGCCGCCCATGCCCATGCCAACAGCCCAAACGATCAGACCGACGCAGATAGCGAGCATCAGAACGTTCTCGCCGGCGCGGTTAGCGGCAGCAAGGATGGCGCTGATGAACACAAAGGTGCAGATAGCCTCGCAGAAGAAGTTACGGGCATAGTTCGTGCCCTCGGTGGTGGGGTTGGTCGAGAAGATGTTGCGCTGGGCAATGGGATCGATGACACCATCGGAAGCCTTGAACTCATCGGCATACATCAACCACGCGATCACGGCACCCGCAAAGCCGCCGAGCATATCGGCAACCATGAAGGGGATGCAGCTGCTCCACGGCACCAGGCCGACGATGCACTGGGCAAGCACCATGGCGGGGTTCATGCACACGGCGCCGCCAAAGATAAACAGGGCGACCGAGATGCCAAAAGACCAAGTGGTGATGGCAAACATATGACCAGAGCCCTGATACTTGGTGCCCTTGAGCACGGTATCGCAGTGTACGCCCACGCCAAAGATGATCATGAGGGCCGTTGCGCCGAATTCGCAGAGGAGTTTGGTAAGCATAAAACCTTATCTTTCTTGTCGGTTATAAACGATTCGTTTAGGCCGCGTACTAGTGCTGAGCGACGACAACGCCCAGGCCATCAGGAATGACGGCCACCTTGGCATCGGCACCCTTCATCTCAAAGGCGAGCTTGAGCGCCTCCTCGATAGTGTTGACCGGCGTCATGTGCATATCCTTGAGCATCTGGTGATCACACAGGTCGGTGACCATAATCACAGGGTGATGCGCCAGGATGCGGGCGAAAATCTGGCTCGTCCACTGGTCGGGCAGGGTCTCGTCCTTAGGACGGTCGATGCAGGCGCGCTCAAACTCTGCCGGATCGTTGTCGGCGATGTTGTGATAGAAGCCCTCGCCGCCGTGACCGTCGGCGCAACCGGCGACGTCGATGATCACGCCGCCCTCGGGAAGCGTGGCCTCGGCAGCGCACATGCCCTTCACAGCCTGGTAGATGTTCTGGTCGAGCGGGTAGCCGCCGTTGGTGGTGATGGCAATCTCGCACTCGACGGGCTCAACGCCGGCAAGGCTCTTCACAAACTCGCAGCCAGCCTCGTGTGCCTTGTGGATGTCGCCGGCAAAGGAACCAATGACCTCATGCTTGCCGTTGAGCACCACGTTCAGCACAAAGGCAAGGTGAGCCATCTCGGCAGCGGCAAACATGTCCTCGCTCACGTGGTTATGGCACAGGTTGCCGGCGCGCGAATGAGAATCGTTCACGAACTGGCCGTTGTGGTTGTACATGATGGTCTTGTAGCTGGCAATGCCAGGCAGGACGGACTTGCGGCTACCAGAGAAACCGGCAAAGAAGTGCGGCTCAATAAAGCCCTCGGCAAGCAGCAGATCGCAATCGGCAGCAATCTTGTTGATGATGCACTCGCCGCCAGAAGGCAGGGTGCCGATCTTTTTCATCATGCTGTCGTCAGTCGCGACGTGCATAACGATTTCCTCGTTGGCAACGATCTCCTCGCCATACTTATTGACGAGCTCCTCGTGCGTCGACGGACGGTGCATACCCGTAGCAACCAAAATACGCACGCGAGCCTCGGGCGCAGCGGAATGGATGTGATGCAGCAGAATAGGCATCGTCACACGCGAGGGAACGGGACGCGTATGGTCGGAGCTAATGATGACAATATCCTTCTTGCCAGCACAAAGCTCCTCGAGCGAAGGCGAGCCATAAGGGTTGGCAAGCGACTCCTCCACCAGCTCTTCCTGCGATTTTGTAGTCTTAAACTCGTTTTGATGACCTTCCATCACACCCGCGAAGTTCTTATCCTCGAGCTCCAGATGCAACGTCTTGTGGTCAAACGGCAGTTCACATTCAAACAATGACGAGCGCCCTCTTCCTTTCAACTGACACACTAGATAAACCGTTGGAAGGATACGCCGCTCACCGAAAAACACCACCGTCCACCGACTCGTTAACACAACGTTCATATTTGACCCACAACAAAACGGCCGCGACCCCAAAAAGGACCGCGGCCGCCTGTCAAAGAGACTATAGACAGGATGACTTACGCAGCGCCAAGGCAAACATCTACCCCGAGACGTACGCACGTAAGCCATTTTGCATAAATGCGTTAATTTATTGCATAAAATGGCGCATGGATTTCTAGCCGTAACAGGGTGGTACCCTCCGGAGCGTGCATTTTTGCGAGTATTCAGCATCGCGGGATAAGATTTTGGTGTCAAAAGTCTTTCAAAAGGTAGATAGTCCTCATGACTCGTCCCATCTGGATAGCATGCGGCGAGAAACCAGCCATATATGAACATCGCCAAAGCCCAATCGTCGTGCAAAAGCATCAACAGGGGCCGCGAACGTCACCCATAGCCTTATGCACCAATCTTTGGCTGCTGAAAACTCCGTTTTTTGCACGTCGTCCCAAGCACCACCCTCACCCAGCGGCTGATCCGCCGTAAACCGAGGACGAAAGGACCCGATGGGTTTCCCTCTGAATGCACTCCGCAGCACGAAGCCCCTTCCAAACGCGCGAAGCGCGCCATTAATTCCCCCAGCCAGTAATCCGCCGAAGACCGGACATCGCAGGGTCCGCCATTAGTTTACTTTTAGGCACACTCCGCAGGACGCAAGAAGCCCTCGCCGCACTCCACATTAAGCGCGAAGCGCGCCATTCTTCTCCTCAGCTTTAATCCCCGAAGACCGAGGACGAAGGGACCCGACGGGTTTCCCTCTGAATGCATTCCGCAGCACGAAGCCCCCTTATCCGCAGCTCCAGAGGAGCAGGATAAGGGGGCTTCAAGTGCGAGGACGCATTCAGAGGGAAACCCGACGGGTCCTGGTGAGAGCCACAGGGCTATCGATTACCCCGTGTTCTGCAATCCTGCCGAGACGCCGGTCACAGTCGAAAGGATCAGGCTCATGTACTCGGCCTTCTTCTCCTCGGCCATCTCGTCCTGGTTCATACGCACCTCGCGAAGGGCGCGGACCTGGGCGATGGACAGGGCGTCGACATAGGGGTTACGCACGCGAACGGCGCAGCCAAGCACGCGACGACGCTGCAGCGGCCATTCGTCACCGACGATGGCAAGGACCCACTTACGGGTGAGCTGCATCTCGGTAAAGACCTTCTCGGACAGATCCTCGCGGTCGCCCAGGTGCAGATACATCTTGGCGATGCGCTGGTCGGTCTTGGCGATCGACATCTCGATGTTGTCGATAAAGGTGCGGAAGAACGGCCACTCCTGGTAGGCAGCCTTGAGCTGGTCAAGGTCGCCCAGCTGCTCGCAGGCGGTGCCCAGGCCGTACCAAGCGGCCAGGTTAATGCGCGCCTGGCTCCAGCTGAAGATCCACGGAATGGTACGCAGGTCGTCGAGCGACTTGGCGCCCAGGCCGCGCTTAGCGGGACGCGAGCCGATCGGCAGCAGACCGACTTCGGTCAGCGGCGTCACGGTCGAGAACCACGGTGTAAAGTCCTCGGTGTTCAGCAGGTCCAGATAGCGCTCGTGGCTTACGGCGTTGAGCTTCTCGGCCATATCCCAGAACTTCTGCGTGGTCTCGGTGTTGGTCTTCTCGACACTCGGGGCCGACTGCAAAAGCGTTGCGGCGGCAACGGACTCAACATGGCGCTGAGCCAGCGTGCGGTTGCCGTAACGGGCAAAGATGACCTCGCCCTGCTCGGTGAGCTTAAAGAAGCAGTTGACCGAACCCTTGGGCTGCGCCAGCACGGCCTTGTTGGCCGGGCCGCCGCCGCGGCCCACGGCACCGCCGCGACCGTGCATGAGCACCAGGTCGATATCGTTCTTCTCTGCCCACTTGGCGATGCGCTCCTGCGCGGAATGCAGCGCGAGCATGGCCGTGGTAGGACCGGCGTCCTTGGAGGAGTCGGAATAGCCCAGCATGACCTCCATGCGGCGGTTGGTCTGGGCAAGGCGCTTTTGCACCACGGGCAGCGTGAGCATCTGGTCGAGCACGTCGACGCAGCCCTCGAGGTCCTCGAGCTGCTCGAACAGCGGGATCACGTCGAGCTCGGGGACATCCTCCTCGTGTGCAAAGGACAGGTGGGCAAGCTCAAAGACGTCGGCCACATGCTGGGCGCTCTTGGTAAACGAGATGATGTAGCGGTGCGCCATCTTCTTGCCGTAGCGCTTTTGGATGGAACCGATAGCGCGGAAGGTATCGATGACCTCGCGCGTCATGGGCTGCAGGTCGCCATGGATACCGTTCTCGTGGATATCCTTGAGGGCGCGGGCGTGCACCACGGAGTGCTGACGGAACTCCATCTCGACCATATGGAAGCCGAAGGACTCGACCTGCCAGATGATGGTCTGGACCGGGCCGTAGGCAGCACGGACGGCACCGCAGGCAGCCAGCGAGCGCTGGACGACGCGCAAGTCCTCCAGGAACTCGTCGGCGCTGTGGTACATGGTGTCGGTGATGCGGCGCACGGTGGCGTTGAGTCGATCTGCCATGACGAGCATGACGGCGCGATGCGGCTCGTGCTCGGAGATCAGCTCGGCGCGGGCCGTGTACCGAGGGCTCATCTCGACCTGATGGTTCCACAGGTTAATGAGCTCGGCAGACGGCTTGCTGTAGGTGGCCTCGAGCGTGAGGTTGCGGCCGATGCGGCGGCACTTGTCCTCGAGCTTGAGCACCATGTGGGTGAAGTACTTGGCGGCGACCTCACGGCTCACCTTGGCGGTGACGTTGGGGTTACCGTCGCGGTCGGAACCGATCCAGCTGCCGGGATGGAAGAACGCCGGGCACAGCGGCGGCACGGTACCGGCCTTGTCGCCCAGCACCCAGTCGTCAAAGCGACGATAGATGACGGGGATGACGTCGAACAGCGTGTTATCGAAGATGTCGATGATGGTATCGGCTTCCTCGACCGGCGTGGGCTTCTTGAGCGCGATGGGGCTCGTACGCACCAGGGCGTCGATCTCCTGCAGCATATGGCGCTCGTTCTCCACCAGGTCGGAGCCGCCCAGACGCGGACGCTCCTCCAGCAGGTTGGAGATACGGCGAATCTTGCCCTCGACGGCCTTACGACGGGCCTCAGTGGGATGCGCGGTAAAGACGGGATGGAACTCAAGCTTGCCGAGCAGCTCGTTGGCGCCCTCGACGCCCAGCTCATTCACCAGCTGGTGATAGGCGACGGTGAGCTCGTTGGCGGGATCGACCTCGGTATCGGTCGACGCACCGGCCTCGCGCTCGCGCAGCTGCGCCACACGGTAGTTCTCCTCCGACAGATTTGCCAGATGGAAGAAGCTCGTAAAGGCACGGACAATGACCTGCTGCTTATCGAGCGGCAGGCTGTCGATCAGATCGACGACTTCACGAAATGCCACGGCGGTGGGCTCGTCGGCGGTGGGCACGCCCTGCTCGTCGACGGCCTCGTCGGCAGCACGCGTACCGGGGTTGCCGGCATTGGCCACAATCTCGGCCGACAGGATCTTGTCGAACAGGTCCGCGATCTCAGGATCATACTCGCTAAGCACACGACGCTCCAGGCGCAGGAACAACGCCAGATTGTCGCGCAGCTCCTCGGGGATCTCGATCTCGGCGAGACGCTCCCTGGACTCGGCATTCGAGCCGATTCGGTTAACGAGGCGGTTGACCACGGCAGCGACGCGCGCCGCGGCTTCGGGTACAGACTGGTTGCTTAGGTTCTCAGCCACGTTTCCTCCCATTCCTCCTTCTATGCACGTAACATGCGGTATTCATTATAGGCGCTTGCGAAATACTTTCGACACTGATTGCGCTTTACCACACAAAAGTATTTTCTGCATTGCAAGGGTTTTTGCCCTAAATGGTCGTATTTCTCGGTGGACGGCATACACAAACGGGGGCATTCCGCATAAATGCGAAACACCCCCGTAACAATCGCTCGCCGCGAGCGGGACATGTTGGCGGGTCCGCAGCTCAAAAAGATGCGCTACAGGCGCTCGCGAACCGCCTCGACCACGTTGGCCAGATCGGCAAGAACCTCTTCGTGGCTCTCCATGTCGCGCACCTTGACCTTGCCGGCGGCAAGCTCGTCGCCGCCCAGGACCAGGATGAGCTTGGCGCCCACCTTATCGGCCTGTTTAAACTGGGCCTTGAGCGAACGGCCCTGATAGTCGGCCTCGGTCACGATACCTGCGGCGCGAAGCTCCTGCGTAATGGCAAAGACGTTCTGGCGCAGCTCCTTGCCTGCGTTGGCGACATAGACGCACGGGGCCTCCTCGGCACCCAGATCGCTGCCAAAGGCCTGCAGGGCCAGCAGGGCGCGCTCAAAACCGACGGCAAAGCCGACGCCCGCCGTGGGCTTGCCACCCTCGAGCTCGACCAGGCCATCGTAGCGGCCGCCGCCGCCGATGGAGCCGACGCCGGCGCCAGGGGCCTCGACCTCAAAGACAGTACGGGTGTAGTAGTCCAGGCCGCGCACCAAGGTGGGATCCTCGACATACTCGATACCGGCGGCATCCAGATAGCGCTTGACCTGCTCGTAGTGCTCTCGGCACTCATCGCACAGGTTGTCGCCCATCAGCGGTGCGTCGGCCATGATCTCGCGGCAGTGGTCGTTCTTGCAGTCGAAGGCACGCAGCGGGTTGAGCTCGGCGCGCTCGCGGCACTCGTCGCACATCTCGTCGGCGTGATCGAGGATGAACTGCTTGACCTGCTCGCGATAGGCCGGACGGCACTGGGCATCGCCCATCGAGTTAATGAGCAGGCGAAGCTTGGAAAGGTCGAAGCCCAGGCGCTTGTAGAACTCCATGAGCATGATGATGCACTCGGCGTCTGCCGCCGGATCGGGAGCGCCGAGCCACTCGATGCCCACCTGATGGAACTGACGCAAGCGGCCCTTCTGGGGACGCTCGCCGCGGAACATGGCCTCGGCGTAGTAAGCCTTAAACGGCGTGGAGCCCTGGGGCACCAGATTGTTCTCGACGACGGCGCGCACCACGCCGGCCGTGCCCTCGGGGCGAAGTGCCAGGCGCTGCTTGGGCTTGAGTTTGGTGTCGGTGCCCTCGGTAAAGACGCGCTCCAGGTTGGCACCGCTGAACACGCGGAACATTTCCTTGCGCACGACGTCGGTCGACTGGCCGATGCCGTGGACAAACACGTCCACCTGCTCGATAGCGGGCGTCTCGATGGGTTTAAAACCAAACGGCTCGAACACGCCGGCCGCAATCTGCTGCATCTTTTGCCAGGCGCGCATCTCGGCGCCGATAAGGTCGCGGGTTCCCTCCGCCTTCTGTGCCTGCATGGGCAAACACCTTTCTTTTGTATCGCGTCATAGGTAATGGTCATTATACGGCACAAAGCAGCAACGCGGCGGCGCGCCTGACCGAACGAGGGTATGGGGACTCGTTCGGCCAGACGCGCCGTCGCTGTTTGTGATCCGTTTTCCTCCGTCCCCTTCGGATCACGTGATCTGTTGGGGACGGAGGAAAAGGGGTCATTTCGTAGGCCCGTGGCCGCCTTGGAAACCGAATGATGGTACGAGCATCCATTCGGCTTCCAAGGCGGCCACGGACAGAAAAGGGCGAACAGAAAAGAGCGACGGACGTCTACTCCCCCGCCACGCTTGCGCGCAGCTTGGCGGCGATGGGCTCCGAGACCAGCAGGAATACGAGCATGACCACAGAACACACCAGGCACACGATCCAGGTGCTCGCAAAGGAGCCCGTGGCATCGAACAGCACGCCCGAGACAATGGCGCCTACGGTGCCGCCGACCATCTCGAGCGAGGTGATGGTACCCGTGACCTTGCCGAGGTCGGCCATGCCAAACTGCTTGGACGCGGCGATGGTAGGCGTGATGGTGCCCATGCACGTTCCGATACCAAAGCTCACAGCGGCGACAATAGGACCGAGGTCCGTCGTCGGGAAGCACAGCGCCACACAGGCGATAATGCACGCAACGGAGCCAAGGATATTGCCAAAGCGCAGGCCAAAGCGGTCATAGATCGCACCGAGCGAAATTTTGGCGACAACGACGGTGACCATATAGGCCGAAAGCACAGTGCCCGCCCACATGGGATCGTGACCGCCCGTGACGATCTTGGCGCCGTTGACGGTAACGCTCGTCATGTTGGTAACCTGGTTGGGCAAGATAGCGCCGTTAACGAGACCCATAAAGAGGAAGGCGACGACAAGCAGCCAAAACGCCGGGCTCTTCTTGATGCGAGACCAGCCGACGCTAACCTCGGGCGCCGTGTGCTCGTCCTTGTCGCCAGCCGTCGAGACGGACGGATCGCCCGGGTTCTCGCCGAGCGGCTTAAGACCGATCTCGGAAGGCTTGGTGCGGAAGGAGTAAGCTGTGATGGGCAGTGCCGCCACCATGCAGACGGCAGCGAGTACCAGGAACGCAGAGCGCCAGCCCACACTCACGATAAGAGAGCTCACGATCGGCGAGAGAATGGCTCCGCCAAAGCCCGAGCCCGAAAGTGCGATGGAAATGGCAAGGCCGCGTTTAGCGGTAAACCAGTTGGCGGTCACCAGGCTAATGAGCAGACGGGTCGAGGCCACAGCGAAGCAGCCCGAAACGGCAAAGAGCACGTAGACCTTCCACAGCTCACCGACAAAGCTCATGCCAGCAAGCACCGCCGAGGTAGCGATAACGGTGAGCGAGCCCAATACGCGGCCACTCACCTTATCGGCAACATGGCCGATAACGAGCGAACCCACGACGCTCACTACGGTGGAGATGGCATTGGAGATGTTGTACTGCGCAAGGGAAATGCCCAGGTCGCTGACGATCAGCGGCTGGAACAGGCTCATGCAGTTGACGAAAATCGTGTAGCACGTGGCCATGATCACGAAGCCGGAGGCCACCACGAGCCAGCCGGGGAAGAACTTACGCTGCTGGGGCATACTGCTCCTTTTAGACAAACGAATAGCCTGCGCCGGGCGCCGGTAGTGCCCAAGATTGCCTTGAAAGACAAGGGCATAGGCCTTACGGCCATGCCCGCAGGCTTGAAAGGCAAGGTTGGGTGCTACCGGTGGTCGGCGATATAGCCCAAAGCGACGGCGGTATAGGCCGCGGCACCGAGCGGCAGCTCGGCATCGTTAAAACGTGCCTTGGGATGGTGCTGGGCAAAGTGTTCGTCCGTGTCGGCTACGGCCGCGCCCACGGTAAAGTACGCACTCGGAATCTCGCTCGAGATAAGCGCGAAGTCCTCACTCGCCATGGCATGGAAAAGCGGCAAGAAAGCCGCCTTGGGCAGCACTGCGCCCACGTAGCCAAGCGACGCCTGAGTCATATCGCTGTCGAGTACAAGCGGCGGAACATCCGAAAGTGTCTCGATGGTCGCCGGCGTACGATAGGTCGTGGCAACGCCGTTAACGACCTCCGCGATGCGGGTCTTTAGGTGAGCCATGAGCTCAACATCAAAGCCGCGCAGCGTTCCCTCGAGCACGCAGGTGTCGGGGATGACGTTGGCCGCTTGGCCACCGGCAAACTTACCCACGGTCAGTGCGACCTCCTTGGCCGCCGGCACTTCGCGAGCAATGAGCTCCTGAAGCGCCAGGTGCACATGGACGCCGGCCGTGATGGGGTCGATGCAGATCTCGGGGCTCGAGCCATGTCCGCCCTTGCCCTGCAGCGTGATGCGGAAACCGTACACGCCCGAAAGCGCCGGGCTCCCATAGAGCACCAGGCCGAGCGGCGATTGGCTGTTAACATGCATGGCAAAAGCCGCCTGAGGACGCGGGTTCTCGAGCAAGCCGTCGGCGATGGCAGCGCGTGCCCCCTCAAAGGTCTCCTCGCCCGGCTGGAACAGCAGTTTGACGGTAGCGTTGGCGTCGACAAGCTCGGCCTCGCGGGCCTTGAGCAAGCGCGCCGCACCAAGCAGCGCCGTCGCGTGCATATCGTGACCGCAAGCATGCATGCAGCCATTGGTGGATGCAAAGGGCTCGCCGGATTCCTCGACAACGGGCAGGGCATCCATATCGCCTCGGAGCATGACGACCGTTCCGGCCTGCTCGTCCTTGCACGTGCCATTGCCCTGAACGGCCGCGGCCGCACCGGCACCGATCAGACCAACGACGCAGGAACCGTCGACGAGCGTGGTATGGGGGATGTCCATCTCGTCCAGACGTGCCTGGATATAGGCAGACGTCTGCGGAAGATTGTTACCGAGCTCGGGCATCTGGTGTAGATCGTGTCGCCACGCAGCGAGCTCGTCTGCAAAAGCCTGAGCTTCTGCGACAAGACCGTCGCCGATAGCGGTCTGCGCCGTTGTGGTAGCCTGAGGCGCTGGTTGCGGTTGAAAATCGGACAGAGCTGGTGCCATAGATGCCCTCCAGTAACGTTTTTGCAGCAAGCACTTTGATAGCGTAAAGTGCAAGGTACTACTTTAAGGGCGACGCATAAAAAATGCCGCCCCGGGAGGCGGCGCAACAAATTGTTTACAATTGCGGACGCGGCTTTCGACGCAAAAAATCGAAATGCGTCTCGCTCAAGATAATCGAAAGAAAGATGAGCGCGAAGCCGGCGAGCAGGCGCGAGGTGAGCGCCTCCCCCATCAGCAGCACCGAGAACAGCACACCCGAAGGCGACTCCATCGAAAGGAGCAGCGAGCCCGTCGAGGCTGGGACGTGCGCCAATCCAACGTTTTGGATGAGCAGCGCCACGCACGTGCAGCCCACCGAGAGGAAAACAGCCACACCGATAAATTCCGGCGTCCATGCAGAGAGGGGCGCCTGAGTCTCGAATAGCAGCGACGTGATTAAACTCAAAACGCCATTGCCCACAAACATCCAAAACGTGATGACGTTGATGTCCATCTTGCGGCCGTACTTGGCGGTCACCGACATCTGGATGGCAAAGAAGACCGCGCCGCCCAGCGTAATGGCATCACCGATGTTGAACTCGACGCTATCGAGCGCCACCAGGCCAATGCCCGCCAGACAGAGCAATGCGGCACCCAAGTTGTAACGCGTGAGCTTTTCGCCGCTCAGGAAATAGCTCGCAAAGGGCACGAGGATGCAGTACGTACCCGTCAAAAAAGCGTTCTTGCCCGCCGTGGTCTGAGCCAGACCGACCGTCTGCAGGGCGTAGGCGGCCCACATAAGTGTGCCCATGCCAAGCCCGACGATCAGGTTGCGGGCGTTGAGGTGCGCGATGATACGCTTGTGGAAGATGACAAACATGACCAACGCCGCAGGCAGAAAGCGCACGTAGAGCAGTTCAAACACTGGAATGGTGCCGAGCGCGTCCTTCATAGTGGTAAAGGAGTAGCCCCAGATAATCGCCACCGAAAGCAGCAGAACTTTCCAGAACAGCGGCGAGCGAGCGCCGGCGCCCCGGGGAATACCGCCCGCGCCCAAATCCTCACGGGCCACAGGGCCATCAGACATGTTTTCGATTTCGTTGGCAGCGTATTGGGCCATGGAACATCCTCGCACTCAATCTGGGCGTGGTGTCCGCACGCGTATGGCTGCGTGCCGCCTCATGGTCAAATAAAAACAGGGCGCACCGGACCCCCGGCACGCCCCGCTACTGTAGCAACAACCAGCGTTGCATCGCAATCCAGCATAATAAAGCGTTTTGTTCCGCCGTTCTACCGAACGGCGGACCGGCCGACGCTGCGCGAGCCGCATTCACGCCAATCTGACGTTCAATTTCAAGGGCGCGACCAGAAGGTCAGCGCCCTTTCATTTCACGTCACCTTGGCGCAAATGCGGCTCGCTCGCTGGCATTAGTGCTACATCAGCGTTAACGTTGCCGCACTAAATTAGCTTTGTCGACTCCAGCTTTTCGATGATCCAGTCGTTGGCTTTGATGACCGGGCGGCGGAAGACGACGCCCAGTGCCAGCGACGGAATCAGATAGCTCGCCAGAATGCCTAGCTCAATCCAGTACTCCATGTGGTACGCACCGGCCATGGCGGCATGCATGGCGTTGATGCCGTGGGTGAACGGCAGGAACGGATAGATCGCCTGGAACACGGGGCCGGTCATCTCGATGGGGAACGTGCCGCCCGAACCGCCGACCTGCATGACCAGCAGCACGACGGCGAGCGCCTTGCCGATATCGCCAAACGAAACCGTAAGCGTGTAGACGATATTGGAGAACACGAGACTCGCGACCCAGCCCGCCAGCACAAACTGCAGCGGGTCGTCGCACTGGATGCCAAAGAACAGGATGTCGCCCGCACACACGAGCGTTGCCTGCAGCAGGGCCAGACCGCCAAAGAACAGGTAGCGGCCCAGGTAGATCTCGTGCAGGCGCACGGGGATGAGCTCGTTGATAAGCTCATCGTCAACCGAGACCTTCATCATGGCCGCCAGCACAATCGAGCCCACCCAGAGCGACAGAATCGTGTAGAACGGTGCCATGGCCGAACCGTAGTTGCGGATCGGATAGACCGGCTTGCGATCGAGCGCGACGGGGCCGGAAAGCGACACGGCCAGACCCTCGGGATCATTGCCGATCATCGTCTTGATCGTAGCGAGGTCATCCGACATCAAGGCGCCGTCGAGCTCGTCCTTAAACGCGCTGATCTTGTCCGACGCCTCGCCCAGCTGATCAGAAGCCTTGTTGACCAGCTCTGCAGCCTTGGAGAGGCCCTTTGCCAGCGAACCGGACGCGTCGGTCAGGCCGCCTACGGCGCTATCCAGGTCGCCCGAGATGCCATCAAGCGAGTCCAGAATGCCCGAAACCGTCTTCTTGAGCTCCTTGGCCTTAACCGAGAACGTGGAATCGTAATCGGATTTGGCGCCCGCGATGCCGGCCTTGGCATCGGCGATGGCCTGATCGACCTCGGCACGCGAGTTGTTGACCTCGGCCATGCTATCGGAGAGAGACTTCGCGGTGGCCGCCAGATCCTTGGCGTTGTTGCGATACTCCACAGCAATCCTGCTCAGCGATGTTGCCACTGACTTGAGGCTGTCCTGGAGTTTTTCGTCAGTCACCTGATCGGCAAAGCTGCGGAGCTGGTCGGCCGTGGCGTCGATATCGTCGGCACGCGTGTTGAGCGCCGCCGCGGCATCGTTGAGCTGGGACACTGTAAGGTCGACATGTTGATTCGCGGCATCAAATGCCTTCGCAAGCTCGGCGGACACGTTGTCAAACGAGCCCGTGCTTCCGTCAATCGCGGCATTGATGGCGTCGTTGGCGTCCTTCAGCGCTTCCTTGGAATCGCTAATACCGCTCTTGACATGCTCCATCAGCTGCTTCGTTGACTCATCGACCGTGCCCGTCTGCTTGAGCATGCCGCTCGCCGACATCAGCGAATCGGACGTGGAGCTCAAAATGCCCGCCAGCGACGAAGCATTTGCCTGAACGTCTCGCAGGTCCTCAATCGAATCGCCAAGCGTCGAGGACAGGTTGGCGATAAAGTTGCTGACCTGGTCGGTGCTCATGTAATCGAGCAGGCTGGACACCGTCTTAAGACCGATGCTCGTAATGGTCTCGGTAAAAGTTTCGTTAACCTGGCTCTGAACGGCACTCGAACCCTTCTCGGTCACGATCTGCGCAATGGCGTTGGCCTTCTGGTTCTCGTAAAACTCGATATCGGCGTGTTTCACGTCGGTCGAGAAAAGCGTCATCATGTCGGAGCTAAAGCTCTTGGGGATTACGACGGCCGCATAGTAAGCGCCCGACTTAACGCCCTCGATAGCCTTTTCGCGATTGTTGAGCACAACCCAATCGAAGCTCTCGTTGCCGCGTAGGGTGGCGGTCACGTTTTCGCCCACGTTAACCTCGACGGGGATCAAATCGCTCTCGTAACCCTCATCGGTGTTGACCACGGCGATCTTAAGATTGCCGGTGTTGCCGTACGGATCCCAGCTGCCGGCGATGTTAAACCACGCGTACAGACACGGTACGATAATGAGGCCCATCACGACAACCAAGCCGATCACGGAGCGAGACACGTTTTGGACATCGCGCTTAAACAGATGCAGGATGTTCTTCATTTATGCCTCACCTCCTTTGGAGTGCTTGCCAAGCGCGGTGGTATCTCCATCATTTGTGGCTGTGCTGTCGCTGCCCTGAGATTTATGGTGCGAGCCGATATGCGGCAAGCGGCCCGTGGACTGATCGCCGCCCTTGGCGCCACGCTCGCTGGCGTTGAGGCCAAACATGTGGCGGGCGGCAGGAATGGCGGCCGTGTGTTCGCGCATCTCGCGACGCAGGTCCTCATCCGAAAGCGCCGAGATGCGCATCTGGGTATTGAGGCTCGCTCGGATATATTCGATATTGATAAGCCAGCCGCAGATGGCAATAACCGAGATGATCCAAATGACAAGCAGGATGATCTTGCCGTTATTGTCGATATCGAGAACCGTCGACAGGACAAAGAGCAGGACCTGAACGCCCACCACGGCGGCAAAACCGCCCTTGATGTAGTACGGGTAGCGATGTTCAAAGGCGACCGCATGATCGAGCAGTTCGCGACGGTACGAATCGGAATCGAGCATGACACGCATGGCCGTGCGCAGCGAGTAGCGCTGGCGCGGCAGGTCGTTGGACTCGCAAATCATCATACCGGTCGTGGAAAGCTGTTTATCAAAGAGCAGGTTAAGGTTGAGCAGCAGCGGACGCAGCTGCAGGCCGATAAAGAGCGCCACGATCAAGAACACGCCCAGAATGCACAGGTTAAACAGGTAGTTGAACGAATACATGCCGCCGACCGTCTCGCGCAGCAGATTGATGCCGTAGGTAAAGGGCAGCAGCGGGTGCAGCCACTGGAAGAAGCCGGGCATCATCTCGATGGGGTACATGCCCGACGAACCCGGGATCTGCACGATGACGAGAATGACGCCGATAGCCTTGCCGATATGCTTAAACGTGGTGGACAGCGCGTAAATGATGTTGACGTACGTAAACGAGATGGCGATGCCGCCCAGCACGAACAGCAGCGGGTTGACGCACTGTACGCCAATGACCAGATCACCCACCGTAACGATGATGGCCTGCAACGCGCCCAGGATCACCATGAGCAACCAGCGGCCAAAGTAGCCTTGGCGCGCCGTAAAGCTGCCAACACCTTCACGGTCGACCTCGAGCTTGTAGATGGCGATAAGCACGTAGCCGCCCACCCAAAGCGCCAGGTTGGTATAGAACGGGGCAATGCCCGAGCCGAAGCTCTTAACCGGATAGATCGACTTGGACGCGAGCTCAACCGGAGATGCCATGAAGTCTGCGACGTCATTGACGTCGACGCCCATCAGGTCGGCCAGCTCGCCCATGGACTCGGAGGTCTGTAGCGCCGCGATGTCGTTGGCGGCGGTTGCGAGCTTGTCCTGGACCTTGGCAAGCGAGGAATCGGTCTGGGACAGCGTGGTCTTGGCCTGGCCGAGCGTAGCGTTAAGCTGCGAAAGCGTACCGCGCGCGCTTGCAATCGTGGGCGTGAGGCCAGATACGATACCCGTCAAATCACCCGAGACGGCGGCAAAGGAATCAAGCGCGCTCGAGGCCTTCGGCAGCGCGTTTTGACCCAGGTCCGTCTGGGCCTGGCCAAGGTTGGTCGCACCGGTCTGAATTGCGTTATTGATAGCGTCGCTGGCACCCGAAACAGCCGCTGCGTCATTCGCCATGGCGCTCGACTGCGCGGACAGACCGTCCTTAATGCTCTGAAGCTTTTCATTCTGCTCTCGAAGCAAATCGATGGTCGATACAATGCGCGCGTCAATTTCCTCGGAACCTGTCGACGTGTCATTGGCGAGAATCTCCAAGTGCCCGATAACGGCCTTATTGTGGTCGATCGTCGCTTGAAGAGACTCGAGCGAGTTGTCGATACGGGTGGTCGTAGATGTGACCGCGCCCGTCAGCTTGCCGATGGCAGCGTTCGCAGAGGCCGACGTCTTGGTGAGCGCAAGGCTGCCTTCCGAGAGCGCCTTGGAGAGCGAGGTGATGGAGTTGCCCGCCGTGGTGCGAGCTTCGCTCAGCAGGTCGTTGCCCTGGGAGATCGCCTGCGTCA
This sequence comes from uncultured Collinsella sp., assembly GCA_900541125.1. Lineage (GTDB taxonomy): Bacteria > Actinomycetota > Coriobacteriia > Coriobacteriales > Coriobacteriaceae > Collinsella. The sequence goes on from UQIK01000006.1 coordinate 94,747, forward strand.
GCGACGGTGCCTGGCCTTGCAAGCCGACAAGTGCCGCATCAGCCGAGGCGATAGCGCCACTCGTCTTATCGATGGCGGCATTCATATCGCCAATCGAATCGCGCACCTCGCCCAAGGTACCGGATGCCTCGGACACCGAACTTGCCAGCGAGTCCTGAGTCTGGGTTGCCTTGTCCTTTAAATCGACACCGGCATCCTTGGCGATACCGGCAACAGTCTTGCCTACCGTAGAGACAAATTCCGAGTTGATCTGCTCCTCGATGGTGTTTGCACCGGTATCGGTAACCTTGGGCGCAATGGCGCTCTTCTTCTCATTGACGTAGTACGTGAGCTTGGGCTGATGGTAGTTGCCGTCGAGCATCGAAACCAGGTTATCCGAGAAGTTCTTGGGAATCACGATAGCGGCATAGTACTCGCCGCTCTCGACGCCCTCCTTGGCATCGGCCGCCGAATCGACGAAGGTCCAGCCCAGCTGATCGTTCTCCTTGAGCTGATCGACGACCTGGTCGCCCGCGTTGAGATCGCCCACCAGGTCGTTCTGAGTGCCCTGATCGTTGTTGGCGATGGCAATCTTGATGCCCTGAGTATTTCCGTACGGATCCCAGTTGGCCACGATGTTGTACCAGGCATACAGCGAGGGAATGACGCACACGCCCAAAGTAACCACCAGGGCGACGGGGTTCACGAGCAATCGCTTGATGTCGCGCTTAAAGATCGCAAAGGAGACCTTTGCGTTGGATAGTTTGCTGCCGAGACTCACGCTTGGACCATCCATCCTGTCGTTGAATCGAATCGTACTATCGACAACCATTGTACGGAGGCGCTTTAGTGCCTCACGGCACAATGGTGCTGAGTTTTGCGGGTAGCAATATACTACGAAGATGAGTTAGCGTACAGATGTACAGTATCTTAAATTTCAGCAGGTCACAAAACCACAACCCGCACAAATTAGCAACCCAACTATTCATTTAAGAACGTCCCCAATGACTACTTAGGACCACGAAAGCGTCGCAGGTTGAACATACGTCAGCGAAAACGCCCCTAAGCGAGCAAGGTGACGTGAAAGAGGAGGGAAGCGTACTTCGGTACGCGACCGACGATTGAACGTCAGATTGCCGCTTAGGGGCGTTTGCAGCGTCGAGCTGTTACGCGGTTTGGTAAAACCGCGTAACTACCTAACTACATCAAGTTGCAGACAGCCGCCGCGAAGGCAACGGGGTCCTCGGGGAGGATGCCCTCGACCAGCAGGGCCTGATCGTAGAGCAAGCCTGAGTACTGCTTGATCTTGTCAGTGTCGCCCGCCTTCTGAGCAGCGACGAGCTTGGCAAAGACCGGGTGCTTGGCGTTGAGCTCGAGCACGCGCTGGCTCTTGGGCATACCGTCGGGCGCGCCCTCGGGTCCCTTCTGGAGCACCTTCTCCATCTCAAGCGAAAGCGGGCCCTCGGTGGTGATGCAAGCGGGGGCATCGGTCAGGCGCGCGGAGACGGCAACTTTCTCGACCTTGTCACCGAGCGCCTCCTTCATAGCGCTAAAGAGGTCCTCGTTTTCCTTGGTGGCGTCCTCGGCCTCCTTCTTCTCGTCCTCGGTCGCCAGATCAAGATCGCCAGTCGCAACGTTCTTGAGCTCTAGATGACGATCCTCGACCTCGGGCTCGGCACCGTCGGCCACAGCCTTCTCGGCAGCCTCGCGGGCAGCATCGTCCTCGTAGATCTTGGGCATATCGGCGGCAACGTACTCACGCATAGCCTGGAACGTGAACTCGTCCACATCCTGCGTCAGCAGCAGCACGTCATAGCCGCGGTCGAGTACGCCCTTTACCACGGGCATCTTGGCCAAGCGCTCGCGCGAATCGCCGGCGGCGTAGTAGATGGCCTTCTGATCCTCGGGCATGCCCTTGGCATACTCGGCCAGGGTAATCATCTTCTGTTCCTTGGCAGACCAGAACAGCAACAGGTCGGCGAGCTCATCGGCCTTCATGCCATAGCTCGAGTAGATGCCGTACTTAAGGCCGCGGCCAAAGTTCTCAAAGAACTTCTCGTAGGCCTCGCGGTCGTTGTCACGCATATCCTCAAGATCGGCAGTAATCTTCTTCTCCACGCGCTTGGCGATGGCCTTGAGCTGACGGTTCTGCTGCAGCGTCTCACGCGAGATGTTGAGCGACACGTCGGCGGAATCCACGACGCCGCGGACAAAGTTGTAGTAGTCGGGCAGCAGGTCGTCGCACTTCTCCATGATCAGGACATTGGAGCTGTAGAGCGCCAGACCCTTCTCGTAATCCTTGCTGTACAGATCGAACGGCGCGCGGCCCGGCACAAACAGCAGGGCGTCATACTCGAGCGTGCCCTCGGCATGGAAGCTGATGGTGCGCGCAGGATCGTCAAAGTCGTGGAACGTGGACTTGTAGAACTCGTCGTAGTCCTTCTGCTCGACATCGGAGCTGCGCTTTTTCCAGATCGGCGTCATGGAATTGACGGTCTCGAGCTCCTGGTAGTCCTCGTACTCGGGCTTGTAATCGTCGCCGGCGTCCTCGGGCTTGGGTTTCTGGCGGCTCTTGGACACCATCATCTGAATCGGGTAGCGCACATAGTTGCTGTACTGCTGAATCAGGCTCTTGAGACCCCACTCGGTCAGGAAGCGATCGTAGGTCTCGGCCTCGCCGTCGGCGTCGAGCTTCTCGTTCTCGCGCAGCGTCAGGATGACATCGGTACCGTGCTCGGCGCGCTCGCCGTCCTCGATGGTGTAGCCCTCAAGACCGTCGGATTCCCACACATGGGCGACATCCTCGCCGTAGGCGCGGCTGACGACCTTCACATGGCTGGCGACCATAAAAGCCGAGTAGAAGCCCACGCCAAACTGGCCGATGATGTCGACATCCGAACCCTGCTGCTCGGCGTTCTCGGTCTTAAACTCCTCGGAGCCGGAATGAGCGATAGTGCCCAGGTTGCGCTCGAGCTCCTCGGCGGTCATGCCAATGCCGTTATCCGAGATGGTAATGGTGCGGGCGTCTTTATCAAAGGAGACGCGAATGGCCAGGTCGCCCTGGTCGATCTTGACGCTCGGGTCCTGCAGACTCTTAAAGTTGAGCTTGTCGACGGCGTCGCTCGCGTTAGAGATAAGCTCGCGCAGGAAGATTTCCTTATTGGTGTAGATGGAGTTGATCATGAGGTCGAGCAGTTTTTTGCTCTCGGTCTTAAATTGACGCATGTGCAGTCCTTTCGCGCTACCCCTGTCCGCAAAAACGGCCCGGTCGCCCGAGCCGCATCGCAGACCTGCTATGTTCAGACTTAGATTTTATAACCCATTAACGCGCATATATACATACGGAATCGAAAAACTGTATGTCCGAGCGCTCCAATGCGTCAATTGCCAAGGAGTGTCCCCAGCTGCCGGCAGAGACGATATGAGCAGGACATAAAAACATTGAGAGCCCCTGCTGCATGAAAGACCG
>UQIK01000007.1 GCA_900541125.1 uncultured Collinsella sp.
AAGCGGTCGGCGGGGCCATTGTGGCTCTTGACAGCGGATTGGGTCATATGAGCGAGCGCCCACCAGAGCGAACAAATTGGCATGAAAAGAGGACGGCATAGACCTTCTGGTCATGCCGTCCTCTTTGAATGACAAGTTGTCGCTCTAGTGGGCGCGCAGCGTCAACTAGTTACGCGGTTTGGTAAAACCGCGTAACCCAACTAGAAGCGGTTGCCGCGGAAGCCGCCGCCGTTGCGGCCGCCACGGTCGCCGCCGCGACCGCCGCGGTCGTTACCACGGTTGCCGCCGAAGCCGCCACGGTTGCCACCGCGATCGCCATAGCCACCACGGTTGCCACCAAAGCCGCCGCGACCGCCACGGTCGCCGCCACGGCCGCCACGATCGTCACGACCGCCGCGAGGACCGCGGTCCTCGTCCAGGCCCATGGCGACGAGCGGAGCGATGACCTTATCGAGAGCGGCCATCAGCTCGGTGGCCTCCTCGTAAGAAAGCTCAGGCAGGAGCTTCTCCTTCTTGTTGGCAAGCTCGACCAGGCCCTCAGCGGCATCCTCGGCAGCGAAGACAACGATCTTGCGCATATCGCCCTCGGCGTCGTCGATGCGGCCAACCAGATCGGCAGCCTCGGCCTCGGCCATCAGGCCATCGAGCTCACGAAGGCGCATGCCCAGCAGGTCGGACATTTCCTTCTGCTCCATCTTGGGCTTGAGGTCAAGGAGCTTGATAGCGCGCTCGATGTTCGCCATGCGCTCGGCCTTGGCCTCCTCCTCCTTGGAAATAGCAAAGCGACGGCTACGCAGCAGACGAGCGGCCTTCTGCATCTTGTCCATCAGCTCTTCGTCATCGTAATCAACGGCGGCCTCGACAACCTCGGCCTCCTCCTCGGCGGAAACCTCGTCAGCAGCCTCAACCTCGGCAGCTTCGGTCTCCACGGTCTCGACTGCCTCAACCTCGGCAGCCATGGTCTCGTTCTCGGTCTCGTTCATGATCTCTTCGTTCTCGGACATGAGACTCCTTCTTGGCCCTCTCGGGCATCATCGCCCCATTCGCGGGGCCCGTCGCGCACTCTTTGCGCTTTAAACATTCATGCCTCTCGGCAAAACGTCCATTAGTTTATGGTGTCGCCATCCAATCTAGCTGCAGAATCTATGTGCACACATTAATGCGACATGTGCGACTCGCGACGAGCGTACACCAGCGACACCACGAACCCGACCACGGCAATTACAGCCGCCACACGCACGGCAGCTGAAAATCCAATCGCCTGGGCAACGTCGGTCGCAACGCCAGCGGCACCGGCAGTCGCCGCAGAACTCGAGAGCAGACCGATAAACAGCGACGGGCCAAACGATGCGGCAATCATGTTCCACGTGTTAAGCAATGCCGTTCCGTGAGGATGCTCAGCGGCAGGCAGCGTCTCCAAGCCGGCCGTTTGCGAGGGGCTCAGCACCAAACCGACTCCGGCATACACCACAACGGTCAGCGCCACGACGACGCCGATGTTCATACTTGCCGCCGTCATCGAGATGGCAGTCTGCCCCACGGCAATCAGGGCAAAGCCGACCGGCAGCAGCGGCCATGCGCCACGGGCGTCCATCACGCGTCCGCCCACAATCGAGGTCACGGCGTTGCAGGCAATCGCCGGCAAAATGAGCAAGCCCGCAATAAGTGCGGTCATGCCGTATGCGCCCTCAAAATAGAGCGGCAACAAAACGCTCATCGAGAACGTCGTCATCATCGACACCACCACAAGCAGGCACGCGGGCCAAAAACGAACGCTCGCCATGGGACGCACGTTAAGCACCGGATGCTCGAGCTTGAGCTGACGGGCCGCAAACAGGCCGAGCAGCACAATGGCGGCGAAAAGAGCCACGATGCCGGCAATCAGATTGGTCGAGAACTCGCCTACGGAATACACAAATGCCGTAATGCCGGCGGCAAGCAAAACAACCGACAGAATATCAAGCGTGGTATTCGAGCGCTCTCCGACATTCTGAACAAGCTTAACGCCCGCCGCAGCGACCACAATACCGCCCACCAGCGGCACTACGAACACCGCCCTCCAGCCGAACAACGTGCACATAAGACCGCTGATTACGGGTCCAAACGCCGGCCCTAGCGTAATGCAGGCACCGCCCAGGCTAAGATACAGACCGAGCTTCTCGCGCGGGGCGCAAGACAGCACCACGTTCATCATGAGCGGGAACAAGATGCCCGATCCCGCAGCCTGCAAAATACGACTTGGCAGCAAAACGCTAAACGACGGAGCGACCAGGCACAGGACTTCGCCGGCGACCATACATCCGCATGCGAAAAATAACAGCTTGCGCGTCGAGAAACGGCCGGACAGGAAGGCCATGATGGCCGTAAAGATCGACGTCACGATCATGTAGCCCGAGACGAGCCACTGCGCCGTGGTGGCACTCACCGAAAAGGCTGTCATAATGTCGTGCAACGCCACGTTAATGATGTTCTCGTTAAACGCGGCAACAAAGGCTGCAATATACATAACGACGAGAATCGCCGCGGTGGCCGATGGCGTTACTTGAACTTGTTGCTGAGATTTGCTCCCCATGCATTTCCTTCCTCTTGGAACGACAGTCGCATCGCCCCAGAGGAACAGTCCAGGGCGAAAAATGAGCCCTAGACTTACGCCAGACGCCGTACACGACGAATCTGGCAACATGGTCCAACATCGAAAGATTGTAACGCGGACGCACAGCTTTCCTTCCGCGCTATTATTAAAAGTCCACGAAAGCATAAGACATGAGGAGCCCGCCATGATTAAGCCCATCATGAAATCCGAGTTCTTTTTGCGCCTTCCTTCCGAAGACGCGGGACCCGACGACGCCGCGACCGGGCAGGACCTCCTGGATACGCTCAACGAACATGAGCACGAGTGCGCGGGCCTCGCCGCCAACATGATCGGCGTGCGCAAACGCATCATCTGCGTAAAGGACGGCACCAGGGCGCTCCTGATGTACAACCCTCAAATTCTTGAGCAGGTCAATGCCTATCAGACGAGCGAAGGATGCCTCTCGCTGGCCGGCGAGCGTCCCTGTACCCGATATCGCCGCATTAAGGTTGAGTATTTGGACGAGAACTTTGTCCGCCGCATCAAAAACTTCTCGGGCTACACCGCCGAGATCATCCAGCACGAAATCGACCACTGCAACGGCGTCGTTATTTAGTTCCGCCGTTCTACCGAACGGCGGACCGCTTGACGCTGCGCGAGCCGCATTCACGCCAATCTGACGTTCAATTTCGAGGGCGCGACCAGAAGGTCAGCGCCCTCTCATTTCACGTCACCTTGGCGCAAATGCGGCTCGCTCGCTGTCGTATGTCTATCCTGCGACGCCTCGATTCTTGCGGCGGCAGATACCTAATCCCCTACGCCTGACGGTAATGGTCAAAGAAGTCGGCGAGGTCTTCGAGGGATTCTTTGAGTACTTCCATGCGCGGCAGGTACACGATGCGGAAGTGGTCGGGCTCAGCCCAGTTGAAGCCGCCGCCGCGCGTGATCAGGATCTTCTTCTCGTGCAGCAGGTCGAGGGCAAACTGCTCGTCATCGGTGATGTTGAACTTCTTCACATCCATCTTGGGGAAGATATAGAACGCCGCGCGCGGCTTGACCACCGAGATGCCATCGATCTTGCTGAGCGCCTCATACACAAAGTTGCGCTGCTCGTAGACACGACCGCCGGGGCGGATGTAGTCGTTAACCGACTGATGGCCGCCGAGCGCCGTCTGGACGATCGACTGGGCCGGCACGTTGGAGCACAGACGCATGTTAGAGAGCATGTTGACGCCCATGATGAAGTCACTCATGCAGCGCTGGTTGCCCGAAAGCACCATCCAGCCAATGCGATAGCCCGCGATCATATGCGACTTGGACAGACCGCTAAACGTAATGCAAGGCAGGTCGGGGGCGAGTGATGCAATGGAGACGTGCTCGTAGCCGTCCATGCACAGGCGGTCGTAAATCTCGTCGGCAAAAATCATGAGCTGGTGCCTGCGCGCGATCTCGACAATGCCCTCGAGCACCTCACGCGGGTAGACGGAACCCGTGGGGTTGTTGGGGTTGATGATGACGAGGGCCTTGGTCGCGCTCGTGATCTTGGACTCCATATCCTCCAGGTCGGGATACCAATCCGCCTGCTCATCGCACAGATAGTGCACGGGATGGCCGCCGGCAAGGGTTGCGCACGCCGTCCAAAGCGGATAGTCAGGGCTGGGGATCAGAATCTCGTCGCCATTGTCGAGCAGCGCGTTCATCGAAAGCTGAATGAGCTCGGACACGCCGTTGCCCGTGTAGATATGCTCCATCTGAACGTTGGGCAGGCCCTTGATCTGCGAATACTGCATGATCGCCTTGCGCGCGGAGAACAGGCCACGCGAGTTGGAATAGCCTTCGCAGTCGGGCAGCTGCTGGCGCATGTCCTTGATGACCTCATCGGGCGTGCGGAAACCGAAGGGCGCCGGGTTGCCGATATTGAGCTTGAGGATGCGCTCGCCCTCGTCCTCCATACGGGCGGCCTCGTCGACGACGGGACCGCGCACGTCATACAGGACGTTGTCGAGTTTGGTGGATTTAGAAAAAGTACGCATGGTGGTGCTCCTTGCAATTTGAGCTGAGGGATGGGGTTCGGGCTTGGAATCGTTGCGGGGTGATGATGCCTCGCCTTGATCGGCGTCGCCGGCAAGCAGCCAGGTAACATCGACCTCCAAAATACGGGCGAGCAGCTCGGCCACATCGCGTCGCGGGATCGTCTTGCCGCTCACATATTGGCTCATCTGACTCTTGCCGAGTTTTTTGCCGAGCATCTCCGATGCGCGGATCACGTTCGACTGGCGAACGCCGCAATCGGACATAGCCTGTCGCAGGCGATCGCTAAACGTCTCTTGGGCCACAGGAACCTCCTTGCTGGCAAAGTTCAATTTATAGAACACGAATTGAACCGGGGTTCAATTTAGCAAGCAGTATAGCGCCGCGCCTCATTCGAAAGTTCAATTTCATAAGAAAACGTACCGAACTCCGAGATTTGCCCAAAACGGACAATGACGTGTACACGTTTAGAGGTATTCGAGGAAACGGGCGGCGGCAAGCGAAACATCGGCCGTTCGATATATGGCGTTGATTTGGCGATGGGGATGCCCCTCGAGTGGGCGCACAGCAACATCGAACTGACAACGGCGCAAGATGAGCGCGGGAAGAATGCTCACGCCCAGGCCGTCCTCGACCATAGCCATAATCGCATAGTCATCCCAAGTCGACAGCCTGGAGCACACCGTCAGCCCCGCCCGACGGAACAGCGGCGTAATCTCGTCGTCGCCACCGCGTTCCAGCAGGATAAACTGCTCGTTGGCTAAATCGGCAAGAGAGACGACCTCCGCCGTGGCAAGCAAAGAGTCCGCCGGCACTACCGCCATCAACTCGTCGCGCACCAAAGACCGCGATGTCATGCCATTTTCTCGAGGCTCATACGGGATAAAGCCCAGATCGCAGCGGCCCTCTGACACCCATTGTTCAATCTCTGAGTAATCGCCCATCAGCAACTCGTAATCGACGTCCGGGTGATCGGCGCGAAAGCGCGCAATCACTGGCGGCAGCACGTGGGTCGCCACACTCGAAAACGTACCGATGCAGATTTTGCCGCGCATGAGCCCGCGCATCTCATCCACCCGTCGCTGCAAGCGAGTGAATTCCTCGCAGAGCGCCTCGACAGCCGGCATGACCTGCCGCCCGTCGGCAGAAAGCACTACGCCCTCGCGACTGCGGTCGAGCACCTTAAAGCCCCAATCGGCCTCAAGATCGGCCACCATACGGCTCACGCCCGACTGCGAATAGCTCAGCCGCTCGGCGGCGCGCGTAAAACTGCCGGCGCGCACGGTCTCGAGCAGCACCTGCATCTTTTGGATATTGGTCTCCACGGCACGTCCCCACCCTTGCATGAGTTTTTGTCATGTTTTCCATGCATTATATTCGCTTTTCTTCTAAAGCCAGTTCACCCATAGTGAACATGTTCGGATATAGAGGGGATGTCAGCGCATGAACAACGGACTGTTTACGTACTTAGCAGCATTGCTATTGTTTGGCTCCAACGGCATCATCGCCGCCGCCATCGCACTGCCGAGCTCCGATATCGTGCTACTGCGCACGTTTTTGGGCGCCCTCTCGCTTGTCACTATCCTTGCCATCACCCAACGCCATAAACTGCAGGCGCCATCTCGTCCCCGCGAAGCCGCAGCACTCCTTCTCTCGGGAGCCGCGCTGGGCGCCAGCTGGATTTTTCTGTTCCGCGCCTACCAGACGATCGGCGTCGGCGTATCCTCGCTGCTGTACTACTGTGGCCCCATCATCGTTATGGCGCTCTCCCCACTCATCTTTGGTGAAAAACTGACCGGCGGCAAAATCGCCGGGTTTATCGCCGTCGCCTGCGGTGCTTTTCTCATTGCAGCACAAGGTCTAGGCGGCAATATGCCCATTGCGGGTATCGTCTGCGGTATCGCCTCGGCATTTTGCTATGCGCTGATGGTCATCGCTAGCAAGGGTGCGCCACACATCGAAGGCCTCGAGAACTCCACGCTCCAGGTGAGCGCCGCCTTTGTGACCGCGCTGGTCCTCACGCTCATCACGCAGGGCGCTCCCTCATTCCTGTCCGCCAGCGTCGCCGCCAGTATTGATTGGCACGCCGTCGTCATGCTCGGCGTCGTCAACACCGGCATCGGTTGCCTGCTCTACTTTAGTGCCGTCGCCAAGCTGTCCGTCCAGACCATCGCGGTCGTCGGCTACCTCGAGCCGCTTTCGGCCGTCGTGTTCTCGGCCGTCCTTTTGGGCGAAGCCATAACACCGGTCCGCCTGATGGGCGCCGCGCTTATCATCGGCGGCGCGATTTTTTGCGAACTCGCCGGCAAACGCGCAAACGCCAAGGCTGGCATCGCCCAGACAGCACGTGCTTAAAAGCCCTGCTTTGAAATGCTATCTGCATAGATAAATAATCCCCAGCTGAGGATTATTGTCTAAAATAACCCGATGTGCCAAACTGCTCTTGTATGTATAAAGACGGCATAAAGTTTTTTGTCCTAGACAGATAACCGGATGTCTAAGGGAGTCCTCGTGGCACACAACAAACTGGAGGCAAACCTCCAAGACCAGCGCGGGCAAGGCGGGCACGGAGCCATCCCCCTCTCCGCTGGCATGCTGCTCGTAACGCTCGGCGTCGTCTATGGCGACATCGGCACGAGCCCCATGTACACCATGAAATCAATCGTCGCCAACAACGGCGGCATCGGTACCGTCAGCGAGGACATGATCCTGGGCGCGCTCTCGCTCGTCATCTGGACCATGACGCTCGTGACCACGGTCAAGTACGTGGTAATCGCCATGAAGGCCGACAACCACAACGAAGGCGGCATCTTCGCCCTGTTCAGTCTCGTGCGCAAGGTGGCGCCATGGCTGATTCTCCCCGCCATGATCGGCGGCGCGGCGCTGCTCGCTGACGGCATCCTCACCCCCGCCGTCACGGTTACCACGGCCATCGAGGGCTTGCGCACTATCGAGTGGGGCCATGCGCTTTTGGGTGACGGCCAGACCAACGTAATCATCATCACCATCATCATTATCTGCGGCCTGTTTGCCATGCAGCGCGCCGGCACCTCGTCAATCGGCAAGCTGTTCGGCCCGCTTATGACGCTGTGGTTCCTGTTCTTGGCTGGCGCCGGCCTGTTCAACATGCTCGGCAACTTGTCCATCCTGCGCGCGCTCAACCCCATCCGTGGCATCATGTTCCTGTTCTCGCCCATCAACCACTCGGGTATTATGGTGCTCGGCTTCGTCTTCCTGTCGACGACCGGCGCCGAGGCGCTCTATTCGGACATGGGTCACGTGGGCAAGGCTAACATTTACGCATCCTGGCCGTTCGTAAAGGCGGCCCTCATCCTTAACTATCTGGGTCAGGGCGCTTGGCTGCTCGCCAACAATTCCAATCCCCAGATGCTCGCGATGGATATCGTCAACCCGTTCTATATGATGCTTCCCGAGCCCCTGCGCCCCTTTGCCATCGTGCTTTCGGCCGTGGCGGCCATCATTGCCTCGCAGGCGCTCATCACCGGCTCGTTCTCGCTGGTATCCGAGGCAACGCGTCTCAACCTTATGCCGCATCTGCGCATCCACTACCCCAGCGACACCAAGGGGCAGCTCTATATTCCGCTCGTCAACAACATCATGTGGGTCGGCTGCATCTTCATCGTGCTGCTGTTCCAAAACTCCGAGCGCATGGAGAGCGCCTACGGCCTCGCCATTACCGTGACCATGCTCATGACCACGACGCTTTTGACGAGCTACATCGCCGGCATCCTCAAGCACAGGCTGGGTGCCTGCGTCTTCGCCCTGCTCTTTGGTGCCATTGAGCTGTGCTTCTTCGCCTCGTGCCTCACCATGTTCTTTGACGGCGGCTATGTGATGATCTTCCTGGCCGCGCTGCTGTTCGGCCTTATGTATGTGTGGCGTCGCGGTACCGCCATCGAGCGCACGCAGACGATCCTGCTGCCCGTCTCCAAGTACATCGATCAGCTCAACCGCCTGCGCAACGACGAGACCTACCCCGTGCTCGCCGACAATCTGGTGTTCCTCACCAACAGCCCCGACCCGCTCACGCTCGACCGCGACGTGCTCTATTCCATCCTGGACAAGCACCCCAAGCGCGCCAAGGCATATTGGTTCATCAACGTACACGTTACCGACGAGCCCTATACGCACGAGTATTCCGTCGAGACCTTTGGCACAGACTTCCTGTTCCGCGTGCGCTTGGACCTGGGCTTTAAGGTCAATCAGCGCATCAACGCCTACCTGCGCCAGATCGTTGGCGACCTGATGGCCTCGGGTGAGTTGCCGCCGCAGCACCACACCTACTCCATCTACGAGACGCGCGGCAACGTGGGCGACTTCCGTTTTTGCATGCTGCGCAAGATGCTTGCCCCCGAAACGGACATCAACCGCAATGACCACCGCGTGATGGCCATCAAGTACGCCGTCCGCCGCGCTTGCGGAAGCCCGGCGCGCTGGTACGGTCTTGAGAACTCGGCCATCATCATCGAGTACGTGCCGCTGTTTGCCCGCATGCGCCCGGCCGTTAAGCTCGTGCGCACCCAGGTGCCGCTCGAGGTTCAGATTGAAGAGGCCGAGGAAATGGAAGTCGACATCTTCTCGGACGACTTGGTCAACGGCAACGAAGCCGGTAGGGACATGAACGTCGATCCCACCGAGTTGCTCGAGAGCGTCGCCGATACGCCCGAACAGCAACAGCTCGACGGCCTCGAGAACGAACAACTCAACGACGCCAACTTCTAGCGACGTCACAAATCAACGAAAGCGGCCCTGCACCTCACGGGAGATGCAGGGCCGTTTTGCATTGCGGTAAAGCTATCGGCTACGAACGGCGCGGCTCGGGAACCACGAGCCTATCGGGGCTCGCGCCCTCGGCATCCATCAGGCTCACGTAGCGAATCGACGGATCCCCATACATCGCGTAGTAATAATTGCCCGTGCGCGCGCTAAAGCATCCGGTGTAGATAGTCTTCTCGAACTTGCCATCGCCCATCCTGGACGCTCCCTCGATCATCACCACGCCCTCGAGCGAGCGGAACATGCGAACGACGTTTTCGGTCTCGCTCTCCTTTTGCGGGTAATTGGCATTGAGGTACGCCGCCTTTACAAAACGGCTCGGCGAATAGCAATCGCCCGGAATGCCGCGCATGCCGGCACCGGCTCCATAGGGCTTGAGCTCGGCGCCACGCCATGTCGCCGTCTGCGGAAAATCGCTTGTGGCGGTGATATAGGTGCGGAGGTTTTCCATATGCCACGGGAAGGTCGGCTGATTGGCAAGGGTGTCGACCGGATCGTCGTATACATGCAGGCCGTCAGCCATCATCTCGACCACGATGCTGCGCTGGCTGTCGCCGATAATCCAATGGAGCAGTGACACGCCCAGCCCCTCTCCGGCAGATTTGGCGACAATCACCGTGTCGCGCAGCGCGGCCTCGACCTCATCGACCGTCGAGAACGTCGCTGCCACCCACAGGGGAAACTCATAGGCCGCGATATTGGTCTTGCCGTCGACAGGGCCCTTGGCATACTCGGCATAACCCGGGAAATTGAGACCCGCCACGGCGAGGCCCGCATCGTTGCCGCAATCGAAGAACATAGGGTAGTTCCTGTAATCGATGCACATACCGATCACCGCGTGCGCCGCTGTCGCGTCGTCGATAAACGAATACGGAATGTGAAACCCGCGCGGCATCACGCGAACCTGTTGGCCGTAGTCAAAGCTCCAGTCGAGATTGCGGCCCAGATACATGTGGCCAGAATTATCGGTAAATCGAATACTCGTACACATAGCGCCTCCTAGCTTTACGTTCTTGCTAATTTCATTGTCTCCAAACAAAAAGGCGCTAAACACAAAAGCCCGGACATGACAACAATGTCATGCCCGGGCTATTCAAGCAGGATAAACTCAACCAAGTTAACCCCGCAGGTCGTCTAAGGGGTCAAAGTGCCGCAGATTGCCACGAAAGAGGAGCGAAGCGTACTTAAGGTACGCGAGCGACGATTGAGCGGCAAGGTGCGGTGCTTTGATCCCCTTAGACCAACTTGCCGAGACAGTGGTCGATCATATGCTGGATCATCTGTGCCTCAAAGCCCGCGTAGTCGCGGCGGCACTCCTTCATCTTGCCGTCGACAATCTGGTCAAAGGCAACCTTGCACTTGATATAGCGCGTGGACTTGGTGACCTCCTCGTGCGTCAGGCAGCTCTCCTCCATCTTGCTGGCACCCAGGCCAAACACCAGACGGGGGTTGTAGAGCACATGGGGCTCGCCGGCGTCGTCCAGATAGACGCAGACCTTCTTGGTGACGCCGATCTGGTTGGCGGCAAGGCAGCCGGCATCGTCGAGCGACTTGATGGTATCGATCAGGTCCTGTGCCACCGACTCGTCCTCGACGGTCGCGACCTCGCAACGCTGGGACAGAATAGCCTCGTCGTGGCAGAGCTCTTTAATCATACGTTCCTCCATAGGGGTCGTTGTAACTGCTTAAGTATACGGTACCCACACATTTTCATGCGAAAAATACCGTCCGTCTGCTACAAAGCGCCGAACATCAACATGCGAGGAACATCAACCTTTCAAAGGCGATATAGTAGTTGAGTTCGTGTCAATCGGCCTAAACTCGGGGCCGAACAAGGAAAGGGTATGCATGGACGAACTTTTTCACGTCAGTGAGCGCAAGTCCACAATCGGGACCGAACTTCGCGCTGGACTGACAACATTCCTGGCGATGGCCTACATCATCGCCGTCAACCCTGCGGTGCTCTCGGGCGCCGGCATCGATGCGGGAGCGCTCGCCTGCGCCACCTGCCTGGGCGCCGGCATCATGACCATCTGCATGGGCATCTTCGCCAACCGCCCGCTCGCCTGCGCGTCGGGCTTAGGCGTCAACGCGATGATCGCTGGAATCACCACCACCGTCTGCGGCGGTGACTGGCACGTGGCCATGAGCGTCATCTTCCTTGAGGGCGTCGTCATCTTGCTGCTCGTGCTTTGTGGCCTGCGCGAGGCCATCATGGACGCCATCCCGGTTGTCCTGCGTCACGCCATCTCGGTGGGTCTGGGCCTGTTCATCGCCATGATTGGCCTGTGCGATGCCGGCATTATCACCGCTGGCGCCGGTACACTCGTCGGTCTGGGCGACATCACCTCCCCCACCTTCATCGTCGGCATCATCTCCATCCTGGTGACAGTCGCCCTCGCCTGCCGCAACGTCCCCGGCTCGCTGCTCATCGGCATCATCGTCGCCGTCATCGCCGGTATCCCCCTAGGTGTGACCCAGGCTCCGACCGGTATCATCGCCCCGCTCGACTTCTCGAGCATCGGTGGCCCCATCGCCGACGCCGGCGGCGTGCCCGCCATCGTCAAGGTCCTTACCGACCCCACGCTCCTCGTCATCTCGTTCTCGCTGCTCATGAGTGACTTCTTCGACACCATGGGCACCGCGATGGCCGTGGCCAAGCAGGGCGAGTTCCTCACCGACGACGGCAACGTCGAGAATATCAAGGAGATCCTGATCGTCGACTCCGCCGCCGCTGCTGTGGGCGGTTTCATGGGCGTCTCCTCCATCACCACCTTCGTCGAGTCCACCTCTGGCGCTGCCGACGGTGGCCGCACGGGCCTCACCTCCGTCACCACCGGCGTGTTGTTCATTCTCGCCGCGTTCTTCTCCCCCATCGTCACCATCGTTTCCAGCGCCGCCACCTGCGGTGCTCTGGTCTACGTCGGCTACCTCATGATGAGCGAGGCCTCCGAGATCGACTGGTCCGACGTGTCGCAGGGTTTCCCGGCGTTCATGATTGTCGCCGGCGTGCCCTTCACCTACTCCATCTCTGCCGGCATTGGCCTGGGCTTTATCGCCTACGTGATCGTCGCGCTCTTTAAGGGCGAGGCCTCCAAGATCAAGCCGCTCATGTGGATCGCAGCCCTTGCCTTCCTCGTCTACTTCTTCGTGGCGTAACGACATAGTCTGCTAAAGCAGAACATCAAGGCGCGGAGTCGCATCGAGCGGCTCCGCGCCTTTCTTTTAGCGTCTGCCCCCGTGCCAGCGTGCGACAATTGAGGCTGTCAATATCACAACACCGAGAGAAGCCTGCCTTGGAAGCGCATCATAAGCAGATAACCGTTTATTCAGAGTGTGCGGAAGGTACACCCGTCATCTACCTTCCCGTGGTTATGGGCGACGGTAGTGAAGTCTACGAGCGCTGCCGAGAGCTCGACTGCCCGCCCTTCACCCTTGTCGCCATTGGAGGGCTCGATTGGAATCGCGAGCTGAGCCCCTGGGAATGCGACGGAACTATACGAGATGCCGAGCCCTTTGGCGGACAGGCGTCTGAGTTTCTCGATGAACTGCTGAATCAGATAATCCCAGAGGCCGAATCATCACTTCCCTGCCCGCCCACCTGGCGCGGCATTGCCGGCTACTCGTTGGCGGGTCTTTTTGCACTGTGGGCACTTTGGCAAACAGATGTCTTTGAGCGTGCGGCAAGTGCATCGGGGTCGCTGTGGTTCCCCGGCTTTATCGACTACGCGCGCGAGCGCACGATGACAGCTACGCCCGACGCCGCCTATCTGTCGCTCGGTAAAAAGGAAACCAAGACGCCCAACCGCATGATGCGGCACGTACTCGACGATACGCGCGCGATGGAAGAGCTGTTTGTCGAGCGTGACATTCCAACAACGCTGGAGCTCAACCCCGGCAACCACTTTGCCCAAACTGACCTGCGCATGGCGCGCGGCATCCACTGGATACTGACGCATTAAAAATGGCGTCCACGCGTACATACGCATGGACGCCATTTTTAATTTGGCTGAACGCAGCTACTATTCAGCAGTCTCCTCAAGCTCGGAAGTATCGAACTCAAAGTCATTACCGGGCAGGATGGCGTTGAGCACAATGCCCACCAGCGAGCCCACGGCAAGGCCCGAAAGCGAAATCGTCACGCCGCCCAGCTCCAGCACGATGGCACCGGCGGTACTGTAGGCAATGCCGAGCGAAAGCACGAGCACCAGAGCCGCCACCAGCACGTTGCGGTTGTTCTGGAAATCAACCTGATTCTCGATGAGGTTACGCACGCCAACGGCGCTGATCATGCCGTAGAGCACGAGCGACACACCGCCGATAACGCACGCCGGCATGGCGGCAATCACCGCAGCGAACTTGGGGCAGAACGAAAGCACAATGGCGCAGCAGGCGGCAATGCGAATCACACGCGGGTCGAACACACGCGTAAGCGCAAGCACGCCGGTGTTCTCGCCATACGTGGTGTTGGCCGGAGCGCCAAAGAGCGACGCCAAGATGGTCGCCAGGCCATCGCCGAGTAGGGTACGGTGCAGACCGGGATCGGCAATGTAATTGCGTTCGCAGGTAGAGCCAATGGCGGAGATATCGCCAATGTGCTCAATCATGGTCGCAAAGGCCAGCGGCATGATGGTGATGATGGCCGTCGTGGCAAGACCGCTATCGAACTGCGGGCCAAAGAGCGCAAACACGGTGTTGTCCCACACGATGGGCAGACCGACCCACGGAGCGGCGGCAACGCCCGAAAAATCGACCTCACTCAACGCAGCCGCAACGGCATAGCTCACCACAACGCCCAGCAAAATCGGCACGATCTTGACCATGCCGCGGCCCCAAATATTGCAGATGATGATGACGGCCACAGCGACAGCGGCGACAAGCCAGTTGGTCTGGCAGTTGGCGATGGCAGAGCTCGCTAGGATCAGGCCGATGGAAATGACGATGGGGCCGGTCACCACCGGCGGGAAGAAACGCATAACGCGCTTGGCGCCAAAGGCGCGGAACAGGGCCGCGAGCACCGGATAGAGCAGGCCGGCACAAGCTACGCCCAGGCAGGCGTAGGGCAAAAGCTCGGTCTCGCCGTTGGGCGCGATTGCGGCATAACCGGCAATAAAGGCAAACGATGAGCCCAAAAATGCCGGCACCTTACCGCGCGATAGAAAATGAAACAGCAGCGTGCCGATGCCGGCGAACAGAAGCGTCGCCGAAACGGAAAGGCCGGTGAGCACGGGCACGAGCACCGTGGCTCCGAACATCGCAAACATGTGTTGCAAACCCAACACAAACATGCGCGGGCGGCCGAGCGATGACGCATCGTAGATGGCATTGGTGACGGCGGGCGTCGAGGATTGGGACATGGAAGTCCTTTCATGATGGAAGGGCGATCAGGCATATCGGATAACCTGCCCGAACGATACGATCCGAACCATTGTACGTGATACGCCATGTCTCGCACGCACCGTCACCTGCGAACGGTAGCGTTACTTCCAAACGCGCTCGGCAATGCGCTTGACCAGCGCGATCTTTGCCCACTGTTCGTCCTCGGTCAGTTTGTTGCCAATCTCGCAGCTGGCAAAGCCGCACTGGGGCGACAGGTACAGGTTCTCGAGCGGCACATACTTTGCGGCCTCGTGGATACGTTCGACGATAACGTCCTCGTCCTCAAGCTCAGCCGCCTTTGTAGTAATCAGTCCCAGCACCACCTTCTTGCCGGGGGCAACGTACTTGAGCGGCTCAAAACCACCGGCGCGGGGCGTGTCGAACTCCAGATAGAACGCATCGACGTTCTCATGTGCGAACAGGTACGGCGCGATGGGGTCGTAGCCGCCCTCAAAAGCATAGGTGGAGTGATAGTTGCCGCGGCACACGTGCGTGTTGATAACCAGATCGTCGGGCTTGTCCGCGATTGCGTCATTGTTGAGCGCCACACCTAGCTCGGACACCTTTTGCAGGTCAACCGGACTCATGCCGGTCTTGGACACAAAGTCGGTATCGCAATAGATGCCCCAGGTGCAGTCATCAAATTGGATGTTGCGGCAGCCCGCGGCATACAGGTCGGCAATCACGGTGCGGTATGCTGCGGCAATGGCATCGGCGAGCTCTTCGTCGGTCTTATAGACGGCGCGCAGGCTCTCCTGCTGGCCATCACAGCGGTCGAGCGTGACTTCAGAGAACGTCTGGATCGGCGCCGGAATGGTTTGCCGTGCGACCTGGCCCTCCCCCTCGAGTGACTTGACAAATTTGAAGTGCTCGACGAACGGATGGTTCTCGCCGCTAATGGGGCCGGTTACCACGGCGGTGTCGGCGGTAGTCTCCTCATCGTGAAACATGTAGCCCGTACGCGAGGCGCGGCGCTCAATGCCGTTGAGTCCCCACATAAAATCGAGGTGCCAGTAGCTGCGGCGGAACTCGCCATCGGTGATCACCTGCAGGCCGGCGGCCTTCTGCTTGGCCACCAAATCGCGAATGGCATCGTCCTCGACGGCCTTAAGGCCGGAAGCGTCGAGTTTACCCGCGACATAGGCGGCACGGGCATCCTTTACAGCCTGCGGACGAAGAAAACTGCCGACGATATCGGCACGAAACGGCGCGTTCGGTTGAATCGAAGTGCTCATAGATATCTCCCTTTGCATTGGTTGCTTTACTGGGACAGAGTATGAGCGCTTATATGGTCATCGTAAAATATACGTTTATAACAGTTTGATATAGATGCTTCCTATATCAGTCTGGACTGTCATAAAGAGACTTGAACCGTGCGGAGCACAGCAGCCTAGATATGCTGACGAATCGCGTCGATATAGGCCCGACCGTAGCGCGTGAGCGTCGTGTTCTTGCGCGTGATGATGCCAATCTCCATGTACTCGTCCACGTCGAGCGGAATCGAGATAATGCCGGGGCCGTTGAGCTCGTGGCTGATCACGCCCGAGCATACCGTGTAGCCGTTGAGGCCCATGGCCAAATTGAACAACGTCGCACGGTCGCGCACGCGGATATTTTTGCGACGCTCGAACGTCGAGGTCAGCTCCTCGGAATAGTAAAACGAGTTGTAGCTGCCCTGCTCGTAGGACAGGAACGGGTAGTCTTCCAGATCCTCGAGCGTCACGCTGGAGCGGCCCGCCAGCGGATGGTCGGCGCAGACGAAGACATGCGGCGTGGCGCAGAAGAGCCCTTCGAACACGAGCTCGTTGGCGGCAAGCATGCGCTCGATGACCTCGCGATTGTGCTCCGACAGATACAGGATGCCGAGTTCGCTTTTCATATGCGCGACATCCTCGATAATTTCGTGGGTCTGCTCCTCGCGCAGGGTAAAGTCGTAGCGCGCGGCATCGAACTCGCGGATCACATCGACAAACGCATTAACGGCAAAGGAATAATGCTGGCAGCTCACACTAAAGTGCGGCACCTGCTCGGACGTGCCTTTGTACTTGCCCTCGAGCAGGTCGGCCTGGTCGAGCACCTGGCGCGCGTAGCCCAAGAAGGTCTCGCCTTCCTCGGACACAATGACGCCCTTGTTGGTGCGCTCAAAGATATGCACACCCATCTCGTTTTCGAGATCGCGAATCGACGCGGTAATCGAGGGCTGCGACACAAAGAGCCGGCGCGAGGCCTCGGTGATGCTACCGCATTCGGCAACCTTAACAACATATCTGAGCTGCTGGAGCTTCATAGCCTTCTCCCTAGACGTTCGTGACGCCAAAACCTGCCGCGTCCATTTGACGCATAAACGACGGCATCTCCCCCGTCGCGGCGCAGGCGGCAATCTGATGCAGAGCCCCGGCAACCGCATCATCTGCCGCAGCGCCAATATGCCAGCGTGCGGCAGCCGTGACGGCCTCGTTGGCATTGGCGACTGCAACGGAGTTGGGAACGGCATCGATCATGGGCAAATCGTTATCGGAATCGCCGAATACGGCCACCTCGTCGGGCGTCAGGCCCAAAGCGCGCGCCAGCTCCAGCGCAGCGCAGCCCTTGTCCCAACCAGCCGGAAGGATGTCGAACAGGCGCACTCGGTTGTTGGGAAACACAAGCGAGAGTTCCGGCACCTCAGCGGCAACGCGCTCACGTAGCTCCGCGAGCTCCTCACGCGAACGGGCACTCCAGATATTCGCCTTAAACACCGACGCGTCATCGACGACGGGACGACATGGGGCCTCTTCGCCTTTGAGCCACGCGTTGCCGCCCGACTCCATGGCGCGACGAACGCGCTCGGGGTCACTCGTCACACAATGGGCATCGTTGCCCCAAAAGTCATCGCCCAGGCTGTAGACTTTTAGAAATGTATCGTCGGTCTCTTGCTCCAGATAGTCGGCCAAACGCATCAGAGCATCGTTGTCGATTGCGCGCGAGGCGACTACTTCGCCGTCAACAAACATCACCTGGCCGTTACAGAACGCACCGGTCGAATAACACCCGGAACGGTTTTTGAACATCCAGCCCATCGCGGACGGCTGACGACCCGAAACCGGCCCAAAGTGCAAACCCGCCGCCTGCATGGCATGAATACCCTCAATGGCGTAGTCGCTGGCGCCGTCATGCCCGGCTGGAATCAGTGTATCGTCCATATCGGTCAGCACAAGTTTGATCATAGAGTCCCCTCGGTCATTCTTAATCCCATCTATTGTACCGACCTGCCAAAAAGGGACAGGTTTATTTCGGCAGGTTTCATCTGGGAAAACGCAAAGTCCCAGTTGTTACCTGCCAAAATAAACCTGTCCCTTTTTGGCAGGTGCGCTAGTATAGGGAACAACAGATTCGATGCGGGAGTGCCGGCGGTGCAAACCACAAGGCTGAGAGGGCATGGGGCCCAATCCTTTGAACCTGTCAGTTAATGCTGGCGTAGGGAGCATGCCGCCTTTACAGGGGCGCTGTCTATGCACAGCGCCCCTTTTCTATGCCAAGGAGGCATGTGCAGTGATTGATTCGGAACAGCTTAAGCAACATATGGTCAAGGCCGTGGAGGAGATTCGCACCACCAATCCGATGGCCGGCTCCATCACCAACACGGTGACGATCGACTTTGTCGCCAACGCGCAGCTCGCTGTGGGTGGATCGGCCGCCATGGTCTATCTTCCCGACGAGGGCGAGGCGCTCGTTGCCGGCGGCGGCGCCATCTATCTCAATATGGGCACGCTCTTCCCCATCTACGAGCAGACGATTCCCCGCGCGGCCAAGGCGGCACACGACGCCGGCAAGCCCTGGGTGCTCGATCCGGTGGGTCTGGGCATCGGCAGTCTGCGCACCCAGTTGGTAAACGAGCTTAAGCAGTACAAGCCCGCCATCGTGCGCGGCAACGCCTCCGAGATCATCGCGCTCGCCGGCCTGTGGGGTCTTGAGGGCGAGGCGGCCGATCTGAGCCGCGTGCGCGGTGTCGATACCACCGACACGGTCGACGCCGCCCGCGATGCCGCCGTGGCGCTCGCCCGCTACACCGGCGGCGCCGTTGTGGTCTCGGGCGAAGTCGACCTGATCACCGACGGCATGACCGTGGCCAAGTCCCACGGCGGCAGCCCGCTCATGTCCAAGATCACCGGTTGCGGCTGCTCGCAAGGCGGCGTGCTGGCTGTGTACGCCTGCGCTGCCGACCCGTTTACGGCCGCCGTCTGCGGCACCGCCGTCTACAACGTTGCCGGCTCGCGTGCCGCCGCTGTCGCCGACGCCCCGGCAAGCTTTAAGGTCGCCTTTATCGACGAGCTCTACCGCGCAACCGCCCAGGACATCGCCAACAACCAGCTCGACCTCGAGGAGGCATAGGCCATGTCCGAGCCCGCAACCGATGCCGGCATGAATACGCTCGTCGCCGTGGCCATCGCCCCGTGCGGCACCGGCGATGAGCTGTCCGCCGAGGTCGCCGAGGTCGTGCGCGTCATTCGCGAGAGCGGCCTTCCCAACCGCACCACCTCGATGTTCACCGAGATCGAGGGCGACTGGGACGAGGTCATGCAGGTCGTGCGCGACGCAACCTTTGTGTTGGCGAGCAAGGGCATCCGCACCGAAGTCGTGCTCAAAGCCGATATTCGACCCGGATTTACCGACACCATGACCGGCAAGCTCGAGCGCATGGAAGCTCAGATCAAAAAGCAGGAGGAAACACGATGAGTATCCGCGACAACCTTGATATCTCGGCCTATCTGGTGCTCGGCCCCGAAAACACGCTCGGGCGCCCCGTGGGCGATGTGGTGGCCCAGGCACTCGACGCCGGCTTTACCTGCATCCAGGTGCGCTCCAAGGTGGCAAGCGCCCGCGAGATCATTGCGCTGACCGGCGACGCCGCGCAGGCAATCGCACAGGCCGGCAAGACCGGTCAGGTCGCTTTGCTGATTGACGACCGCCTGGACTGCGTACTCGCCGCGCGCGAGCAGGGCATTGCTGTCGACGGCGTGCACGTGGGTCAGAGCGACATTCCCGTCGAGGTCTGTCGCAAGCTGCTGGGGCCCAACGCCATCGTGGGCCTTTCCGCCCGTTGCGAGGAGATGCTCGAGTACGTCAAGACCGCCGACATGAGCCTAGTCGACTACCTAGGCATCGGCCCACTCCACGAGACCGAGACCAAGCGCGACTGCGGACGCGCGGCCGACGGCTCTATCATCACCAAGAGCTTTGAGGACCTGGCCGCCCTCCACGCGGCAAGCCCCGTGCCCATCGTGGTGGGCGGCGGCGTCAAGACGGCCGACCTGCCACAGCTCAAGGCCACCGGCGTCGACGGCTTTTTCGTGGTGAGCGCCGTCTGCAGCGCCGATGACCCCTACGCCGCGGCCAAGGAGCTCGTCGACACCTGGCAGCAGGCATAGGCATAGGCCGAGCAGCTTATTCGCGGCCTCATATCTTCAGCAATGGAAAGCGCATCCCAGTTTGGACCTCCATTCCGGGATGCGCTTTCCGCATGCGACCCTTACCCCGCCAGATACGCTTCCAACGCCGGCAAAGTCGCCTCCGCATCTCGACGACCGATCTGATAGATGCGCTCGAGCTCATCCGGTTCACGACACAGCGACGGCACCTTCACCGATTCGCTCGGACGCACCACAAAGATCTCGCCGGCAGCCTCGCGACGTGCCAGGTCATCGAGCGTGGCATTGTAGACCTCATGCCGGTGCTCAAGCGCTGCGACAAACTCCGGATAGTGACGGAACACGCGCCGCAGCATGGGCATCACGCTGTTGGGCTGCTTCACAAAGCCCGCCGGCTGCGTGAGTACCACGATATTGCGGTCATACCCCTGCGCAAACAGCCATGCGCTGGGAATAGAATCAGCCACGCCGCCATCCAGGTACTTACGGCCCTCAATGGCGACAGGGCGCGTCGCCACGGGAATCGCCGATGACGCCCGGATCCACTCGATATCCCTCTCGTCGCCATACGGCAGATCGTGATAGACGGCCTTGCCCGTCTCGATATCGGTACACACGCACGTAAATCGCATGGGACAGGTGCGATACGCCTCCAAGTCGATAGGATCGCGCTCGATAGGCACCTCGTGATAAGCAAAGTCGGCATTGTACATATCGCCGGTTCGCAGCCAGCTGGTCACGCTCGCATAGCGCTTGTCGGCGCAATAGGCCTTGTTATAGCGAATGGCGCGGCCGATCTGGCGCGATTTAAAGTTGTAGCCAAACGCCGCGCCCGCCGAGACGCCCACCATATGGTCGCAGGTCAAACCGTGCTCCATCCAAACGTCGAGCACGCCCGCCGTATACATACCGCGGTAGCCGCCTCCCTCGAGCGCCAGCCCCACCGTGCGCGTCATATTTGACTGTGCCATGCGACCATCTCCGTTCCTGCGTTTTAAAACGGGACAAGTATACCCGTCAACATATATCGTCCCAGTCGCATTTTTATCGAACATCGCATCGTCGCGCTACCGCTTGTCGAATAATAGCCGCCCACAGCATGTGCACCCATATATAATTGTGCACTATTGTTTACACTACTCAGCTGTTATCAACAGCGAACATTAGCCGACAAATTAACTCAACAACGCGGCAAGGCGGGGGCCTGGATACATGCAAAACGCCGAGCAACGTCGCGTGTACACAACGAACTCGCCCGACGCAATCCGCCCCGACCTCAGAAAGTCGCTTAGAACATGGAAACTGTCAGCAATTACACCGAAACGCTCGAAAAGACCGTCCGCGACCTTCTCGAACGGCAGGAGGATCTGATCAGGACTGCCTTTACCGACCAGCTTACCGGGCTTGGCAACCGTGGCGGCTTTGCCCGTTCCCTCGAGGAGCTCTGGGAGCAGGACGCCCCCGTTACCATGGCGTTCATCGATATCGACAATCTCAAGCACTGCAACGACGTCTTTGGGCATGACGAGGGCAACCGCTATATCTTGCAGGTAAGTCTCTATCTTAAGCTGTATATGAAGGTGGGCGAAGCGGCGTTTCGCATAGGCGGCGACGAGTTTGCCATCCTATCTACGATTGCAACCGAGGACGACCTAGCCGAACGTCTGAAACACTGCCGAACGGTTCTGCTCAAAAACAACGATTCCGAGATGCCCCACTCGTTTAGCTACGGAGTGTCACATGCCGACCCCGCCCTGGGCGAAGCTTCCAATCGCATGACGCTCGATGCCGACCATCGCATGTACGACTACAAGCTACGTCATGCCATGCGCCTCGATCGACGCAATATCACGCAAGTCCACGCCGACGACTTCGAAATAAGCGATCGTATTTTTGACGCCTTTTCGATGCTCAACGAGGGCCGTTATTTCTTTATCGAGAACTTGGACAAACATCGCACCCTTTGGTCACAAGGTGCCTTGCGCGATCTTGGCCTTCCCTCGGAGCACATAGACAACTGTCGCGATTACTGGAAAACGCGCGTCCATCCCGACGACCTTGAGGCCTGCATCAACGACATCGACCAAGTCTACAACGGCACCAAGCACCGTCGCGTCATGCAGTATCGTGTGCGCAACGCCGTCGGCGACTACGTCCTTTGCCGTGCTCGCGGGTTTCGTATCGACGGCGACGGAAATGTCCCCTCGCTCTATGTCGGCGAGCTCGTCAACCACTCACTTGCCGAAACCGTCGACGCTGCCACAGGCCTCGGAACGCAGCGCATGCTGGTCAACGCCATCGACGCCTGCCGCCGCGATCGTTGCGAGACAGGGCTTATAGCGGTGCGCGTTCGTGGCACGACAAAACTCAACGAGCTCTACGGGGCCGAGGCTGTCGACAACATGCTTGCCGAATACGCAGGCCGCATGCTGTCGATCACCCGCGGCAGGAGCCGGGTCTACCGTTCACGAAGCGTCCAGTTCGTCGTGCTCAGCAACGAACTAGACCACGAGGCATTCGAGCAACTGACCCGCCACCTTAAAGAGGCCGTTTTCGCTCCTGTTCGAATCGCAGGCGACACCATTACTCCCGTCTGCCTTGTCGTCCCGGCCTTTTACGAGCACTTAACCCATCAAGCGACCGCCGTTTTAGGCGAACTCGACCGTCGCCTTCGCACGGCCGGCGGGCTTGTTCCCAACGACAGCCTCCCCATACCCGAGGCGGAGCGCAAAAGCGCCATAGCCGAACGTATCGACTCGCTCACGGGCCTCTATCGACCCAGCGAGTTTATGCGGCGCGCCAACGCATTTCTCGAGGCAAGGCGCGACGGCACCTGGTGCATCGCCACGGTCGACATGGGCCACATGCGCCTGTTTAATGAATGGCACGGCCAGGCCGAGGGCGACCGCGTACTCGCCGATGTGGGCACGGTCCTCAAGGACATCGAGAATGCCGATATGGGCGTCGCAGGGTACTGGGGCCAAGATGACTTTTGCGCACTCATCCCCTTTGAGCACAACACCGTCCGTCAAATCTATGGCCGCGTTCGCGAGGCCGTAGCCAGACATGATGACGGCGTAGGTTTTTGGCCGTCCATGGGCGTATGCCCCATCGACGCTAGCGAGGAAATCACCATCGATGCCCAGGCCAAGGCCATGTTTACCAATCGACGCGCCAAAAACGACTTTAAGGAGCGCATTGCCGTTTTCCGCCCCGAGGAGTACGAGCGCGAAGTCGCGTTCCACCGCACGCTGACCGAATTCCAGTACGCGCTGTCAAATGGTCGCATCACGTACTATCTTCAGCCCCAGGTCGATATGGAAACCGGCAAGATTATTGGCGCCGAAGCACTCACCCGCTGGATTGACAAGGACGGCTCTCTCATTTCGCCCGCAACGTTTATCCCCGCACTTGAGGAAAGCGGCTTTGTAGTGACGCTCGACAAGTACATTTGGCAGGGTGTCGCCATATGGCTTCGCGAGCGTCTCGATCGCGGTCTTCGCGTGGTTCCGGTCTCGCTTAATGTGTCGCGCGTGGATATCCTTGCCTGCGACGTTGCCGAACATATGGGGGCGCTCGCCGCCCAATACAACCTACCGCCCGAGCTCATGCGTATCGAGATCACCGAGACGGCTTATACGGGAGAATCCGAGGCCGTGGATAAGCTGACCGCAGATCTGCACACCCGCGGCTTCTCGACCTATATGGACGATTTTGGCACCGGTCAGTCCACGCTCGCGATGCTCAAGAACGTCAACGTCGACGTCATCAAGCTCGACCGCACCTTTGTGCCCACCGACCGCGATCAAGGCCGCAGCACGCAAATCATTTCATCGATGCTCGAAATGGCGCAGTCGCTCCATCTGCCCGTCGTGGTCGAAGGCGTCGAGACAAATGAGCAGGCGAACATGCTACGACAAATGGGCGCCCGCTACGCTCAGGGCTTCCTCTACTACCGCCCCATGCCGGCGAAGGATTTTGAGGCATTGCTCGATGGTGGCAATAACAACTGATACGCTCGCGCGCAAAACGCCACCGTCGAAGGGGGCATTTGTCTCCATTAGCTAACTTATATCCCCAATTCAAACCGAATTGGGGATATGATACAAACCGTTGTTCCGCCCAAGGAGGTTATCCATCATGAACGAGTCATATCGCCTGGGCGAGCAATCGATTATTACCTATCTTCAGCGACTTGCGAACGGCGTCTCGACCGCTGAACTCGATGTTGCCGCGCTGCCTGCTGAGCTACGCGCCGTTGGTGAGCAACTGCAAAAGACGCATGCCATCCTGCAACAAGAGCGCCAGCTGCTTGAGCGCAACGCCTATATCGATCCGCTCACCAACTTGGGCAACCGCAACGGATTCGACCGTCACGTCGAGCAACTCTGGCGCAAAGGCGACCCCTTCACCTGCGCCTATATTGACATCGACCATCTCAAGCATTGCAACGATAGGTTTGGCCACGCCGAAGGCAATCGCTATATTCTGAGCATCTGCCGCACGCTCTCCGAAACCATGGAGCACGATGAGATGCTGTTCCGTATCGGTGGAGACGAGTTTGTGCTCATCTCGCCCTCCGCAAACGAGATTGAACTCGAGCAGCGCTTGGAGCAGGTGCGTACCAGGCTGATCGAGGCGAGCTCAGGTGGCAAGGCGCCCATGATCGGCAGCTTTAGCTTTGGCTGCTCGCGCGTCGATCCACTTGCTGGCGACACGCGTCGCCAGATGACGATGGATGCCGATCGCAAGATGTATCGCTATAAGCTTATGCATCGTGTGCAGCAACCGAAAGACGATGACGCGCTGCAACGCCCAATCGTCGATCAGCTTCCCTGCAACGACCGGGTGTTCCAAGCGATCTCCATGAGCTCCGAGACGCGCTATCCGTTTATCCTCAATCTCGATACGGGAGAATCGCAATGGTCGGTTAACGCCGTGCGCGATTTTGACCTGCCCTCCCAGCACCCTTTTAACTCACTCGACATGTGGCTCGCCCGCGTTCATCCCGAGGACCGCGACAACGTACGTGCCGAGCTCGACATGGTGATAAACGGCACGTGGCACTTCCACTACATGCAGTATCGCGTAATGGATGCCACCGGAAAATACGCGCTTTGCGACTGCACGGGCTACCGCTTGGACGGCACCGATACCGAGCCCGGCATGTATGTGGGCATTATCATCAACCGAAGCTTGGCAGATACGACCGATTCCGTGACCGGCTTGGGCGATATTCACGCCCTGGTCAATGCCATTGGCGAAATGCGTCGCGTGGCGCGCAAGGCTGGTTTGATCGCCATCAAAATCGACGATATCGCTCAGGTCAATGCCCGCTTTGGCTTTGATGCGGGCGACCGCGTTTTGGCAGAAAGCGCCGCCTGCCTCATGGAATGCTCGCGCGGCAAGGGTCGCCTGTTCCGCTCGACGGGGCCGACGTTCGCGGCGCTTTTCGACGACTTTGATCCCGAAGAGACCGACGCGATCGCAGAAGAAATCGAGCGGTTCCTGGGTTCTCCCGTGCTCATCGGCTCGCTTGAATATCAGCCACCCATTCGTGTGGCGACACTTCATCTGGACGCTGTCGATCGACAGCCCGTTTCCATTTTGAACGAGCTCAAAGCGCGGCTTATAGAGGCACCGCAAGTACCGGGCACCAAGCTGGACTAGCGTTGTGGGGCGCGATGTGAAACACAAGCCGTTTCACATCGCGCCCCACGCCATCTGCCCTCTCGTGCGATAATCCTCCGCAGAAGTCACCGACAGCAGAGGGAGTTTGTGATGAAGGTTCTTTTGGTCAATGGCAGTCCCAAGGCAAACGGCAACACCGCCCGCGCACTCGCCGAGGTCGCCGAGCAGCTCAATGCCGAAGGCATTGATACCGAGGTGTTTCAGCTGGGCGCCAAGCCCATTCGCGACTGCATCGGCTGCGGTCAGTGCGGCAAACTTGGCGGTCGCTGTACCTTTGACGACGACGTGGTGAACGAGCTCATCGCTGCCGCCGAGCAGGCAGATGGCTTTGTCTTTGGCTCACCTGTCTACTATGCGCACCCCAGCGGCCGCATCCTTTCGGCCCTCGATCGCGCCTTCTATGCGGGCGGGCATGCCTTTGAGCACAAACCCGGCGCCGCAGTCGCCGTCGCCCGCCGCGGCGGCACGTCGACCACCTTCGATGTGCTCAACAAGTACTTCACCATTAAGCAAATGCCCGTAGTTGCCTCCACCTACTGGAACAACGTATTTGGCCGCGTGCCCGGCGACGCCGATGGGGATGCCGAGGGCCTTGCCACCATGCGAAACATCGGCAAAAACATGGCCTGGCTCCTGCGCTGCATCGAGGCAGGTCAGGCCGCCGGTATCAACGCACCCGAGGCAGATCGAGCAACGACCAACTTCATCAGGTAGAACGGTGGAACATGAATATCCAGATTTTTGGCACAAAAAAGTCGTTCGACACCAAGAAGGCCCAGCGCTATTTTAAGGAGCGCCGCATTAAGGTGCAGTTTATTGACCTTAAGGAAAAGGAAATGAGCAAAGGCGAGCTCACGAGCGTGATGCAGGCGGTCGGCGGCATCGACAAGCTGCTCAACCCCAAGGCTAAGGACGAGGAGACGCTCGCACTCATTCAGCACCTTACCCCCAGTCAGCGCTTCGATAAACTGCTCGAGAACCAGCAGGTTCTAGCCGAGCCCATCGTGCGCAACGGCAAAAAGGCCACCGTCGGTTATTGCCCCGATGTGTGGGGAGCCTGGGAGTAGCCTGTGTTATTTGCCGGCGCGTGGGTATAAGAGCAGACGTTTGGCATAAGATTTAACTGTAAGCCATGTCTAACAAAGGAGGGCACATGCCCAACAAACCCGTGAAGATCATCATGCTTACCGGATACCTCGGTGCCGGCAAGACCACGCTGCTCAACCACATCCTCGCTAACGACGGCGGCATCCGCGCCGCCGTGATCGTCAACGATATCGGCGAGATCAACGTCGACGCCAGCCTTATCGCCGACGGCGGCCTTTCCGAGACCGACGACCTCATCCCGCTCACCAACGGCTGCATCTGCTGCACGCTTTCGGACGACCTTGCTAACCAGCTGCAGGGCATCGCCGATTCGGGCGACTACGATTACATCATCATCGAGGCCTCGGGCATTTGCGAGCCTATCCCCATCGCCTACACCATCTCGAGCTTCTGCGACGAGGCCAAGGTGGGCGGCGAGCCCAAGCTCGCGCTCGACAACATCGTGGCCGTGGTCGACTGCGCCCGCATGTACGACGAGTTCAATGGCGGCCGCGACCTGCTGGCAGAGGATATCGACGAGGACGACATCGAAAGCCTGCTCATCCAGCAGATCGAGTTCTGCTCCACGCTGATCCTCAACAAGACCGATACCGTGAGCCCTGAGCAGATCGCCGAGCTCAAGGCCATCGTGCGCAGCCTGCAGAAAGACGCTGTGATTGTCGAGGCCCAAAACGGCGAGGTCCCCATGGAGGAGCTGCTCGATACCGACCGCTTCGACTTTATGCGCGCCTACAACTCCGCCGCCTGGATCGAGGCCATGGAGCACCCCGAGGAGCACGACGACCCCGAGGTGCTCGAGTACGACATCGAGACCTTTGTGTACTCGCGCCGCAAGCCGTTTGACCTGCAGAAGTTCACCGATTTTGTTGAGCAGGAATGGCCCGACGAGGTCATCCGCGTCAAGGGTCCGCTGTGGCAGACCGGCAATCCGGACATGTGCTACATGTTTGAGCAGGCCGGCCACCAGATGCGCCTGATGGAGAACGGTCTGTTTGTCGATTCTGCGCCCGAGGGCGAGAAGCAGAAGATCATCGACGAGAACCCCGAGATCATGCAAATTTGGGACGACGAGACGGGCGACCGCATGACGAGCCTGTGCATTATCGGCCGTCACATGGACAAGGATGCGCTCATCGCCTCCCTCGATGCCTGCCTGACCGACTGGCACCGCGCCTAGGTTTATCCAAGCGGGTATTTTCCGCCTACGTAACCGCCAAACCACCACGAAGGTGCCCTTCGTGGTGGTTTTTCGTTCTGAGCCAAGGAGATTCATGTTCAACATTGTGCTGTATGCGCCCGAGATTCCGGCCAATACGGGCAATATCGGCCGCACCTGCGTGGTTACCGGCGCCCGCCTGCATCTAGTGGAGCCGCTGGGGTTTTCGCTCGACGACAAGACGGTGCGTCGCGCCGGCCTGGGCTACTGGCAAAACTTGGACGTGACGACCTATGCCGGCTGGGAGGATTTCCTTGCGCGCAACGGCCTCTCCCCCGCCGATGGTCGCCTGCATCTGCTGACCAAAAAGGCACGCCGCACCTATGCGCAGAGCACCTACCGAGATGGCGACTACTTGGTCTTTGGCAGCGAGAGCTCGGGCATTCCCGAGGAGCTGCTCGCCGCGGCGCCCAAGCGCTGCGAGCGCATCCCCATGCTGCGCGATTGCGACTCACTCGACAACGCCGAGGCCTGGGAAGCCCACGAGGAATCGCTCGGGCATACCGAGGATGACCACGAAGCCATCCTTCAACAGGATATCTGCGGCAACTTCGTCAACCCCGACGACTACCGCATCAGCGCCCTCAATCTCTCCAACAGCGCCGCCATCGTCCTCTACGAGGCCCTGCGCCAGACAGGCTTTCCGGGAATGTGACAAAGGGACTGTCTCGTTGTCATATCGGACAATTGTCACATTGACACCCTTCAAACGAGATCAGAGATGCCCGCTATTGCAACGTAAGGCATCGCGATAGCGGGCATTCAGCTGAATCAGTAATTTGATTTCAAAGGTAGATATTAATCTTCGAATTCGACATTGACCCTTACGTCTGGACCACAGAACGTCGACACCTGCTTTTTCACCAGTTTTACTGCACGTTCATCAGATTTTTCCAGCATGCCACTTTCTTGAACCTTTTGCCTCTGGTCCTTATCAGCCTGCTGAAGCAATTTATTTAAATCGTCCGTACTGACCTGATTCCAATTAAGAAAACCATTGTCCTCAACGTATTTTTTAAGCGAGTTCGGATCCGTTGACAACGTCACGATCTCGGAATGCGGAAGCGTAACATTAACAGATTTTATTACCGACTCGTTGTTTTTCGAACGATGGACTTTGACCTTCAGGTTCTCATCGTCTACGTTCAAGCCGATATCCGCCTTACCATCGATGGTCGCTACATATCGCTTAGTAGTAAATGGGTTGTTAAAACCAAACGGATTCCCCGCATCGTCAATATATAGAACCTGAGTAAAATCGTATTCGTAGGTAAGCAACTTCGTTACCGGCTTAATTTCTTCCCGAATCGAATCATCGCTTATAACGGTCTGATCGCGCGTCAACCACAGGTACACGCAGCCGCCGCAAGCTGCAATCAAGCCTAACGCCAATAGGGCGACAATTATCTTCTGGCCAATTGTTTTAAACGGATTGGAAACGCTCATTTAACCCTTGTCCTCCAGTTGTCCTCAGGGTAATTACGGACTCAATTCATTTATATTGGGTTTTGATGTCAACCAATTCAGAAAGGAAGGACTTAAATCCAACATAATATAAATACATATTCATACGTTAATTTAATACCTATTCTGCTGCACGTATCTTTAGAAAGATTGGGGCACAGACCATAGGCCGGCACCCCAATCCATACATAGGCATCATAACGCGTTGATCATTCGATCATATGCCCACGTTAATCAACTGAAACGCTGACGTCCATCCGCTGATCTCGGTCGCTATATCCGATCATCAATTCCCGTCCCTTTTTATCCTTTGCGCAAAAACTGCTGTCATACGAATATTCGATGTCCTTGTATCCCTTTTTCTTGCAAGCTTTGATGTATTTGTCGTACCCATCATGATCGATGCCAAATGCGACAAACGAAAGGCAGTCTTTTTCGTCTAACGACGTATAAACGATAGGGCAGTCAGGCTTCGGCAAGGATTTTGCAAGGGCTTTTGTTGGCCAGTCATACGCCTTGACACCGCCCTTTGATGAAGTCGTATAGGTTTTCGACTTGAAACTATAGTACTCGAGATATATCTTTCCATCGCCGCCTAGATAGGCAATAGTCGCCACTGAAGGCTCCATCAGGTCATATTGATTCTGCTGGGCATTGGCGACATAGTCACCATGGGTAATGCACGGAACGCTATCAACCGATTCTCGCTTCTCGACGATTCGCTGGCTATCCGCCGTTATTTTCAGCGTTGAATAATCGTGCGCAGCCTCTTCCTCATCAAAAACGTCAGTAAACAGAAGTTTCTGTTCGTCGGTCAACTCCCCTTTCGGCTCAAACTGAATAGTGAACTGAGCAATATCGAAGCTCGATTTATTGTCATATTCAAATGTCATCATCTCGACGCCATCAACAACGCCTTCTGAGACACTCCAGTTTAGTTGATCGATTTTTACTGAATCCTTCTTGCCTGGCTTTGGCTTCTTTCCACTTTTCTTAGTCGCTGCGAATGCGTATGTCGGGCTCCAGCCGCGACCCGTAATTCCGAGTGGTAGAGAAATGCCGATTAGCGCCGCCGCGCTAAAAGCCAGAACTGCCGTAAATAACTTTTTCTTCATTACATATCCCTTGGTAGTCGTTTAACCTCCCCCTCGTCAAAAAGCAGACGAATTGGCAACGCGGTGGCACTATTTGGTTCCGGGGCGTGAACTGGATAAACATCGAGGGAAGGAGTGGACTCCGTGCAATAAACTCCCCTCGTCAAAATGTCTAGTTAAAGAGGACGGACAGACGGCGAACGGTCATATCAGTTCGTATCCGCCCGTCTCCAACGATCGAACGTCGATGCGCTGACGTTCAGGAGCATTGCGGCCTCTCGCCTCGTAACTTCACCTCCTTCGAATGATTTGATGACATCGCGGTAGCTATCCGGACGTTCGAGCGTCGGTCTCCCAAATCTCACACCCCGCAGACGCGCCGACGCGATACCCTCCGCCTGGCGCTGCTTTATGTTTTCGCGCTCCACCTGAGCCACGTAGCTCAAAACCTGAAGCACTAGATCGGCAATAAAAGTCCCCGTAATTCCATTGGGTTGTTCGCGTGTATCAAGCAATGGCATATCGAGCACCACGATGGCAACGCGTTTGTCCGTCGTTAGGCGACGCCATTCATCGAGAACTTCACGGTAGTCGCGACCCAATCGATCGATACTCTTAATCACCAAAACGTCCCCTTCGCGCAGACGACGAAGAAGACGCCGGTACTGAGGACGCCTGAAGTCCTTTCCACTCGCTTTGTCAGCATAGATCAAATTCGTTTGGACCGGAAACCGCTCCAGCGCATCCAGTTGGCGATCCAGGTTCTGATCTGCTGACGAAACTCGAGCATACCCATAGATTCTGTTTTTCATGATTGCCCCTATCAGCCGCACGATGGCAGCTTCAGCTCATCTGAGAGCCCACTCACAATAGGGCGTGCAAATTTCGCGAATGGGTTGAACCCATTTTCGGGCTCCAACGTAAGCTATTCAAGCACCGCTTCGATAACGCACGACGCCAACCTTATGCTTTGAAATGAAATTAATCGTTTTTAATTGAGATTAATTAGAATAAAATGAAATTAACCCGAGACGCTAAAGGAGGGCATTGTGGAATACCTCGAAAACCCGTTTACCCCTAGCTTTGGCGAGGTTCCTGCCCATCTCGCTGGCAGACAACAGATTATTCGGGATTTGGACCGTGCCTTCTTGAGCCAGCGCAGGCGCCCAGAATTGACCTCGATCTTCTCAGGCGCGCGTGGAACCGGTAAAACCGCTCTCATGTCGTCGCTCGCGACAAGGGCGGAAACCCACGGCTGGATAGCCGTAAAGACGACCGCGCTCCCGGGAATGCTTGAGGAAATCGAGCTCGGGACGAAACGTGCCGCAGCCCATCTCATCGACCCGTCCACCCACTTCGAAGTCACCGGCCTCGGAATTGCACCGCTCGGCAGCATCGAGGTCAATCGCGTTCACGATGCCTCAACCTGGCGTTATCGCATGAGCGACATCATCGACCAGCTCAACGAGGCGGGCACCGGTCTGCTCGTCACGGTTGACGAGGTGGACCCGACACTCGACGAGATGATTCAGCTTGCAGCGACGTATCAGCACTTTGTGACCGATGGGAAACGCGTCGCCCTGCTCATGGCGGGACTTCCCAACAACGTCTCGACGTTGCTGAACCACAAGACGGTCTCGTTCCTTCGCCGCGCCCAACAATATCATCTGGGTCGCATTGCCGACTATGACGTGCGCGAGGCCTTGATTCGCACAATCCAGGAAAACGATCGCCTGGCAGATGCTGAGGGAATCGATCGAGCCGTTCGCTCGATCTCTGGTTTTCCCTTCCTATTGCAACTCGTAGGCTACCGTGCTTGGGACCTCACAAGCGATTCGAAGGAAATCTCGTCACGCGACTTTGACCTGGGAATCAAAATCGCGCGCGACGAGATGGACGACCGAATCCTCGCGGCAACCTATCGGGAACTCACGGCAGAGGACAAGCGATTCCTCATCGCCATGCTCGATGACGAGGAAGAGTCCACCACCGCAGACCTTGTCGAGCGCCTTAAGCGTTCGCCGCAGCAGGTCTCCCGCTACCGACGCCGCATGATAGACGCCGGCATCATCGGGGAGCGAGGACGAGGGCTCGTCGCATTTGAATTGCCATTCTTCCGCGACTATCTCGCAGCTCAATGCGTGAAATAGGCATCAATGAGGCAAAGGGACTGTCCCTTTGCCTCATTGTCTATAGGTAGCGGCCAGTAACGCTCTTGGGGCAGGCAGCGATATCCGCCGGCGTGCCGGCGCAGACGACTTGCCCGCCGGCATCGCCACCGCCCGGGCCCATGTCGATCACGTAATCGGCGTTACGGATAAGGTCGAGATCGTGTTCGATCACGATAACCGTGGCGCCCTTGGCAACAAGGCCGTCGAACACACTCAGCAACACCTGAACATCGAGCGGATGTAGGCCGATCGTAGGCTCGTCGAACACGAATACGGCATCGTCCTGCACGCGTCCCATCTCGCTCGCAAGCTTAAGGCGCTGCGCCTCGCCGCCCGAAAGCGC
Source organism: uncultured Collinsella sp. (assembly GCA_900541125.1). Taxonomy (GTDB): domain Bacteria; phylum Actinomycetota; class Coriobacteriia; order Coriobacteriales; family Coriobacteriaceae; genus Collinsella. Next base: position 33,274 of record UQIK01000007.1, read on the forward strand.
CGGCGTAGGCTCACCAAGCGTGAGATAACCCAATCCCAGGTCGTGCAAGGTCTGCAAGCGCGTCTGAACTTTCTTGAGTCCCACCGTGGCGTCGATGGCCTCGTCCACACTCATATCCATGAGCTGCGGCAACGTAAGCAGACTCCCGTCCTTGCCCTCGCGATGGATATGCGAAGCCGCGTCTGCATAACGCGAACCACGACATGCCGGGCAGACAATCTCGACGTCGGGCAGAAACTGCACGTCGAGCGATATCGAGCCCGTGCCATCGCACGTAGGGCAGCGCAAGGCGCCAGTGTTGTAGCTAAAGGCACCCGCCTTGTAGCCGGCTGCCTTGGCCTCGGGCGTACGGGCGAAGGCGCGGCGCAGCTCATCATGGATGTCGGCATAGGTCGCTACCGTCGAGCGCACATTGGCGCCGATGGGCGTGGCGTCAATCAGGTTTGCGCGTGCGATACCCTCGGCGTCGATCCAGCGCACGTGGCTTGGCAGGCGCTCGCCAGCTGCCTGCGCCTTAAGTGCCGGGATGAGCGTCTCGAGCACCAACGTCGTCTTACCCGAACCCGAAACGCCCGTCACCGCAACGAGACGGCCGCGCGGGATATCGACTTCAAGCGGCTTGACGGTATGGATGGCATCAGTTGCCATGCGGATTTGGCCCTGGTCGAACATTTCCTCGTCAGTCACCTGCGGGCGCAAGCGCTTGGGGTCTGCGCGCAAAAACGGGGCGATGCGGCTGCCCTGCGATTGTTCGACCTCGTCCACCGTACCTGCAGCGATCACTTTACCGCCGCCCGCTCCGGCAACGGGGCCCATCTCGACCAGATAGTCGGCTTCCGCCAGCACGCGTGTGTCGTGGTCGACAACGACCACGGTGTTGCCGTCGCCTACCAGGTCGCGCATCACGCCTACCAGGCCGTCGACATTGGCAGGATGCAAGCCAATCGAGGGCTCGTCCAGCACATAGAGCACGCCCGTCGATCGGTTACGCACCACGCGAGCAAGCTGCACGCGCTGGCGCTCGCCCGTGGAAAGCGTGGCGCCGGCGCGGTCGAGCGAAAGGTAATCGAGGCCCAGGTCGACCAAGCGACGGGCCGCACTCAAAAACGATTCGCAGATATCCGTCGCCATGGGCTGCATCTCGGCCGGCAAGGATGTGGGCACCCCGCGCACCCACTCAATCGCATCACCAAGCGTCATGGCCGCGGCCTGTGCCAGATTGATACCGCGCACCTGGGGCTGGCGCGCAGCCTCGGAAAGACGCGTGCCACCACAGTCACGGCATGGCCTCTCGCACAAAAAGCGAGCTACACGCTTAAGCCCCTTATCGTCCTTAACCTTGGCGAGCGCATTCTCGACGGTATAGACGGCGTTGTAGTAGGTAAAGTCGAGTGGCGTAGCGCCCTCACCGTTTTTGGGGACGTAGAGAATGTGCTTCTTAACCGCCGGACCATGAAACACGATGTCGCGCTCTTGAGGCGTGAGCTGGTTAAACGGCACGTCGGTGCGCACGCCCATCTCGCCTGCCACCTGCTTCATCAGATCCCACATGAGCGTACCCCAGGGAAGGACCGCGCCTTCGTTGATAGTCTTTGACTCGTCGGGCACCAGGCTCGCCTCGTCCACCTCGCGCATGACACCGGTGCCGCCGCAGGTGGGACATGCGCCGCCGCTGTTAAACGCAAGGTCCTCAGCGCTCGGCGCGTAGAATTCGCGGCCGCACGCAGGGCACGTGAGCGACAGGCCTGCGGCAACGTTAAGGCTCGGCTCCACGCGCGCCCCGCAGTGCGGGCACACGTGATGGGCGCAGCGGCTAAAGAGCAGGCGCAGGCTGTTGTTGAGCTCGGTCATGGTGCCAAAGGTGGAACGCACGCCCGGCACGCTGGGGCGCTGATGCAATGCGAGCGCCGCCGGCACGTGCAGCACCTCATCCACCTGAGCATGCTCGGCTTGCGTCAGACGACGTCGAGTATAGGTGCTGAGCGCCTCCAAGTAGCGACGCGAGCCCTCGGCATAAAGGACCCCCAGCGCCAGCGAGCTCTTGCCCGAACCCGACACGCCGGCAATACCCACGAGCCTTCCCAGCGGAATATCGATATCGATGTCCTTGAGGTTATGGACACGCGCGCCACGCACCTCGATAGCCTGCGGGCTCATCTTCTGTTCCGTCACCTTTATCACCCTACTCATGCCATAAAACGCAATCGCGAATGTACACGCCCAGCATGGGCACGGTAAACCGGACGAGACCGTATCCGGCGGCCTCGATGACGCGCTCGCGAATCAGGCTTGCGCGATATTTACTCGCCCAACTCTGGGTGCGATCGCAACGCTCAATGATATCCGCCATGCGCGTCGGCTTACCCTCGTCAGCAGCCATGGCCTCGATAAAGAGGCGCTGTGGACTGCGCAGCCCGTAATATAGAGGCGCGTCAACCGCTTCGTAGAACTCGGAGACGGCATCGGCGTAGCCAGCCTCGACATCGCACGCTTCAATGACCCGCGAGTCACGCCGGACAGCAGAGCGCCACATGTAATATCCCACGAGCTGAACCATATAGGGATGTCCCATGCTCTTGTGTGCCGCAAGGTCCGCCGTCTCCGCATCAACGCAAAGACCAGCGCCTTTGACCGTCTGGATATATGAATCGCGCACTTTGGGCAAAGAAATCGCCCCCAGCGTACGCTGCTGGGCGCGGCGCAAAAACGTCACGCTCGGCTCTTCGAGCAGGTCGTCAACCATACTGGGCAAGCCGGCGAACACCAGCGCAAGACCGCGCTGGTCGCTATCGGGCAATCCCGTATTATCCTGATCTCCGAGCACTTGCTGATAGAGAACGGCAAGAGCCGCCAGCTCCTCGATAGACGCCGATTGAGCCTCGTCAATCGCAAACAGTATGCCCTTGCCTGGACCGAGCTTCTTGAGGCGCTCGTTGACCAGCCCTCGCAACGTCTCGCCCTTTGCTCGCGCCGCCTCGACCGACATCCGGCCAAACGACGGACCGAACTCCATTGACGTCACAATGGGTTTATTCGAGCGAAGCGCATCGACCAAGCGGTCGCATAAGCCAAGCGAAGCGGAATCGGAGACAACCGCCCATCCGCGCTCATTGGCTAGACGTTGCAGCTCCCGCAGGAGAACCGTCTTGCCGCAGCCACGGTTTCCCGTAATGAGCATGAGCCTGCCCGGCGCTCCGGCGCCGTTATCGAGCCCTTCCTCGAAATCTTCGATGACCGACTCTCGACCGATGAGTATCGGAGGCCGCTTGCCTGCCGTTGGCTTAAAGGGATTTGGATTCATGTCGGCCTCCTCGGATTGGCAAACCCTGGCAATAGTTATACCAACTTATACCGAGTTATACCAATAGCATGTGACAAAGGAGCTGTCCCTTTGTCACATGTGGCCGAAAAACTCGGCGTCTGCTGCTCGCCAGGGGCGAAAGGTGGCGGGATCGATCTTTACGTGCGCCGCAGCGGGTACGTCGTGCCACTTGACGGTGTAGCCAGCGCCGTGAGAGCAAAAGACCGAGTCAGGCGTGTTGGGCAGATCGGCCTCGGGCTCGTAGGCGGCCGCCTCGATGACACGCTCGGCATCATGGCAAGCCGCATAACCGGCGAACTCTAGGTACAGATGTCCGCGACCGCTCGTGTAGGCAGCTACCTCCAGGGCATAGTCCTGCACCTCGGATGCCGGCACGCGACCCACAAGCTTCGCCCGATCTCCCGCCATCGTCGGCGGCTCGTACTCGGCACCCATGCGCGTGGCGTCTGAGAGCGCCCGACCCACGCACTCCCCCGGCACCTCGAGCTCAAAGCGATACCACGGCTCCAACAGCACCGCCGCGCCGGCCTCACGCGCCTGCATCAAACCCTGGCGAATCGCGCGGTACGTGGCCTGGCGAAAATCGCCGCCCTCGGTGTGCTTGGCATGCGCACGGCCGCCCGTGAGCGTAATGCGCACATCGGTGATGGGCGAGCCGGTCAGCACGCCCAGGTGATCGCGCTCCATGGCGTTGGTGAGTGCCAAACGCTGCCAGTTAAGATCGAGCTCGTCGGTCGAGGTCACAGTGCCAAACTGCACGCCCGAGCCCGCTGGCAACGGCTCCAGGCGCAGATGCACCTCGGCATAGTGGCGCAATGGCTCAAAGTGCCCCACGCCCTCGACCGGCTGCGAAATGGTCTCCTTATAGAGAATGCCGCCGGGCTCAAACGCAATCGAAAGGCCAAAGCGATCGGCCAACACCCGCTGCACGACCTCGAGTTGCACGGCGCCCATCAACTGCAAATGAATCTGCTCAAGATGCGTATTCCAGCTTACGCCGAGCATGGGGTCTTCGTCCGCCAGCTCAGTCAGTGCTTTGAACACCGCGTGGACATCGTGTTCGCCCGGAAGCACCGTATAGGTGAGAACTGGCGCAATGACGGGCGCATCGCCCGCGGGCTCCGCGCCTAGGGCGTCCCCTGGGCGAACGTGTGCAAGACCCGTCACGGCACAAATACCGCCAGCAGCAACTTCTTGGGCAAGCTCATACTTCTCGCCGTTATAGATGCGTACCTGATCGACCTTCTGCTCCCATGCCTCGGCACCGGAACGTCCGGCAATCATCTGCTTGGCATGCAGCGTGCCGCCGGTCACCTTAACCCATGCCAAGCGCTCGCCGCGATCCCCGCGGCTGACACGATAGACGCGCGCGGCAAACTCCGGGAGACACGCCTGTTCACGCATCAGCGCGCATATACCATCCAGCAGCTCGTCCACACCTCGGTCCTTGAGCGCCGAGCCAGCAAAGCAGGGAAAGAGCTTGCGCTCGGCAACCATGCGCGACAGCGTTGCGACAGAAAGCTCACCCGCCTCAAGAAACTCCTCGAGCGCCGACTCGTCCAACGCGGCAGCGTCTTCCTGAACGGCACCGCCCGTCAGCAGTTCGTTGGCATCCAGGCAGCCCTCGGAAAGACGTTGCCCAAGCTGCGCCAGCAAAACATCGCGGCCGGGATTCTCCAAATCGATCTTGTTGATAAAGATGAACGTCGGGATGTCATAGCGCGCAAGCAGGCGCCACAGGGTTTCGGTGTGCCCCTGCACGCCATCGTTGGCGCCCACAACCAAAATCGCGTAGTCGAGTGCGCGCAGCGTGCGCTCCGCCTCGGCAGAAAAATCGACGTGGCCGGGCGCATCCACGAGCATGACGTGGGTATCGCCGTGGTCGAACACGGCCTGCGACGAGAAAATCGTAATGCCGCGCTCGCGCTCAATCTCGTTCGTATCCAGGTGCGAATCGCCATCGTCCACGCGGCCGCGCTTGCGAATGCGACCCGCGTTGAACAGCATGGCCTCGGCCAGCGTGGTCTTGCCGGCATCGACATGCGCCAAGATTCCAACGACCGCTTGCTTCGACATGGCTCTCCTCTTATTACAAGCCCATCGCACGCGGCAACGGGCGTTCACGCTCCACACTGGATGATACAATTTACGGGCCGGCGGGCGAAGCGGGCCCTATCCCCCGACCGAGCTCATCGCCCCGCGTTGCCGCGCGGCGATTTTCGTAGGTTCGCGCCTTGCGAAAGCCGGCTTGCAAAACAGCACAGCAACCAAAAATGGCCCCGCCCGGGGCCATTTTCGTTCGCGCGCATTGCTGACACGAGCCCTTGCTCTTATGCCTCACGCAGCCAGTCAAACGCAACACGCGGCGTGCCGTCCGACACATGCACGACACCGGCACGCTCAAACCCCGCTTTAATACTCGCGCCCTGCATGGGCAGGTTATCCCGGTGCGTATCGATGCGCAGGTGATCGGCACGCTCCTTGGCAAAGGCAAACATCGCAGCCGCGATACCGCGCACGGTGCCATCGGACGCCACACGGTGCAGCACGGCGTACGGAGTGTCGCTGCGCCATTGCCCGTCCTCAATTACGTCATAGCACTCGTCCGGCCCCGGCAAAAAGGCGAACGTCGCCACCACGCGACCGTCGAATTCGCACACGTAACTGCCACCAGCGGCAATATCAGCAGCCAGCTGCTCGGCAGAAGGCGTGCCCTCGGGCCACTGCGTGGCGTTGCCATGCGCGCGCATAAAGGCGCGGGCCGTGTCATAGATAGCCATGACGGCGGGAATGTCGGTATCGAGGGTTTTTCTGATCATCACGCGGCGACCTCACGTTTATTGGTATCACTTTGATTGAGCAATGATACCAACGTTTTGAGAAGGGCACGAAGCAGATGGGGAGCAAAAAGCGAGCCGCTTGGTCAAAAGCCAAAAGCGAGTTTTTGGGCGCTGCCACGGGCGGCGATATGAGCGACCTGTTTGCGCGCGAGGACGAGCGCCGCGACGCCCTAGACGCCGAGCGCGATGAAGCCTGGCGTTACAAGTCGTGCGAACGCAAAAACCGTTACGACACACGCGCCGAGGCCGAGGCAGTTATGGCCGACTGCGAAAACCGCGGGCGGCGTGGTTTGGCCTGCTACAAATGCGAATACTGCGGCGGCTGGCACCTGACGTCGCACCCTTGGAAATAGGGACCGCATCGGCACGGCACTAGCGAAGCCCCGGTAATCGCACGCAAGCTACGGGCGCGGCGGCACCAACACATCGTAACGAACGGCCTTGCCCGCAAGCTGATAGCTCGGCTTAACGCCGGCAAGCAGTGGCCCCTTCACCGGCCGCTTGATAACGACCTTGCGCGGGTGCACCGCAAGCGCGGCTTCGACCAGCGTCTCCTCATCGGCGCACGGCTGTTCCAGATGATGCAAGAGTTGGAACTTCTTTTTCACCGCCGCGCTCTTGGTGCGCCCGGGAAACATGGGGTCCAGATATACCACGTCGGGAGCCGCGAGCTCGCCCTGCCCGATCAGCTCAGCTGTATGGCGAAGGCCGGCAATGCTGTCCTCGCCCGCATGTAAGCGCATGCGGGCCACGGCTGTCGCAAGCGCCGGATCATCTGCCGCGCGATCCAGTGCATCCTTGAGGAGCGCCGCGATCACGCAATCCTGCTCATACAGATCGACGGTAAAACCCGCGGCTGCCAGCAGCAGGGAATCCTCGCCAAAGCCTGCCGTGGCATCAATCGCCCATGGGCGCTCGATGCCTTTTGCGCGCGCAGCCTTTACCAGCAGCTCTTGCTGCAGACGGCCCTGCTTGAGCCGTGGAAGCATGCGGCCGAAATCGGCGCGCAGCTCCATCGTGCCGTCGGTGAGCGTGAGGCCTTCGGACGTCCGCACGAGCTCGAGTCCAGCAGCCCGAGCAACAGCAATAGGATCGGCAACGCCCATGGGCACTCCTTAGCATGTAAAACGAATACGTGGGGCGCCGTTCATGTCGGCACCCAACCGTCCGCTATTGTCCCACATGCGACATGGCCCACAGCATCCCGATGCAAAGCACCGCCATCAATCCCGTGCACACGGCAGCGATCACAGAATCACCCATGCGCCTTCCCAACGACCGCGGCTCGCGCACTTGCCCTGTTCCGTACATCATGGCTCCTCCTTGAGACCTGCTCCTTGTTACGGCCTCATCATCTCAGCGCCGCACATGAGCTGCCATCGATTTGCCTTACAGCTGGCTTTCCTTTTTGAAAGATTGCCCCGCACAGACGAGAAGCGCTTTCTGACACACACGCCGTCACGTTGAACTACAATGTGCTTCACGATATGTGCAGCATATGGGACGCGCCAGACTGGCAGCGCCCGCATTGAAAGGACTACCTATGAGCGCCGCGCGCAAGACACTCAAAATCCTTGCCCTCATCTATTTTGTTTTGGGCATCGCCAACCTCGTCACTGGAATCGCCGGCGTCGCGACCGGCGGCCTCGATTCCACGTACGGGTCGAACGCCATGCTCGCCGCGGTCGTGATTATCGCCAAGGGCCTCGTCGATCTTGCCGCAGGTGTTGCGGGCATCAAGGGTGCCAACAAGCCTTCGCAGGTAGACGGTGCGTTTAAGCTCGGTATTGTTGCCGCGGTCGCCACGCTTGCCAAGGCGGTTCTCACGCTTCCCGCGTTTGGCGGTGACGCCATCAACTATGGCGCCTTTGTCATCGTGGTGTACGACCTGTTCTTTGTTCAGCAGGCACACGCCGTTAAGGCCGAGAACAAGGACCGCCTGTAAGCGCTCGCTTCTCATAACCTCTGCAGCCAAGCAACTAAAAAGGGCCGATCGCGCATCTCCGCGGTCGGCCCTTTACGTTTGCCCAGATAAAACCTGCCAAAACAAACCTGTCCCTTTTTGGTAGGTTGTTAGCTGTGGCGGTACTCGGCGATGATGAAGTCGATATCGGTCTGGAGCGTGTCCAAGTTTGCCAAGCGCTCTTTGTCGGCAGGGCGCGTGCGGTAGTAGTACGGCGTCATCTGGAACACCGCCTCAATGTCGGCCTGCGTCTGGAGCGTAATATTCGCAGATACTCGCCGCGTTCCGACCAACTCGAGCTCGGTAGTCTTCGGCAGTTTCTCATCGTTAAGGTACGGCGTGTCGTAGAGCACCTCCTTGAGCCCAAACAGATGGCGTGCACCCGGCACGACGGTGTAGAGCGAGCCCTCGGGCGCCAGCACGCGGGCAAACTCGCGCTCGTTAAAGGGAGCAAAGAGCTCAGTCACCATATCGAAGGCGCCATCGGCCACGGGAATGTCCTTCATATTGGCCACGAAATAGGTCGCATCGCCGCGCTTGGCGGCCAGGCGCACCATCTCTTTGCCCAGGTCGAAACCGTAAGCATCCACGCCCGGCACCGCGCCCATGGCGCTGGTGTAGTAGCCCTCGCCACAGCAAATATCGAGCAACGTCATGGGGCCGTTCGTAGACGCGGCGCGCCCAGACACCTGCTTGCGCACCAGCTCAACCATCGCATCGCGCAACGGCGCATAGTAGCCACGGTTCAGAAAGTCACGACGGCTGCGTGCCTGCGACTTGGGATCGCCCATGGAGTCGCCGCTCTTGGACGAGCGCAGCAGATATAGATAGCCCTCGCGCGCACGGTCAAACCGGTGTCCGCCCGCGCATGCAGCACCGCGCTCGTCGTCCACCAACGGCTCATGGCAAACGGGACACAACAACATGGCAACTCCTTAGCGCGAACAACACAACGCCCACCATTGTCGCACGCCTTCCCCGCCTAGTCATTGGGGACGTTCTTGAATGACTAGTCGTTTAAGAACGCCCCCAACGACTAGTCGATTAGGAGTATCATCGTCTGCGCAAATAAGCACGATATAGCACGTTAGAGATTGAGAGCGTATGGCTGATACTGTATCTAAGCACATTGACATGATCACCGGCTCGCTGTGGCGAAATATTCCCCTGTTCGCCTTCCCCGTGGCCGCCACGAGCATCTTGGAGCAGCTATCGAACCTCATCGCCACGGTCATCATCGGTAATTTCTCGGGCGACCAGGGAACCCTTGCCATGGCGGCGGTCGGCTCCAATGTTCCGCTTACCAGTCTTATGCTCAACCTGTTTATTGGCATGTCGCTTGGCTCCAACGTGGTCATCGCCAACGCTATCGGCCGCAACGATCAGAACATGGTCAAACGCGCCGTCCATACCTCGATTTTAATGGCGCTCGTGGGCTTTGTCGTCATCGCACTGGGCGAGATCTTTGCCGAGCCCATGCTCGCCGCGCTCAACGTTCCCGCCGAAACCATGCCGCTCGCTTCGCTCTACCTGCGCGTCTTTTTGCTCAGCCTGCCCTCAATCTTGCTCTACAACTTTGAGGCCGCGATTTTCCGCTCCGTCGGCATCACCCGCATGCCGCTGCAGGCGCTTGCCGTGTCCACCGTCCTCAACATTGGCCTGGACCTCATCTTTGTCCCCGTACTCCACTGGGGCGTCGCAGGCGTCGCCATCGCCACCGCCATCGCCTACACCGTCAGCGCCGCCACGCTCTTTATCCGCCTGCTCAAGACCGACTCCGTCGTCCGCGTCACCCCACGCGACCTGGCTATCGACCCCGTCGCCCTCAAGCGCATCGTCAAGATCGGTCTGCCCGCCGGCATCCAGAGCGCCGTCTTTGCCGTCGCCAACATCATCATCCAGTCTGCCATCAACAGCCTGGGCACCGAGGTCATGGCGGCATCGAGCGCCGCCATGAGCCTGGAGTACGTGTGCTACAACCTGCTCAACAGCTTTAGCCAGGCTTGCACTACCTTTGTGGGACAAAACCACGGTGCCCGCCAGATCGGCCGCTGCACTAAAACGCTCAAGGTCTGCCTGGTCGAAGGCGGTGTCGTTGCACTCACCACGATTATCGTTATTGTCGGCCTGGGGCGCGAGATCTTGTCGCTGTTCAACAGCGATCCCAACATCGTCTCGATCGGCTATATCCGCGTGTGTTCGATCTTCCCGGCGTATGCCTTTAGCATGTTCTACGAAAACATGTCAGGCTACCTGCGCGGCTTTGGTATCTCGCTCACGCCCGCCCTCATCACCATGATCTGCGTCTGCGGCATCCGCTTCTATTGGGTATTCTGCGTGTTCCCGCACTTCCGCACCTTTGCGAACATTATGATGGTCTACCCCATCAGCCTGGGCACCACGGCGTTCTTTATGGTCGTGGCGGTATTACTCTGCCACCCGGCACGCACCTATCGCGCCACCCAAGCCAAAGCGACAGCCCGCTAAACACCGCACTCAACACCACGCCAGTCATTAATTGACAATATGCGAGCTCATATAGTCGATAAAACGCCTCGTGGCGATAGGCATGGTATCCCAGCTACGCCAAGCTGCCACCACGTCGCGCGAGGGAGCATGCACGATGGGACGTACACGAATATCGGCCCGCATGCCCTCAACGGTACGACGATACAGCATACTCACGCCTAGGCCCTCCTCCACCATCGCCATGATGGTGTAGTCGTCGGTTACCTCACTCGTCACGTGTGGCGACAGCCCATGCGCCGCGAATGCATCGAGCACCAGGCTCTGTTCGCCCTCATCCAGCAGCACAAACGGCTCGGACGCCAGGTCGGCAAGTGTCACCTTTTCCTTTGCCGTCAGCGGATGCGCGGTCGGCAACAATGCCACCAACTCGTCGTGATAGACCACGCGCTTCTCGAGCCCAGCGGTAAACCCGCGCGCCGTAAAGCAAAAGTCAACCACGCCATCGTGCACCCATTGAGCGTTGCGCGTGTAATCGCCCTGCTTGAGGGTAAAGCGTACGCCCGGGTGCAGCGCACCAAAGTCGCGGATCACACGCGGCAGCACGGTACGACTCACGTTGGTAAACGTCGCGATACGAATATCAGTCGAGGAGAGTCCCAGCAACTCCTGGCGCTTACCCTCGAGCTCGGCCTCAGCGGTCACAATCTGGCGCAGGAACGGCAGATATTGTTTACCGTCGCGCGTAAGCGAAACGCCCTGCTTACCGCGCTCGATAAGCGTGGTACCCAGCTCGCGCTCGAGCGCTTTGACGGCCTGGCTCACCGCACTTTGCGTATAGCCCAGTTCGTCCGCCGCGCCCTTAAGACTGCCGCGATCGACCACCATACAAACAATCTGATACCGCGATGTCATCGTGCCTCCACATCGATGTAGCCGTAAAACGTTTTGCCAGGGCTTTTTCTGCCAACATTAGTATTTCTTAATCATACTGAAGATACATTCGCTTTACTACATCCACATCTGGGAGCAGAATCCTTTTTACGAAACCGTTCTGTAACAAAAGGAGTCCCATGGATCGCAAAAAAGCAATCGCGCTCTCATTTTCCGTTCCCGTCGCATGGGGCTTTTCGTATCCCCTCATGAAGATCGGCATGGACAGCATGAACGCCACGAGCATCGTCGCGCTACGCTGCATCATCGCCTTTGTGGCCTGCCTGTTGCTCTTCCACAAGCGCGCTTTCCGCATCAACCGCGACCTTATGGTCCGTGCCGCCATCATCGGCGCCATCATGGCAACCGAGCTCACCTGCATGTGCCTGGGCTCCAGCCTCACCTCTGCCTCCACTGCCGGCTTTTTGCAGAGCCTGACGGTCGTGATCGTGCCGTTTGCCAACGCCGCCCTGCTGCGCCGCGTCCCCGAGCGCAAAGTGCTCGTCGGCACCGCCATCGTCACCTGCGGTATGTTGCTGCTCTCGGGCGCCGACTTCACTAGCCTGAACCCGGGCGCGCTCATCATGCTGCTCTCCGCCTTTGTCTACGCCGGACACATCATTGTCGCCAAGCGGTTTGTCGAAGAAGTCGATCCGCTGTCCCTGGGCGTTTGGCAGCTGGGCTTTGGCGGTTTGTTCTCGGGCGTCGCGGCATTCACCTTTGGCGGCTTCACGCTTCCCAGCACGCCCAGCGAAATCGTCGTTGTCGTCGCGCTCGCACTCATCTGCTCTGCCTACGGCTTTATCACCCAGACGCTCGTGCAGCCCCACGTGCCCGCCGAGACCACCGGCTTTGCCTTCTCGCTCGAGCCGGTCTGCTCCGCTGTCTTCTCGTTCTTCCTGGTCGGCGAGGTTCTGAGCCCCATCGCCTTCTTTGGCGCTGCCCTCATCCTCACCGGCGTCATGGCGGCAACCGTGCAGCTCCCGCGCCTTCGCGCACATGGACAGGCTCGCATGGCAGGAGCGCCCGAGCACGTCTCGTAGACCCCGCTCTTCATACAGCCGTGGCATAAAGGCAACCGGTGCGCCTTTACAATAGATGCCAACAGAGCATCTGCCATAAAGGAGCCCCATGGACACCGCAACCCGCGACCTCAACATAGCAACTTGGTTGGGCAATGCGCCGCAGCCGGTACGTGACACTACGAACCAGCTGCTCGAGCGTATCGCCCTTTTGCGTGCCGAGCAGACTATCTACCCGGCACAAGACGACATCCTCAATGCCCTCGCCTACACGCCGGCCGACCAGGTCAAGGTTGTCATCTTGGGTCAAGACCCCTATCACGGACCCAACCAGGCCATGGGGCTGTCGTTCTCGGTCCCCGCGACGCAAACCAAGTTGCCGCCGAGCCTGCGCAACATCTATAAGGAGCTCAAAGCCGATCTGGGTTGCCCCATTCCTTCCACAGGAGATCTAACTCCATGGGCACAGCAGGGCGTCCTGCTTCTCAACACCACGCTCACCGTGCGCGAGCATGCCGCCAACTCGCACGCCAAACTGGGCTGGAGTACCCTGACCGACTACGTTATCGAACGCTGCTGCCAGCTACCCCAGCCGGTAGTCTTTTTGGCATGGGGTCGCTTTGCCCAGCAGATGGTCGAAGGCAAGCTCGCCGCTACCGGTGCGGGCAAGGCAACCGGCAAGTTCTGCCTGGCCTCTACGCACCCCTCGCCGCTTTCGGCCAACCGTGCCACGGCAGAACTCCCCGCTTTTATGGGGTCGCGCCCCTTCTCCGCTGCCAATCGGCTACTCGTACAGCACGGCTCGACCCCCGTCAACTGGACTTGCCTCGGCTAAAAATCGATACATCAAAAACGCGCCCGACGGCTTTCCGTCGGGCGCGTTTCCTATTCGGGCCAAATAAATTGTGTGCGGCCGGCCTCGCCGCCATCGATCAGCAGACTCTGCCCGGTCATAAACCGGTTGGTCACGCCCACAAAGTAGATCCACTCGGCGATCTCTTGGGCGGTGGCCCAGCGCTTAAGCGGCGTGAGCTCCATAATCTGGTTCCACAGGTGTTCGTCTTCCATCACGCAACGGTTGAGCGGCGTGATAACGCCGCCCGGGTCCACACTGTTGGCGATGGCCTGCGGTGCCAGGCGGTTTGCAAGGTTCTTGGTGTAGGCGATAATGCCGCCCTTGCTGGCGGCATAGGCGGGAAACTCCGATCCCGTATGCCCGCTCGCCGACCCCACATTGACCACGGATTTAATAGCCGGCGCCGGCTTGGCGGCAAGCCCCTCCCCCACAAAGGCGTAACGCTCGGTCACGTTGATGGTGCCACACAGGTTGGCGGCGATGTCATCGGCCGAATCCTGCGTACCGGCAACGTTCACGATCACCTGGGGCTCAAGGTCGTCCGGAAACGCGTCCGGCTTGCGGACATCAACAATCAGATGGCGATAGCGCTCGTGTTCGATCGCCGCCGGCAGCAGATCAAAGCCCACGACCTCGTGGCCCTCATCCAAAAAGCGCTGCACGCACGCGGCTCCGATACCGCCCGAAGCGCCCGTGATCAAAACCCGCATACCTGCTCCTTAGGCGGTCGCGTGGCGCTCGAGGTACTCGGAGCCCACATTCTCGCGCTCCCAGCCACGCACGACCTTGTAGCCCACGGGGCTCAGGAAGACCTCGCACAGCAGCTCGGCAACAGCGCCGGTCAGTGAGCACATAAGGACCTGCACCCAGGTCCAACCAAAGAACGTGTGGCTCACCACAATGGCAAAGACCAGGTTGTCAATAAACTGGCCAACACCCGTAGACACATAGGAGCGGAAGGCGAAGCTCGCAAAATTATTCTTTTTGAGCATACGGCCGAGCGACTGGTTGAGCGTGGAATTAACCACGGCAGAAACGAGCATTGCCAGCGAAGAGCCCAGCACCACGTACCAGGTGCCGCCAATGGTGGCGTTAAGGGCGCTGTTGACCTCGATCATGCCCGTGTCGTAGTAGGCGCCCCACATGCCGGGCGTGAGCGAGCATGCCCAAAAGCACAGACTCACGGCCAGATTGACCAGCAGCGCGAGGATAGAGATTTTGATGGATGCCTTGGCGCCAAAGCGCTTACAAATCATGTCCTGGCACAAAAACGAAACCCAGCTCACCACAAAGCCGCAATCGAGTGCCAGATACGGCAGGCTGATGAGCTCTTTGTTGGCCAGCAGGTTCATCATGATGACGCTCACGAAAAACAGCGAAACCGTTGCCGCGGGAATGCTCCGCAACAGGACCTTGTAGTCCTCCATGACCTTCTTGATCATTATGTACTCCTTTGGTTTTAGGTTTAACGAGCAGGATATCGGACCCGAACTGCTCGGACGTCACGGTCTTGAGACGACGGTGGGTATAATAGCCGCTCACGCGGCATCAGGCAAGCAAACGGCGCGGCAGCCCCGCAGGGCCACCGCGCCGATGCGCTAAAAGGCTACGTTGCCAAACTCCGACAGGATAAGGTCGGGGTTGTGGTCGGTAGCCCAGTCCACGTTCCACGGGCTCGTGAACAGCAACAGCTTGCCGCCGCGCATGTCCTCGACGCGCAGCGTGTCGCGCGTGAGCGAAAGGCCCGGGATATCGATGGTGTCGGGGTCGTTCTGAATCCAACGGATGTCCGTATAGGGCAGCGGCTGGCGACGAACCTCAACACGGTACTCGGCCTTGAGGCGGCGCTCGAGCACCTCAAACTGCAGCACGCCGACCACGCCCACGATGACGCTCTCCATGCCGGCACCCAGCTCGCGGAAGATCTGGATGGCGCCCTCCTGGGCAAGCTCCTCCATGCCCTTCACAAATTGCTTGCGCTTGAGCGTGTCGACCTGCGTAATGCGAGCGAACATCTCGGGGGCAAACGTCGGGATCTGCGGATACTGCACGTGGCGCTTGCCGGAGCACACGGTGTCACCGATGCTAAAGATACCCGGATCGAACAGGCCCACGATATCGCCCGCGTACGCCTCGTCCACGATGGCGCGGTCGTCGGCCATCATCGAGGTGCCCGTCGCCAGCTTGAGCTTGCGGTTGCCCTGCACGTGGAAGGCGTCCATGCCGCGCTCGAACTTGCCCGAACAAATGCGCACAAAGGCGATGCGGTCGCGGTGGTTCTTGTCCATGTTGGCCTGGATCTTAAAGACAAAGCCGCTAAAGTCGTCACGGCAGGGATCGACCGGCTCGCTGGTGAGCGTATCGGTATAGGCGCGCGGCGTCGGGGCCAGACGCAGGAACTCCTTGAGGAAGGGCTCCACGCCAAAGTTGGTAAGCGCCGAGCCAAAGAACGCCGGGCTCAGCTTGCCGCAGGCCACGGCATCCAAGTCGAGTTCGTCGCCGGCACCATCGAGCAGCTCGATGTCGTCCATCAGGTTCTTATGGTTCTCTTCGCCGATGAGCTCGTCCATGGCGGGATCGCCCAGCTCAGCCTCGACCTCGGCGACCTTCTTGGTGGCGTTGGCGTGGCCGTCGCCCTCAAAGGCGATAACGCGACGGGTCTGGCGGTCGAACACGCCGCGGAAGTTGCGGCCGCTGCCAATCGGCCAGTTCATGGGATACGTATTGATACCCAGGACGTTCTCGATCTCTTCCATGAGCTCAAACGGATCGCGAGCCTCGTGGTCGAGCTTGTTCACAAAGGTAAAGATGGGAATATGGCGCAGGGTACAGACCTTAAAGAGCTTTTTGGTCTGGGCCTCGACGCCCTTGGCGCCGTCGATGACCATGACCGCGGCGTCGGCAGCCATAAGGGTACGGTAGGTGTCCTCCGAGAAGTCCTGGTGGCCGGGGGTATCGAGGATGTTGACGCAGGCGCCGTTGTAGGTGAACTGCAGAACCGAGGAAGTAACGGAAATGCCGCGCTCCTTCTCGATGTCCATCCAGTCCGAGACGGCATGCTTGGCCGAGCTCTTGCCCTTGACCGAGCCGGCAGTCTGGATGCTGCCGGTATAGAGCAGCAGCTTCTCGGTAAGCGTGGTCTTACCGGCGTCCGGGTGGCTGATGATCGCGAATGTGCGGCGCGACGAGATTTCATCCGACAGGCTTGCCATGCGGATCCTTTCTTGCATTGAGTGCATTACGTCGTTGTAACCGCCCTATTGTAGCCGCGAAATCCCGCTGTAGGGCACCTATCAGGACAAATTCATCAGTAAGGGCCCGGGCAGCCGGCCCAATCCGAATTTGTCTCTTGCGTAACTGTGCATAGTGTATATATACTGTGCTTACCGGTTATATACACGTGTAGCCCAACAGCTAAGGAGCCGCTGTGGACATCATCCTATCCAATTCGAGCGATAAGCCCATCTACGAACAGATATCCTCACAGGTCAAAGCTCAGATCCTTTCGGGCACGCTCGCTGCGGGAGCCAAACTCCCCAGCATCCGCGCACTCGCGAGCGACTTGGGTGTGAGCGTCATCACCACCAAGCGCGCCTACGCCGACCTGGAGCAACTCGGGTTTATCTGCACCGTGCAGGGCAAGGGCTGTTTTGTCGCCGAGGGCAACCAGGAGCTCTTGCGCGAAAACCAGCTCTGTCATATCGAAGAGCTGCTTGCACAGGCAGCAACGCAAGCCGAAGCCTTGGGCGTCACGCGCGACAAGCTGCACGAAATGCTCGACCTCGTAGCCCCCGAAACCATGCAGTAGCCATCTGCAAGAAAGGCTATACCATGCAAAAGTTGCTAGAACTCAAAGGTGTATCGCGCCGCGTGAGCGACCGCTTTTCGCTGCGCGACGTCACGCTTGCCGTGGAGCCCGGCCAGATCGTTGGCTTTGTGGGCGCAAATGGCGCCGGCAAGACAACGACCATTCGCGCCGCGCTTGGGCTTATAAAGCTCGATGCCGGCGAGGCGCATCTGCTTGGACAGCGCTGCGACGCCAACGCGCCCGACGAGACGCAGCGCCACCTGCGCTCCCGCATCGGGCTTGTCCTGGACACATGTCCCTTCCCCTCCACGCTCAAGGTGGGCCAGGTCGAGAGGCTCGTAGGCCCGGCGTACCCCACGTGGAGCTGCGAAACGTTCGCCGGATTCATCGACCGATTTGGCCTCGATCCCAAGACAAAGGTCAAGGACCTCTCCCGCGGCATGGGCATGAAGCTGCAGCTCGCCTGTGCGCTCAGCCACAATGCCAAGCTGCTCGTTTTGGACGAAGCCACCGCAGGCCTTGATCCCATGGCGCGCGAGGAACTGCTCGACGAGTTGCTTGCCTTTGTCGCCGACGGCCAGCACAGCGTGCTGCTCTCGAGCCACATTACATCCGACCTCGATCGCGCTGCCGACCGCGTCATCTGCATCGATAACGGCTCGATTGTGTTTGACCTGCCGCGCGAGGACATTACCGACCGCGCCGGCATCGCCCATTGCACTCAAGCGCAGGCCGCAGAGCTTATGGCTTGCGTCGAAGGCTCCCGTGCCGCCCACCACGCCTATAGCGTGGACGTGCTCGTGCCCAACCGTCGCGATGTGCTCGAGGCCTTCCCCGAGATTCCCTGCGATCGGGCAACCATTGATGACTATCTTCGCCTCATGCTGAAAGGGGCTTCGAAATGAAACGCGCCTTTATGTCCGAGCTCGCCATCGTTCGCACGCTCGTCCCGAGCATCGCGGGCGTCGGCCTGTTCATCTTCGTCGTACTGACCCTCGCCAACGCATCGGATGGCGATTCCGGTATGACCGCCGGCGCCTGCGCGGTCAGTGCCATGTCGCCCATCGTGGTCATGAACTCGCTGGCCGGCTACGACAATCAAAACGGATGGGAGCGCTATCGGGCAACGCTGCCCATCTCGCGCAAAGACATCATCTGTGCACGCTACCTGAGCATCATTGTCTTCTCGGCCGTCATGACGTGCGCCGCCGCGCTTCTGAGCATCGTCTCTATCCCGCTCTTCAACAGCGCGGGTATCCCCTCGACGGGACAGATCGTCTTTGAAACCACAATAGCCTCCGCCGCATCGATGCTCATCTCCCTCATGATGGTGTTTCTGGCACAGCCGCTGTTCTTTCGATTTGGACACATGGAGGCGCTGCGCCTTTCCGTCGGCCTGTTTGCCCTGCTCGGATGCCTTGCCATGGCCACGCTGAGCTCCTCCAACCCCATCAGCAACTGGCTCATGTCGATTGCTGGGGCGAATCCCGATCCTGCCGTCCTCGGCTGCCTGTGTGCAGGAATTGCCGTACTGGCCCTCGCGCTATGTGCACTTAGCTGCATCGTCAGCACCAAGGTCTACCGGGCACGCGACCTGTAGGCGGGCGAATCTCGACCCACGCAGGTCGCAATCGGCCACAATCGCGCCCCTCAAATCCGTGACAAATGGCATGTCCCCGGCCCGTGCGCGACGTTCTATAATCAAAGCGTCACGGGCCTCGGCCCAATTTCGATCATCCAAGGGGATGTCTTTTTGGTCATTGTTCTTTAGGGAACGGTCAATCGCATACAAATTGAAAACGGCCGTCTTGCGGCCGTGGTTTGTTGCGCCGTTCCGCCTCCGTCATCTGCCACATATGCACCTGATAGGAAAGAACAATGAACTCTGCGAAATCTCAATCCTTCCCAAAAGCCACCAGCTTCGACACGGCACTCGTACGCTCTAAGATTATGGGGCCGAACCCCCTCAAGCTCTGCGAAGAACTCCTTTGCGGTGCGAATATCCCACGCGGCGCCCGCGTCTGCGACCTTGGGTCGGGCACCGGCATTACCAGCGCCCTGCTTGCCCGCGAATACGGATTTGACACCTACGCCGTCGATCTGTGGAGCGACCCTGTCGAGAACCGCACGTTCTTTGATTCGCTCGGCATTCCCCGCGACACGATTCACCCTGTTAAGGCGGACGCCTCACAGGGACTGCCGTTTGAGCACGACTTTTTTGATGCGGTCGTGAGCATCGACTCGTACAACTACTACGGCCGCGACCCGCACTATCTGAGCGAGCGCTTGCTCCCCTATGTCAAGCGCGGAGGCATGCTTTATTTGAGTATCCCCGGCATGGTTCGCGACTGCCACGACAACCTGCCCACTTGCCTGCTCAAATCCTGGACACCCGAGCAGCTCGACTATATGCACGACATAGGCTGGTGGCGCGCCATGATCGAGCCGACCCCCGGCGTCGAGATTGTCTCGATGCAGCCTATGCTCTGCACGGACGAAGCATGGGAAGACTGGCTCGCCTGCGACAACGAGTACGCAGCAGGCGACCGCGCTGCCGTTGAAGCCGGCGCGCTCGAATACCTCAACACCATCGCCATTGTGCTGAGGAAGCTCTAAACGATAGCCGCGCGAGGCCGTAAACAAACGGCCTCGCGCGGCTTCTTTAAAACAAGTTCTGAACAACCGTAAAACGCAATACGCTACTTGCGCAGCGGCTTGGGCAGCGGAATGCCGGCGGCGATAGCTGCGGCGATGATCATGCAGACGATACCCTTGAGTGGGAAGCACATGAGCAGCAGGCCCACGACCATGACCGGCTGGCGCATGACGGCGCCCATCGTCGATGCCGTGCAGACGGCGACGCAAAAGACCGGATCGGCGCCGGTGAGGATAGCAAGGCCATAGCCCAGGCTCACACCCGAGAAGATAACCGGGAAGAAGTGACCGCCGCGCCAACCAAGGTTGATGAGGGCGGGCGTCAGCATGGCCTTAACAAGACCGGTCGCGATAAGCACGCCGGCGGGGATGGTCAGGTAGGTTTCCATGAGCACGTCGGCCTGGGTCTCGCCGGCAAACATGGTGTAGGGCAGAACCGTGCCACAGATGGCGAGCGCCAGACCGGCTAGCATGGCCTTGACGACAGGACGCTCCCCTATTGCATGGGCAAGCGCTTCGCTCGCGTGCTCAGAGACAAAGTACAGCCAGCCGCAGATTGTTCCGATCAGCGACAGAGGAATGAGCCAGGTAAGCTCCAGGTTGCCCACCACGGCAGCCTCGAACCTCGGCATGCCCATGCCGCCGCCCATGAGCTGGCCGAGCAGCAGGTAGGTGCCCAGACCACCGGCAATCGCAATGCCGTAGACCACCGTCTTTTGCGCCTTGGGCAGCTTGATGGTGATCTCGCCGGACGCGGATTCATCGTCGGCGTCTTCGCCCTGGCCGTCAGTACTTCCGGCAAGCGGCGCCACAAAGCCAAAGACGGGCGCGGTAAAGAGTGCCGTCAGGGCAGCCTGGGTGCCCAGCAGCGTGAGCTCCCTAAACTCGGCGCCAAAGCGACGCATGCGATCGCCGACCCAGCTGCACAGACCCGCGATGACGCCGGTCAGGCCGGCCTCCGGTCCAATGCTGCCGCCAAACAGCAGCGGCAGCAATGCCGCGAGCGAAAGCTTGCCCAGATTGTCGTACGGGTAGCGTCCATCGCGCTTTACCTTGGCCATCACCTGGTTGAGGTCATCGGTCTTGGTGCCCGTCGTCTTTTCGTACAGACCGATCAGCAGGCCGCCCAGCAGGCAGACGAAAAACGGGTATGGCAGAAAGCCAAACGGGCCGCTGGCAAGCTCGGGCGAAGCGACGCCCAGCGCGTGCGGAATCTCGGTCCATAGATAGTCGATACCGTGCTCCATCGCAAAAAAGAACAGCCAGACTGCGGCACCCGCGAGTGCACCGGTCACGGCAACGCTGACCAAAAACAGCGCTCGGTTCGTGGGTTTGGCAAGGTTATCCATCGGGTCCTCCCGAGGTCAAAGTCGACATAGATACGTTTTATTGTAGAGCGAGCGTTACCCGAACGAGCCAACCACCTGCGCCGCAAACGGCACCATTGGGAGCCATAGTGGGGCAGGCTCAAGACTTATCCGTTGATAATCGAGGCAATCTCGCGCAAATCGTCGGCAAAGTAGATGCCGTGCTGGCGCCTCGGGCTCGAAAGCCCCTTATCAATCATGTGCCCGAGCAACGCCTTGAGGTCGTTGTAGTAACCGTCCAGGTTATACAGGATGCACGGAGAGCTCAGGTGCCCCAACGACACCGCGGACATAACCTCGGCAATCTCCTCGAGCGTGCCCGTGCCGCCCGGAAATGCGACGAACGCATCGCCGAGCTCGATCATCTTGGCTTTGCGCTCGGCCATGTCGCTCGTCACGATAAGGTCGTCGATTCCGTCGTGTTGAAACTCTGCCTCGATAAAAAAGCTCGGCTCCACACCCGTCACATGTCCGCCTGCCTCGAGTACGCTATCGGCGAGCGCGCCCATCAGTCCCGATTTGGACCCGCCGTATACGAGCGCGTGTCCGTTGGCGCCAATCCAATTGCCCAGCTCCTGCACCGCGGGCAGAAACGCCGGGTCGTTGCCGACGCTCGCGCCCAGGTACACCGTGATGTTCATATGCAATCCCCCTCGTCGTGACGCGCGGCGCCCGTTCTATCGTTGCCGGCGACGGTATTCGCGCACGCGGCGCGACAAATCGGCGAGCTCATCGCGGTCGAGTTCTTCCAAATGCTCAAGATCGTCCATAAAGCGCGCCATGGTGTCCTTTTGGCGCAGTTTAATGAGCGTATTGCAGTAGTTCACCGCCACGCCCGTAAGCATGGCGATATAGAAGATACTGATGACGCTTAGGATAACGGTAATGCCGCGGGCAACCGGCGTTTCAGCGGGGATATCGCCAAAGCCGATCGTCGAGACCGTCTCAAAGCTAAACCAGAGACCATCGCCAAACGTGAGGGTCGTGGGCTCGGACAGCCAGACAGCCGTCGAGCAAAGCAGATAGAAAATAAGAAACAGGCCCGTGATGCGTGCAAAGCCAGCCTGTCGCAGCACATCGGCAAGCGTCCTGAGCTTTTTCATCGCGACCCCTTCCACGGACAACCAATCACGTTCGCTCGGTATTGTCCCACGCCTCCCCAGCAAACGGAACTAGTCATTGGGGACGTTCTTAAATGACTAGTCAAACAAGAACGTCCCCAATGACTAGTCGTTTAAGAACGTCCCCGATGACTGCCGGGCGGGAGCGTTTAGCGGTACAGCTGCCGACTGGGCAGGCTGAGCTGGTATCCTTATGCGGTATTGTCTCGATTCGTTAGGATTGCATGTGAGAGCTGCCACTGTCCTTCGTTCAGTTATATGTCGCGCCCTGGCCATTGTGCTTGCCGCGCTTGCCGCACTGAGTTCCATCGCGCCTGTCCAGGCTTTTGCCGATGTCTCTAGTCAGCCAGTCAAGACGGTCCGCGTCGGCTGGCTCGTCAACAACGAGGGCTTCCAGAACGGCACCCCCGGCGAGCGTCTCTCGGGATGGGGTTACGAGTACCTCCAGACCCTGTCGTACTACACGCCCGGCTGGCGGTACGAATACGTCTCCGGCACCTTCACCGAGCTTATGGACATGCTCGAGGCAGGCGAGATCGACCTCATGCCCAACATCTCCTACTCCGAGGAACGCGCCCAAAAGCTGCTCTTTTCCTCGAACCCTGAGGGCACCGAGCGCTACTACATCTACGCCAGGCCCGACCGTGACGACCTGGCCAAGGGTGACCCTCAAGCACTCCAGGGTCTCACCATCGGTTACAACTCCGGTGTTATGCAAACCATCGTCGGCCAGCAGTGGCTCGCCAACGAGGGAATCGCCTGCACATACAGGGAGTATGACGGAGGCTCCGTTCTCTTTGACGCGCTCGCAAACGGCGAGGTCGACGCCATCATCATGAACGACACCATTTCGTCGCCCGAGGCGTCGCCCATGTTCTACGTCGGTTCGAGCGACTACTACTTTGCCGTTCCCAAAAGCCGCCCCGACCTGATGGACAACATCAACTCCGCAATGGCGGCAATCAACCGCGTCAACCCCCGCTATAACGACGAGGTCAAATCGAACTATTCAGCGCAAAACAGCGGATCATCCTCGCTCACCGGCGATGAGCGCGCCTGGCTCAAGGCGAACAACAACACCATCACGCTCGGCTACATTACGGGCAAACTCCCCTACTGCAACGAAGACGAAGGCAGCAAAATAGAAGGTTCGCTCGCATCGCTTGCGACGACGCTACACGATAAATTTGGCATTACGGTCAAAACCGTCGCCTTTGATAGCTACAAGATGATGTCAAAGGCCCTTTCAAAGGAAAGCATAGACGTTGCGCTGCCGGTATACCGAGATTACTGGTTTGCCGAGCAAACAGGCGTTGTGCAGTCGATATCGTTGGGGACCATATCCCTCACCGCCATCCATACCGGCAGCAACCTGAACAAAGACCTTCAGAACATCGCCTGTACCAAATCATCGTTTGTCAACAAAAATGCACTTGAAAGTCTGTTCCCCACAGCGACCGTAACCGAATACCAATCCGACGATGAAGCGTTCGACGCCCTCAGGGAGGGAACGGCGCACTGCATCGTCGCTCCCAGTTCACGCGTAAAAACCATCGGTGACCGTTACGATCTCGAGGACTGCGAGACGACCGAGCTCCCTGACACCTGTGAGCTCTCGTGCTGGATTTCGCGCGGAAAACCCGAGCTGTTGGGAATCATCAACAAGGGCATCATCAATGCCGGAGAATCGCTCTCCGCAAGCAATTTCTCCTCCACGTCGTACACGGCCCAGGAATCCAACACGCTTCAATTCCTTTATCGCAACCGCACCGCCATTGCAGCTACCCTCATCGGTATGTTGTCGGTCGGCATCGTCCTGCTCATCTGGGCGCTCGTGCGCGCTCGAACCGAGCGCAAAAAAGCCGATGCTGCCAACGCCGCTAAGACGGCATTCCTCACGCGCATGAGCCACGACATCCGTACGCCGCTCAACGGTATCCTGGGCCTTATCGAGATCGAGGAATTGAAGGAAGGCGATATGCAAGTCGCCCGCGAGAGCCGTGCCAAGGCGCGCGTTGCCGCCAATCACCTGCTCTCGCTGATCAACGACATCCTCGAGATGGGCAAAATCGAAGACCGCAAGCTAACACTGGAGCATGCGCCTTTTAACCTCAAAGAGCTCTGTGACGATACGCTAGTGCTGTGCAAACTCCGCGCGTCCAGTAACGGCATCACAATGCAGGACAATAGTCTGCCGTACGCCACGGGGCCATACATGATCGGCAGTCCCACCCATATCCGACAGATCATGATCAACCTGTTAGACAACAGCATTAAGTACAACAAGCACGGCGGCTCCGTCACCTTTAGCTCAAAGACCAAGCCACTCGATAACGGGCGCGCGCTCTTTTGCTTTAGCGTTTCGGATACCGGCATTGGCATGGCTCCCGAGTTTTTAAAGCATATCTATGAGCCGTTTGCCCAAGAAGGTGACGATGCGCGCAGCAAGTTCCAAGGAACCGGCATGGGCATGCCAATCGTCAAGTCGCTTATTGAACTGATGGGCGGCACCATCGAAGTCACCAGCGAACTCCATGTGGGCACCACGTTCTACGTGGAAATTCCGCTCGATATCGACAAGAACCCCCGGGCGCGGACGGATACGGTCGAGAAGGCGCTCGACTGCTCGCTTGCCAACATGAACGTGCTGCTCGCCGAAGACAACGAATTGAATGCCGAGATTGCCCAGACGCTGCTAGAATCCGAGGGCGTCGTGGTCACCCGCGCCGTCAACGGCAACGAAGTCGTCGATCTGTACCTGTCTCATCCCGCCGGCAGCTTCGATGCGATCCTGATGGACATTATGATGCCGGACATGGACGGTTACGAGGCAACCCGCGCGATTCGTCTGAGCGAGAAGGTCGATGCAGCCGATATCCCCATCATCGCGCTCACCGCCAATGCCTTTGCCGAAGACGCCAAGGCGGCACACGACGCCGGCATGAACGCCCATCTGTCCAAACCGCTCGACTTTAACAAGCTCAAAAACATACTCGCCCGCATCAAGAAAAACGGATCCGTTTCGCTATAGTTTGTGCTCAACCACCACGCACGACCAGAAAGGAAGCCAACGATGTTTAGGCCCTTACGTCGAAAGAAACGCGCCATCACCGACGAGGAAGCGCGCGAACTGCTCGCTACCTGCAAGCGCGGCGTCTTTGCCGTCAACGGCGACGATGGCTACCCGTACGCCATTCCCGTCAACTACTTCTTTGACACCGAGCACGACAAGATTTATTTCCATGGCGCCAAGGCCGGCCACAAGGTCGATTCACTCAAGCGCGATGACAAGGTCTGCTTTACCGTTTACGGCAACGAGTGGTACAAGGACGGTGACTGGGCTCCCTACGTTATGAGTACCGTGGTCTTTGGCCGCTGTCGCCTGGCGAATGACACCCCCGCGTTTATCGAGGACAAAGTCCGCCAGCTCGCCCTTAAGTACTACCCTTCTGCCGAGGAGGTCGAAGAGGAAATCGCCAAGGACATTAAGGGCGTCCAGCTCTACGAGATTACGATTGAGCATCTCTGCGGCAAGCAGATTCAAGAAAAGTAAGCCTCAAAAGCAAAACTCACAAATAGCAATATGGCCCGGTTCCAACCCACCTTGGAACCGGGCCATATGCTTATAAAGCGTCGGCAGCTATGTGCGCAAGCGCCTCAACGAGCTCCTGCGAGCTCACGGGTTTACTCAGGTGCGCGTCCATGCCCGCCTCGCGCGAAAGTCTGCGGTCGTCGGCAAAGGCGTTGGCACTCACAGCGATAATCGGCGTGGTCGCGGCATCCTCGCGATCGAGTGCTCGAATCCGACGCGTGGCCTCAAGGCCATCGATGCCAGGCATCATGATGTCCATCAACACCACGTCGTACTCGTGCGGTGCGCTCGCGGCAAACGCCTCAACGGCAGACTCGCCATCCTTAGCATGCGTCACGACGGCACCGGCACGGCTGAGCGTAAACTGCGCGATCTCGGCATTCAGATCGTTATCCTCTACGAGCAAAACGTGCAAGCCCTGGAGCGCATCGCCATCGCCCGCATCCGCGCGAACTGCCTGAGGAATCTCGGAGCGCTTGCATTTCTCAAACGGCAGGCGGATGGTAAACGTCGTCCCCTGCCCCAAGACGCTCGTAAAACTCATGGTTCCGCCCATAAGCTCGACTAACTGTTTTGCGATAGGCGCGCCCAGGCCAGTTCCCGATGAGGCGCCTTCCACCTGTTGCTCCTCGCGGCAAAACGGCTCGTAGAGGTGCTGTTGGAACTCCTCGCTCATGCCAATACCGTTGTCGGCGATCGTGTATTCATAGACGGGGGCGCCATCCGCTGGCTCCACCTCGCGGCACACCAGGCGAACGTATCCGCCCTGGCGGTTGTACTTGACGGCATTGCCGGCAATATTGAGCAACAGGCGCTTGAGGTGCGTCACGCTCACCCGAGCATAGGGATGATTAAGGGTCTGCTGGTCGCAGATAATTGTCACCAGACGCTCCTCGGCCTGGCGCTCCAGAATATCGCGCACCTCGTGGTTGAGGGTCGCCAAGTTTGTGGAAACAAGCTCCAGGTCGACCTGCCCGCTCTCCAGGCGACTCATATCCAGGGCCTCGTTGGCAAGGTCGAGCAGCAGTCCCGATGCTGTCCAGATTTTTGAGCGGCACTCAGTCTGCTTTTGCAGATCGTCCGCATTGGCATCGCCAACCTCGACCATGCCGCGAATGCCGTTGATGGGCGTGCGCAGATCGTGGCTCATGCGACGCAGAAACTCTGTCTTTGCCGAGTTGGCCGACGAGGCCTCACGCGCCGCCTTTGCCAGCTTGTCGCCATAGTCGCGCTCCTGCTGCAGCAAGTCCGTCAAACGTCGGCGATCAGCGCGGCGACGCACCATCACAACAACGGCTACAACACCGCTGTAGAGCACCAGCACGCCGGCAGCAACAGCTGCGACGACCTCAAAGTAGCGCCGTGCCGAGGCATAGGTGTACACATAGAATTTGTGCGCTTTTCCAAATGTGCCCAAATACCACTCGCCGTCGGCGTTAACCAATCTGACCTTACCAGCCAGGCATCGATCCTTAATACCGTCGACAATGAAGACATCCGTCGCAGGCAGATCGAATACGCCCAATACAGTGGGTTCAACGGCATTGGTCGCAACGACCTTGCCGTCGCTTTCGATCACGATATTGCCGCTATCGATGGTTTCATAGCCTTCGAGCAAACTCTGCAGTTTGAGTGTATTGCTTGCAACCGCCTTCGCGCTCTGATGCCTTACCGCGATAACGATGCCCTCGCCATCCTGCCGAGTCACGCAGCCAATGTCTGCGACCGAATCATCCGCAAGCGTGATGCGGGCGGTATAGGACTTAAGCGGATGAGTTGCCACCTCCAGCACGGGTGCTTCCTTGAGATACGTAGCAAGCGACTCGTAGCCCACGCCATCCGTCGAGGACTCGGACACCAAATTGCCCGATGCGTCCGTCACGATCAGTGCGCTCACGTTGAACTGGTCGGCATATTGCTCCAGCGTAGCGTTATCCACCGAACCGTCGCGCTCCATATCGCGCGCTGTCTCTCCGGCGATCTCCATAACGCGAATCAGGTTTTTGGTCGCATAGGCGCTGTTGAACGCATCGTAGGAAAGGCTCTGCGTCGCCACGTAATCGACAACGTCGGCAAAGCGCCGCTCGGCTTGGGCCGTCGTGTAACCGTAGCTCATCATGCCGGCAACAACCGAGAGCGCTATCCCCAGCAGAGCGACAAGGAGCCATGCCCCTGCCGAACGATTGCCCCGCTCCTGAGCGGCGTGGTCGGGCGCATCGATCATGACAGGCCCTCCATATTCAAAAATGGCGAAGGGTCATCAAAGTACTTTGACACCAGACGTTCCATGGTGCCATCGGCAAGCATTTCTTGGTAGGCATGGGTGAGCTTGACGTCGATGCCACGCGTATCGTTGATATCAAAAGCGGTGCCCAAACCGACCTCTAGCAGCGGCTCATCCAAAATGCGATACGTCACACCATAGTCTTTTTCGTAGGTGAGCAGCGAGGACTCATGCGCGGCGATGGCGTCGACCAGACCCTCAACAAGCGCCGGGTTCAGGTATGAGTGGTCCGAAAAGCTGTAGAGCTCTTTGATCTGCGGAACGTTTTCATTTGTACGATTGAGCAAAATGCCCTCGGGCTTGGTGGTGGACTGGACCGCCACGACCTTATCCTCAAGATCCGCAAGCGTGTAGATATCGCTCTGGGGATCGACCGCGACCACCTGGCGGCTCGCAAGGTACGGGCCGGCCCAACGATACTCGTTTTCGCGACCCGTCATGCTAAAGCTACCCATGACGCAATCGAGTTCGCCGCTCGCCAGCAGCTCTTTCTTCTTTTCCCAGTCGATCAGCTGGTATTTTGGCTTGTAACCAATGCGGGCCAAAGCCTCGGTCAATATCTCAACATCCAGGCCAACAATATCGCCGTACTCGTCGGTATACACAAACGGTGGATAGAGGTCGCTTCCGACGTTGAGCGTCTTAAGGTCGTCGTCCTTTACCTGCGTGGCGTCCGGGCCTTTTGATGCAGACACCGAGGCTCTGCCATTCGACCCGGAGCAGCCGGCTATCGCTACGACAAAGGCACTCGCCACTGCAAGCGCGACAAACAACGATATGGACACCGAGCGGCGAGGTCTTTTCATCGAGCTCCAGAAGATCCTGTTTACAGACTGAAATGGCTAAAGATAATAGCAAACAAAACCACACGAGCACCCAATTGTTACAGACGCTTTACCGTGTGGGGCCTTCCAGCCGACTTGGCAGAAGACCCCGCATACAGCGCTCACTTACCGTGCATTAAAAACGTAGCGGTCCAGGCGGTCGCACGCTTCCTTTACGCGCGAAAGCGGCAGCGCCAGATTCACGCGAATGTGGCAGGGCCCGTGGAACGGACGGCCATCCTGATACCCCACGCCCACGCGGGCGCCCTCGTCGAGCAGCCACTGAATATCGCGGCCATGTTCGCGGCACCACTCGGTGCAGTCCAGAAACACCATGTACGTGCCCTGCGGACGCGAAAACGCGACGCCCTTCCAATGTTTTTTTGCATACGTGCAGAAGTACTCGATATTGCCGGCAAGCACCTGATTGAGCTCGTCCACCCACTCATAGCCTTGCGGCTGGTAGGCACCGATAAGCGCGTGCATCGAGAGGACGTTCATCTCGTTGTAGTGAGTCTTGTTGGACACGGCACACACGCGGTCGCGCAGCGTCTCGTTGTAGATGATGTGGTAGCTGCCGACCAGACCCGCCAGGTTAAACGTCTTGCTCGGCGCATAGAGGGCAACCGTGCGCATGCGGGCATCCTCGCTCACCGACTGCGTCGGGATATGCTTGTGTCCCGGCAGGATGATATCGGACCAAATCTCGTCCGAGATCACCACGCAATCGTGCTGGCGATAGATGTCCATGGCGCGCTCGATTTCGTCGCGCTCCCATACGCGCCCGCAGGGATTGTGCGGCGAGCAGAACACCGCGGCATGGATGTTGTTTTGGGCGAGTTTGCACTCCATGTCCTCAAAGTCCATGCGCCACACGCCCCGGTTGTCGAGTTTAAGCGGGCTGTGGACAATGCGATAGCCCGCGGCCTCGATGGACTTGGTAAAGCCGATGTAGGTGGGGCTGTGGACCAGCACCGCATCGCCCGGCTGGACATACGCGCGCAGCGTCGACACGACGCCGCCCAGCACGCCGTTTTCGTAGCCGATATGTTCAGGGCTCAAACCTTCGACGCCATTGCGGCGATTCTGCCATTCGATGATGCGATCGAAGTACTCAGCGCGCGGGTTAAAGTAGCCAAACATGGGGTGCTGGGCACGCTGAATGATGTGTTCCTGGACCGTGGGCACCGTGGCAAAATTCATGTCGGCCACCCACATGGGGATGCGGTCGAAGCCCTCGTCGGGTGCGTTCGGAGCCATACCGGGGATCTCGCCCCAAGAGTCAACGGCGATGGAGTCCATGCCGTGGCGGTCGATGATTGAAGTGAAGTCGTATTTCATGCTGGACCCCCGTGCAAAGTGATTGTTTTGGTAGGCGTTATTGTCCACCAGCGTGGGCGGTTTTGGCATGAGGTTTGCTGTTGATTTTGACGGATACGGATAGATGGCCGGCTAGTCCCGCGCGTCGTTGATAGCGGTTACCGTCAACCTGGCTCCGTCGACCGTAAACGATATGTCAAGCCCGGCGTAAGCCAAATGGTAAATGCGGTTTGGCTCGTGCTTGCTGCCCGCGCGGCGCGGATCTTGACGAAGAACCTCGACCAAGCCAGGAAGCTTTGCAGTCGGGACCATATCCTGCAGCGTCTGCGGAAACTCAACATCGAGCTCTTGCCACGGAGCATCCTCAATCCAGCCGCCGGTCGCATCCGGGTGACAGTCGGCAAACGGAATATAGGGCTTTATATCGTAGATGGGCGTGCCGTCGCGCAGATCGGCCCCCAGCACATGGATGATCGGGCCATCGTCGGTGAACTCGACACGATCAAGCTTGACGCAGGTAAGACCGATGGGATTAGGGCGAAACGGACTGCGTGTGGCAAAGACGCCCACGTGCTCGGCTCCGCCCAGACGCGGCGGGCGCACGGTCTTCGACCACTTGACGTTGGTGCCGGACCTGTCCTGCGACTTGGCATCGGCAGCTATGTCTTTAGCCGTGCCACCGGGCGTTCCGTTTTCGAAGCGCCACAGCAGCCACAGGTGAGAGAAGGAGTCCAAACCCTCAACCGCTGCATTGGAGGCAAATTCCGGCTCAAAAACGATGCGTCCCTGCAGATGAGGCGCCAAAAAGCTGTTGCGCGGAATGCCGAACTTCTGCGGCAGGTCGGTATGTATGTGTGCAATAGGTTCCATGCCGGTCATTGTACGGCATGGAGGCGTGGGGCGTTGCGCGCAATTCTTCGCCGCGGTCTCCCGTCGTGCAACCAACGGTTGCTTGGAAGGGCACCTGCCGCCGCGTATGCTTAAGCCATCAACCAGCAGAAAGGAGCCGCTATGGCCTTTGCAGAAAAGCTCATCGCTGTCCGTCGCGCCCATCACCTTACCCAAGAGCAGCTCGCCGCCAAGCTCTTCGTCACACGCCAGGCCATCAGCCGTTGGGAACGCGGCGAGGTCACACCGGGCATCGACATGATGAAGCTCATCGCCGCCGTGACTGGCGAGCCCCTGTCTCATCTGCTCGAAATGCCCGAGCACTATTGTCAGAGCTGCGGCATGATACTCACGCCCGACGACTGCGGCACCGATGCCACGGGTGCCACGACCGACCATTACTGCAAGTGGTGCTACGACCACGGCAAATACACCTACGACACCACCATGGAGGCAATGATCGAGGACTGTGCCCCGCGGCTGGCACAAAACACTGGCATGTCGCTCGATGAAGCCGTCTCGCTCATGGGCGCCGTGCTGCCGCAACTGGAACGCTGGCACACCGTGCAGGAAAACGAGGAGCGCTACGGCGCCGAAGCGCGGGCGCGCTATGGCGATGAGGCTATCGATGCAGCAAACGAAGCGCTGCTGGGCATGGACCCCGAGACATGGAACGACATGAAGGAACTTGAACGCGCTGTTCTGGGCCAGCTTTCGATTGCCATGGGCGACGGCGATGCGGACGGAAGCGAGGCTCGCAAGCTTGTCGCGATGCATCGTCGTTGGATTGGTCTCAACTGGGGACACGAGCCCCAAAGCGAAGCGTACCGGGGCCTCGCCCACGGTTATCTGGCCGACCAGCGCTTTATCGACTACTACGACAAGCCCTGCGGCACCGGAGCTACGGCGTTTCTGGTCCAGGCCATCGAGTCGTCTTTGGCGCGTGCATAGACCGCGGCGGCTTTGGGTATTTCAATCGAAACCTCAACCGATTGGAGACCCATGGCTACTGATCATGAGCTCACGCTGTACGTTATGACCGGCTGCCCGTACTGCATAAAAGTCAAGCGCTTCCTGGCCGATAACGGCGTGACCATTCCCGAGCGCAATATCTCGACCGATACCGGAGCCGAGCAGACGCTCATCGCCGTCGGCGGAAAACGCCAGGTTCCCTGCCTGTGCATCGACGGCAAGCCGCTCTACGAGTCGAGCGACATCATCGCATGGGTACAGGAGAACCTGCTCTAGTACGCGCATCCCGTCCGTCCAAGGCCCCACCCCATACGGCCCAAACATGTACGTCAGCATCCAAAGTCGACATTTTTCGACATCTTTGAATGCTGACGCACAGCTTTTGGGTAGCCATGGACGCTCTTAGCCGGCTAATTGTTTGAGGCGACCTTTGGATTATGGCTGTTTGACGCCTCTGGAAAGGTTTCCGAGAGGGCTGTGGTCAAAAAAGGGCAAATATGAGTACTGCTACCTGTTTAGTAGCAGCGATTTTGATCACTTCAGGAACTATTCAACGTTCCACTCGTCCGCAGACGACGTTATTTCTCCTCATATGTTCAATAAAAGTAGCTCCTAATGGGAACAAATCTCATCAGGAGCTGCTATTTATAGCAAAATAAATGCAACCATAATGGCAACAGTACTCATATTTGCCCTTTTTTGACCACGACCCTCCAGAATAGTCGCTGAGAACGACACTAAATGACAAAATCCGGCACTTGGACGTTCTTATATGATTAGCCATTGAAGGACACCTAACGACTACTCCCATTCGCGACACACTGTGTCGCGAATTAAGCTGGTCCCATTATCGAAGACCAGTGAGAGCTCCTGCCCAGAATCTCGATAGCTTAATAAAGCGCTCCCCTCCGGAAGTTCAATGGGCATCCAAATTCCAAGCTGAAAAGCAAAGGAGTATCGAAGCCGTCAATGCTCATTTCCTATCGAACACGCGGGTCAAAACAAGCTAATTAGCCTGATAAACTGTTTATATTTTTGTCTACAAAACTGTATACAAAAAGAGTATCCGTTGACCTGTGCTCGACATTATGCCGATCGATAGGAGGCGCTATGGACGCTAAGCAGCTCGAAAAGATGATGGGGTTTGCTCCCGGAGAGTTGGAGAAAGCCGCGAAGGCATACGAAAAAGATGAATGGCCGAAGGGTCGCACCATCAAGCTGGGAAGGCCGTCGATCTCCGATGAGCCAAGCGTCGTTATATCAGCACGTGTGGGCGAATCGATTCTTGAGGCGTTTGACGAAAAAACCAAACGCCATGGGCAAACACGCACGGAGCGGCTCAGAGAGCTCATTACACTTGATGCACTGATTGCCTAGGCCCGCTCCCCCGTCGGACCCAAACATGTACGCCAGCATCCAATGTCGACATTTTTCGACATCTTTGGATGCTGGTGTACAGCTTTTTGCTACATAGTCGTTGGGGACGTCCTTAAATGACCAGTCGTTAAAGAACGCCCCCGATGACTAGTTAGCCGTGGAAGCGAGCTGTGGGTGCAAGCGGCTGTTCGCGAAAGACGCGCTCGACGGCAGCGCGGTATTCGTCGACCTTTTTGGTCTTGCGTACGATCTTGTGGACGGTAGCGGGATCAGCGAAAGCGCACTTGGCGTAGAACCACCACTCCTTCATGCGGAAGACCGCATTGCCGCCAATCTCTTCTGCATATGCCGCAAACAGCGTGTCGTGGAAGCGCTGCAGCTCAGCAGCCGTTGCAGCAGGGCCGCCCTTGACCATGCGAGCCAGAGCGGGGTTCGCGAGCAGGCCACGCCCCAACATCACATGGCGCGTGCCGGGATAGGCCTCCACCAGCGCATCCATATCCTCAAGATCAAAAATATCGCCGTTATAGGCAACCGGGAACGGCGCACGCTCCAGCGTCTCGCCATAAAACTCTTTGCGCGGCGAGCCCGCATAACGGTCCTTCTGCACGCGCGGATGCACGATCAGCTCTGCCAGCGGCATGCGGCAATATAGATCGAGTACGCGCTCGTATTCGTCGTCGCTCTCCAACCCCAACCTGGTCTTGACCGATACCGGCAGCGGAGAGCGCTCACACACGTCACTCAAGAACACCTCAAGTTCGTCGAGATTACGCAAGAAACCCGAGCCCTTGCCCTTGGCGACAACCGTCCCCGAGGGGCAACCCAAGTTGAGATTGACCTCGCGATAGCCCATGTCGGCGAGCACCTGTGCCGCCCACACAAACTCGTCCGCGTTCTTGGACATCAGCTGAGGCACCACGTTGAGCCCCTGGTTATTGGCAGGATCGATCTCCTTAAACGCCTTGCCGCCAAAGCGGTTTCCCACCCGCGGCGGCGGCAAAAACGGCGTGTAATAGCAATCGAGCGCACCGAAGCACTCCGCATGCACGCGACGGAACACATGCCCGGTAATCCCCTCCATAGGGGCCAGCGAAAGGATCATCTACTCTTCTCTCATATCAACACAACAAAGGGGCCGTCCCTTTGTCACATGCATTATGCCTTGCGCTTCAGGCGATTCACAAGGAAGAGGTAGCTACTGAACGATGACCACCCTCCAGCCGCACCCCATACAACGAGGTCTAATACTTTTCCCGAGAAGTGAACGAGTGAAAACGGGCCCCGAAGCATCTGCACTTTCGAGATGCAATTTCCTGCGGTTTTGCCAGCCAAATCCTGCGGGTTTGACGTCTAAAAATGTCGATGCTTCGGAGGCCCAAGTATGGCCGTTCACTTCTCGGAAAAGTATTAGACCTCGATTTACATGCCACTCAATGTGACAAAGTGGCTGCTCCTTTGTCACATTCGATGAAAAAGGGCACCGATGTTAGTCGATGCCCCAAAGCGGCTGCAGGTTAAGCCCTACAGCGTATGTCTAAGACGAATCGAACTATTCGTCCCAGGAGAGGTTCTTACCAGTCTTTTTTGCCAGCAGCAAGAACAGGCCGATAATAACGTTGCATGCGATGCAGAAGATGAAGACGCCCTGGAAGGAGCCGACAAGCTCATAGACCTTCATCATAACGGGCATGCCAAAGGCGCCGACGATATAGCCCACGGAGCAGATCAGCGCGAAGATGCGACCGAAATCGCGGGAGCCAAAGACATCCATAACCAAAACGGTCAGGGCAGTGCCAGCGATGACGTACATTACGTCGTTCACGCCTGCTGCGAGGATGCTGAGCGTCGAGTTGCCGCTGCTCATCATGAGCATGACAAAGGAGAGGATGGAGACAGCGAGCCAGCCCAGAATGGCCTTCGTGCTGCCGAACCTATCGCAAGTGGTGCCGACGATCGGATTGAGGAACAGATCGAAGAGCGATGCAGCGGATACCATGAAGCCGCCCACCATGGGGCTAAAACCAACCTCGGAAGCATACGTCGGGAAGAGCTGGTTCATGCAGCAAGTGAGCTGAACGAGACAGAGGAAGCCGATGCAGAAGAAGAAGGCAGGCGACTTAATGGCGCGCGCATAGCTAACGCCACGCGTGCTATCCTCGGTCGTCTCCTCGGTCTCGGTGACCGTCTCGCCCTCGACGTAGCCATAGGGCAGCATGCCCTTGTCCTGAGGCTTGTAGCGGATGATCAGAATGGAAGCTGGGAGAATGAGCACTGCGGAAACACCGGCGAGCACCAGATAACCAGTTCTCCAGCCAGCGGCCTCGATGACAGAGGTGATGACGGGACTCATGATGAGCATGTAAATCGAGTTCACTGCCCAAGCGAGACCGATTGCCAGGCCACCAGATTTTTTGAACCACTGGTCAATAACGTCGGACATAGCGACGCCGGTGGTGAAGGCGAAGCAAACGCCAATCAGGGCGCCAGCGGCGATGAACATCCAGACTTCGGTGTAGAAGGCCATGCCTGCGCCGGCAGCGAGCAAAATAAGCTCGACAACGGGGAGCCAAACCTTGCCAACGACCTTGGGAATGAGTTTTCCGACAAACGGAAGGGCTGCCGCAAGACCAATGAGCGTTGCGGTGAAGTAATACGAGAAGATGGAATAGTCAAACCCGAACTCCTCGCACACGGGCGCGACGAAGGAGCCCGCGATGACGCTATAGGATCCGGTCGTGCCGGCAGACATAAGGCCGAGCGCGATTACGAGAACCCATGCGTAAACCTTGCTGCTCTTTAACTTTGCATTTTCCATTGACGCAGCTCCTAGAGACCCAGAAGGGCACACATAACGGCCTTGATGGTGTGCTGACGGTTCTCTGCCTCACGGAAGATGACCGAAGCGTTGGCCTCAAAGCACTCGTCGGCAATCTCGAAACCCTCTGTGATGATCTCGCGATGAAGGTCGTTCTTGCACTGGTCGAGGAGCATCTTGCCAACACGGTGATCCGCGTTGTGGACAGAGGGAAGCTCATGCATGCAGAAGATGTCGGGATTGTTGGTGCGCTTGCACAGCTCGCTGGTGACGCGATAGGGGTACAGAGACTCGGCATCGCCCAACCAGGAGTTGTAGTCGTCGGGATCCAGAACCTCTTCTCCGCACTCGGGGTTGATGTAGCGCCACTCCTCGGTAACGATAACGTCAACGCCATCCAGGGCATCGAGGTCAGAGGTGATGGTAAAGGTCCTATTGGGAGCGTACTTGGCGTAGCAGGCCTCCACCTCTTCGATCATTTCCTTGCACATCTGATGACGGAGGTCGTCGGGGCCGATGGCGAGGAAGTCCATGTCGAGCATAGCGCACAGACGGCCATACCACACTGGGGCGCCGGCGCAGTTGCCAACGAAAGCCATCTTCTTGCCGCGGCTCGTACGCAGACCGCCCCATTGCTCTTCCATCGTAAGAGCGTCAGCGAGCATCTGAGTCGGGTGATCGCCGAGAGTAAGGGCATTGATGACCGGGATGTCAACCAGGTCGGCGACGTCATAGAGGAACTGCTCGTCCTTCTGTGCGCGGTAGACGATGAGATCGTACATGCCGTTAAAGACGCGCATGGCATCCTTGACGGTCTCGCAGTCACCCATGTGGGAGTTGGTCAGATAAGTGAAGCCCATGCCCAAATCATTGCAGGAGGTCTCGAATGCGCAACGAGTACGGGTCGAGCCCCACTCAAAGTTGGCGAGGACGTTTTTGCCGGGGAAGTAGCGCTGGTCGACACCAGACTTCTTCTGAGCCTTAAGGTTCCAGGCAAGATCGATGAGATAGCGGAAATCCTCGGAGGAGAGATCATGGATGTTGATGTAGTCGCGACCGCGGAGGCTGTTGTTCATGCCTATTTCCTTTCGAATTATTATCAAAATTATTGTTGAATGTGTCCCCGAGGAAAACACGGATATCCCTCGGGGAGCGGTACATGTGGCGCCTAAGCCAAAGAGCGCAGGCTCTAAGGCTCACTAACGACTGGCCGCCACGTCCTTAGTCCAGCAGTGCACGCCGCCGCCGGACAGGTTAAGCGCGAGGGAATCAATCATGATGACTTTGCGATCGGGGAAGCAGCTCTCAAGAACTGCCTTGGCCTGCTCATCCTTCTCTTTCACGACCTCGCTCATGCCCTCGTGGTAATAACGCTGGCCAAGAACGACGCCGTTGCAAATCAGGAAGTTGCAGTAGCTCGCTGCGGCGTAGAAGTGGACGGGGCCCTCGGGCCAGGGGGTGCCATCCATAAACTTGCCGCCCATTTCGTCGATGAAGCCCTTATAGAGCTCGTAATCTTCATCGCCAGGGGCGATAACGACTTCAATAGGCTCGGCGGTGGGCATACGAACGATCTCGAAGGGCTTGCCCTCCCAGTCCGTTTCGTTGCTCAGGATCTCGTAGGCTGCCTCAATGCGGCGACGAGACTCTGCTCCAGCCTTGCTCGAGGCTGCCTCTTCATCGGACACCTCGGCAAGAAGAATCTTGTTCGGAGTGATAAAGCGACACATCTCATCAATGTGAGCTGCAAAGCTCATGCCAAAGACGGGAGTTCCGTCTTCCTTCTCGTCGAGGATGCCCAGTCGATAGTCGTCGTCCTCGAGCATAGGCTGCGGAAGCCAGACAACCTTGTTGAGGTTGTAGATGCGCTTATACTCGGCCTCTACTTCCTCTTTCGTGAACTCGGGATTACGCTTGCGGCATTCCGTGTCCTCGATGGCGATCAGAGTGCCGTGACCGTCAAACTCGCGGTCGCCGCCCTCCGAAACCATTTCGGAATTGACGATATCGAAGCAACCGAGCGCAACCGCCATGTGAACGGCTGCCTTACGTGCGGACTGGCACTCCGGGGAGTTCTTGTCCCACACGCCGTAATAGGTCCAAGCGGGGTTGACCATATAAGAATGGCCCTTGTCGTCGACCATGATGCTGGGACCGTTGTCGCGGACATAGAAGTTGGAGTCTTCGAACTGCGTGATCTCGATGCGATCGAGATCAACCCCCTCCTCCTTCAGGCGCGAGCAAGCCTCCTCATAGGAGCCGGGGGTGCCGCAATTGAGGTTGACCGTAACGTCGCCATACTCGAGCAGAGCCTTGATCACGTCAACGCAGGGCTGGCGGTTATCGTAGCCCTCTGCACGGATGTAATCGGGAAGCCATGTCACATAGACGTTGGAGCGCTTCTCGAACTCGCCCGGCATACGATAGTTCTCGTACATGGTTGGTCCTTCCGTCGGGTTTCCCGCAATGCTGTCCGGCCGCGACAATAGCGGGGTTTCACCTGCTATAGTACTACTATACCTACCGTTCGGTAGATAATTTTGAATAATTGCCGCTCGCCTACTGATACATACCGTTCGCCGTATATAGTGGTCATGTTTGGACACGAATTGATGTCCCGTTGCCATCCTTAATAATGTTGGTAGTGCGGAAGTGATTTGCAATGGAGAAATGCAGCGTGAGCACAAGAAAAAAAATATTGGACGCAATGTACGATCTTGTGGCAGAAGTCGGTTATGACAAAGCGTCTATCGGAAAGATTTGCGACTTTGTCGGTATATCCAAGCCGTCGGTGTACTACTACTTTCCCTCAAAAGAGGAGATTTTCACTACGCTCTTGGACAGCATGTTTCCGACCATTGACTATCAGCGCGACTACTCGCTAATAGTCGATAGGGACGGGTTCAAGGCCGCGCTTATCGAGCTCGGCAATTCAGTTATAGGTGGCTATCGAAGCGATGAAAAGCGCCGGCGCGTGCTGGCCGAGGTTAGCGTTCAAGCAAATCGAATTCCTGCAGTTCAGGAACGTCAAGCGACGGCGACCAAACGAACCATGGATGCGCTTAAAGACATCCTTCTTCATGGTGTAGAGATTGGCGCGTTTTCCGATAGCGCCGACGTAATGCTCTACGTACAAATTCTTTATACCGTTCTGGAGGGAGCAAGCAATACGGTCGCTCAAGGTGAGGATATTGATGAGAAAGCGGTTTGGGCGGGAATAGTCGAGCTTATGTTCAAATAAACCAGCCAAGCTGAAGCGCATGTTGGCACCCATGGTGCCTGCGGGCAACCTTTAAAACGAAAACAGGGGTCGACTCCAGTCTGGCTTGGAGTCGACCCCTGTTGCATGGCAATCTATGCCGATGCAAATCGGCGCTTATTACTTTTCAGCAGCCTTATTGAGAAAGCCGGAAACGATAGCAAACGCAGCAATCATAAGGTTGCAGGCAATGCAGAAGATAAATACTCCCTGGAATGACCCTGCCATGCCGTAAACCTTCATCATGACCGGCATTCCAAAAGCACCGACGACATAGCCCGCTGAGCAAACGATCGAATAGATCCTTCCAAAATCGCGTGATCCAAAGAGCGAGAGGAGAAGCATCGGCATTGCGGTTCCAACGATGGCGAACATGACATCGTTTACACCAGCTGCAATGATGGAAACGGTCTCATTGCTTCCGCCAATGATAAGAAGCAGGAATGAAAGAATGCTGACACCTGTCCATGCGACCGTTGCTTTAATTGCGCCAAGCTTGTCGCATGTTTTGCCCACGAAGGGATTTAGGAAGATATCGGAGAGTGAAGCTG
This sequence comes from uncultured Collinsella sp., assembly GCA_900541125.1. GTDB lineage: Bacteria > Actinomycetota > Coriobacteriia > Coriobacteriales > Coriobacteriaceae > Collinsella. The sequence continues at coordinate 73,512 of UQIK01000007.1, forward strand.
CCGAGACCATTAAGCTTCCTACGATAGGATTGAAACCGATCTCGCTTGCATAGGTTGGAAACAGCTGGTTCATGCAGCAGGTGAGCTGCGCCACGCAAAGCAAGAGGACACAGAGAATAAAAGACGGCGTTTTCGCGGCATCGCGGAGTGCCATGCCCGAAAGGACATCTTCCTGCTCATCGGCGCTGCAGCTCTCATGGGTTTCGGAGGCGGTCTCTCCGTACGGAAGCATATTGCGATCAGAGGGGTTAAGGCGAATGATAAATGCGCTTGCAGGCAAAATCATAGCTGCAGAAACGGCCGCAAGCACGATGTATCCCGTACGCCAGCCTTGCTGCTCGATGACCAGCGTAATGACAGGACTCAATAACAGCGTGCAGAGAGAATTAACGCCCCAAGCGAGGCCGATGGCGAGACCGGACGATTTGCTGAACCATTGGTCAATGACATCGGACATGCAGACGCCCGTTGTAAACGAAAAGCAGATGCCGATCACTGCGGCGGAGACGGTGAACATCCAGACCTCGGTGTAGAACGCCATTGCGGCGCCGGCGGCAATAAGGACGAGTTCAATGCAAATATGCCATGGTTTGCCGATTACTTTTGGAATGAAGCGACTCAAAAGCGGAAGCCCAAGCGCAAGGCCAAGAAGAATCGCGGTGAAATAGAGAGAAAAAGAAGTGTAGTCAAAGCCCAGATCTTCACATACTGGAGCAACGAATGAGCCGGCAATAATGCTATATGTGCCAGTTGTTCCGGCGGACATTAAGCCGAGCGCAATAACGACGACCCAAGCAAATGCGCCGCTTTCACGGAGACAATCTTTTTTGGCTGGTGTGGTGAGAGTCATGGTTGCTCCATTTCTATCGGCAATACATCCTATATGCCTACCGATAGGTATATAAACCAGAGGACTCTTCGTCAAGCATTAAGCGGGGAGAGGGAGTTCTTAACCTGCCGAACGGTAATTAGACCCCGTTTTCGCAAGGGTCTCAATGTGACAAAGGGACTGTCCCTTTGTCACATTATTCGGAGCGCAGGGCTTCCACGGGATCCTTTTTGGATGCGCTGCGGGCCGGCAGCAAGCCGGCAACGACCGTCAGCAACACAGAAATTGCAATGAGTACCAGCGCATCCTGCACGGGCAGGCTCATCAGGTTGGGTACTTGTTTGGCAGCAAGCGCCCAGGTATTAACCGGGAAGCTCACGGCCACCACGACGACAATGGCAAAGACGCCGGCAATGAGGCCCTCGATAAAGGTCTCGGCATTGAATACGTTGGCCACGTTACGCTTTGACGCGCCGATCGCGCGCAGGATGCCGATCTCCTTCTTGCGCTCCAGTACGCTGATGTACGTGATGATGCCGATCATGATGGAGCTCACCACCAGGCTGATGCTTACGAATGCGATGAGCACCAAGCTGATGGTGTTCACGATGTCGGTCACCGAACCCATGATGATGCCCATGTAGTCGGTGTACGAGATTGCCCGCTCATCGTAACCAGCGGCTTTAACCTGCTTGTTGTACGCATCGATGTGATCGAGTACGCGCTCCTTGGCCTCAAAGTCACGCGGGAAAATCTTGACCGAGATGGGGTCCGCCTCATCCGCATAGCCCAATGTGGTCAGATTGTTGTCGTAGGTGAGCTTCGACGCCTTGGCATAGCTCATCATGAGCGAGCTCAGGTCCTCAGCGTCCATGTTGAAGTGGATGGCATTGGCAAAGGCGCTCGCATCCACACGCATAGCGCTCGCTAGGTTGGCAAAACTCGAAGACATCTGCGTCGCCATCTGGTCCATAAGCCCCGCTGCGCCCGCCTTGAGCTGAGCTGACACCGTTGTCGCAATCTGCTCGCTAATCGCCTTCATCACCTGATCCATAGCCTGCTGCAGATACGGAGCCAGCTGCTTTTGCACATAGTCGGTCATCGCCTGCTGCAGGCGCTCGGCCAGGGCATCGCCGCCGAGCGCTTTGAGCTGGGCCAGGATTTGTTGGGCTGCCGTATCACTCTCAAGATACGCCGAGAATGCGGAAGCAAGCTTTGACGCGTCCTTAAGATCTTCGGGCGACAGCGCCTTAAACTGATCAGACCGCAAAAAGCCCTCAAACAGCCGGTTGGCAAGCGTTCCCGCCTGCTGCATTTGCTCGGGCGTGAGTTCCAGACCGTCAAAGATACCCGAGAAATCTGGGGTTGGCGCTTTGGCCATGATGTCGCTGAAGTCGATGTCCTTACCAACGCCCGAAAGGTCAATGTCCAGCCCGGACAAGTCAAGACCAGACAGGTCCATACCGCCGGCCGCACCCGAGAGCGCAGACGCATCGAACGAGAACGCGCTCTTCAGCGCTGCCTCGTCCACACTGAACATGCTGCCCAGATCCACGCCCTGTTTTGCCTCGCCCTGCAGCTCATCGAAAGACTTACCCGTAAAGACATCCGTCTCGGGGTGGGCAAGCTGCTCTTGCACAATCTGCGAATCGGCGGCGCGCTCCATAAGCTGGCGAGTCAGCGCATGCGTATAGGCAATGCCCGGAGACAACGCGCTCGCATTGGCCGTCTCGTTAGGTCGCACCACGCCCACAATGTGCACGTCGATGCCATCGGCAACCTTGGCGGCCATAAAGTCGGCGTCGCCAGACATATCGGTCCACATGCCGGTCTCTTCGTTTTTGCGATACGCATCGGCCGGCGACAGCACCTTAAACGTCGTGGACAGCGCATCGTCGTAGGTAAAGTCGGTGCCGGTCTCGGGCGTTTCGACCCCACCGTCGGCCGCCATGGCGCTGTTAACCAGGTCGTTGAGCTCATCAATATCCAGCGCACCGATGCTGTAGAGCGTGTAATCGCCCACCGTGCCACGGCTCGAAAGCACCATCACGGCTTCGTTGGCGGACGTAGGCCAATGGCCAGCGACGACATCGTACTGGCTGTCGAGCAGACTCTGGTCGTCGATCATCTCGTTAAAGACCGAGGTTCCCATGGATTCCATGCTCACCGTTGCCGCCGAACTTGCGCCTCCGCTCATGGCCTCGGTCATAGCGTTGGGCACCAGCCGGACGGGCTTCTCGTCGCCCTTACTCGAACGATAGACAACCGGCGATACACCGTAGCCGTACTGAATGGCGTTGACTTCTTTATCGATGCCGTCGCCACCGGCATCGAGCCATGCCTTAAAGCTCGTCATGTCGTTGGACTTAACGCTCGCAAACATATCCTTTACGGCCGTGACCACGGGAATCTTATCGGTTCCCTGAGCCTTGCCGTCGGTACCGTCGTCGGACGAATCCTCGCCGTTGGACGCCTCGTCATCTGTGGCCCCCTGTCCGCCCATCATGGACGACAGGTCGTAGTCCTGCTTGGAGATGGTGAGTGGGTAGCTCGAGAGCGTATCCTCCTCGACCTTTTTGATGTAGCCGTTTACGCCGTTGGACAGCGCCAGAATCGCCGCAATGCCGATAATGCCAATCGAGCCCGCAAAAGCAGTCATGGCCGTGCGGCCTTTTTTGGTCATGAGGTTGCGGGCAGAAAGCCCCAGCGCCGTCACAAAGCTCATCGAGGTTTTGCGCGTAGGCTTGGCCTCGCGGCGCGTGGCGTCAGCGACATCGAAGGGATCGGAATCGTCGGTGATCTTGCCGTCCGCCAGGTTGACAATGCGCGTGGCATATTGGTACGCCAGCTCGGGATTGTGCGTGACCATGATAACCAGGCGGTCGCGCGCCACGTCCTTGAGCAGATCCATGACCTGTACGGATGTCGTTGAGTCCAAAGCGCCGGTCGGCTCGTCTGCCAGCACGATCTCGGGATCGTTAATCAGGGCGCGGGCGATGGCCACGCGCTGCATCTGTCCGCCCGATAGCTGGCTCGGGCGCTTGTTAACGTGCTCGCCCAGGCCGACTTTCTCCAACGCCTCGCGCGCACGCTGGCGGCGCTCGGCATGCCCCACGCCCGTGAGCGTAAGCGCCAACTCCACGTTTTCCAAAATGGTCTGATGCGGAATGAGGTTATAGCTTTGGAAAACAAAGCCGATGCGGTTGTTGCGGTAGGCATCCCAATCGCGATCGTGAAAATCCTTAGTCGAAATACCGTCGATCAGCAGGTCGCCGGAATCGAAATGATCGAGTCCGCCGATAACGTTGAGCATCGTGGTTTTACCCGAGCCCGAGGGACCCAGAATGGCCACGAACTCGTTATCGCGAAAAGACAGGCTTACGCTGTCGAGCGCCACCTGCGTAAACGACTGCGTAACGTATCTTTTGCAAATACCTTTGAGCTCCAACATGGACGGCAACCTCTCCCACGCGGGCGCACTCGCCCACTCTCCCCCGCCGTTCGTATTCGACGCGTTTGTCCTACTCTATCCCCATTTTTCACCGACACCAGTGAGGAATGTAGGGAACCGCGCCAAAAAACGAACGGAACGGTGCCCAAAAAAGAGGCCCCAAGTGGGGCCTCTATATGGTGGAGATTATCTTGAAAGGCAGCGGACTACTCCGCACAGCGACACACGATCCTCGCGATGCTTTACGTGTTTTTTACTGCTCGCTATTCGCAATCGCCTGGTCGATAAGTTTGTTGAGTGCAGCGCGCTGCTCGGCGGAGCTGATGGCTCCCACGATGGGCTCCCCTACGATGTTGCCATTCTGATCGATGACATACGTTGTCGGGAACGAAAACAAATTTGACGTGAACTTACCGGCCTCGCTATCCGACTTGAACCAGATGTTCTTATACGTCACGCCCTTCTTGCTCAGCACGTCCTTGGCATCTGCAATCTCGCCCTTGTTGCCATCGAGCGTAAAGGAATTGACGCCCACGACCTGGCCGCCCTTCTTGGCAAGCTCCTGATTCAGTTTCTCAAGATCGCCCAGCTCGCCCACGCACGGCTTGCAAGTAGTGAACCAGAAGTTCATGACGGTGACCTTGTTCTTAGAGAACAGCTCGTCGCTGTTCACGTCGTTGCCATCCAGGTCCTTGCCCGTAAAGCTGGGGAACTTCGTCGCCTCGTTCGAAGCATTGGCACCAGCCGTCATGCCAGCGGTCGAAGCGTCGACGCTCTCGCCTGCACTCGGCGTGCTTCCACAGCCGGGGAACTCCTTCTCCAGGCTCTCGAGCTTGTCCTCGATCTCCTTGATCTGCTGTGCACCGGCCTTGAGCGTCTTGAGCTCATCCGCCGTGAACTCATCCTTGGCGCCGTCGATGGTCTTGAGCAGGAAATCGCCGTAATTGCTGCCGTCCTCAATCATTGCCGAGTCTTTATTTGCCGCATTGAATACCTTTTCCCACAGCGCGTTATCACTCGAAAAGATCTCGTTCTCCTTCTGCATGAGTTTTGCATACAACTCGGCGGCCTCGTCGGCATTGGCCGGCTTCTGCGCAGTGAGTTCTGCGATCTTAGGATCGGAGCTCGCAGATTCGCTCGCATTGCCGCCAGGTGCCGAGCACGCCACAAGACACAAGGCCAGCACCGGCACCATAAACAGGGCCGCAATCTTAGAAAGCTTCATAGTCATTCCTCCGTTTTGTCGAAGCTTGTTTACTTTTTATCGGCGGTCAAGGGAATCTTTTCCGCCGACACATCCAGGCCATAGCGATAGCTGATGGCATCGACGGAACAGGCCCCGATGCACTTTCCGCACCGGATGCATTCGGCATGATTGGGCGCGCGGACCACATCAACGTCCATCTGACAAACCCTTGAACACTTGCCGCACGAGATGCATTTGCACGCGTCGACCTGAATCCCCAACAAGGACACCTTATTCATGAGCGCATAGAATGCGCCGAGCGGGCAAATCCATTTGCAGAAGGGGCGATAGAACAAAACGCTCAGCACTACCACGGCAATGAGAACGACAAGTTTCCAGGTAAAGAGCTGCCCCAGCGCAGATCGAATGCCGGCATTGGCAACGGCCAGCGGAATGGCGCCCTCGAGCACACCCTGTGGACAGATGTACTTACAAAAGAACGGGTCGCCCATGCCCACGTCGTTAACCACCAAGACGGGCAGCAGCACCACGGCAAATAGCAGCACAACGTATTTGATATACGTAAGCGCCTTGAGCCTTTTTGTCGAAAGCTTTTTGCCGGGAATCTTATGAAGCAGCTCCTGCAGCCAGCCAAACGGGCACAGAAAGCCGCATACAAAGCGTCCCAGCAGCACGCCGAGCAAAATGAGCGTACCGGTAACATAGTAAGAAAAGTTGAACTTGGATGAACCTACCACCGACTGGAACGACCCGATGGGGCACGCACCCGATGCCGCGGGGCACGAATAGCAGTTAAGTCCAGGTACGCAGACTGTTTTTCCCGCGCCCTGATAGATGCCGCCTTTGGCAAAGTTTGGCAGGTGAATATTGGTGACGAGCGTCGCCGCCGCCTGAATGAATCCGCGAAATCGAGCCAAAACATGCGACGCAGTGTTTTCTCTTTTATCCAATTCCGATACACTCCAAGCACAGCCTAATCGCTTTGGCCAGCACGGCATCCGCCTCGCCACGCATAACGCCAAAGCACACCATGGCAATTCCGACGATCAACAAAGCGACCTGTACCACGGGTTTTACCGCTTTGAACAACCTGACCACTCCTTTCGTTACGCGACCATTGGACCATATCGGCTATAAAATCCGTGTTAAGCGCGATTTGAAATGTGCAAGGAGACTGTTATGCGTATTTTGATCGTCGAAGACGAGCGAGCACTGTGCGATGCAATCGCGCGCAGCTTGCGAAACTTGGCGTACAGCGTCGACTGCTGTCACGACGGACAGGAGGCGCTCGACCTACTGGACGTTGAGGCCTTCGACCTCGTGGTACTCGACCTCAATCTCCCCCGTATCGACGGCATGACTGTGCTCAGGGAACTTAGGAAAACCGACTGCGAGACCAAGGTACTGATTCTGTCCGCACGTGGCGGAGTATCCGATAAAGTCGCCGGACTCGATGCCGGCGCCAACGATTACCTCACCAAGCCGTTTCATCTGGACGAGCTTGCGGCAAGGATTCGCAGCCTTACCCTCAGACGCTTTACACAAAGCGACATAGTTTTAGCCTGCGGAAAGCTCCGCTTTGACACCAAGGCGCGCATCGCTTCCGTGGACAGCGAGGCTTTATCTCTTACGCGCAAGGAAACGGGAATCTTGGAATACCTGATGCTTAATCAGGGGCGTCCGGTAAGTCAAGAGGAGCTTATCGAGCACGTTTGGGATAGCAGCGTGAACAGCTTTAGCAACGCAACCCGCGTTCACATCTCGTCACTCCGCAAAAAGCTACGCAGCGCTTTGGGATACGACCCGATTCGCAATCGGATTGGAGAGGGCTACGTTATGGAGGATGGCGAATGAAAAGGCTTTCGCTGCAATGGCGCATAACGATTATGACGGCACTGCTCACGTGTGCGGCGTGCGTGCTGACGAACTGCCTGGTCGGCTATACGGGCATGCGCTACATGGATGCCATCGGCAGTAACATCTCGGCCTTTAACGCAACCGGCGAAGATTCGCCCCAGGCGTTCGACCCGACGAAAGCGGTCCCCGATGACAGGGTCACGATCGTCGTAAACGACGCACAGGAGTCTTTTGGCACGACAGCCTGGTACATCACGGCTGGAGTCACACTCCTTGGCGGCGCGCTGGCATACTTTGTGAGCGGTCGTGCGCTCAAACCGCTACGGGCTTTTGCAGCCCAGGTTGAGCGTGTGCAGCCTGACAACCTAAGCGAAATCAGACTCAGTAAAGATGTGCCCACCGAGCTACAACGATGCAGCGCCTCTTTCAACGACATGATCTCCCGTCTTGGCGAAGGGTTCTCTGCACAGCGTCAGTTTACCGGCAACGCCGCACACGAGCTGCGCACCCCGCTCGCCCTTATGCAAGCACAGATTGAACTATTCATCTCCGAGCACTCCGGTTTGCAACCCGAAACAGCCGAGCTGCTCGGCCTGCTACAAGAACAAACTGAGCGCATGTCTCGAATGACCAAGGTATTGCTCGAGATGAGTGAGCTCCGCAGTGTCCCTTGCGGGGACGCTGTTGAACTCGGCCCCCTGTCCGAAGAGGTCCTCACCGACCTTGCGCCACTTGCCGAGAATAAGGGCATAGCCCTCGATTGCGCCGGAGACGCTTTAGCAATCGGAAGTGATACGCTCCTCTATCGGCTGATGTTTAATCTGGTCGAAAACGCCATCCGTTACAGCCGCTCCGGCTCGACTGTCAACGTCTCCATCAGCGACAGCGACAGCCACGTGCTCCTGCGAGTCAAAGATGAGGGCCCGGGAATACCCAAGCAGTACCGAGAGAGCATCTTCCAGCCGTTCTTTCGTCTAGACAAATCCCGCAGCAGGGCATACGGCGGCGCAGGACTCGGGCTAGCGCTCGTTTGGGAGATTGCAGCGCTTCACGGTGGCACGGTAGAGGTCGAAACAAGTTCCGAGAACGGAACCACCATGCTCGTAAGCCTTCCAAAACGATCCGCAGCGTTAACCGAACAGTAAAACGAAAGGGGTCCCGAGCAACAGGAGTACAATTGCTGCTATTGTTGCCAGCTGTTGGGAGATGGAAGATGGACTGCGATGGCTACCCATGCGTTCCCATGCCGTTGATGTGCACCGCCTTTGTGCCAGGGCAGATTGACGCTGCGGTTGCAGGCATTCCCGACCCCGATTCACGCACCATCGCCACGGCAGAAGCGCTGTACTTTCGCGGACAGGCCACCCTCGCCGCCGAGACAGCACGCCCCTATCTTGACGCCACCGATCCCGCGCTGCGCTATTCCGCATGCTTTATCTGCGGATACGCCAGTCTGTCGCTCAACCGTATCGCCGATGCCCGCCGTTGCCTTGCGGGCATCCTCGATACACCGGCCGACGAGGAATCGCCCGCCGTCCACGCCACGCATATCCTGTTCGCCTCCGCCGCGAGCGTCCTGCTGCACTTGCCTTCCCCGTATTCTGCCGAAGAGTTTTATCCACTTGCGGCGCATCTGCCCGAAGGCCTGCGCCTGTTCGCCAGTTACGTGATGGCGCATGCCCTGTACCTGCGCGGCGAATATGGCCGCAGTCTGGGCATGGCGGAAAACGCCCTGATCATGAAACAAGGGAGCTATCCGATCTCGGAACTGTTCCTGCACCTGGCAGCCTCCATGGCATGCATGAGCCTCAAGGACATCGACGCCGCAAAAACGCACTTCGGAGTTGCTTGGAACATTGCGCGTCCCGACGGCCTTATCGAGCTCATTGGCGAGCACCACGGCCTTTTACAGGGGCTCATCGAGGCGTGCCTAAAAACGCAATACCCTGACGACTTCGCGCGCATCATCGAGATCACGTACCGCTTCAGCTACGGCTGGCGACGCATCCACAACCCCGATTCGGGCGAGGACGTAGCCGACGATCTAACGACCACGGAGTTCACCATGGCCATGCTCGCCTGCCGTGGGTGGACCAACGCCGAAATCGCACGCCATATGGGTGTGTCGCCGGGCACCGTCAAAAACCGCCTATCCGGCGTATACGCAAAGCTTGGCATCGGCACACGCGCCGAGCTGGTCACGCATATGTTACGTTAGCGACCGGACTGCCAAGCGCATCGAGCGCGTTCCGGAACCCGGCGCTTCGCTCGATCAATTTGGACATTTTGACCCTTGAACGGCACTACCGCCACGGGGCGCCTTCTCGCAAAATTGGATTATTTCCACCGATACCTGCGGGATGGGAGCCAAAGATGCTTGATCGCCGTTCGTTACTTGTTGCCGGAGCGTCCTCGCTAGCGAGCATTATGTTGCCTCGCGTGCCGGGAAGCGCAAACGCCTTCATATTGCCGTTCGCGCCCGCCGAAGCCCATGCCGACGAAAAAGACCCCTTCAGGGTGCTCGTTCTCTCGCGCACCATGTTTGGTGTGGTCGTGGTCGACGTCGCCAACAAGAATACGCCCATCACGGGTGCCCAGGTCACGCTCACATCGCGCTATGCCGCAGGCAAGCAGCTCACCGCCACGACCGATGACGAAGGCACCGCCATCTTTGAGGTCGCGCCGCTTTCAGAAGGCTACGTGGACGAGGCAACGCTCCTTGACGCGTACGACTTTAACGGCGGCATCTCCATTAGCATGGCAGGCTACCGCGATGTCGAGATTCCCCTCGCTCGCATTCTGGGCGGTACTGCCATTACCGCTCCCACACGTCCGCTTTCCGATGGCGAGCCGTACTTCCGCCAGCTCACATTCGACGAATGGGACATCCAGTACGCCGACGCCACGTTTATGGCAATGCCAGCGGACGAAGCAGCAAACGACCAGCCCGATACGCACGCCTTTACCGTGCAGGCACATCTGCCACAGGGTGGACAGGCAACGCTACGCATCAACAAAGTGACGCATGCCGCGGGCAGCTCACCCGAAACCGTCACACAGATCGGCCAGATCAAGGCCAGTGCATCGGGTGCGAATAATCTGGCAACGTTCACACTCGAAGACAAGTTCCTCGACGCGGCATCGAGCCTTCTGGAAGAAGGATGCAAGCTGCGCTTTGTCCTCGACTACCAGGGCAAAACCTACACACTCTCCTCCCCCATGGCCGTTGTCACTGCGCCGGCGGCAAAGGCGGAATCCGGATCGACCACTATCGTCCCCACCACCATGGACCAAGAGATCACTCCGTTTGATTTCCCCGCGGCGTTTCCCGGCATCGGCGGCAATAAGTTCACGTGTTGGATGCCCACATTTCCGATCCTCTTCGATTTCTCGTTTGCTGGATACGTGCTGTTTGGCGGAGGATACAAACCAGCCAGCTATATGAACGATTCGGGCAACCCTGATCCGGAATACTGGAAGAAATCGCCGCGTGAGTCGGGCGCCAAGCAGGCAAACCGCTACCTCGACGAGATGGAGGGGAAGTGGAATCAGTACAAGAGTATGAGTGCCGGTTCGGGCACCGATCCAAGAAACACCAAGCTCCTTCGCCACCATTGCACACCGCTGTTCACGATGGATATCGCCACACAGCTGTACGGCTCACTCGCCTACGATTGGGTGGGCAAAACCTGGGGTAACAACAACGACCCCGCATACGGCAATATTAAGGCCCTCTTCCAGGTAAGAACCGACCTCAATTGGACCGAGCAGTTTACCCTAGGACCGGTGCCATTTTTCCTAAACGTCAACCCCTGGGTGCTGGCAAAACTGGCGCTCGCCGTGGGTGCCCACACGCACGGCAGCGGCGCGGCGTTTTTTAAAAACATTTCGCTCGACTATTCAAACACGTCGGGCTCGTTCACCATCCAGATCGGGCTTGCCGTCACCTTTGGCGCCGGCGTTGCAGGCGTCGCTTCGTCTGCCGTGCGCGGCGCCGCATCCCTCACGCTGTTCATTGGGTACGAAAAGGCAAATGGACACCAGCTTCCGCGACTGCGTGTAGGTGCAGACGTCGATGTCGATGTAATACTCCAGTTCGTAATGTTCAAGTGGACCACCAAGGCTTGGTCGGGGTCGTGGCCCACACTCATCGATTCGTGGAATATGTCGGTGAACAATGGCGACCAGTATGTGCTCCAGCGCTCTGAGCTCGCATTGGATGGAGATACGCCTTATACGCTGGATGCCTGCTTCGGCTCGGCCGGCAACGCCGAGGCGGGTGGTTTGCCGCAATTTATCGCATCGGCCACCATCGTCACCAACGCCGAACTGCTCGCACGCGCCGAGGTTAAGGCCACTGTCGTAAACGCCGCGCCTGTCGTGCGCGATTGGGATCAAGCGGTCACGCGCATTGAGCTCGAGGCGGATGCAGAAAGCGACGACACGGGACAGATCGAGCATTTCGTCCATGCACTGATAGAGAACGACGAAAACGCCGCGCCGATGTATGAGTACACCTACATCGGTCAGGCAACGAACACCGTTGCCGACCCGAACGCCGATTCTGCCGGCGTGTCGGAGGACGAGCGTGGCGGCATCAAGCCCTCGAGCGACAACGTGCTGTTTGCTGGCGTGCTCAGCGAAGCCCACATGAAGCTGGCAATGATTGCCGGCGTAGAATGCCTGTTCCGTATCGCCTCGGTGCGCTACGGCGACAATGGTCGCTCGCGCCTGGTGGTACACACAAAGGCAAACGGAACGTGGTCCGCTCCCACGCCTGTGGACTTTCCCCTTGGGTTTGGCGAGGGCGACGTGGAGCGCGACAGCATATACGATTACGACTTCGACGTAGTGGAATATACGGACGGAAGAGGAAACCAGGACGCCTACGTGCTGCTGGTCTCGGGCGAGCGCCCCGCCGGCGACGACACCCTTTTCGATATGGCAAGCACAGCCGGCATACTGTCCGTTGTGCGCCTGCGCATAAGCAACGACGGAGTTCGCGTGGTATCGCACACGTCGTGGCGCAGCATCTCGCGCGGCCGCCTTCAGGAGGATGGCTACCATTGCCTGCAGTGCCCACGCATCACGGTGGGCAAGACACTTGTCAACGGGCGCCTGTCGGGCGCCTACCTCCACCGCCGCGGAACCACCGCAGAAAAGGCGCTCGGCAGCGAGGCCGAGGTTGCGCTGGAGTGCTTTACCCTGTGGTCGGACGTTTCGGGCGATAGCCTGACGTTCCGCCAAGTTCTCCGCTTTCCGCAGGCACCGTCGAGCATCGAGCTCGGCGCGCCCGAGAATATCAACGGCAAAATGGTGGTGCCCGTTGCATACGAGACCGCAGGCGGTTGTGGCTGTGCATCGTACGCCGTGATCGGCCAGTCCATTGCGGGCTGGGGCGTTATGTCGCCAGATGCCACAGTACCCCACGCGGTGCCGTGGCCGCAGCACACGGGCTTTTTGGCTACCGTCAACGAGCAACTGCAGCATATTACTTGGACGCGAGGCGCATCGGTATTTGCAACGCAGCCCGTGGGTGCCGCAGGCTGCGGCCCGGCATCGTTCAGCGTAAGCAACAACGGCAGGTGCGTGCTCTATGTAGAGAACACCGATGGCAAGGTGGGACAAACCTACGACGAAGAAGGCAACCCGGTAGCAGTGATGGGCAAGCACTTCCGCATCTTCGCCAGCACCTTGGCAGGCGATCTGTTCACGGAGCCGTTCGTGATGTGCGAGCTGGACCATCCCGTCGATCAGATAACGACATTTTTGACGTCGGGGAGCATGCTCTCCGCGCTCGCCACGCACATTGTGAGCGCGGAGAAGAGCGAGGCAGAACTACACGGCATCGAAGTGCCCTTGGTGGCGTGTGCCACTCCGACGGGCGCAGTCGCTACCTCGGGCGCGGTGGTGCCCGGAGCAGCAGGCGAATCCTTCATGGTCACGGTGCGAAACGACGGCAACACCTTGCTGACCGCCGGCACGATCGATCTGTACCGAGAGGGCTCCAGTCAGCCGTTCTCCAGCGCATCCATCGGGTTCGGAGTGAACGCACGCATGGCATCGATCTACGATCCAGAGCTTGCCGAGGACGCTTCGGCCAACGACATGACACACATGAAGTACACGCTCGAGACGCTGGGCGCACATTTTGCAACGCACCCGCTGGTAGCCGACAGTGGCAACGCCGTGCTGGCACCGGGTTGCACGGCACAGTTCCGCATGAGCTTCGCCATCCCCGAGAGTTGGAGCGACGAGGTGGGCAAACGCGTAACGCTATATGCGAAGGCGCGTAAGCTGGTGGCGCTCGATCCCGTAACGCTCGAGGAAATTCGACCGGGCGCAAACTCGGCGCTGGGTGCCGTACTGCACGAGCTTCATGTGCCCGACGCGGCATGCGAACGCTCAGAAGTTCAGGTCGGCGTATGCGACAGCGCGGATACGACAGAACTTCACGACGCCCCGATGACAGCAGACGACGATGGCGGCTCGAGTGGCGGCGGTACCGACGAGGGCGGCGGCTCCGGCGGAAGCAGCTCCGGCAGTGGCAAGGACCACAGCAATAACAAACGCTCCGGAAAAGCGGGCGTGCTCGCTGGCACGGGCGATGTCAACGCTCCCCTTACGGCAGCCGCTGCAGCACTCGCCGCGGCAGGCGCCGGCCTCATCGCCTACAGCGCCCGCCGCACGGCGCTCGAAAAAGACACCGCCGATGAGGTCAATTCTGATGAGCTTCGCTAGCTCCTAGTTGCTTTTACGAGAGACGCTGACTCGGCTCATCGAACATCAAAATGGGCTGGTTTTGGATACCCAGAGCCAGCCCATTACGCATTAGATGTCGTCAGAGGAGTCGAGTTCTGCCTCGAGCTTGGCACGGCGTCTTTTCGCCGTGAAAAACGTTGCGCACAGGGCAGCAAACGTGGCCGCAAAAATCGTCGCGCCGCAGAACACGCCCGTGGCCAGGTTCGCCAACCAAAAGACACTTTCAAGCGGTACGATCTGCGCCTCAGCGATACAGCGCATTGCGGCAATAACAAGCGCGAACGCGGCGCCGCTAAGACCGCTGACAAGCAGAAAATATCCAACAGGAAGATGCTCGGTTTGCCCAAAACGATTGGTATCGACATAGCCCTTCCGCGTTTGCAGTCCTGCGCAAATCAACATCACGAGAACGAGCCACAAATACATGGCTGCCTCGAACGGCGTTGCAAAGCCATGCGGCATTTCACTGGCGTCGCTGTGAACCCACGCAACCTGTCGAGCTATAAACTGGTAGAAAAAGATCATCAACATGCCAAACGAAAGCAGCACGAAACCAATCTTGTAGATCTTCGCGTTCTCAACCTCCAGGCGTTCATCCTTTGGGCCGGCATATTCACGCCACTTTTGCACGATTTTCAGATCTTCATATTTCATAGTGAACTCCTAAAGAGCATTAGGGTCGGCGTCGGTTTCGTCTTCCCAAAACAAGTCGTTCAACGTAACGCGCAGCGCCTTACAGATTGCCACGCACAGATTGAGCGTGGGGTTGTAGCCGCCCGCCTCGATAAGGCCGATGGTTTGGCGCGTAACGCCCACGGCTTGGGCTAAGTCAGCTTGCGAAAGGCCAGCCGCCGCGCGTGCCGCCTTCATGCGTAGGTTCTTTTTGCCCGGCATGGAGTTCCTTTCGTAAATGTGGACAGATATCCGTTGCAACATGACAGAAATATATTGCATAAATCAAAAGATGTCAACTATATCTGTCATTATGGAAATCATGTTCGTCATTGCGCGCACGGTGCCCCGCTGTACCCGAAACTGCGCGAAGCACTGGCCCTGCTCATCGAGCACTAAAAAGGGCTGGCCCCGATAACTCGGAGCCAGCCCTGAGTCGCCTGACATGGGAATCACAGCGCTACTTGAGCTTTAGCGCCTCCATCATGGGCACGGCAGCGTCCCAATCAATCTTCCAGCCAATCGACACGCGGACGGTCTCGCCCGTCGCGGGAGCCGTCGCAAACAGCGTATGGCTCTTGTCGGGACCAGTAAAGCGCAGCCACGTTATACCGTTGTACTCGACCTGGTCGGTTGTTGTCTCCTTGCCTTCGTAGACCTGCTCTAGGCTTGCAACCTCTTCCTCCGGCGAGCGCGGGAAGATGCTGATGTTCAGGCGTCCTCCAGTCTCGTCGTGGAAGAAGTTTGCCTTTTCGCGCTCTTCGTTGGATGAATCCAGCGTGTACCCATCGGCGGCCTCGATGCTGTACGATGCGCAGTCGATGCCCGTTAAATCTGCCTTCTCGTCAGAATCGGCCACGCCGCCGGCCGCCTTGAACTCCTTGGTCTCGCATCCCGTGGTGTCGAAGTGCATGGCTTCATGATTCTTGGCGGGGGCGTAAGCGTCTACGAACTCGACAGTGATGGGCCCGTAGTACGCCGTCTTGGGCGCCCAGAAATACACGTACTCAACGGTCTCGCCCGGACCGATATCTGGCCTCTCGGAAAGGTCAATTCCCTTGTGCAGATCATCGGGAGCTTCGCTTGCGACGTAGTCGAGCACAGCCGCCTTGCCGGAAGTGAACAACGGGTCACCCGCCTCAAGATCGCCCTGAGCAGCATGCACGTTAAAGGAACTGAACGTCCTGTTCTTTGTGTTGTTGTTGGTAATCTTGATGTGCAGGTAAAAGCCGTCCTGCTTCTTGGCATCACCGCGATAGAACGTACCGTGAGCCACCGACTCATAGGTTATGCCAGCCACCTCGACCGTCTGCGACTCATAGGCCTTGGACTTCTTGGACTTCTCCTGCACAGGCGCGCCCCCGCCCGAGCTACCAGCCGAGCCGCTCGGAGCACTACCGCCACAGCCGGCTACCGTACACACCAGCACGGCCGAAAGCGTCACGGTGGGAATTCCCAACAGCAGCTTCTTCGTCATGGGCTTCATCATCCTCACCGCTCCTTTCGGCTCGCAGTTCATCCGTTGCCCGAGTCCCAAGTCGACTCCGTGGCATCGGCCTCCACTATGAGCGTATGACGAAAAGCAGTGCCGGCGAAGTGACCCGTGGCCCAACTAGCAACCACCCAGCATCCCCTATGGACAAAAAAGACTCGTATACGCACGCCCTCGGCCCATAAAATGAGACGCCTGTCCCAATGTTCGATTTGAGCCATCCACGCGGCACTTTTCGACAGACGTATCCAGCCGCAAACAAAATGAAGCGGGCTCATCCGTCTTCAAACTTACTCGGGCAGAAACGAGTAAGTGGAATTCATCGGTAAGGAGAGTGGGCTCACCCGCATTATTAAGAAGACCCTCAAGGCGCCCGAGCAGCGCAATGATTTAGATAGGCGTCCACCGCCCGCTATTCGACATCCGACCCCTCCCCCATCAGCCATCGGGCGAGGTCGACCACCTTAATCCCCTCATAATCAACAGCCTCGTGCTTTGTTCGCGCAATGACCATCTTGGGATACGCATCACGTATCGCAAGCAGAGGTGCCACTTCGCGCTCAAAGGTTTCCTGACGCGAAATGTCATCGCTAACTTGGATATACACTCGCTCATCGCGACGAATTGCCACGAAGTCGATTTCCTTCTTATAAAGCACCCCGATATAGATTTCCCAACCGCGTCTTAGGAGCTCTAAAGCGACCATATTTTCATATACATGCCCGAAGTCGAGTTTTTTAGTTCCAAGTTTTGCGTATCTGATTGCATGATCCGATAAATAGTATTTATCACCCGAAGCGAGGTACTTTTTACCGCCTACGTCATAGCGGCGCACTCGATAGAACGCAAAGGCCTGGCATAAAAATCCGAGGTACTGGGCGAGCGTTGCCACGGAAACGCGCGTTCCGGCAGCATCCAGCGCAGCCGCAATCCCACTAACAGAAGATATGTTACCGATATTGTCCATTAGGAAATCGCATGCACGTTCTAGTTGCACTTTGTTACGAACCCCATGCTTTTCTTCCACATCACGCAAAACCAAGACATCTAGCACGTTCGCAATATATCGATAGCGAGCTCGCTCGCTAGGATACAAATACGAGCCAGGCATTCCGCCCTCTCTCAAATATCGGTCAAGCGCTTCGTCCGGGTTATGAATTCCGTGATATGTCGAAAACTCAAGCAAGGAGAACGGAAATACTTCGACCTCATATGTCCGCCCGCGAAAAAGCGTCGCTAAGTCACTCGAAAGCAAGAATGCGTTGGAGCCAGTAACGTAGATATCGTATTTACCCGATGCATGAAGGCTATTGACCGCTTTTTCGAACCCAACGCAAGTTTGCACCTCATCGATCATCACAATGTTATCGAAGCCCTCGCAATAGCTTTCCTCAACGTAGCGATGCAATGCTCGATAATCCGTTAGCTCCTCGAATTCGAGGAGATTGAAATTGATGCGGATAATATTGGCATCAGGGTCGGCCTCACGAATGCGATCGGCAAGAGCTTCCAGTAGAACAGATTTGCCGCACCTACGAATGCCGGTAATAACCTTGATGTCCGGCGTTCCCTTAGCGCCAAGAAGCGCTTCCATATATTGAGGACGTTCGATAATCTTCATATCATCACCGTTCTATTAAATAAAAGCTCTTCTGATTCGTTTTTGTTTAGTATATATGAGGTTCTACTAAATGGAATCAAATATCTATTGATTTCATTCAGCTATTTTTTCCAATATCGTATTATCAGTCTATATACTCCGAACGATTGTTCGATGGATTTCGTGTTGGTTGGAATCGCCTGTGGGCTGGGCTATGCTACCTTGACTATCTATATGACTTAAACGCAGCAAGGGAGCACCGAGAGAGCGAGTATGGCAAAAAACACCGCAAACTATGGTAACGACAGTATCCGCCAGCTCAAGGACGAGGAACGCGTACGTCTACGCCCCGCCGTCATCTTTGGCTCGGACGGACTCGATGGCTGTGCACACGCTGCCTTCGAGATCCTGTCCAACGCCGTTGACGAGGCGCGCCAGGGCTACGGCAAGCTCATCACCCTTACCGCCTTTCGCGATGGCTCTATCCAGGTAGAGGACAACGGCCGCGGCTGCCCGCTCGACTGGAACCCCTCCGAGAAGCGCTTCAACTGGGAACTCGTCTTCTGCGAGCTCTATGCCGGCGGCAAGTATAACAACAACCAGGGCGGCGACTACGACTTCTCGCTCGGCACCAACGGCCTGGGCTCCTGCGCGACTCAGTACGCTTCCGAGTACATGGACGTCACCGTCTGGCGTGACGGTAACAAGTACTCCTTACACTTTAAGAAGGGCAAGGTCGTCGGTGCCAAAAAGAAGGCACTCGAGATTGAGCCCAGCGACGAGAACCGCACCGGCACCACCATCAAATGGCGCCCCGATCTTGAGGTCTTTACCTCCATCAGCATCCCCCACGATTGGTATCGCGAGACCATGCGCCGCCAGGCCGTGGTCAACGCCAACGTGACCTTCCGTCTGCGCATCGAGGGCGACGATGGCGAGTTCTCCGAAGAGGACTTTTGCTATCCCAAGGGTATCGAGGACTACGTGCTCGAGAAGGTCGGTACCGACTACCTTACCGAGCCCTTCTTTATCGAGGCCGACCGTCGCGGTCGCGATCGCGAGGACTTGCCCGATTACAACGTTAAAATCACCGCATGCATGTGCTTCTCGCGCACCTTCACGATGCAGGAGTACTACCACAACTCCTCCTGGCTCGAGAACGGCGGCTCACCCGAGAAGGCGGCCCGTAGCGCTCTGACCAGCGCCATCGATGCCTACATTAAGCAACAGGGCAAATACAACAAAAACGAGAGCGGCATTAAGTGGCAGGACGTCCAGGACTGTCTGGTGCTGGTGACCAACTGCTTCTCCACCCAGACGTCCTACGAGAACCAGACCAAGAAGGCCATCAATAACCGCTTTATCCAGCAGGCCATGACGGCCTTCTTTAAGGAGCGCCTCTCGACCTACCTAATCGAGAACAAAGACGCCGCCAACAAGATCATGGAGCAGGTGCTCATCAACAAGCGCTCGCGCGAGAACGCCGAGAAGACGCGTCAGAGCATCAAGACCAACCTGCAGCAGAAGACCGACATGGCCAACCGCGTGCAGAAGTTCATCGACTGCCGCTCCAAGGACAAGAGCCGCCGCGAGATCTACATCGTAGAGGGCGACTCGGCAGCAGGCGCCATTCGCACCTCGCGCGATGCCGAGTTCCAGGGCGTTATGCCCGTCCGCGGTAAGATCCTCAATTGCCTGAAGGAGGACTACCCGCGCATCTTTAAGTCCGACATCATCATGGACCTCATGCGCGTGCTGGGCTGCGGCGTGGAAATCAAAGACAAGCGCATCAAGAACCTCGGCACCTTCGACCTGGACAACCTCAACTGGAACAAGGTCATCATCTGTACGGACGCCGACGTCGACGGTTACCACATCCGCACGCTCGTGCTCACCATGCTCTACCGCCTGGTGCCCACGCTTATCGACGAGGGCTACGTGTATATCGCCGAGTCGCCGCTCTACGAGATCAACTGCAAGGAAAAGACCTACTTTGCCTACACTGAGCTCGAGAAGAACGGCATCCTCAAAGAAATCGGCGACCAAAAGTGCTCCATCAACCGCTCCAAGGGTCTTGGTGAGAACGACCCGGACATGATGTGGCTCACCACCATGAACCCCGAGACGCGTCGCCTGATTAAGGTGGAGCCCGAGGACGTCACCAAGATGGAAACCATGTTCAACCTGTTGTTGGGCAACGACGAGGCGGGCCGCAAGCGCCATATCTCCGAGCACGGCAAGGAATATCTGGACCAGCTGGACCTGCAATAGCAGCAAATCGATAACGACGGCCCATAAGAAGTTCAAGAGGAAATCGTGGCAAAGAAGAAGACGAAAACCCAGCCAAAGAAAAAGCAGGTCAACGCCGAGAACGTCATCGGCCTGCACTCCGAGGTCACCGATCAGCCGATAACGCAGACGCTCGAGGTCAACTACATGCCCTACGCCATGAGCGTCAACGTCTCGCGTGCTTTCCCCGAAATCGACGGCTTTAAGCCCTCGCATCGCAAGCTGCTCTACACCATGTACAAGATGGGTCTGCTCAAGGGCGAGCGCCAGAAGAGCGCCAACATCGTGGGTCAGACCATGAAGCTCAACCCGCACGGCGATGCCGCGATCTACGAGACGATGGTGCGCCTAGCCACCGGCAACGAGGCACTGCTTGCCCCCTTCGTAGAGTCGAAGGGCAACTTTGGCAAGTACTATTCGGGCGACCTGAGCTACGCCGCCTCGCGTTATACCGAGGCCAAGCTCTCCCCCATCAGCGCCGAGATCTTCAAGGACATCGACAAGGACCCGGTCGATTTCGTCGACAGCTACGACGGCGCCATGAAGGAGCCGCGCCTGCTGCCCACCACGTTCCCCAACATCCTCGTCTCGGCCAACAAGGGCATCGGCGTCGCCATGGCGTCCGACATCTGCGGCTTCAACCTCAACGAGGTCTGCACCGCAACGATGCACTACCTGCAGGACCCCGACTGCGACCTGCTCGAGTACATGCCCATGCCTGACTTCTCGACCGGCGGCGAGATCATCTACCGCCGCGAGGAGATGGAGAAGATTGTCGAGACCGGCCTTGGCAGCTTCCAGATCCGCTCCCGTTGGCGCTGGATTCCCGAAGAACGCATCATCGAGGTGTACGAGATCCCCTACACCACCAAGACCGATGTCATCATCGAGCGCATCGTCAAGCTCTCCAAAGAGGGCAAGGTCAAGGAGATCGCTGACATCCGCGACGAGACCGACCTCTCGGGCCTGCGCATCGCCATCGACCTTAAGCGCGGTGTCGACCCCGACAAGCTCATGGCCAAGCTCTATCGCTCGACCACGCTGCAGGATTCGTTCTCGTGCAACTTCAACGTGCTGGTCGACGGCTATCCCCGTGTTATGGGCGTGCGCCAGATCCTGCACGAGTGGGTCAAGTGGCGTGTTGAGTCCACGCTCCGCCGTATCAACTTTGACCTGGGCAAAAAGTCCGAGCGCCTGCACCTGCTGCACGGCCTCGAGGCAATCCTGCTCGACATCGACAAGGCCATCGCCATCATTCGCGGCACCAAGCTCGAGGCCGAGGTCGTGCCCAACCTTATGCGCGGCTTCGACATCGACGAGACCCAGGCCGAGTTTGTTGCCGAGCTCAAGCTCCGCAACATCAACGAGGAGTACATCCTCAACCGCACAAAGGACATTGCCAAGCTTGAGGGCGAGATTGCCGAGCTTGAGGAGATCCTCTCCAGCGAGGAGAACATCAAGAAGGTCATCAGCGACGAGCTGGCCGCGGTCAACAAGAAGTACGTGATGCCGCGCCGCACGGGCAGGATCGAGCCCCATGAGGTCATCGAGGTGAGCCTGGAGCCCGAGGTCGAGGAGTACCCGGTCACCATCATGCTCTCGCGCGATGGCTACCTTAAGAAGATGACGGACCGCGTACTCAAGAAGGCCACCACGCTCAAGTACAAGGACGGCGACAAGCCCTTTATCGAGTTCCCGTCCTCCAACACCCACGAGCTGCTGGTCTTTACCAACAAGAGCCAGGTGTACAAGTGCAAGGTTGCGGCGTTTGAGGACACCAAGTCGGCCCAGCTGGGCTCGTACCTGCCGACCGATCTTGAGATGGAACCCGACGAGAGTGTCATCTGGGTCATCGACCCCGAGGACTACAAGGCCGACGCGCTGTTCGTCTTTGAGAACGGCCGCGTGGTGCGCGTCGCGCTTTCTGGATACGTCACCAAGACCAACCGCAAGCGCCTCAAAAACGCCATCTACGGTGGCAGCAAGCTGCTGTATGCCCAGGTGCTCAAGGAAGATCGCGACATCGCACTGGTCTCGAGTGACTACCGCCTGATGAACTTCAACACGTCGCTGCTCAAGACCAAGACGACCACCAACACGCAGGGCGTCCAGGCCTTTACGGCCAAGAAGGGTCGCTCGGTCACCACCGTCGGCACGACCGAGGAGATTCTTGGCGCCGGCGTCTCGGCCGAGAAGTTCACCGCGCAGAGCCTCCCCTCAGCCGGTGCCCTCATGAAGGAAAACGACATGCCGAGCCTGTTTGACTAGGTACCACGGCAACGAGACCGTTAGATACTTCGCAAAGCGACGAGGCCCGGAGCGCAACGGCATTGCGCCCGGGACTCGTCGTTTTTCTTCTCAACTATTTCTTAACGCAGATTAATTGATTTCTGCTTATTTTTCTGCGTTAAAAAATGTCAGCGTCACTGCTTCGATGCCGGTTGATTTCCGATCTCAGCCGAACACATTGAGTGAATAGGCCGTTCCCGCAGCT
>UQIK01000008.1 GCA_900541125.1 uncultured Collinsella sp.
ATACTCATGGAAAACCTCCCATTTCCCGATGTCCAAGAAATGGGAGGCAGTTCACAGTCACCTTTGTGGTGGTTTGAGCGACACGGCGGTTCGCTCCGCCAGTTTGTCTCAATCTGTAACAACTAGGCCCTTAAAAGCCGGCTAACTGTTACAGATAGAGATAATCCCGCTCGACCCCCGCCCTTAATCTAAACCTGTAACACTTAGGGACGATTTAGACGCCCAGATGTTACAGATTGAGACAATCGGATCCCGAAATGGAAAAACCACCACAAAGGTGCCTGTCCCCTTTGTGGTGGTTGTGATGGTTGAGCGTCAAAAGTGAACGTGTCGCTACTTGGACAGCTCGTCGGCGAGGGCCTCGATCTGAGCGCGCGAGGCTTCGTTGAGCGAGCCCAGCACAGTCACCTTGTTCTGCGTCAGGGTGATGTCCTTCATACCCTCGAGCTCCTTGGTCATAATCTTGGCCGCTGCAGGCGCCCAGGAACCGGACTCGACAAGCGCCACCGTACGGTTCTGATAGGCGTGCTCGGCAAGCGTGTGGATAAAGGTGCTCATGAACGGGAAGATCTCGCCCTGATAGGTGATGGAGGCGAGCACCAGACGGTCATAGCGGAACGCATCCTCAACGGCCTCGGCCATGTCGTCGCGAGCCAGGTCAAAGACGGAGACCTTCTGGCCGCGAGCCTCAAGCGCAGATGCGAGCTCCTCGACGGCAGCCTTCAGATGGCCATACACGCTCGCATAGGCGATCGTGATGCCCTCGTCCTCGGGCTGATAGCTCGACCAGGTGTTATAGGTGTCGAGGTAGTAGCCCAGGTTCTCGGTCAGCACGGGGCCGTGGAGCGGACAGATGATCTGAATGTCCAGGTCGGCGGCCTTCTTGAGCACGGCCTGCACGAACTTGCCGAACTTACCGACGATGCCAAAGTAGTAGCGGCGAGCTTCGCAAGCCCACCCCTCGGGGTCCTCGATGTCGTTGGCGCCGAACTTGCCAAAGCCGTCGGCGCTAAAGAGCACCTTGTCGGTTGCCTCGTAAGAGAACAGTACCTCGGGCCAGTGCACGTTGGGGGCGCCGATAAAGGTCAGGCTGTGGCCACCCAGGTCGAGCACGTCGCCCTCTTTGACGACCATCTTGCGCTCGGGGTAGTCGGTGCCAAAGTAGTTGACCATCATGCGGAAGGCGCCCATGCTGGCCACAATCTGTGCCTGGGGATAGCGCTCCATAAAGGCGGCGATACCGGCGGAGTGATCGGGCTCCATGTGATGGACAACCAGGTAGTCGGGCGTACGGCCATCGAGCACGGCCTCGAGGTTGCCGAGCCACTCGTCAACAAAGCCAGCGTCAACCGAATCGGCGACAGCGATTTTATCGCCCAAGATAACATAGCTGTTGTATGCCATGCCGTTCTCGGACACGTCGTACTGGCCCTCGAACAGGTCAATGTCGTGATCGTCGACACCGATGTAGCGGATATCCTTGGTGATCTCCATCAGGCAAAGCCTCCTAGATAGACAAAAGAACCCGTCTATCATAACACTCGCCTTCATAGCCACGGCTATCTGTCAGCATCCTTATCGATTGGAATTTAGGCGGAATATACTGCTGTTTACCTGCACAAACTATGCGCGCGGTATCGCCGTGCTATGTCGAATAATGAGTTGGCCGGGAATACGAATGGCAACGGTTTTGCCCGCCGTACCCGCCTCGGGAACCGCATGCTCGAACACCTCGCGTCCGCGCTGATGTAGATCGAATCGCACGGTCGTGAGCTCGTTGTGTGCTACAAAATCATCGAGCGAATCATCGACGCCCACCACGCTTACGTCCTCGGGCACGCGAAGACCGCTATCACGCAGCGCGGCAATCGCGCCATTTGCCATCTGATCGTTTGCCGCATAGATCGCCGTCATGGTGCGATCGTGCTCGGCCAGGTACCTGCCGGCCTCGTAGCCGCTGTTGGCAGACCAGTCGCCCTCGAGCGGCTCTGCCGGCTCGATGTGTTTACGCTCGAGTGCATCCTGCCAACCGGCACGACGAAATTGTTCGTCGACCGAGAACGACGGGCCGCCAATATAGCGAATCTGATCGTGCCCCAGCTCAAACAGGTGATCCATAAGCAATAGCGAGCAGCCGTAATGGTCGGAATCGACCGTGGTCACCCGCGGGTGCGCGTACATGGTAACGATGACCGTGCCGATACCCGGCAACGGATCAAACGTCTCAAAATCGGGCGCCATGCGACTCATACCGATGATGATGCCGTCCACCGGCAATGCGGCCATACGACGCGTGGCCTCGGCAAGCGAAAACTCCTCGGTCTTGGACATCTCGACCAGCGTGATGGCGCAATTATGCTCGCGAGCAGCGCTGGCGATGCCGTCGATCATTGAGAGGTTGCCGAACTTGGTGACATCGTTGACGCACAGGCCGACCGAATGATAACGGCCGTCGCGCAGCGAGCGACCGGCATAACTCGGACGAAAGCCGAGCTTTTGCATAGCGGCCTGTACGCGCTGGCGCGTCTGCTCGTTAACGTTAGGCAAGCCGTTGGCGACGCGCGAAACCGTCTGCTGCGAAACGCCGGCAGCGCGGGCGACGTCGGCCATGGAGACCGGACGCGTACCTGTATCGTTGGACGGGCGCCTTGCCACAGGATCACCTTCACCCTTGCGAGATCTGAATAGCGTGAATGCCGGCCCGGGCAGAAACACACCCCGCGCCGAAGCCCGCTATCGTCGGACGCATGTTAACGTACTCTACTTTTTCAATCCGCAACTCTTCTGCTCTATAAGTCCATACGGCAATACCGTTCACGGCTGAATTTCTACCGATTACCAGATTCTCAAAAAGTGACAAGCGATGTGTTATGAGTACGTTAACATAGCCCGTACCGTGCGGTATCGTGAATACTTGGTTCATGCCGCTTCAAGTTGTTAACGTACTCATAACGACGCAAAACCCACCCGGGCGCGCCAAGGAAAGGACTCCCATGACCACCCCCGACGAAAAGACATTCGCCACGCTCACCAAGCTGTTCGAGGAGGAGTTTGGCCCCATCGGCGACCGCCAGGTGCTCTACGTACACGCGCCCGGCCGCTCCGAGATCAGCGGCAACCACACTGACCACGAGGGTGGCCACGTTATCGCCGGCTCGCTCGATGTCGCCGTCGACGGCATCGCCGTGGCAACCGATTCCAACAAGGTTCGCGTAGCCGACGAGGGCTATCCCACGTTTGAAATCGCGCTCGACACGCTAGACGTTCAGGAGTCCGAGAAGGGCACGTCCGCGAGCCTCGTCCGCGGCATGGCCCACGAAATCGCTGCTCTGGGCGTTGAGCCCCAGGGCTTCGACTTCGCCTTCACCTGCTCTGTCCCCTCGGGCGGCGGCCTTTCCAGCTCCGCTGCTGTCGAGGCGGCATACGGTCGCGCCATGGAGACGCTCTGGGGAGCACCCGCCATCGAGCCCGTCGCGCTCGCCCAGATGAGCCAGCGCACCGAGAACAACTATTACGGCAAGCCCTGCGGTCTGATGGACCAGGCCGCTGTGTGCATGGGCGGCCTTGCCTACATGGACTTTGAGGACCAGGCTCAGCCTAAAACCCAGAAGCTCGAGCTCAACTTTGAGGATCACGGTTATGCGCTCGTGCTCGTTAAGGTCGGTGCCGACCACGTGGCCGCCACCGACGACTACGCCGCCGTTCCGCGCGAGATGCAGGACGTCGCTGCCGAGTTTGGCAAGGCACGCCTGTGCGAGGTAAACGTGGCGGACTTTGACGCCAAGCTCCCCGAGCTGCGCGCCAAGCTGGGCGACCGCGCCTGCCTGCGCGCCGTTCACTACTGGTACGAAAACGGCCTGGTCGACAAGCGCTGGGCTGCCCTGAACGCCGGCGACATCGATCAGTTCCTGGTCCTGACGCGCGAGTCCGGCGCCAGCTCTGCCATGTACCTACAGAATGTCGTTGCCAAGCTGGGCTCCGAGCAGCCCTCGATGTATGCCCTGGCACTGGCCGAGCACGTGCTCGACGGTCGCGGTGCCGTTCGTATTCACGGTGGCGGCTTTGGCGGCACCATCCAGGCCTTCGTGCCGCTCGATCTGGTCGACACCTTCATTGCCAAGATGAACGGCTGGCTGGGCGAGGGATCTGCCCGCCACTACGCGATTTCTGACAAGGGGGCTTACGCGGCATGGCTGTAATGACTGACGTGCGCAAGGCTGTGCAGGGCCTCATCGAGTACGCTATTCACCGATCGATGATCGGACAGGACGACCGCATCTGGGCCTACAACACCATTCTGGAGTGCATCGGCGCCACGGGCCCCGCACTCGACATGGCCTGGGCGCTCCAAGTTGAGAAACTCTCGCTCTTGCACCCCGATACCCTGCCCGACTTTGACCTTGAAGGCACGCTCGCCGCGCTTGCCGAGGCCGCCGTTGCCAACGGCGCCGCCGAGGACACGGCATCGGGCCGCGACCGCATCGCCATGCGCATCATGGGCGCGCTCATGCCGAGGCCTTCGGTTGTAAACGAGGAGTTCAACGGCCGCATGGGCGTCAACGAGCCCCGCGCCGCGACCGACTGGTTCTACGGCCTGTGCTGCGACGCCGGCTACGTGCGCCGTGCCGCCATCGCGCGCAACATCAAATGGAGCACCCCCACCAACTGGGGCGATCTTGAGATCACCATCAACCTGTCCAAGCCTGAGAAGGACCCGCGCGATATTGCCGCGGCCGGTGCCGCAAAGAACGCGGGCGAGAAGTATCCCGCCTGCCAGCTCTGCATCGAGAACGAGGGCTATCCCGGACGCTCCGCTGCAGCCGACGGCGGCGCCCATCCCGCCCGCCAGAATCTGCGCGTTATCCCCATTAAGCTCGACGGCGAGCGCTGGGGCTTCCAATACAGCCCGTACGCGTACTTTAACGAGCACTGCATTGCCATGAGCTCCGAGCATCGTCCGATGCACGTCGACCGCAAGGGGCTGACCTGCCTGCTCGACTTTGTCGACCTGTTCCCGCACTACTTTATTGGCTCCAACGCCGACCTGCCCATCGTGGGCGGCTCGATTCTGTCGCACGACCACTTCCAGGGCGGCGCGCACGAGTTCCCCATGATGCACGCCGCCGAGGTCTCGCAGTTTAGCGTGCCCGGATTTGACCAGGTCACCGGCACTGTGCTGCAGTGGCCGCTTTCGGTGCTGCGCCTGCGCTCGCACGACCGCGCCCAGCTGCTCGACGCCGCCGAGAAGATTATCCTCGCCTGGCGCGAGTGGACCGATGAGTCTGTGGGCGTCATCGCGCACACAGCCGACGGCGTGGCGCACAACACCGTGACGCCCGTCATCCGCCGCGTCGACTCGCGCGGCAATGCCGGCGGCGAAGTCTACGAGGCTTATCTGGCGCTTCGCTGCAACATCACGACCGACGAGCATCCGCTGGGCGTATTCCACCCGCATGCCGAGTACCACCACATTAAGAAGGAGAACATCGGCCTGATCGAGGTCATGGGCCTGGCCATTTTGCCGCCGCGCTTGGTCCCCGAGCTCGGCGCTGTCCGCAAGCACCTACTGGCGGCCAAAGCCGATACCAGCTACGACCTTGCCAGCGCGCTCGAGGGCGACGACCTTTGCCACGGCCACGCCGCATGGGCCGAGGACGTTTTTGCCCGCCGCGCCGACGAGCTTACGGCCGACAACGCCATCGATATCCTGCACGAAGAGGTCGGCGTGGTGTTTGGCCACGTGCTCGACAACGCTGGCGTCTTTAAGTGGGACGAAGCCGGCCGCGCCGCCCAACAGCGCTTTATCGACTCACTGTAATGATCCCTTGGGGACGGAGGAAAACGAATCATTTCGTCTTCAAGACAACGGCGCCCGCCGGCAACATCGCCGACGGGCGCCTTTTTTTGAGTGTAGTCATTGGGGACGCTCTTTAATGACTAGTCGTTTAAGAACGTCCCCAATGACTACGTCGATGTTTTGGCAGCGCCAGCGAGCGGGTCGCATTTGAGACAAGGTGACGTGAAACGAAAGGGCGCTGACCTTCTGGTCGCGCCCTTGAAGTTGAACGTCAGATTGTCCAAATGCGGCCCGCGCAGCGTCGGCCAGTTACGGCGTTTGGTAAAACGCCGTAACCCTAAAGCTCCGTTACTTCAACGTTGTTGTAGATCTCTTCCCAGCGGTCCATGACCAGGTGGCCGGTCTTGGGATCCATGGCGTTGAGCTTGCCGCAGGTATTGGCGGTCTTGAGCACCGTGACGTCGTCGGCACCGGCAGCAATGGCATGCGCAAAACCGGCGATGGTCGAGTCGCCGGAACCCGTCGCGTTCACAGCCGCAATCGCGGGCGTCTTGGCACGGAACGCACGACCCTCATGGAAGCCCACCGAACCGGCAGCGCCCATCGAAACGACAACCCAGGGGATACCGGCAAAGCGGTCATCGGCGGCAAGCGCCTCGCGCAGGGCATCGACATCATCGGTCGTAAAGGACGTACCCAGCAGGCCGTTAATCTCGGTCAGATTGGGCTTTACGAGCTCAGGCTTTGCGTCGGACTCCAGCGCGGCCTCCAGCGATGCACCCGAAGTGTCGAGCAGCACCTTGGCACCCGCCTCCTCGGCGATCTTGACGAGCTCGGCATAGTAGCCGGCATCGACGCCACGCGGCAGCGAGCCCGAAAGCGTCACAACGTCCGCCTTCGCTGCAAGCTCGGCGAACTTGGCCGTAAAGGCCTCGAGCTCGGTCGGGGCGATCTGCGGGCCGCTCTCCAGCAGCTCGGTCTGATTACCCTCGTGCAGGATATTCAGGCAGATGCGCGTCTCACCGGCAATGGGCACAAAGTCGTTCTTGACGCCATCGGCATCCATAAGCTCGGCCATATAGGCACCCATGTGACCGCCAAGCAGGCCGGTCGCGAGCACGTCATCGCCCAGCTGCAGCAGCACGCGGCTCACGTTGAGGCCCTTGCCGCCAGCGGTCTTTTCGGGCGTCACACGGTTAACATCGTCGATGATCAGCTTGTCGAGCTGATAGCGCGTATCAATCGACGGGTTCATGGTAACGGTCAGAATCATGTTGAACTCCTGTTCCGGGGCGGCATGACCCGCCCCAAACATACGATAAATCGTTAAAGGATCTCGATCTCAAAGCCGCGGGTGACGGTCTCTCCCGGCTTGGCCACCAGGCAGCCACGCTTGTGCTCCAGGATATCGTCCTCGTCGGAGCAGGTGGACAGACCACCCCACGGTTCAACAGCCACAAAGTCGCCCTCGGGCTTGCTCCACACAATCAGGTACGGCATATCGGGGAACGTCAGGCGCACGCCCTTGTCCTCGGTTTTCTTGGTCAGCGTAACCACGCGGCTCTCGAGCACGTCAAAGATAGTCTCCGCGAAGTCAAAGAGTTCATGGGTAAGCGGCAGGTTCTGGCCGATCATGGGGTTCTTGCTGCGATGCTCAACATCAATCAGGCCCGTCGAGGGAACGGCAGTACAGAGCTCGGTGGCCTCACGCTGCTCAAAACGAAGCTCATAATCGTCATAGGACTCGCCCTCGTCGAGCGGGCACTTAAAGCCGGGGTGACCGCCCACAAAGAACGGCATGTCCTCGGTGCCCTCATTGGTCACCTCGTACGACACGGCCACCTTTTCCGAATCGATCGTATAACGAGCAACGATCTTAAACGGATACGGGTACTGCTCGAGCAACTCGGCATGGTCGGTAGAGCTTAGGCTCAGCGCAACCATGTTGTCGCTCTGTTCCTCGAGCTTCCACTCCTGTTTGCGCGCAAAGCCGTGGCGGGCGAGCTTCACCTCGCGGCCGCCCATGGTCGTTGCGTAACCGTCACGAAGGCCACCGCAGATCGGGAAGCAAATGGGTGCCTGCCCCGACCAGACCGCCGGATCACCCTGCCACAGGTACTCACGGCCGTTGGCCGCAATAGAAGTGAACGAGCCGCCCGCCGTGCTCAGTGCTACGCGGATAGAACCGTTATCAAGAACAAACTCCATAGGAGCCTTCCCTTTCTTACGACAGCCCGCCAAGTCAATAGGGCTGATAGAAAACCGGCCCGCGCCCCCTCACAGAAACGCGAGCCGTCAATTGAAAAGCTGCAGAATGCCGGGTACCGCCAAGAGCGAAGCACTCAAGCCAAGCAAGCAAACGTGTTATCGGAGCAGCTAGCCCGCCAGATGGCTTCGCAGCGTCGACCCATTACGCGGTTTGGAAAACCGCGTAACCTCCTTAGTCGTGGTATTCGCCGCGGTCCCACTTCTCGAGGAACTCGTCAAAGAAGTGCGGGTCAGCCTGAGCCTCGGCATCGGCCTTGTTGCAGGCATCGATCTTGGCGATCAGGGCATCGTGCTCGGGAGTCTTCTCGTAGGGCTCCTCCAGGAAGGCAAGCATGATATCGGCCATCAGGAACTCGCCGGTGATCTTGCCGCCAAAGCCCACGATGTTGGCGTTGAGCTCGCGACGGGCATACAGGGCAGAGGTCATGTCGCGGACCAGGGCGCAGCGGGCGCCGGGAACCTTGTTGACGGCGTTGGTGATGCCGATGCCGGTGCCGCACAGGGCCACGCCAAAGTCGGCCTTGCCGCTGGCAACAGCCTCGCCCACGGCCTTACCGTAGATGGGATAGTGCGTACGGGTGTGGCTGTAGGTGCCGCAGTCGAGCACCTTGTAGCCAGCCTGCTCCAGGCGGTCGGCCAGATAGATCTTCTCGTCCGTAACGATATGGTCGCAACCGATTGCGATGGTCTTCTTCATCAGAACGTCCTTTCGTCTGAATTCACAAGTTGAGGTAGAAGTTCGAGTTCTCGGTGGCTCTCGTTAGGCCATCTTGTTGAGCATGTCGACACGGATCTGGTGACGGCCGCCGGCGTACTGGGCGCGCAGGAACTCGCGGGCGATCTTCTTGGCGACCTCGGTGCCCACAACGCCCGGGCCCATGGTGACCATGCGCGAGCCGTTGTGCTCGCGGGTCATGTAGGCGGAACGCTCGTCGGAAATGTTGGCGACGACCATGCCCTTAATCTTGACGGCGGCCATATAGGAGCCGACGCCGTACTTATCGAATGCGAAGCCCTGGGAATCCTTGTGCTCCAGCAGGTCCTTGGCAACGGCGGTCGCGGAATCGACAAAGTCCGCGGCAGGGGTCTCGGAATAGTCGACGACCTCGTGACCGTCGGCGATGAGCATCTCCTTGATGGACTCCTTCATCGACATACCGTCGGCATCGGAAGCGATTACAACCCTCATGACATCCTCCTTGAGAGATACGCAGGTGCGTAGTTTCTGTTTGGAAGTGTTGAATCGCGTTCAGGTCCGGGCATCTGAATGTGCGGTTCTTCACTGTTCATGTTTATTTGAACACATTCGAACATCGACTGCAACCATTATTTGTTTATCTTTGTTCTTTTTTGAACAAATACCGTTTACGGATGATTGCTGACCGTTTGGGCCCGGCACGGACGTAGCGACCACGTGTTCAACAAACAAAAGGGCGACCGAGAACGTGTCTCGGCCGCCCTTCGGTAGTATGCCCCGGTATATACAGCTGTTTTAGCTACTCGGACTGCCCGCCCTTTTTGGCGTGCTTGGACGGAGCGCTCAGAAAGCGGCCCGTCAAATAGTTCGCGGGACCGGAGATGTCAATCCCCAACAGCGTGTGTCCCAGCCACAAAAACGCCGCGAGCACCAGCAATGGAATCACGCACGAGGTCACGATCATCACGATGACGCCTTCGATAAGGTCGGTCACCTGCTGCACAATTTCATTGGTCATCTGCTTGGCACCGCTGGTCACCGATGTGACGAGACCCGAGGCGCCGTCGGCAAGCT
This sequence comes from uncultured Collinsella sp., assembly GCA_900541125.1. GTDB lineage: Bacteria > Actinomycetota > Coriobacteriia > Coriobacteriales > Coriobacteriaceae > Collinsella. Next base: position 9,837 of record UQIK01000008.1, read on the forward strand.
GCTCAAGCACATTCTTGGACTCTGTGGACTCGGCCTTTTTCTTGCTTGCTTTGGAGCTGTCGCTATCTGCCGCACCCGCAGCGTCGGCCGCCTTTTGCTCGGCCGTCTCGATGCTCACTCGATACGTTTCATCGACCTTCTGCGACACCCATACGCTCGCGGGCACGAGCGCCATGCCGATCACGGCAACCACCAGCACGCGCGTCGCCACACGGCGCAGGACAGCGCTCGTACTCCAGCGCCCGTGAATGCCGAGCGACACCGCAAAGAGCACCAGCGCAAACGGGATCAGGATGCCCAGGCCAACCGACCACAAAATGGTCAGCAGGTATTTCTCGAGGTAGAGCACGGCAAGCACGATGCCCAAGTTACCCGAAAGCTGCGCGAGCTGCTCGGCAACCGGCGTTCCCGTATCGCCCGGCAGCGCAGTGATACCCGCAGATAGGGCGACGCACGAGGTCGTGAGCGCCAAAACATTGTCCTTCTTTTGATCGATGACCTCGATGGTGGAGTCCCAAGTCTTGGTATCGGCGAAATGCGGACGAGCTACAAAGCCCGACAGCAGCGCCAGTACCACGAGCGCAACGATAAAGCCAATCTGCAGCTTTTTGTTTGCGCACACGACATCGGACAGGCTGGGCTGCAGCTCGGTTACCGTCGTGTGCTCGGTTATCTGGACAGGACGCCCATAAGCCATCTCGTGCGCGTCTCTTTTTTGTATTGACCCGTTATCCGGCATTTGGATACCTCCTCATTCCGGCGTTTAATGCGAAAGGAAGTATACCCACCGAGCAAAAATCGAACGGGAGGACGAACGGAGCGCACCAAGACTGTCCCCAATGACTATCTCGGGATGAGTTGCGGTGGAATAGGGATTGTTTTGCGCCCGCCGGCCCCTATTCAGTCCCTATTTCACCGCAACTTGGAGGAGGACAGAAAAGGCCCTGCCGCGGGTAGCAGCAGAGCTTTTGGAAGGGGACTTGGTTGTGAGGGCTCGTTAGGCGAGCTTGGCCTCGAGCTCGGCGATACGCTTGTAGGCATCGATGGTGAAGCGGGCCTGCTTCTCCAAGATCATGGTGGTCATGAGAGTATCCTGAGCATGGGCCATGATGAAGGTCATCTCCATCTCGCCGCCGCCGGCCTCCTGCGAAAGCAGCTTGGTCTGCGTGTCGTGGGCACCGATGAGTGCATCGCTGGCATCCTTGTGCAGCTGCTCGGCCTTCTCAAAATCACCCTCGCGAGCAGCATCGAGCGCTGCAAGCAGATCGGTCTGGGCGTCGCCCGCGTATGCGACAATCTCGAATCCAACCATCGAGATTTCTTCTTTGGTTGCCATATTGCGTTCCTTTCACATATGAACCAACGGAGAGCATCGCGTCCGGGCATACGCGCTGCGTTGTGTATGGCAGAAACAGTAACATTCAAACAAAAAAGAACAGCGCAAAATGCAATTTCGAGCTATGAACGGTTGCTTTTCACCCGTGAACGGTTTCCAAACCAATCTGAACAATATCAAACACAATTATCGGCAACCCAAACAAGTCCACACCCTAGCGTACGTCGCGCACGGTATCGCCCTCGACGAGCACGCCCGGAAACAGCATGTGCTCTACACCAGGTGCAACGCCCTCGGCGCCGGCAATCTTGTCGACCGCCCACATGCCGACGCGCTTGTTGTCAAAGCGCACCGTGGTCAGGCGACGATCGGGCACGATATCGCCCAGGCTGTCATCAACACCCACCACACTCACGTCCTGGGGCACGCACTTCCCGCGCGACTCGAGCCCGCGAATGCAGCCGTAGGCCATGGCGTCGTTGGAGGCATAAATGGCCGTGCAGGTCGGATCATCCGCAAGCACCTGGCCGGCAGCATATCCACTCTGCGCCGTCCAGTCGCCGCGCACGAGCTGCGGGGGCTCAATGCCATGCGCACGCAATGTCTCACGCCAGCCTTCCTCGCGCCGCATGCCCGAAAGCGAGCGCTCGGGGCACGAGATAAAGTGCACGGTTTTGTGCCCATGCTCCAGCAAGTACTCGACCACCTGGCGCGAGCAATCGAACTGGTCGTTATCGACCGTTGAACAGAGCGGGTGCTCCAACATCGTAACGAGCACCGTCTGCATGCCGGGCAGCGGTTCGAAGGTTCCAAAGTCCGCCGGCATGCGGTTCATGATTACAACCATACCGTCCACCGGCAGTGCACTCATACGCGACGATGCGCTCTCGAGGGTATACGGATGCCCATCTACTTTAGTGAGGGTGATGGCGTAGCCGTGTTTGTCGGCGGCGGCGGCAAAGCCCTCCATACGGTCGAGGTTGCCGGTGCCGGTAATGTTGAACATAGCGACGCCGACGGTCTTAAACTTACCGCGGCGCAGCGATCGACCGGCAAAATTGGGGCGATACCCCAGCTCGCGCATGGCGGCACGCACGCGCTCCTTGGTCTCGGGGCGCACGCTGGGCGAATCGTGCACCGTACGCGAGACTGTCTGCTCCGAGACGCCCGCGAGACGCGCCACATCCTTAACGGAAACCGATTTTTTAACAGCGGCCATAGGTCGATCTTTCTATGTCGACGATGCCATTGGTGGCACCCTACGCAGTCATTTTTAACGCCTTCAAGTATATCCAACGCCTCCCCCACCATACGCTCACCACCCAAAACCTACCGTTCACCGACATTATTGCTTCCCCAAACGGCTTTTGGCACCCAAATGTTAACGTTGCCATTGTGCAAACACAGAGCCACCGGGCGGCTCAAACGTTTACGCATAAGGAATCGACGGTTCGCAGGCACAGGAACCACCGGTTCGTGTCTTTTTTTGTGTCGCAAAATGGCAACGTCAACATTTTGGCAACCGAACGCCAAAAGCTACCATCGTTGCTAACCCACCGACTCTTAGGAGCATTGCATGGAGCAACTCATCGCCATCATCGAAAAGGGCCAACCCTTTTTCAACGCGATCGCCCGCAACAAGTACCTCAAGGCGATTCGCGACGGCTTTATCTCCGTCATCCCCATCATCATCTTCTCGTCCATCTTCTGCCTCGTAGCCTCGGTCCCCAACATCTGGGGTTTCTACTGGCCCGATGACATCAACAACGCCTTGTGGAAGTGCTACAACTACTCCATGGGCATCCTGGCAATCGCCTGCGCCGCCACCACGGCCAAGCACTTCGCCGACGCCCAGAACCGCGATCTGCCCAAGAATAACCAGATCAACTTTATCTCGTGCATGTGCGCGGCCATCATCGGCTTCTTGCTCCTTTCGAGCGACACGATCGCCACGGACGCCGCCAGCGGCTTCAACACCACCTACCTTGGTTCCAAGGGCCTGCTGACCGCCTTCATCGCTGCGTTTGTGACCGGCATCATCTACAAGTTCTTTATCAAGCGCAACATCACCGTCAAGATGCCCGAGCAGGTTCCGCCCAACATCTCGCAGACCTTTAAGGACATCATCCCCTTCTCCGTCTGCATCACCGTCTTTTGGGTCTTTGACATCGTCTTCCGCGCTGCTTTTGGCTTCTGCTTTGCCCAAGGCGTCATCCAGGTGTTCCAACCCCTGTTCACCGCTGCCGACGGCTATATCGGCCTCGCTGTGATTTACGGCGCCATGAGCCTCTTCTGGTTCGTCGGCGTCCACGGCCCCTCGATCGTCGAGCCCGCCATCGCCGCCGCTCTCGTTGCCAACATGACCGACAACCTGGCTGCGTTCCAGGCTGGCCAGCACGCTTCCGCTGTCCTGACCCAGGGTGCCCAGTACTTCGTCGTCTGCATGGGCGGCACCGGCGCCACGCTCGTCCTGGTCTTTATGTTCTGCTTCCTGGCTAAGTCCCAGGAGATGCGCGCCGTCGGTAAGGCCGCCATCGTCCCGGTCTGCTTTGCCGTCAACGAGCCGCTGCTGTTCGCCGCACCCATCGTGCTCAACCCCGTCTTCTTTGTCCCGTTTGTCTTTGCCCCGATCGCCAACATCTGGATCCTCAAGATCTTTATCGACTTCTTGGGCATGAACGGCTTTATGTACACCCTGCCCTGGACTGTCCCCGGCCCCATCGGCACCATCATGGGCCTGGGCTTCCAGCCGCTCGCCTTTGTGATGCTCGCCCTTATCCTGGTCGTCGACTTCGTTCTGTACTATCCGTTCTTCCGTGCCTATGACGCCCAGAAGTGCGCCGAGGAGGCCGAGATCTCCCAAGAGGAGCTCGCCGCCAAGAACGCCGAGAAGGCCGCTAAGCTCAACGATGCCTTCCAGGGCAAGGCTGACGCCAAGAGCGTTGCCGCCGGCGCCGCCGCCGAGGCCGTAAAGGCCGACGCCCCCGCCGCCTCTGCAGCACCCGCCGCCGAGGCCACGGCCACCAGTGACCTCAACGGCAAGCGCGTGCTCGTGCTCTGCCAGGGTGGCGGCACCTCGGGCCTGCTCGCCAACGCGCTGGCCAAGGCCGCCAAAGAGCGCGGCATCAATCTTGAGACCGCTGCCGAGGCCTATGGCAACCACGTTGACATGCTCCCCGACTTTGACCTGGTCGTCCTGGCCCCGCAGGCCGCCAGCTACCTGGCCGACCTGCAGAAGGACTGCGAGCGCGTGGGCAACAAGTGCGTCGCCTGCCGTGGTAAGCAGTACATCGAGCTCTCCCAGAACGGCGACAAGTCTCTCGCCTTCGTCGCCGAACAACTTTCGAAGTAAGTAACGCTCAGGGCCAGCCGACCATCCAAGACCGGCTGGCCCTTCGATTTAGACGATTGGATCATCATGTCCGTTAACCCTGCTAGCGTCACCAACCCGCCTGCGCAGTTTCCCGAGGGCTTTGTCTTTGGCGGCGCCACCGCTGCCTACCAGGTAGAGGGCGAGACCCGCACTCACGGTAAGGGCAAGGTTGCCTGGGACGACTTCCTGGAGGCCCAGGGGCGCTTTTCCCCCGATCCCGCTTCGGACTTCTACAACCAGTACCCCGTCGATCTGGAACTGTGCGAGGAGTTTGGCATCAACGGCATTCGCCTCTCTATCGCCTGGAGCCGCATCTTCCCCAACGGTACCGGCGAAATCAACCCCGAGGGTGTCCAGTTCTATCACGATCTCTTCGCCGAATGCCACAAGCACCACGTTGAGCCGTTTGTCACGCTGCATCACTTCGATACGCCGCTTGTCCTCTTTGAGAAGGGCGACTTCCTCAACCGCGAGACCATCGACGCCTTTGTGGACTTTGCCACCTTCTGCTTTAAGGAGTACGCCGACCAGGTGACCTACTGGTTCACCTTTAACGAGATCTGGGCCGACGCCTCCAACACCTACATCGAGGGCACCTTCCCCGGTGGCGTTAAGGCGCATCTGGCCGAGGCCTTCCAGTGCGAGCACAACATGATGCTCGCCCACGCTAAGGCTGTGCTTGCCTTCCACAACGGCGGTTTTAAGGGCAAGATCGGCGTCATTCAGTCGTTGGAGTTTAAGTATCCGCTCAACGAGAACGACCCCGCCGACATCAAGGCCGCCAACAACGAGCACGTGCTGCAGAACCAGTTCTTGCTCGATGCCACCTTCCGCGGCGACTATGCGCCCGACACCCTCGAGTGCGCCAACCGCCTGGCTGCCGTCTCGGGCGGCACCATCGAAATCCTGGACGAGGACCTCGAGATTATGCGCGAGGCAGCGCTCTACAACGACTACCTGGGCGTTAACAACTACCAGTGCCGCTTCTTGAAGGCTTACGATGGCGAGAACGACCTGCACCACAACGGTACGGGCGAGAAGGGCACCGGCCGCTGGCGCGTTAAGGGTATTGGCGAGCATGTGAACAAGCCTGGCATCCCCACCACCGACTGGGACTGGATCATCTATCCCGAGGGCCTGTTCGATCTGCTCGTCTACATTAAGCAGCGCTACCCCAACTACAAGCAGATTTTCATCACCGAGAACGGCATGGGCTACAAGGACCCCTACAAGGACGGTTTTGTGGACGACCAGCCCCGCATCGACTACATCGAGCAGCACCTGCGCTGGCTGCTCAAGGCCATGGAGGTGGGTGTCAACGTGGGCGGCTACTTCCTGTGGAGCCTGCAGGATCAGTTCTCCTGGACCAATGGCTACAACAAGCGTTACGGCTTCTTCTACGTTGACTTTGAAACCCAGAAGCGCACGCCCAAGGCAAGCGCCTACTGGTATAAGCACGTGGCGCAGACCCGTCGTCTGGACTAGTGGCTGGCGGGGTTGCCCGCTCACACAACCTGTCCCCATTTCTCAGCCGGGGGCGGCACGTCACACGGCGCGCCGCCCCCGGTCTTTTTGTTTTTGGGCTGGTCGGGAGCCGTTTGTCTCAATCTGTAACGTCTAGCCGAGTTTTTCGGTCCAAGCTGTTACAGATTTAGACGAACGGGCGGCCCGGGCCGAACAATCTCGATCTGTAACATGTAGACCACTTTTGACCGTCTAGTTGTTACAGATCGAGACAAACGGAATAAGCCGGACCGAATTGTCTAAATCTGTAGCATCTAGCTGAGTTTTCGGCCCTACCTGTTACAGATTAAGATGAACAGGCTGAGCAAGTCTACGCCCGCAGGTCCTTTACGCTGGAACGCTCGATCAGCACGCCCGACACAAGCGTACGGCTTCTGGAGCTCGGGGCTTCCAGACCTGCGACGACCTCGTTAAGCGCACGGATGCCCAGCTCGCGGTGGCGAAACTTCACCGACGTCAGAATCGAGTTGGGAATTGTCTTGTAGAGCTCATCGTCGAAGCCGATCACGGACACGTCGTCGGGCACATTGAGCCCTTTGTCACGTAGAGCCATCATCACGCCGTTTGCCATGCAGTCGTTAGCAGCGAGGACCGCCGTGCAATCGGGCTTATCGGCAAGCACAAGGCCCGCGGCATAGCCACTATCCGCATTCCAATCGCCTTGCAGAGGCTCGGGCGGCTCAATGCCACGCGCCTCGAGTGCCGCACGCCAACCTTTCATACGGCACTGGCTCGACAGCGACTCTTTTTTACCAGAGACGAAGTACACGTTCTTGTGCCCGCGATTCAAGAAGTACTCGCATGCCATGCGTGCGCCGCCCTCTTGGTCGTCACTGACGGTAGAGCAGGTTGAATGCTCCATCGGCGTGATAATCACCGTCTTGAGGTCTTTCGGCGCCTCAAAGGTATCAAAGCCATCGACCATCTGACGCAGGTTGAAGATCATGCCATCGACGGGAAGCTGCGACATCCTACGCGCCGCTTCGGCAAGGGTCATCTTCTCCCCCGCGCGCTTCTTAATCATCGTAAGCGCAAAACCGCGTTCTTCGGCGGCATCGGCGATACCGTCAATCATGTCCACGGCGCCGCCCGACAAGTGGAACATCACCACGCCGATGCACCCGTAACGGCCCAACTTGAGTGAACGCGCGGCAAAGTTGGCTCGAAACCCGAGCGCCTCCATTGCCGAATGGACCTTATCGCGTGTCGACTCTCGCACGCTATCGGGCTCGTTGATCACGCGCGACACCGTCTTGAGAGAAACGCCCGCGGCAACTGCCACATCATTCATTGAGACGCTTTTCTTGTCCATCGTTGCCACTGCTTCTCCAGTCGGTTCCCTATCGATCGTTCTTTGCGTTCTAGCATACACTACCTGCTCGGTTTTCAAATTTGCCGTTTACCGGACAATACCAACCGTTCACCCGTAAATCCTTGTTGCTCTTCCAAAAATGTCTTACGTTGTCATTAACGAAATGACAACGTTGTCATTTCGCAATGCCTTCCTTAAACAGGAAGGTTTCCGGGCAGTCCTGACCATCCATCGACGACCAGTTCCATCCACATGCATCGCGCATCAAGTAGCAAAGGAGCTCTATGGACGCCATCGTAAAGATGCTCGAAAAGCATCAACCGTTCTTTGAGAAGATCTCGAGGAACGTCTACCTCCAGGCTATTAAGGACGGATTCCTTGGGTGCATGCCCATCGTCCTTACCTCTTCGATCTTTCTGCTGATCGCCACCCTTCCCGGCGTCGTTGGCATCACGCTGCCCCAGCCGCTCATCGACTGGTGCAACAAGCTGTACAACTTCACCATGGGCGTCATGGGCATCATGGTCGCCGGCACCACTGCCAAGAACTTTACGGCTTCCATGAACCGTCGCATGCCCGCCGGCAAGGTGCTCAACGACGGCTCCACCATGGTGGCCGCCCAGTGCAGTATGCTTTTGCTCGCCGTTACGCAGTTCACCACCAAGTTCAACGGCTCCGAGCTTTCGGTCTTCGACTGCACCAGCATGGGCACGCGCGGTCTGTTCTCGGCCTATATCGCCGCGTTCATCACCGTGTGGGTCTACAAATTCTGCGTCTCGCGCGATCTGACCATTAAGCTGCCCAAGGAGGTCCCGGGCGCCATCGCTCAGAACTTCCGTGACATCATCCCCTTTGGCGGCGCCGTCATCATCTGCGGCATCATCGATGTCATCGTGCGCAACCTCATGGGCGTTCCGTTCTCCGAGCTGCTCATCAAGCTGCTCTCCCCGCTCTTCACTGCAGCAGAAACCTATCCTGGCCTTATCCTTATCCAGGCAGCCACCGCGTTCTTCTGGTTCATCGGTGTCCACGGCCCCTCGATCGTCCAGCCGGGCATCGACCCCATCCGTCTTGCCAACCAGGCCGAGAACCTGCAGGTTCTGCTGGCCGGTGGCCACCCCGCCCACTCCCTCACCTTTAACATGTCGCTCGTGGGCGAGTTCGGCGGCACCGGCGCCACGTTCATCGTGCCGCTTCTGCTGATTCTCTTTATGAAGTCCAAGCAGCTCAAAGCCGTCGGTAAGGCCTCGATTGTTCCTGTTGCCTTTGCTGTCAACGAGCCGCTGCTCTTTGGCGCGCCGATGATCCTTAACCCCTACATGCTCATCCCCTTTGTTGCCGCCGGTTGCGTCAACGTGAGTGTTGCCAAGTTCTTTATCGATAACGTGGGCATGAACGGCTTCTCCTTCGTGGTGCCTTGGGCCACCCCCGCTCCCATCGGCATTTTCATCACCACGAACTTCCAGCTTATTGCCCTGGTATTTGTCGCGATCATCATCTTGCTGGACGCCATCATCTACCTGCCGTTCTTAAAGGCATACGATAAGCTGCTCTGCGACCAGGAGGCCGAGCGCGCCGCCGAGCTGGGTCTCGAGTCCGATGGTGCTGCCACCATCGCCGCCAGCACCTCTGCGCCCGCTGTCGAGCAGACCACCGCTGCCGTCGAGCCGACCGCCGCTGCCACCGACAGCAAGCCTGTCGCCGATCAGCCCGAGCCCGCCTCCGACGCATCCGCTAAGAAGGATGTCGACGGTCTGAAGGTCCTCGTCCTGTGCGCCGGCGCCGGCACCTCTGCCATGCTTGCCAACGCCATCAAGGAAGGTGCCGCGCAGACCGGAGAGAACATCGCTTCCTCCGCAGGCGCCTATGGCCAGCACACTGCCATCATGGATCAGTACGACGTCATCGTGCTTGCCCCGCAGGTTCGTAGCTACTACAACGACATGAAGGCCGACACCGATCGCCTGGGCATTAAGCTGCTCGCCCCGCGCGGCAAGGAATATATCGACCTTACTCGCGACCCCGCTGGCGCCATCAAGTGGCTCCGCGAGAACCTCGACTAGTTCCTCCCTCTGTTGGTGCCCGGATCCCCAGTTCGGGCACCTCTCCCTATTCGTATCCCACAGAAAGGATGACTCATGACCAACCCCATGCAGTTCCCCGACGGCTTTGTGTTTGGCGGCGCCACCGCTGCTTACCAGGTTGAGGGCGAGACCCGTACGCACGGCAAGGGCAAAGTGCCCTGGGACGATTTCCTGGCAGCCCAGGGTCGCTTCTCCCCCGATCCCGCAAGCGACTTCTACAACAAGTACCCGGTCGATATCGATCTGTGCCAGCGTTTTGGCATCAACGGTATCCGCGTCTCCATCGCTTGGAGCCGCATCTTCCCCAACGGCACTGGCGAGATCAATCCCGAAGGTGTCGCCTTCTATCACGAGCTTTTCGCCACCTGCAATAAAGCCGGCGTTATCCCCTATGTCACGCTCGATCACTTTGATACGCCCGAGGCCTTTTACCAGAACGGCGGCGAGGGCTTCCTGACGCGCACGACGATTGACGCCTTTGTCGAGTACGCCAAGTTCTGCTTTGCCGAGTTCACCGAGGTCAAGCACTGGTTCACGTTTAACGAGATTCCCGCAACCGCCGAGGGCAGCTTTATCGTCGGCAACTGGCCGCACGGCGAGAAGTACCGCCTGGACAAGGCCTTCCAGCTCATGCACAACATGATGGTGGCCCACGCCAAGGCCGTCGTCGCCTTCCACGAGGGCGGCTTTGAGGGCGAGATCGGCATTGTCCAGAACCTGGAGCCCAAGTATCCCCTCGATCCCAACAGCGCTGCCGACTGCGAGGCCGCCCGCATGGCCGACGTCATCAACAACCGCTGGGTGCTCGACGCCACTTTCCGCGGCCACTATGCAGCCGACACCATGGAGGCTGCGACCAAGCTGGCCCATATCGCCGGCGGCGAGCTCGACGTCCGCGACGAGGACATCGCCGCGCTGACCGCCGCGCTCCCCTACAACGATTGCCTGGGCGTCAACACCTACAAGTGCCAGTTCCTGCGTGCCGCCGAGGGCGAAAACGACATCAACCACAATGGCACCGGCGACAAGGGCTCCTCGCGCTGGTTCCTCAAGGGCGTGGGCGAGTCATGCGTGCGCGAAGGCGTACCCACCACCGATTGGGACTGGATCATCTATCCCGAGGGCCTCTACGACCTGCTGCTCCGCATTAAGAACGATTACCCCAACTACAAGAAGATCTACATCACTGAGAACGGCATGGGCTATAAGGACGACTTTGAGGACGGCTTTATCGACGACGCCCCTCGCATCGACTACATGCGTCAGCATCTCGCATGGATCCTCAAGGCAATCGACGGCGGCGTAAACGTCGACGGTTACTTTGTGTGGTCGCTGCAGGACCAGTTCTCCTGGACCAACGGCTACAACAAGCGCTACGGCCTGTTCTACATCGACTTTGAGACCCAGAAGCGCTATCCCAAGGCGAGCGCGTACTGGTACAAGAACGTCGCGGAGACCGGCCTGCTCATGGCCTAGATTCAGCCGCATACCCCCTGTCGGCCGCATGCGAATCCCTCCACGGGTTCGCATGCGGCCTTTTTGTTTTTGGTGAGCCCGTGCGGGCCGTTTATCTCGATCTGTAACATCTAGCAGGGATTTTCAATCCTAACTGTTATAGATTTAGACGAACGGGCGACCAGGGCTGAAAGATCTCAATCTGTAACACGTAGCCCACTTTCGACCGTCTACCTGTTACAGATCGAGACAAACGCCACAGGTCAATCCCTTTAATCTCAATCTGTAACATCTAGCCGAGTTTTTTGATCCCAACTGTTACAGATTGAGACGATTCGACGGTATCGTCCGCATGGACACACCGTGGTACAATTGTGTCCCAACGCAAAGGAGGTACCCATGTCAGCTTGTGTGCCCGTCCGAGATATGAAGGACACTGCTGCATTCACCACGCTTGTTGAGTCTGAGCGCGACGTCACCGTAACTAAGAACGGCTACGAGGCCATGCACTGCATCAGCAGCGACCAGTATCGCCTCATGCAAGAAGAAATCGCCAAGGCAAAACTGCTGTCTCGTATGATGTTGGCAGAAGACGAAATATCGCAAGGCGACTACAGCGACTACGAATCCTTCGCGGCTTCGATACGAGACAAATATGACCTATAACGTCGTAATCCTCAAAAGCGCGCGATATGAGTACGAGAGTATTGTCGGATACCTTGCTCAAATCCTCAAGAATCCGCGTGCAGCAGGCAATTTTGTCGCTGAGTTTGAATATCAGCTTGATCTGCTTCGCGAGCAGCCGCTTTTACGTCCCCTCTCGCACATGCAAGAGCTGGCGGCACGTAATTACCGATCATTTCCCGTCAACAACTACGTGTGTCTATACAAGTTTGAGCACGAAACAATCTATATCGCCCACATCTTTCATCAGTCACAGAACTACGCCCGCCTAGTCTAGCCCACAAGCTGAATACTTGGCCCGAGCGCATATGCATGTCATTCTGCGCGTCATTGTAAAGCGGTACCCCCGCGCCAGCAGGGGCAGAAGTATCGTCTATAGCATTAGCTAGCAGATGACCCGCGTATGCTCCTCGATGGCGGCACGATCTTCGGCGGTAATACCCGGCTCGCACACCACGGCGTCCAAGCTGTCCAGGCGGCAGAAGGTGTAGAAGTCGCGCTTGCCAATCTTGCTGGAATCGGCGATCAAGTAGCGCGAGTCTGCCTTGCTAAAGGCGAGCTGCTGGATACGGCCCTCTTCCATGTTAGACGTGGACACGTCGCCATCCAGAATGCCGTTGGCGCCGATAAACGCAGCGTCGATACCCAGTGCACGCAGGGTATCCTCGGCCGTTGGTCCCACAAAAGCGGCGGTGCGGCGACGGTACATACCACCCACGAGGCACAGGTCGCAATCTTCGCGCGCCTCGAGCAGGTTAAACACCGAAAGCGAATTAGTCACGATGCGCAGGCGGCACGCCGGCAGCATCGAGGCCATCTGCTCAACCGTAGTGCCCGTCCCCAAAAAGATGGTCGAGCCCTCCTCGATGAGCCCAACGGCGCGGCGCGCGATCTGCAGCTTTTCCTCGGCATGCTTAGTGCGCTTTTCACTGTGCGAATACTCATGGCGCAACATAGCGTGCGGGCGACTCTGTGCACTACGGGCGCCGCCGTGCACGCGCTCGATCTCGCCCAGGCTCGCAAGTTCCTCAAGGTCGCGGCGAATCGTCATGTCCGAGACACCTAACGCATCCGAAATCTCCTTAACCGAAACCGTGCCCTGCTCATCGAGCAGCTGGCGAACCCTATCCTGTCGCTCTGCCTTAATCACGATGAATCCTCGCCGTTCTTTGCGCGCATATCATTCAAACAGTAACGAACAAATTGTATCAGACTCGTGCGCGTCAAAAATGAATGCCCGCGCAGCTCCAATCATCACTTTTTTGAGAAAAATACCCCCTGCTTTAGTGGGGTGTAGTGATAATCTCGCCTGTTCGCGCTAAAGTTTGTCCGAAATACCTCGATGTTAGGAACCAAATGATCACTTCCGAGCTTTTCGGCACCGCGCCGTGCGGTACCCCCGTTCATCGCTACACCCTCAACGGGCCCGAGATCTGCGTTCGCATTATGGACTATGGCGCCACGGTGCTTGGTATCGACGTGCCCGACATCCCCGGCAACGTGCGCGATGTGGTGCTGGGCTTCGATAAGCTCGAGGATTACTTTGACAACCCCGCCTGCTTTGGAGCGACCATCGGCCCCGTGGCCAACCGCACTGCAGGTGCCACGATCACCATCGACGGTACGGACTGGCATATGCCGGCCAACGAAGGCGTCAACAACCTGCACAGCGATCTTGAGCACGGCCTGCACAAGCGCGTGTGGGACGTTGAGCTCGACGAGGTCCACAATGCCGTGCGCATGACCACCTCGCTTGAGGATGGCGAGCTGGGCCTGCCCGGCAACCGCACCTTTACGGCCGTGTTTACCGTGACGCGCACCGGCGTCTTCCGCATCGAGTATGGCTGCGAGAGCGACCGCGCCACGTACGTGTCCATGACCAACCACACGTACTTTAACCTTGCCGGCCATAACGCCGGCATGGACTGCGAGCACTTCTTTGTTGCCAACGCTGCCCACTACCTGCCCATCAACGAGCAGAATATCCCCACCGGCGAGATCGCTCCGGTTGAGGGCACGCCGTTTGACTTCCGTGAGCTGCGCCCCGTCGCTCCTGGCATGGAAGCCGACGACCCGCAGATTAAGCAGGCCCGTGGCTACGATCACTGTCTGTGCATCGATGGCTATCAGTACGGCCGTAATCTGCGCCGCGCGATGCACGTCGAGGAGATGTGGACCGGTCGTGAGCTGGACTACTACACCACCGCCCCGGGCGTGCAGCTCTACACCGGCAACTGGCTGGGCGACGAGCACGCCAAGGACGATGCTAACTATGGCTGGGGCGCCGGCTTTGCTCTCGAGGCCGAGATGTACCCCGACACGCCGCACCAGCCGTTGTTCCCGCAGGGCATTGTGGGCCCGGGTCACCCCTACAGCAATGTGATCGAATACCACTTTATGAGGCACTAAGCCCACAACGCAACATATCGCACAGCAGCGCCCGCCGGCACCACTGCCGACGGGCGCTGTTTCATCTTTTGGGCTCTTTTTCTCTGTGACTGTATGAGTGACATATCAAAACTATGCCCATTTACTACGTTTAGCCCGGGATGCTCGACCATGCACCGGTTTTGTTAAATGCGCGAGCCGTCTACCTGCGGTTTTGTTTTTCTCAAATTCGACATGCTCAGCGATAGCCAATCAAACGTAGTAAATGGGCATTGTTTTTGACAGGCAGCATCGCGCGCGTCCCTCGCAAGGGCAAAATGATTCGTTTTTCTCCGTCCCCAAGGGATCAGTTGAACAGATTGCCGATGGGGTCGGGATTGGAGCTGGGGAGGTAGCGGATTTCTAGCTCTATGCCGAGCTTTTGCAGCTCTTTGAAGGCGGCGACGTCTGTGTCGTCTACGGCAACTGTGGGCGTCGCGGGACGCTTGCCCTCCCCTGCTTGCATGTGACCGATACTGATCTTGGTAATGGGCACACCGCCCTTAACCAGCGCGAGCGCATCGGCGGGTGAGGCCACCATGATCAAAATCCATTGACGCGGCGTTGCGGTCTGAATGATGCCGATGGCCTTTTGCACCGAGAAAAACCGTGTCCACACGCCATCGGGCGTCGCCACCCTCATAGGGGCCCACTTGCGCGAATCAGCCGCAATCTCATCGTTGACGATTAAGACAAGGTTGGAACCCACGGCTTCGTTCCATAGCTCAACGTCTTGTCCGTAAATAAACCGGTCATCGATGCGAGTGAGAAGAATCTTGGGTTGAGCCATCGCCGCCCCATTCTGCTTGAGATCCGTAAGAGCAAGACATCACGTCTCCAATATTAGTGCATTTAAAGTGAGAAAAGCCGTCAGAACACTTGCGCGGATGTGCGATGTCCCGTATCATAGACAGCCGTTGACGCTCCAGTTGCGTCACCACATGGCCGCCAGCGTAGCTCAGTTGGTAGAGCACCGCTCTCGTAAAGCGGGGGTCACCGGTTCGAGCCCGGTCGCTGGCTCCATTGCACAAGATAGCCGCCTTCGGGCGGCTTTTTTGTTACCGATTTTGATTGCGTGCGCGCCAATCCAAGCATCGCCACGTCAACAGCGGCCCACTCGGTGGACTTCGGGTTTAATGCTTAGGGGCGGGGATTTACCAAAGTGAAATTTTAATGAAAAGAAACCCAGCTGCAACAATTGCCATGGTGAGGGCTCGAATTGGCCATATAGATCTAAAATAGTCACGATCCCTTCTCTTTTGCTGGAACGATATATCTATACAAGGTTGTGAGCGGAAAACAAAAATACGTCGATTGCTATCCGACAAACGGGTCTGGAATTGCATTCACCGGCATTTCGGGGCAGATTGATACACATGTACGAAAGGGAACCTATGTGGTGCGTTGGGTTGGAGCTGCTGCAGGCCCGATATGGATTGCGGTCTTGCGCCCCGATGTCCAAATAGGTTTCTCTCTCTAGACGGGAAGTTGCTCATGGACGCCATATATGACGGGGATGACTGGGTCGATCATTATACTTGGCGCCTGGTCGGCTCGAACGACAGTGGGGATGTGGTGTTTGATGGACTATGTCCAAAGCATCTCCATCCTTTTGTCTCGTCGTTAATTGAGAGTTCCGCTCGTGTTGCCCCCTACAGCTCGGCATCGCTTCATGATACGGACGTTTTGAAGACCATAAGGGAATCAATTGACGAGGGCACGATGAGCAGTTCGCTGTTTTCTCGGCTTGTGGGGCTAGATGAGATTGGCTCGAAACGACTGCTTGCGGGCGAAAAGGTGGAACTCACTTATCGGTCGATGATTTCAATCCTGCGGCTAGCCGATGTTCTTCGCAAATAAACAGCTTCCCTATTCAAAAACAGAAAACCCCGCCAAACGTGATTCCCCTAGGGAAAACACGCTTGGCGGGGTCGTGGCGTGATTCCCTTAGGGAAATCACGCCATCAGACGAACAGCTCAGCCGGGCAGCTCGCTACTCCTCCCAGTAAGCGTCGGCAAGCAGCTTAAAGCAGATCTTCTTGACCGGCTGCGCGCCATCGCCCGGGAACTCGAGCGTGGGCATATGAGGCTCGCCGGCAACGAACAGTGCAAACTTATCGTCAGCAAGATCGCCGGCGATCGAGGCGTCGGAATCGACCAGATCGTAGTCGTCCTTCTCGTCAAACTCCTGGACCAGCGTCAAGCTGCCCGTAGCGACCTTAAAGGCCTCGCGACCCTCGACATCGATCTGCAGGTCGTGATAGCGCTGATGCGTCTCATAGTGAGCCTCGGCCTCGGGACGCGTCGTGGGAGCCATGACGTTCGCATAGACCTTGTCGTCCAGAATCGGATGGCTGCCGACCTCGAGCTGCGCCGGATCGTTCTCCTCGAGCCAGTCGATCAGCACGTCGAGGCCCTTGAGCATTCCGCGGTACTCCTCGATATCGCCCAATGCACCGTAAATCATCTAAATCCCCTCTCGGATCGCTTCTTTGGCGGCTACTCGGCAAACGCGTTACCGACGCTGTTGCCACCCACATACGTCTCGACCAGGGTAAGGTCGGGATTGAACACGACAACGTCGGCGTCGCGCCCCGACATAATGCTATCGCACTTGTCGTCGACATGAGCTAGCAATCGATGCCGGGGCCGACGCCCAAGCCCTTACAGCTCGGTCACGACAACGCCGTTGTAGACCTCGTCCCAACGATCCATAACCAAGTGGCCAGTCATAGGATCCATGGCGTTGAGCTTGCCGCAGGTGTTGGCGGTACGCAGCACCGTCTCGTCGTCTGCGCCAGCAGCGATGGCATGTGCGAAGCCTGCGATAGTGGAGTCACCAGAGCCCGTGGCGTTAACGGCAGGGATATCGGGCGTCTTTGCGCGGAACGCACGGCCATTGTGGAAGCCAACGGAGCCGGCAGCGCCCATGGACACGACGACCCAGGGGATATCGGAGAAGCGGGCATCAGAGGCGAGCGCGGCGCGGAGCTCGTCCACATCGTCGGTGGTAAAGCTCGTGCCCAGAAGGCCGTTGATCTCGGTCAGGTTAGGCTTGACCAGCTCGGGCTTAATTTCGGACTTAAGGGCGGCCTCGAGCGAAGCACCCGAGGTATCGAGCAGCACCTTGGCGCCAGCGTTCTCGGCAATGCCCGTGATCTTGGCATAGTAGTCCGCCTCGACACCGCGGGGCAGAGAACCCGAAATGGTGACGACGTCGGCCTTGCCCGCAAGCTCAGTAAACTTGGCGGTAAAGGCATCGAGTTCCTCGGGGGCAATTGTCGGGCCACTCTCGAGCAGCTCGGTCTGGTTGCCGGCGTGGAGGATGTTGAGGCAAATGCGAGTCTCGCCCTTGATGGACACAAAGTCGTTGTTAATACCGTTGGCGTCCATGAGCTCAGCCATGTAGGCGCCCATGTGGCCGCCGAGCAGACCGGTTGCCACAACGTCGTCGCCCAGCTGACCCAGCACACGGGCCACGTTGAGGCCCTTGCCGCCGGCGGTCTTTTCGGGCGTCACGCGGTTGACGTCGTCGATAACGAGCTCGTCGAGCTGATAGCGCGTATCGACAGACGGGTTCATCGTAACGGTGAGGATCATTTTTAGCTCCTTATCTCGCAGGCTCCTTGTGCCTCGCGATACGAGTCGACAAAACGGAATTACAGGATCTCAATCGTGAACGAGCGAACGACGGTCTCCTTGGGCTTGGCGACAAGGCAGCCGCGCTTATGCTCAAGCACGTCGTCCTCATCGGAGCAGGTCGAGAGACCGCCCCAAGGCTCAACCGCCACAAAATCGCCCTCGGGCTTGCTCCACACAATGAGATATGGGAAGCCCTCAAAGCTCAGGCGGACGCCCTTGTCCTCGCCCTTTTTGGAAAGCGTGACCTGACGGCTCTCGAGCACGTCAAAGATGGTCTCCGCAAAATCGAAGAGCTCGTGCGACAGGGGCAGCGTCTTTCCCACCATGGGGTTCTTGGAGCGGTTTGCCACGTCAATCAATCCAGTCGAGGGAACGGCGGTGCAGAGCTCCGCAGCCTCGTCCTTCTCAAAGCGCAGCTCGTAGTCCGTATAGGACTCACCCTCATCGAGCGGACACCTAAAGCCGGGGTGTCCACCGATAAAGAACGGCATGTCCTCGGTGCCCTCGTTGGTAACCTCATAGGAAACGCGCACGGCGGCGTCCTCGAGCGTATAGCGGGCGACAAGTTTAAACGGATACGGATAATCGCTCAGCAGCGCGGCGTTATCCTCCGAAGCCAGGCACATAGCCAGCTCGTTTGCGCTTTGACTCAACAGCTTCCACTCCTGCTTGCGCGCAAAGCCGTGGCGGGCGAGCTTCACATGATGCCCGGCAAACGTCATAGCGTTACCATCGCGCAGGCCTCCGCAAATCGGAAAGCAGACCGGCGCCTGGCCGGACCACACCGCGGGATCACCCTGCCACAGATACTCGCGTCCGTCAGCCTCAATCGAGGTAAACGAGCCGCCAGCCGTGGAAACCTTGATAGAAATCGAATCGTTGGAAAGAGCGTATTCCATTATCCATCCTTTCGGACAACTGCTTTTTTTCATGCAAGCGCCCGTCTCAATCCTAGTCAGAGGACAAACCCGCGCGCTCGTCGATGTGTCCGGTATCCCGACCATACAACGGGGTACCATACAAACATTGACGTCATTACAGCTGAAAGGCCTTCTTATGCGAACCATCATCCTCTATGCCTCGCGCCACCACGGCAATACGAAAAAGCTCGTGGACGCCATCGTCGAGGCGCACCCCGAAATCGATACCCTCGACGTCAAGGCGCTTGGCAAAAACGAGTACCCCGACCTGCACGAATACCATCTGATTGGCGTCGCCACGGGCATCTATTACTCCGAGATCGACAAGGACATGGCACGCGTGCTCACGAACGTGCTGCAGCCGCAGAACAAGGTGTTTGGCCTTATGACCTACGGTGGCAAAAACAAGTGGTACGGCAAGGATATCGATGGTATCTGCCGCATGAGGCAGGCCATCTTTATGGAGGTCTACGGCTGCCCCGGCTTTGATACGTGGGGGCCGTTCAAACTCACCGGCGGTGTCCAAAAGGGACACCCGACCGCTGAAGAAATTAAGGGCGCCGTCGACTTCTTCGACAAGATCGAAGACGAGTACGGCGACATCATCGTCGAAGAGTATGCCAAGCGCGAGAAGCGTCTAGCCTACGAGAAGGAGCATCCTGCAGGAGGCCTGGTGGCCGGCGTCAAGCGCACGGCAAAGAAGATCGCTAACAAGCTGTAACTGTAAAGGTGCTTTTGAGCGTTTAACCCATACGGCGGGTCCGAGCAGATTCGGGCCCGCCGTTTTTTCTATCGTTACTCGGTAAAGGCGTTGCCGACGCTCTGACCGCCAACATACGTCTCGACGAGGGTGAGCTCATGGTCGAACACGACAAAGTCGGCGTCGCGACCTGGCATGATGCTGCCGCACTTATCCTCGATGTGCGCAGAGCGAGCCGGCACCTCGGTTGCCATGCGAATGGCGATATCGGCGCTGGCGATGCCCCAGTCGACGATGTTCTTGACGCCCTGGGCAAGCGTGAGCACCGAGCCGGCAATGCTCTTGCCGTCGGCGAGCCAGCACAGGTTGTCCTTCATGATGACGTCCATGCCACCACTGGTGTAGCTGCCCTCGGGCATGCCGCCGCAACCCAGGCAGTCGGTAATGAGCACCGTGTGCTGCCAGCCCTTGGCCTGCAGCAGCGCCTTGATGGCAGCAGGGTTAACGTGCTTGCCGTCACAGATGATCTCGGCGTAGGTCTCGGGCGTGGACATGGCAGCGCCCACGACACCGGGCTCACGGTGATGCAGCCCGCGCTGGCCGTTATAGGTATGCGTAAAGCAGCTGGCACCGGCGTTGATGGCGGCGATGCACTCATCGTAGGTGGCGTCGGAGTGACCGATGCTGGTCACCACACCCTTGGCGTTCAGAGCAGCCGCATAAGCAGCGGCACCGTCGCGCTCGGCCGCCATGGCGCTCTTGACGATGCGACCACCCGCAGCCTCCTGCCACTGATCAAAGATCTCCTCGGAGGGATCGATAAGATAAGCGGGGTTCTGCGCGCCCACGTGCTTCATGGTAAAGAAGGGGCCCTCCAGGTAGATGCCCTGAATGCGAGCACCGCAGAAGTCGGGGCCGCGACCCTCGTCCGCCTGAGCGATGGCGGCGCAGGCGTCCTTGATCTGCTCGACGCCATCGGTGAACGTCGTGGGCAGCCAGCTGGTGGTACCGCGACGGGCGAGCTCGGTCGAGCTGATATCGATGCCCACGGGATCATTATCGGTAGTTGAGTGGTTGTAGAAGCCATGGATGTGAGTATCGACCATACCCGGTGCGATCCACGACCCCGTGTAGTCCTTAATCTCGCAAGAGGGCTCGTCGGCCTGCCAGGCGCCAAAGACGCCATCCTCGACCATAAGATAGCCGCCCAGTTGCGGGCCTGCCGGCAAGAAGAACTTGTCAGCCTTAATTGCGTACGTGCTCATATGCACTCCTTGCTTCTAAAGCAGTTGACTGTGGTGATGCTATACCCAGCTCAGGTAAAACAAAAAGCGCCCGCCCGCCGTTATGAGCGGACGGGCGCCCTTACAGAGGGACGCGATTAAGCGGTGAAGGGGTGAATCGTCACGCCCTTGACCACGCGGTTGACCGTGCCGGTGGGGCTCGGCGTATCGGGCGTGTTGCCCACGCGCACGGAGTTGAGCAGGCTGATGGCCTGGGCAAACATCACGAACGGCAGAGCGAGGTAGCCCTCGGGAAGCGCTTCGTAGCCCTTAAAGGTGAAGGACTCACCCTCATAGACGGTGGCACCTTCCTGCTGAACGGCGATGGTGTGCTGAGCGATCTCGTCGCCACCGATCTCGTTGAGGATGTCGATGTCGTACTGACGGGTGTAGGCGTCGTTGTTGACGAACACGAAGACGAGCGTCTTATCGTCGACGAAGGACTTAGGTCCATGACGATAGCCCATGGAGGTGTCGTAGGAAGTAGCGACCAGACCGTGAGCCAGCTCGAGGATCTTGAGCTGGCTCTCCTGGGCAAGGCCACCGAAGGAGCCAGAACCCAAGTAGGTCACGCGGTTGAAGTCGCCAGCCAGGTAATCGGCGATCTCGGGCTCACGGGAGATGACCTCCTCGCCCATCTTGGCGATGGTCTCGACCCACTCGGCCTTCTGCTCGTCAGAGGCAGTGTCGAAAATAAGGGTGGAGAGCAGGGTCATGCAGGAATAAGAACCGGTCATGGCGAAGCCCTTGTCGTTGGCGCGCGGAATGAGCAGCGTCAGCGCGTTGGGATCATCGGCAGACTCGACAGCGAGCTTGCCCTCGGGAGCGCAGGTGATGTTGAGGAACTTGACGTTGTGGACGAGCTCCTTGGCAACGGCAACGGCGGCAAGGCTCTCGGGGCTGTTGCCAGAGCGGGCAAAGGAAACCACGAGCGTGGGATCCTCGGCGCGCAGGAAGTCGCGCGGGGCGCTCACGATGTCGGTCGTGGCGATGGGCTTAAAGTCGTAGAGATCAGTGTTGCCAGCGTGACGCAGGTACGGGGCGCAGGTATCGCCAACGTAGTCGGACGTACCGGCACCGGTGAAGACAACGGACAGACGACCCTCGCCCATAGCGCGAGCCTCGGCCAGGAAGGCCTCGATGGCCTCCTTGTTCTCGCGATAGATGTTGAGCGTATCACGCCAAAGCTCGGGCTGCTGAGCAATCTCGGCCGTGGTGATCTGGGCGCCGAGCTCGGTGAGCTCCTCGACACTCTTCTCGAACATTTCTAATGCCTCTTTCTTTACTAAATTGTCTGATATATAAAGACTTAATCTGAAAAGTTAAATCGGGTAGTAGTCATAGGCTGTTTTTCTTTCGTTAACACTCGTATCCGATCACAGAGTATCTCGATAATGAGAAATCCTGTACTTAAACTTGTCCGCACGAGCCACCGAAAGCGTAAACTCGACAACATCATTTTGGGTGTTGTGAGTAGTTCGGACTATGTCCAGAACTGGCGCACCCTCACCAATACCTAGAAGCCGAGCGTCACATGGACGTGCTATACCCGCAGAGAACTCCTCATCCGCTACTCGAATTTTCTGCTGATAATCCTGCTCAATGACATCGTAAAGGGGCTTCTGTTCGAGTAGAGGACGCTTGAGTGAAATAAAGAGCCTTGCTGGAAGATAGCTACGCTCAACCATCATAGGAATACCATCTGCCATTCGTAAACGTTTGAGTTTTAATACCTTTTCACCCAAATGAATCCCCATTTGCATCGAGAGCGTTTTATCTGCTTCCATTTCACAGAACTCTAAGATGGTTGTTTCTGGCAGGCGGCCCATCGCTTTCATCTGTTCAGTAAAACTGTACGATTGGGTAAGATTTGTTGCTTGAGCTAGTCGATCGGCAACAAACGTACCGCGACCTTGTTTTCGCACAATCCGACCAAGATACTCAAGTTCCTGAATTGCAAGCCGGACAGTCGACCGCGAAAGCCCGAAACGTTCGGCAAGCTCACGTTCGGACGGAATCAAATCACCTGGCTGATATTCATGATCAATTTTTTCGATCAGAATATCTACGAGCTGGTCATATAGCGGTTGTCTGTGCCTCTTGCACGTCATGATATTCTCCACGTAATGAGCAATTAACCAATACTTCAGCCTTCAGGTAACGCACCAACATGTCCAATAAATGGGCTAATAGCGACACTACATCTCATCGTCTTCATCAATGTCAGCACTCTCGAGTTTCTTGAGATCGACTCCCTCACGACCAACGACCCGCGCGCGTTCGGCAAGTTCATCAAGCGTTGGGTCTCCAAACGCACGCGTCATAACGAGCTCCACCAACATAGGTAGATTTGTTCCGGTGACAACGGTCACGTTATCGAGCTCAGTCGTCATTGGGATAGCTTGATTGAACGGAGTACCGCCAAGCAAATCAACAAACACCAATACGCCATCACAAGCTTGACGCATCTTGGCAATGCAGGTTCGCAAATCATCACCAAAAGTAACCGCCTCCGAGCCCGCAAAAGGAACTACCTCAAAATTAGGCTGTTCGCCGGCGACCATATCCACAGCGCTTTTCAAACCAGGTGCAAACTGACCGTGACCAGTTAGTACAAATCCAATCATTCTATCTACCTTTCTACCGTTCGCTTTCTCTAGCCAAAGAACCCCTCAAAAGGGCTCTTACGACCACTGCATCATTAAAGTTTAGTGAGTGTTTTGTTTTATCGTGGGAGGTCTGTGAGCGTCTCTAAGCTGCTTTTCAAGGTTGCGATATCTACGTGCTTCGCCCTTGTTCCCGCTGCTCTCATATTGATATGAAAGCAGCAGATAGAGCTTTCCGCGTAACCCAAGGTCGTTCGTATCCAGCATAGCTTCCATCTCATCGATCTTATCATGCCGACGGCAAAAGACTATGTCGTAGGTCAATTGACTGTCCGCCAAAATGCCCTTCGACACGATGGGGCGCATCTCTTCCAACATGGACGCCGCCCGCTTCCGGTCACCCGTCTTGATATAGAAATTAAAGGCGCGAACCGCAAGCTGTCGACGTTGTTTATCGCTGCACGACATCTCCAGCAAGTGGTCAAGCATTCGATCTGCATATGCGTCCATATCAGCAGCTTCATAGATCGTGAAACGCAGGTAATACTGCTTATACGTAGACATTACTATACGCGCAAGTTTGCGATCGAGCAGGTCTATGCAATCTTGGTATAAGCCCAAGTTAAACAATACCTGCAATTTCATATCGAAGTATTTTTTCGCTCCTTCGGTCACAGCGAAATAAGCCACTACAACACAAATGAACAGGACGATCCAAAATGGCATTGCACTATATTCCCTTCAAGGCAGCCTTAAGGAATTAATCGAACACGATGACTGCATAGCCGCCTATGAACAACGGTGTCCGACAAAACAAAAGAGGCGCACACTCCAGGGGATATGGCGATAAAGTCGCCTTGGAGGTGTGCGCCACGTCTCAATTGAGGCTCAAATGCCGTGACAATATGGGGTATTTAGCCCTTGCAAATGATACCGAATGCACCCAAGGCAATGGACAGAACCAAGACGATAAAGATGGCCTTCGTCGAGGTCATGCCCTTCTTACCGAGGAGCCAGTATACGAAGCCGACGAGTGCGGCAGGAACCAGCTTGGGGCAAATCATATTGCAGATGTTCTGCAAGTCAACGGTAACGCCGCCGATAACAGGCTTCGCCGCAATAACGATACCGACATTGGTTGCGACCAGAGCACCGACCATAAAGACACCCATTACGGAGGCCGCGTCGGTCAACGCGTTCAGGCGATCGCTCATGGTGGTGACGAGCTTCATACCCTGCTCATAGGCCATGTGGGTCTGCTTGCAGCGGAACCAGTCAACAAGGATGTTCACGACGACCCAGATGAAGATACCCAAGGGGTTGCCGTTCATGGCCATATTGGCAGCCAGAGCGCCGAAAATGGTCGGGAGCAGCGAACCGAAGATGGA
Source organism: uncultured Collinsella sp. (assembly GCA_900541125.1). Taxonomy (GTDB): domain Bacteria; phylum Actinomycetota; class Coriobacteriia; order Coriobacteriales; family Coriobacteriaceae; genus Collinsella. Next base: position 34,571 of record UQIK01000008.1, read on the forward strand.
ATCGCCGATGGAAGCCAGCGGTCCCATGAGACCAGTCTTGAGACCGGCAACAGCCTCGAGGCCCTCAATGCCCTCCTCTTCCTCGATCGCCAAATCGATACCGGTGATGATCGTGTTGAGGAAGTTTGAGGTGTTGAAGAACGGTGCGCACTGGGCGCGGCAGGCTTCCTTTAGCTCCGGCGTGCCGTCGCCGTACAGCTTGCGCAGTGTGGGCAGGATAATCCAGAGATAACCAGAGTGTTGCATGCGCTCGTAGTTCCAACCATCCTGGAAACCAAGCAGGTTACGACGGTTGATCTGCGCAAGGTCGTCCTTGGTAATCTTGTAGCCAGTGGTGCCATTGGCGAGTTTCTCATTAGAGCTCATCGTCGTCGTCTCCCTCCGCAGCGCCAGCAGCAGCGACGGGACGCTGGTTGTTCTTGTAGTACAGCAAAGACAGAGCAAAGCCAATAATAGCGATCGCCAGCATCGACATGTTATTGAACATACCGACCATATCCACGGCGCCCTTACCAAGCGCGCCGTTCACAGCGACGATGTTGGCGTTGAGGTTCATGATGCTCGTGAAGGCCGTACCAAACAGGGCGGCAACTACAAAGCCGAGCAGCAGGTAGGCGACGTGCTTTTTGACCGGCAGGTAACGGAGCAGGATGGCGAAGCCAACAGCGGGCAAGGCACCGCCAGCAACAGACAGACCGTCACCCAGCCACTTCCAGTCGCCGTTAAGGGCGGTAGTGATGCCCTCGACCAAGCCCTGGCCAAATGCGAGAGCCAGGAAGACCGGAATCATGCGGGACAACATCCAGGAAACGGCACCGAGCAAGTAGTGTACGTTGTAGGCACCCCAGTTCATCTTCTCGATATCGGCATCGCACATGTGACCGAAGAACGTGTTGGCGAAACGGCCGGCGATATCGGTGTAAACGAGAATGGCAGCGACAGGTACGCCGATGGCGGCAAGAGCCGTCTCGGGATTCATGCCCGCACCCACGGCAAAGGCAGTGGCGACCAGAGTGCCGGAGTTGGCATCGATACGAGAGGCGCCGCCAAAGGTACCAACGCCCAGGACGGTGAGCTGCATGCTGCCGCCGATAAACAGGCCAGTCTGTAGGTCACCCATAATCAAACCGGTAATCATACCGGAGAAGACGGCTGAGCCGGCACAGGTGTACCAGTTCAGCTCATCCAGAATCTGATAACCCGCATACAGGGTTAACAGAAGAATCTGCCACCAAGCAATCATGGTAAACTCCTTATTTAAGGTGTAACAGTTTCTACAATACCAATACGCTTATATAAACCGTGCATCCCCCTTCACGGCCTAGCGTTAATTCGACTAGAGCGTGAGAGCCTCTGGGTTATCCTGCGGCGTCAGCTGAATGACAATAGGAAGATTATCGGCCTTGAGTTTGGCAAATGCGTCAAGGTCCCCCTGGTCGCAACTAATGTTGCGAGTCAGCTTCTTGACCGGCTCCATTGTCGTCATATTACCGACGATGAGCTGCTCAAGCTTAACACCTTGCTCCAAAAGTCGAACGTAGACCTCAGGCTTTTTCGCAACAATAAAGAGACGTTGCGCATCATATTTGCCAGCAGTGATGTTGGCAGCGGCCTTGTCGACAGGAAGCACGGACAACTTCACAGTTGCCGGGCAAGCCATGCGAAGAACCTGCTTTTGGGTAGCATCTTGCGATACCTCGTCGTCAACTACCATGAAGCGGCTTACCTGACGGGCGTTAGACCAGAGGTTTGCCACCTGTCCGTGAATCAAGCGAAAGTCGACTCGTGCGCCTACAATCATTTCTACTCAACTCCTTCTTGTTCAAGTGTACGGATAACGGGCTCAGAGCGAAGGGAGATTTTCGCATCATACACGCCCTCTGTTTCGAACATAACGAGCTCATTGGTACCAGGGTGCAATAAACCGTGCGGAACATAGAGCGTCATGATGGGACCCTTATCCCAAAAACGTCCGACATTCGTTCCGTTTACGAATGCCACACCCTTTCCAAAACCCGTAGTGTCGATAAAGGTATCAGCCGGCTCAGATATATCAAACTTTGCGCGGTAAAAGGAAGGTTGCCCCTCTACCCAGCCGGCGGAATAATCAAGATTATCGATGTTATCGAGTGGCAGACAACGCATCTCCCAACCGGTAACAAAGTGAAGATCAACGCAAACTCCTGTCCTAATGCCCTTATGCTGCGTATCGGCGAGCAATTTGTGACCATAATTGACGCGACCCATATCCTCGGTCAGAACATCCAGGCGGTTTTGTTCACAGGGAAGAACGCAGTGAATATCTTCCCCGATGTGCTCCTGATACTGCGTCGCCACTTTGTCACCGTTCACAAACACCTGCGCACGGTCGCGGGCGTCAATAACCCGAATACGCTCTTCATCTGCACGGTCACGCTCGACAGTCGTGGTATATAACGTATATCCATACGACTGACCCATCTCTTCCATGGGCATAGGATATTGGGCTTCAATCGGCTCCGAAAGAATATCGAGCACATTAAATAGACTTACGCGCTCACTCACCGAAATATCGGGCATGGAAAACGTCTTTTTTGTTAACGGCTTGCTTTGCGCGATATCGGGATACAGCTCGTGAACTGTCCTTTGAATTGCGAAGTATTTCTCGGTCGGGTTGCCCTGTTCGTCCAATGGAGCATCGTAGTCATATGATGTCACCTGGTGCAGGTCATGCGTATGGCGTGCAGAACATCCGTTCATAAATCCAAAGTTGGTGCCTCCATGAAACATGTAGAGGTTTAAAGACCCTCCAAGCTCGAGCACCTCGCGAACGCAAGAGGCAAGATCTTCGGGATCGCGTCTGATGACGTTCTCCCCATAGCGATTGAACCAGCCGTCCCACAACTCCATGCACATAAGAGGCCATTGTTTTCCATGCTCCTTGTGAAAAGCAGAAAGAGCCTCAAAGTTCTCCTTTGCATGAGAACCAAAGTTGCCGGTGCACAACACATCATCGTCAATGAGCGTACCGGCACGAAGGCACCCACGCCACGGGCCATCGGAAGTACAAAGGGGCACGGAAACCCCACGCTCGACCATAAGGCGACGAATCGCGCGAAGATAGTCCTTATCCTCGCAATATGATCCATACTCGTTTTCAACCTGCATCATGATGATGTTTCCGCCCTTGTCAATCTGACGCGAGACGAGTATCGGCATGAGATGGTCGTAGTAATGCGCAACGTGAGCAAGAAACTTGGGGTCGCTGCTACGCGGTCTCATATCATGTTGGCGCAGCAGCCATGCTGGCATGCCGCCAAATTCCCATTCTGCGCAAATAAACGGAGAAGGCCGAACAATTGCATACAGACCAAGCGACGCCGCCTCATCAAGAAATGCCGCTAAATCAATTGAACCAGAAAAATCGAAGACGCCAGGCTTTGGCTCATGAAGATTCCACGGTACATACGTTTCGACCGTATTAAACCCAAGAGCCTTAAGGTTATAGAGCGAGTGATGCCAGTCGCTCGGATGAACACGCATATAGTGAATCGCCCCCGACAAGATGGTGAACGGCTCATCATCGAGTAGGAATTGATTGGTGATCTTAAACGAATGCATGCTACTCCCGATCTTCGTGCTCTACGACGCCGATGCCGGTTCCTCGGCCCTCAGCTAAACGCCTTGCCTATTATGGACGCATTAACGCAATTATGTAGACAGAATCTGAAGTGGTCCGTAAACGGTAGCGAAATGACGATGAACGGCTTTAATGAACAAAATATAAACCCGCTGGTAAATTACTTTTTAACTATAGATTTCTAACGATTCTATATTTGAAAGGTGGTATGTACCAGCTATCCACTATTTCATACTAGTTACATTATGCTTCAATCGCATTTCTTCAAATGCTTATCTACTTTGTTGTTGCCGATTTGAGTGCGCGTGCGCCAACCCAAGCATCGTCACGGCTTCAGTTCCCCTATTCATAAACATAAAACCCCGCCAAACGTGATCCCCTAGGGAAAACACGCTTGGCGGGGTCGTAGCGTGATTTCCCTAGGGGAATCACGCCATCAGACAAACGGTTCAGCCGAGCAGCGCGCTACTCCTCCCAGTAAGCGTCTGCAAGCAGCTTAAAGCAGATCTTCTTGACCGGCTGTGCGCCATCGCCCGGGAACTCGAGCGTGGGCATGTGAGGCTCGCCGGCAACAAACAGCGCAAACTTGTCGTCAGCAAGATCGCCGGCGATCGAAGCGTCGGAATCGACCAGATCGTAGTCGTCCTTCTCGTCAAACTCCTGAACCAGCGTCAGGCTGCCCGTGGCGACCTTAAAGGCCTCGCGACCCTCGACATCGATCTGCAGGTCGTGATAGCGCTGATGCGTCTCATAGTGAGCCTCGGCCTCGGGACGTGTCGTGGGAGCCATGACGTTCGCAAAGACCTTATCGCCCAGAATCGGATGGCTGCCGACCTCGAGCTTCGCCGGATCGTTCTCCTCGAGCCAATCGATCAGCACGTCGAGGCCCTTGAGCATTCCGCGATACTCCTCGATATCGCCCAATGCACCGTAAATCATCTAAATCCCCTTTCGGATCGCTTCTTTGGCGGCTACTCGGTAAACGCGTTACCGACGCTGTTGCCACCCACATACGTCTCGACCAGGGTAAGGTCGGGATTGAACACGACAAAATCGGCATCGCGGCCAGGCATAATGCTGCCACATTTATCCTCGACGTGAGCAGAGCGCGCGGGCACCTCGGTCGCCATGCGAATTGCGATATCGGCGCTCGCAAGACCCCAGTCGACGATGTTCTTGACGCCCTGTGCGAGCGTGAGCACCGAGCCGGCGATAGCAGAGCCATCGGCAAGCCAGCAAAGGTTGTCCTTCATAATGACATCCATGCCACCGCTGGTGTACTTGCCCTCGGGCATGCCGCCACAACCCAGGCAATCGGTGATCAGCACCGTGTGCTGCCAGCCCTTGGCCTGCAGCAGCGCCTTAATAGCAGCAGGGTTCACGTGTTTACCGTCGCAAATGATCTCGGCATAGGTGTTGGGCGTGGTCATAGCGGCGCCAACAACACCGGGCTCACGGTGATGGAGGCCACGCTGGCCGTTATAGGTATGCGTAAAGCAGCTGGCGCCAGCATTGATGGCGGCAGCACACTCATCATAGGTGGCATCAGAGTGGCCAATGCAGGTCACGACGCCCTTTACGCTCAGAGCCGCGGCGTAAGCGGCGGCGCCGTCACGCTCGGCCGCCATGGCGCTCTTGACGATTCGACCACCGGCGGCCTCCTGCCACTCGTCAAAAACTTTCTCGGACGGATCGATCAGATAAGCAGGGTTCTGGGCACCCACATGCTTCATGGTAAAGAACGGACCCTCCAGGTAGATGCCCTGAATACGAGCACCGCAGAACTCAGGTCCGCGCTCTTCGTCAGCCTGTGCAATGGCAGCGCAGGCGTCCTTGATCTGCTCCACACCGTCGGTAAAGGTCGTAGGCAACCAGCTGGTGGTACCACGACGAGCGAGCTCGGTCGAGCTGATGTTGATACCCTCGGCATCGTTATCGGTCGTGGCATGGTTATAGAAGCCATGAATGTGGGTGTCCACCATGCCCGGCGCAATCCATGTACCCGAATAATCTTTGATCTCACAAGCGGGCTCATCGGCCTGCCAAGCGCCAAAGACGCCATCTTCGACCATGAGGTAGCCGCCCAGCTGCGGCCCCGCCGGCAAAAAGAACTTGTCGGCCTTGATAGCATACGTGCTCATCTATGCTCCCGTACCCGCAGTGCGTTTTAGGGCGGATCAAAAACCACTGCATTGTTAATTCGAGCGATTGTTCGTTGCCTTCTACCGCTTGGCACATTTTGCACCCGCCGCAAAACACACCAAGCCGTTTATACCCAATAACTCTAGACTGCGCGGTTGTGGTAGACCTTGTATTTAAACTGGTCGGCGCGCGCAACCGAACGCGTATACTCGATAACCTCGTTGTTCATGTCATATGTGGTACGAATCAAATCCAGGACCGGTGCGCCTTCGGCAATCTCGAGCAGACGGGCGTCGGAATGGCGGGCAATACTCGCGTAGAATTCCTCCTCTGCCACGCGAACTTTCTCGTGAAAGTCCTGCTCGATCATGTCGTAAAGCGATTTGTTCTCGATCATGGGGCGCTTAAGCGCAAAGAACTTGCGACTCGGCAGATATGTACACTCAATCATCAGCGGCACACCATCGGCAATACGCAGGCGCTTGATCTTGTACAGACGCTCGCCCAGACGCGCGTTCATCTCTACGGCAATATTCTTATCAGCCTCGACCTCGGTAAACTCAAGAATCGTCGTCTTGGGCACACGGCCGATCGCCTTCATCTGTTCGGTAAAGCTATAGATTTGCGAGAGGTTTGCCGTTTGCAGAGAGCGGTCGCACACCATGGTTCCACGGCCGCGCTGACGAACCACCAAGCCTAGGCGCTCAAGCTCCTGCAGGGCAAGGCGAACCGTCGTACGCGAGAGCCCGTAGCGCTCCGACAAGTCACGCTCGGACGGCAAATAGTCGCCGGGTCGAAGCTCGTGATCGATTTTATCGGTCAGCAAATCGACGAGCTGATCGTACAAAGGTTGTTTGCGCGCTCCCATTGCCATAATGATACCTGCCGGATAAATGACTCGAAATTGGTTGTAACCAGACACCACGTACTATAGCAGTTTTAATGGAATAACAGCAGGTCAACAAGCATATTTCAATATTGTTTGCCAGTTGATTGCCTGTGTACTGTAATACCAATTACATCGCTGCATCAAGTATTGAGGTAGCAAAAAGGGCCGCCCCCGCGGAGCGGGACGACCCTTTGCAAGACAGATACGTCTTTAAGGCTTAGAGAAGCTTCTTGAGCTCCTCGGCAACAGTCTGGACCTGCGTGCCGATGATGACCTGGGTAGCACCCTTGTCCATCTTCATGACGCCCAGAGCGCCAGCCTTCTTGCAGGCAGCCTCGTCGACCAGATCGGAATCGCCGAGCTCGAAGCGCAGGCGAGTAGCGCAGCAGTCAACGGTCTTGACGTTCTCCTTGCCACCGACGGCAGCGAGAACAGCGGCGGCCAGAGCGGCGAACTTGTCGTCGCCAGCAGCGGCGGGAGCGGAGGTCTCCTCGACATCCTCATCCTCGCGACCAGGGGTCATGAGGTTGAACTTGGTGATGGCGAAGCGGAACACGAGGTAGAAGACCACGAAGGCAGCGATGCCCAGCGGGATGATCATCCAAGTGTTGGCGGCAGCCGGGAGGCTAGAGGAGAACAGGAGGTCGGTAGCACCAGCGGAGAAGCAGAAGCCAGCACGGAAACCAACATAGTAGGTGACGATGGTGAAGATGCCGTACAGAGCAGCGTACACGACGTAGAGCGGGAAGCACAGGAACATGAAGCCGAACTCGAAGGGCTCGGTGACACCGCAGACGAAGGCGCAGATAGCAGCGGAGACAACCAGGCCGATAGCAGCCTTCTTGTTCTTAGCGGTCTGAACCATAGCCAGGGCAGCGCCCGGGATACCGAACATCATGCAGGGGAAGAAGCCGGACATGTACATACCGAGGCTCCACTTGACGTCAGCGGAGGTCTCGCCAGCCCAGAAGTGGGTCAGATCGCCCAGGCCGATGGTGTCGAACCAGAACACGTTGTTGAGTGCGTGGTGCAGACCAGTCGGGATGAGCAGGCGGTTAAGGAAGGCGTAGATGCCAGCGCCGATACCACCCATGGCGGCGATACCCTCACCAAGAGCAACAAGAGCACCGAAGATGAGCGGCCAAGCAAAGAGCAGGACGACGGAAACGACGATGCAGATGACGGCGGTCATGATGGCGACGCAACGCTTGCCGGAGAAGAAGGCCAGCTAGTCGGGAAGACGGGTGTCCTTGAACTTGTTGTAGCAAGTGCCACCGATGATGGCGGACAGGATGCCGATGAAGGAGTTACCAGCGATCTTGGAGAACGCGATGCCCTCGGTCGTGGCAAGCCAAGCGGTCTGAGCATCGGCGTCCATACCACGAATGGTACCAACAACAGCGGGGTTCAGGAGCTGCTGGATCATCAGGAAGGCGACGAGGCCAGCGAGGCCAGCGGTGCCATCGTGATCGTCGGCAAGGCCGACAGCGGCGCCGACTGCGAACAGCCAGGCCATGTTATCGATAAGAGCGCCGCCTGCCTTGATGAGCAGGAAGCCGGCGGTATAGGCAAAACCGGTAGTGTCACCGGCAGCACCCATGACTGCGGGAGCGAGCAGGTAGCCCACGCCCATAAGAATACCTGCGACGGGAAGCGCCGCGACGGGAAGCATCAGCGCTTTGCCGAGCTTCTGGAGGTACTTCATCATATGGTATCTCCTCCAACCTTTCTTTCGTTGTTCACCAACGAGTTCCATGTCCGCGCCTTGTGCATACCGGCTTCTCCGCTTGCCGGCATTGGTGCGCAAACTTAGACAACCCAGTCCCTTTTCTCGGGTTGCTGGTATGAACGGTAGCACACACTCAATTCAAACGTCCACCACATTTCGTTCAAATTACTATATCGTTGCCAAACGGTTATTTTTGGCCCGTAAACGGTAATTTGCGCAGGTAGATGTGCTGCGTTTCTTTCATTACCAAACTAATTCTTAGCAATTTCCATTCGATTTCATCTCAAAAGTGGTTACTACCAGATGAACAGTGGTACCACATTGTTACTACCAGTTTGGCCGAAATCGTTTTCACTTTACATGAATAAAGTCTGCAAGAATTTGTATATAACCTCTCCCCTACCACCCTCTTCCCCGCCCTTCCCTGCAACGCAAAAAGCCCCCTAGAACGATGTCAGTTCTAGGGGGCTTCATCAGATATTTCGGCTTCGTACTCGAAGGCTCAGGCAATCTTTACGCAAACAGGCCGTAGATGCTGATATTGGCCTTGGCGTAGAGGCCGTTGGCGTACTCGGTCCACTTGGAACTGGCGCTCGAAGCCTGCGAGGAATACTGCTGGTAGGCGGTGTAATAGGCGGTCATGGCCTGCTTATAGGTGGCGCTATCGGCCGTAAAGGCATCATCGGCGAAGGCCTTGGCATAGGTGCTGTCGGCATCCTTCCAGGCGCCCTTCTCGCTATCCCACTCGTCGCCGGCAAGGTTGATGATGTAGTCGGCGTAGTCCTTGCTCGCGGTCTCCTCGTTGCCGTCAGCAGGCTCGGTCGGGGCGGTCGGCATGCTTGCAGAGCTGTCGCCGACCTTCTTCTTGTAGAGCTTCTGCAGCGTCGCGGACTGACGGACGATCTGCTTGGCCTGGTCCTTGGACACGCCATACTGCGTGGCCATGGTCTTGTAGTCCGAAGTGCCGATGGAATCCTCGGCGTATTTCTTCATCTCCTTAGAAGAGACGGTGATGCCCTCGTCCTCGGCAGCATCGAGCAGGATCTTGTTGCGCACGTAGGACAGGATGACGTCGGCAGACGGAGCGGTATAGTTGCCGTCGTCGTCCTTGACGGTGTCGAGGCTGTACTGGCTCTCGATGGCCTCGCGCGCGGTGATGTCACTCTTCTTGCCGTTGTAGCTGTAGCTTGCCACGGTCGAATCGAGCTGGTCCTCGGTCAGGGTCGACGAGCCGACACCCTTGCCGCCAAAGCCGCCATTGCCAATAAAGAAGCCAATCACGGCAGCAATCACGACTGCAACCACAAAGGCGGCAATCATCGTCTTCTTGTGCTTGCAAGTGTGGTCATCCACGTCGGAGTCGTCGTCCTCGTCCTGCTCCTCGGGCATCAGATTCTCGTCAGCGGCATCCGCGGCAATCTGAGCCTCCAGTCGGGCGTCCTCCTCCTCGGCCGTCGTGCCGGCGGCAATGTGCTCGGCAGACGTACCGGTGACCAGGTCGATCTTCTCGTCCTCGTCACCGTCGGGGCCTTCGCCGCGCTCGATGATCTGGATGCCGTCGATCTCGTCCTTCTCGTCCTTCTTTTGAATCAGACCCATATCGGTTACTCCTTGTTAGGAAACATAGTCTTCAATAGAATACGCCCGACAGAGTGCCGGGCGTATTGATTCTTAGGTTATACGCAAACACTTAAGTACTATTTAGGCGTTTGCAGCGTGCAGACCTTAGGCCAGGTGCGCGATAACGGCATCGGCAAAGGCCTGCGTGCCCACGGCGCCCTCGACGGAGCCGGTCTGGGCACGACGCACGTCACCGGTAACCTGCTCGCCCTCGTCGAGCGTGGCAGAGACGGCGGCGCGAATGCGATTGGCAGCGTCGTTCTCGTCCAGGTGATCGAGCATCATCGCAGCAGAGAGGATCTCGGCCGTGGGGTTGGCGATATCCTGGCCAGCGATATCGGGCGCGGAGCCGTGCGTTGCCTCGAAGATGGCGCAGTCAGCACCGATGTTGGAGCCGGGGGCCATGCCTAAGCCGCCTACCAGGCCGGCGCACAGGTCGCTCACGATGTCGCCGTACAGGTTGGGCAGCACCAGGACATCGAAGTCGTTGGGGTTCTGGACCAGGCCCATGCAGGTGGCGTCGACAATCTTGTCGTTGAACTCGATATCGGGATAGTTGGCGGCCACCTCGCGCGCCACGCGCAGGAACAGGCCGTCGGTCGCCTTCATAATGTTGGCCTTGTGCACGGCCGTCACCTTTTTGCGGCCGCAGCGGCGGGCATACTCAAAGGCATACTCCACAATGCGGCGGCTCTTGGCGATGGAGATCGGCTTGATTGAAATGGCGGAATCAGCAGCGAAGGTCTTCTGACCCGAGCGCTCGACAAGCTGCGAGAGCTCCTCGACCTCGGCAGCCCCCTCATCGAACTCGATGCCGGCATAGAGGTCCTCGGTGTTCTCGCGCACGATGACCAGGTCGACGTCGCGGAAGCGCGAGCCGTCGCCCGGCTGCGACAGGCAGGGACGCACGCAGGCGTACAGGTCAAAGTGCTTGCGCAGGGCAACGTTAACGCTGCGGAAACCCGTGCCGACCGGCGTGGTGATGGGACCCTTGATGGCGACCTTGGTCTCGGCGACCGCATCGAGCACGTGCTGGGGCAGCGGCGTGCCAAACTCGTCCATGACGCCGGCACCGGCCTCCTGGACGTTCCAGTTGATCTGGACACCGGTGGCCTCGACCACGCGGCGCATGGCCTGCGTAATCTCGGGACCGATACCGTCACCGGGAATCAGGACTACATCGTGCGCCATAATCTGTTACTCCTCGTTTTCGGCGTCGTCAGATTTTTTAACGCTAGCACGCTTCTTCTTTTTGGAGAGATCCAGGCCAAAACGTTTAACAAGCATTTCGCAAATCTCACTCGAACGGGCCTTGAGATAGCTGCCCTTGCCGTTCTCGGCGTCGAACTTAAGGCGCAGCGCGAGCTTCTCGGCGACCTCGGCGTCAATCTCGCCCTGGCCAAACTCGTACAGGCAACCGAGCATGTCGCGATACTCGAGGTCGCCGTGGTAGCACTGGATGGCCTCGTCCAGGATGGGCCAAGCCTCGCGCGAACGCTCGACGCTCGTGGCGCCCCACACGCACAGCAGGCGGAAGGCAGCATAGCGCAGCGTGGAGGAAATCTCGTCGAACAGTGCGGTCTCGGCACCCTCAAAGGCATCGCCCAGCTGCTCGGGGCAGGTGGTGGCGAGCGCCGTCAGGGCATCGAGGGCCTCCCAGCGGGTCTGAGCCTCGGGGCGGTCGAGCGCCTCGATCAGCGCGGGCACACAGGGCACGACGCGCTGCGGATCGCGCTCGGCAAGCAGGTGCAGCACGCGGGCGGCAAACTGGCGGATACGGCGCGTGGGGCAGCCGAGCTCCTTGACCAGGCGGTCGACGGCGTTCTCGTTCTCCTCTGCCAGCTGGAGCTGTGCCAGCTCCTCGTCGGTGAGCTGTTCGTCTTTGTTTTCTGCCATAGTTACCTCTTTTTACTATTTCTTGGCGTGCTTGCCAGCACCCTTGCTGTCATCGGTGACCGAGATGAGCTGTCGGTCGGCAGCGCCATTGCGACGCGCACGGCGGCGTTCCTCGGCATCACCCGCGTCGGCGGCGGCGCGGTGTGCCTTGTTGACGTTAAAGACCTCGTCGTGCTTGCGCCACGGACCGACGGACTCGCCAAAGCTCATCTTAAGGCCGGCGATAAAGCCGCCGAGCCAGCCGATCGGCGCAAACTGCACCAGCGGGAACAGCGAGAACACCCAGGTCAGCAGGACAACCGCCGCCGCACCTGCAAAATTGGCGATCCAGTAATCGCGCTTGGTGATGACGCGCTTTTCGCACGCCCACTGGCCGCACAAAAAGCCGATGTAGATCGCAAAGAGAAAGAGCACCAGCGCAAGCACCACGAACGTCCAGCTCATGGGCGCTACTCCTCGTGATGATGGCCGCAGCAGCACTCGTGGCCGTCGTCATGACCGTGGCCGCCGCAGCACTCGTGGTCCTCGCCATGGTGGTGGCCACAACCGCACTCGTGGTCGTCGCCGTGCTCACCACAACCGCAGCCTTCCTCGTGGGCACCGTGCTCCTCGGGACGATACTGCGACCAGTCCAGACCGGCGGCGATGGCGTCGGCCTCCTCCTTGTAGAGGACCGTAATGGCCTGGGTGCCCAGCTTGGCGCCACCAATGGCGTCGAGCATGTCATAGAGCGTAAAGGCGACGTCGGCGCCGGGCAGCGCGAGCTCGCGGTCGTCGGCATAAGCGAGTGCCAGGCGCAGGTCCTTGATGAAGTGCTCGACCATAAAGCCGGGCTTGTAGTCGCCGTCGAGCGCCTTGGGAGCCAGGCTCTCCATGGCGCCGGACTTGCCGGTACCGCCCAGGATCATCTGGCGGGTCTTCTCCAGATCAAGGCCGCTCAGCTCGGCAAATGCCATGGCGTCTGCCATGCCGACCATGCAGGCGCCCAGCGACACCTGGTTGGCGAGCTTGGCAGCCTGACCCTTGCCGGCGCCATCGAAGCAGCAGATGGTTGCCGCAAAGGTGGCAAGAATGTCGCGGACCGGGGCGATGTCGTTCTCGGTAGCGCCCACGATAGCCGTGAGCGTACCGGCGATAGCGCCCGACTCGCCGCCGGTGACGGGGCAGTCAAACGCCATGCGACCAGAAACCTGAGCGGCCTCGGCAATGTCACGGGCGAGCTCGGGCGAGCTCGTGGTGAGGTCGATCAAGACCGCGCCCGGCTTGGTGCACGCGAGCAGGCCGTCGCCCGCCAGGTAGAGCTCCTCGACCTCGGAGGGATAGCCCACCATGGTAAAGACGACATCGGCGTTCGCCACGGCATCGGCCGGCGTATCGGCCCAGACGGCGCCGCGCTCGATAAGCGCGGCAGCCTTGGACTTGGTGCGATTGTTGACCGTGACGGGATAGCCGGCGTCCAGGATGTGGCCGGCGATAGGGGCACCCATGATTCCGGTGCCGATAAATGCGACAGAGAGCTTGTTTGCCATGAAACCTTTCCTTTTGGGTTGGGTGTTGTTACCAGGTTAAAATACTCGGTGCCAGCGTTTGGGCTGTGAGTTGGGGGCACTTGCAGCCGCAGCGCCTACCTACTCGCCTCGCACACGGCGCGCGATGCGGTCGGAAAGCGAGGCTTTCTCGGCGCGATTCTTGCCCCAAAACGCGCAGGCCACCATGCCGGGGCCCACGTGCGAGCCGATGGTAGGACCGACGGAACTACGGATGATGGTGACGTCGGCGCAGCCTTCCTCCTTGCGGATGGCGGCCTCGAGCCAGTCGCCGTCCTTCTCGGCATCGGCCGTCATGATGGCGATGGGCATAGTGCGATCGGGCACATAGTTCTCGCGGAACGACTTGAGGATGGACTTGAGCGCCTTCTTGCGGCCGCGGTTGACGCCGATCAGCGACAGCGAGCCGGCAAGGTCGTAGGAGAGCTCGGGCTTGACATCGAGCTTTGCCGTGAGCTGTGCCGCCGCGGGCGGAATGCGGCCGCCGGCAGCCAGCGCGTCGAAGCTCTCGAGCGTAAAGTAGCCGTGGACGTAGGTCTTTGCCTCGTTTGCCCAATCGACCAGCTGCTTGGCGGTGAGTCCCGCCGAACGCTGGCGCACGGCCTCGAGCGCCAAGAGCGCGCCGGTCGCACAGGGTAGAGCGTTGTCGACCACGTAGAGCTCAAAGTTGGGATACTCGGCGCGCACGGCGTCCGCCGCCTGGCACGCGGAGTTGTAGCTCGACGACAGCGCCGAGGTAAAGCACAGGTAGACCGTGGGCGTGCCTTCTTTGGCGCACTCGGTAAAGAACTCGATATAGCGACCGAGCGACACAGCCGAGGTGGACACGCGAGCGCCGGCGCGCATGCGGTCGTAGAACTCCTTAGGGCTCATGCTCGACCAGATATCGTCCGTGCGCTCCTCGCCATCGATAATGAAGGGGAAACCCAGGATATCGACATCGAGGTTCGCGGCGACCTCGGGGCTAAAGTCGCAGCAGGTATCGACGACGATGCGGCAGCGGTCAGAATGGCCGGTAGATGCAGCCTTGTCCATCAAAGCGACTCCTTACGTAAAAAGGCGGCCATCCGCATGGGATGGCCGCCAACCGTTAACTCATGCAAGTTAACGTATTTTACTCGTCAAGTGTTTCGATACGGGGCTTGATGATGCCATATCCACCATTCTTACGGTGATACACCACATTGATGAGGCCAGTCGTCGCGTTCTCGAACACGTAGAAGTCGTGGCCCAGCAGATCGGTCTGCACCAGCGCCTGCTCCTCAGTCATCGGGGTGACATCGATGACCTTCTCGCGGACGAGCAGGTCGTCCTCCTCCTCGGGCAGCAGCAGGTCGGCCAGATCCTCGACGCGCTCGACCGGCGCGACATCCGCTGCGCTGGCACCGCCCTGGCGGTTGTCCACGACCTTGGTCTTGAACTTGCGCAGCTGGCGGGTGACCTTATCGGCGGAGAGGTCGATGGCGGCGTACATATCCGCACCGTGCTCGGCAACGCGGATCACCGAACCGCGGGCACGAACCGTAACCTCGACGATTGCCGGGTTGGGGTTCGAGGGGTTCTTCTCATAGCGAAGTACAACGTCGACCGTCATGGGCTCGATATCGAAAACCTTGAGCGCCTCGCCGATCTTCTCATCCACATGCGCACGCAGAGCATCGGTTACCGTCGTCTTGCGTCCAGAAACCTTGATATCCATACGTGGCTCCAATCTGCCTCGGGGACTTACTGTACTGGCTATGTACCCATTGCCGTGCATTTAATCACGCGGATTCCCAAAGACCCGAATAACGATTGCTTGATACCGCATACCGAAGTCTCGCACTTTTCTGTGGCAAAGTGCGCTATAGGAAAGCGTCGGCGGAGTTGTTTTTTCTCCTGGAAATTAGCTTTGACCTGCTGGTTTTATCAAAATAGAAAAGCCGGGCTCCCCTATTGGGGAGACCCGGCTATGCGTGTTGAAACCATGAAGAAGCGCCTCGTTCAATGTATGGCAGACGCCACCCCTACCAATAACTAGCTATTGAGCTTGTTGATGTCATCGTCGGTGATGGTGCCTTCCTGGCTAGACGACGGGCTGTCGCCGTTGTTATCGGAGGCGTCGTCATCGGAGGGCTCAGTCTCGTTGGACGTGGAGTCGGATGTCTGCACATTGGCTCCCGAAACGGTCTTGGCGGTAAGGTCATAGGGCATCTGGCCGTACCAGACGCAGTGGACTGCCTCGAGCGTGCCATCGACCGTGATACCATCGAGGGCATCGCTCACGGCACGGCACAGCTCATCGTTAGAGCTAAGGCCTGCGACACCAAGCGTGGAGGGCGTCTCGAGCGTGCCGACATAGGAGATCTGGCTCATCAGGCGCGCGAGGTAACCACCGGCCGTGGAATCACAGATCACGTAATCGACTTCGCCCGACTCGAGCGCCTCAAAGCACTCATTGATGTTGGAGAAGGTCTTTTGGTTGGCCGTAATGCTCTGCTTGGCGAGCGCTTCCTGCGAGGCCGAAGAGGTCTGAACGCCCAGGGTAGCGGTGTTAAGCGTTTCGGTGGAAACGCTCAGCGACTCTCCGTCGCTGCTCTTGCCGAATACGGCGGGGGCGTCGTACAGACAGGTGCCAAGCGAGCTGATATCGCCGTCCGTAGACCTGACGTCACCAATGAAGATGTCGGCCTTTTTATCGCTGAGCGCGGAATCGGCCGAGGACGCATCGACAAAGGCGACCTTGAGACCCATGCGGCATGCGAGGGAACGAGCGGCATCGACCGCATAGCCCGTGAGGTTTCCGTCGGCATCCTGCATGGCTTGCGGGGCATCGGAAGTATCGAGAGCGACCGTCAGGGTTCCCGGCGTGACCAGGGCATCGTCCGATACCGTGGGGGTAACGGTCTCGCGCTCGATCTGGTCGATCGTGGGCGTCGTGAACGTGGACAGCGGATTGAACGCGCATCCACTCAGGCCCAAAACGGCAATGACCGCCGCGGTCCCAGCACCTAACCGAGCCGCGTGCATCAAGCTGCCCCTCACCATGTCCACTACCCTGCCTTCTGCGTCGTATACGATCCGCGCCCTGCACGGAATATCGGGTTGTTCCCACCAGCTGACCTGGTATTTGACCCCACACTTGCGCACCGGGGCGTTTGCTCGGGAGGCCGCAGCCACCTTCACGACTGGCCCGCTCGCCCGCGAGGCGGTATTGCCCCAAAGAAAGTAGAACGGACGGTGCGGCTTACATCTAGGACGCGCCATGATCGCGCCGCGCGCACGCGGTCGCTTACGTGGATCCCTTTGACCGCGTCTGTCTTGGACTAGGATGGACATTTCGTCCGCCCGCAACCACAGCCTGGCAGGAACGTAGCGCATTATAGCTAAGTTCAAGCTATAGTTTAAGGTTAGGGACGTTATTCGCATCGCGAGCACAGATTTCGCAGGTCGGAGCGGACCGTACGCGCCATGATTGAGCCCGTCGCTCCCCTACGGAGAGCCCCAACACGCCCGTATTGGGGCGCGTGGCCAAAAAATTGCAAATATGAGTACTGTTACCAAATCAGTGGCAGGAATTTTTGTTCTGCAAACAGTTTTCACGCTCTATAACGTCAGATTGATGCCAGGATATTCCACGTTTGTTTAATATCTTTCTAATTTACGCCATCTTCCAGCCCCAAAATCCTTGATTTTGCTGTTACTGAATTTGTAACAGTACTCATATTTGCTATATTTTGGCCAGAGCATATATCCAACCCCCTATTTCAGAGCATTGTTAGGCAGGTTTAAGCCCAAAACACGCCCTAAGCGTGTTAAATAGCGCCTCTTGTTTCCTTCTGCGAGCGTCAACACGGTTGCGATATCGCTTACCCATACGCTGGTGAATGCGCCATGCGAGCGCTTCCATCGCCTCCATGTCGCAGAGCATTTCGTTGTTGACCGTCGCGACCTCGATTCCCATAGCAATCAAGCCCGTGTTGCGTTTTTCATCATGGATACGTCCCCTCCGGGAGGAATGGCCCAGTTCACCGTTGTATTCCAGGTCAAACCGGGCTGCTTCCTGATACGCATCGCAAACTGCATGCGGCATCCCCGAGATTGCCTGCGCGCGGTCATCGAACTCGATCTTGTAGTCGGTCTTAAAGGGACCGCAGGCAAATCCGCCATAGGAAAACGGAAGCGAAAACATGGCAAGCATGATGCACTCCATGGGTGAGCGCAGGTTTTCCGACAGATAGGGACACAGCCGCCGCAGTTGTTTGGCCGCACTCCCCTTGCATGCCGCGAGGTAATCTGTCAGGCAATCGGGCGTCAGCACCGGCTCGACTTCAAAGTAGCCAACGTCTGCCGGTTGGTCCTTGTCCTTTGCAAGTCTATTCGCAACAGGCGATGTATAGGGAGGCAGGTACTTCCCGCGATCGCTCAGCGAAATCTTGGAACACAGTTCCTGGGCCAAGGCAAACGCCTGGATACAGCCGACCTCGCGAGCAACGGCAACACAAAGAGCCTCGGGAGATAGGCTGTACACCCCCGGTTCCACCTCTAGAATCGAGCCGGCAGGCAACCCGGAACACACGGACCAGCCCATGCCAGGCATGCGGCGGCGCTGCGCCGCAGATCCCACCAGCAAGCACAGATCTTCTTGCACCTCGCCGCTTTTGGCCCCAATTCGTACCAGGTCGGAAAGATAGATATCCCCGGTCGAAGGCGATGACGTACACAGCACGCGGCGCTCCCCCTCGGGCTCAAGGTCCCTCCAACTGATGTAGCCCATTTGTCGGCGCTCGGCGCGCATCATGCGCAGCGCCGAGGCGCCAGTCAGGATTACGGAGGCCGCCAGTTGCTCGCTTGTCGGCTCGATGCGTCGCGCTATCTTCACTGCCACAAAACCACCCCTACCAAACGCGTGCGATAGCGAGACCATCGACTGCCGCGGCGCCGGCACGCTTGAGCTCCGTCGAGGCCGCTGCCATAGTCGCGCCCGTGGTAATGACATCATCGATGAGCAGCAGACGGCAGGCACGCACATCCTCGACCGTCTCGTACATGCCCCGGGCACGTTCCCGGCGCTCGACGCGACCGAGCTCGCGCTGGTCACCATGACCGTATTTGACCAGGGCGTCCAGCAACGGCACGCCCGAAAGATCGCAAAACGAGCGCGCGATTGCTTCCATATGATCGAATCCACGCCGCCGAAACGCCGCCGCAGTCGCGGGCACAAATACCACCGCGTCGACACCGGACAGCACGCCGCCGTAGCGATCGGGGGCTGCCACCTGGGCATGCAGGGCGGTGTCGTAGAGTAGCTCCGCCAGATACGGTGCCAGGCGGCGCTCGCCCGCATCCTTGTACGCCTTGATGATGCGCGGCAGCGGATGTGCGTAGACGGCACACGCCAGGCAGCGATCGAGCGCCTCGGCCATTGCCGAAGACGTGCCCTCGACCGAACACTCGGTGCACAGCAAATCCCCAAACGGGGCGCCACATCGGATGCAGCTATGGCACGGATCGATGAGCGCGAATGAGGCCAGGCAATCCTGGCAAATCAGCGCACCGAAACGCTCGCAGCCGGCACATCGCGTGGGCGACAACGCCTCGAGCGCCTCGTACGTCGCGCGCTCGGCAAGCGGTAGCAATTCGTCCGCAAACGGTAGGGTGCCAGCACCCTGCAAGCGACTCAACACATTCAAATGTCTCTTCATGACACAACCCTCCCTACGCGAAGGCGAAGGGAGGGTTGTCGGTGTAGAGCCATGATACCCAGAGGCGCTGGGGTCAGGCGGGTTACATCCGCTTACGGACGTTATTCGCCGGCAGGCGGTTTCGGTGAGGACGAGGTGTGGGTCGAGCCTTCGCCACCGTCCTGGCGCGGCTTGCGGGAGCGACGGCGACGGCGGCGCTTTTGACCCTGGTCGGTCGAGCCTTCGCCATCGCGATCCTCACGCGGTTCGCGCTCGTCGCGAGAGCCGCCGCGCGAAGCCTTGGCGGCAGCTCCCCCGCCATCGCCGGGGCGACGGCGCGTGACCTTGACTTCGCCATCCGAAACCTGATCGGCCACGGAAGGAACCGAGGGCTTCTGCTGCGTGCCCGAGGAATGGCGACGGCGCGGACGTGGCGCGCGCTCCTCCTCGCCACGCGGCTTGCCAGCCTTGTCGGCAGGCGCATCGGAGGCCGAGACGCCCTTGGGGGCGGCACCGGCCTCGCGAACAGCTGCGGCGCGGAAGGCGTCCTCGCGCTCCTCGCTCGACAGGTGACGGCGACGACGGCGCGTGGGGTTCATGCCACCGCCGCGGTTTTGCTGCTGGGGCTGCTGAGCCTCGCGCTCGCGGGAAGCGTTCTTGCCCGCGGTCTCGCCATTGTCGACGGACGCTGCGCGCTTGCGGCGGCGACGGCCATCGGCCGCCTCCTCGGCCTCGGGCGCCTCGGCCTTGCCGCGGCCCTTTCCGCGGCCACGGCCCTCGCCCTGGCCCTGAGCAGCGCGAGCATCGGATTCGGCACCGCGGCGACGGCGCTTGGGCATCGACGTGCCGGCCAGACGGTCGGCACTCGACAGGCCATCGCCCACGTCGACGCCGTTCTCGCGATCGAGCTCCATGAGCGCCAGGCGCATCTCGGGCGACTCGATGCGCTCGAGCACGTCGCGCGTCACGCAGTCGGGGCGGCAGTTGCAGCCCTGCTCGGCGGCCTTCTTTTTGCAGCCCTCCGAGCACGTCATATCGGCCAGGTTGACCTTAAAGACTTTGCCGTTCTCCAGGCGCAGCACCAGCTGCTCACGCGGCGTGTCATATTCCTGGATACGCGCCTTGCCAAGCGGCGTATCGATGAGCGTCTTCTTTTTGGGCGCACGGCTCTTAAAGTCCTTGTACGCCTCGAACTCATAGCGCAGACAGCACATCAGGCGGCCGCACACGCCACTGATCTTGGACGAGTTGAGCGGCAGGTCCTGCTCTTTTGCCATGCGAATCGAGACGGGCTCAAACTGTCCGCCAAAGCGCGTGCAGCAGAGCTCCTGTCCGCACTGGGCATAGCCGCCCACCAGGCGAGTCTCGTCGCGCACGCCGATCTGGCGCATGTCGACGCGAATGTGCAGCGTCGAGGACAGATCCTTGACGAGCTGGCGAAAATCGACGCGCTCCTCGGCCGCAAAGTAGAACACGGCCTTCTCGCCGCCAAACAGGTACTCGACGCCGACCGGCTTCATCTCGAGATCGAGCTCTTTGACCAGACGGCGGAAATCGACCATCGCCTCGTCGCCTTGGATGGCCAAGTCGTCGGCAAGCTGCAGGTCGATGTCGCTCGCCACGCGCAGCACGGGCTTGAGCGGCTGACCGATCTCGTCTTGCGGCACCTCAAAGGGATCGGCCGTGACCAGGCCGATCTCGGTTCCGCGCTCGGTGGAGCAAATGGCATAATCTGCCTCGAGGATATCCAGATCTTGCGGATCGAACCACAGGTCGCGCGAGGCGTAGGTAAACTTAACGGGTACGACTAACGGCATTTCAGTGCCTTCCTGATATCGAACAGCATGACCTCGATGGCCAGCTGAGGAGTAACGTTTCTGGCGATGTTGCGCTCGGCGGTTGCGACCGCCTCGAGCGCCTGGGTGGCACCCGCAACATTGGTCGCGGCGGCAAGCCGACCGATCGTGTCGCGCACGTCTTCGTTCACCACGTCGGCTGCCTCGTCCTGAAGCGTCAGCAGCACGTCGCGCATGAGCGTCCGCGCGCTCGCCAGCGCTTCCATGATACCCGAACGCTCGCGCGCGTTGAGTTCGCGCTTGTTGCGGTCCTCAAGCTGCTTCAATGCTCCACGCGACAGGTAGTCGGCGTTTTGCTCGAGCACCTTTTCCTGTGTGGACTTGACCTCGGCGAGCGGCGCCTTAACGGCGACGATGAGCGACTTGGCGCGACTGAGTACGTCGGCCTCGTCGGCGGCAATGAGCGAGTCGATGGCGCGGACCATCTGGCGGCGAGCATCCTGGCGCTCGGCGCTCTTAAGGAACTCGATGCCGCGTGTGGGGCTTCCCGCCACGGCGACCGCCATGCGGCAACGCGCGAAGTCCTGACCCGTCGCGCGACTCACGGCACGCGCGGCCACGGCGGGCGACACCAGCCGAAACGGCACGCACTGGCAGCGGCTCACGATGGTGGGCAGCATCACGTCCGCCGAGGTGCCCAGCAAGATGAACATAACGCCCTCGGGCGGCTCCTCGAGTGTCTTGAGCAGTGCGTTGGCGGTGTTGGCGCGCAGCTGCTCGGCACGGTCGATGATGTAGACCTTGGCCTTGGCGCGGATGGGCGCCAGCGGCACGTCATCGAGCAGCTCGCGGGTCTGGACGATGAGGTAGCCCGTGGCGCTCTCGGGCGTGTAATAGTGCACGTCGGGGTGCGTATGGCGGGCGACGCGCACGCAGCTATCGCATGAGCCGCAGCCATCCTGCTCGCACAGGAAGGCCTGAGCGAGCGCCCACGCGGCGTCGAGCTTGCCCGCGCCGGGCGCGCCCAAAAACAGGTAGGCGTGCGATGCGCGGCCGCTGGCGACGGCGTTGGTCAAAAAGTCGCGCACGCGCTCTTGAGTGTCAAGCTTGGCCAGCAGGCTTGCCTGAGCGGGGGCCATGCTACTCAGCCTCCTGGGCAAGCGCGGCGGCGACGGCATCCTGGGGGATGTCGAGACCGTGCGCACGAACCAGCTCGACCGTCTGCGCGAAGACGTCTGCAATCGACGCAGTGGCGTCGATGAGCTTTACGCGATTTGGCTCTTCGGCGGCAATGCTGCAAAATCCCTGGTAGACGCGCTCCTGGAAGGCCATGCCCTTGGCCTCCATGCGGTCGGCCGCGCCGCGGGCAGCCATGCGCAGCGCCGCCTGCTCGGGCGTGATGTGATAGACGAGCGTGAGCGCCGGGTGCGTACCCGCGACGGCCAGGTTGTTGGCGTCGCGCACTATCTGGCGGTCGAGGCCGTCGGCAAACGCCTGGTAGCAGGTCGTGGAATCGTAGAAGCGGTCGCACAGGACAACCTTGCCGGCAGCAAGGGCGGGCGCGATGACCTCGTGCACCAACTGAGCGCGTGCCGCCTCGTAGAGCAACAACTCGCAGGTGTCGCCCATCGCCGTATTGGCGGGGTCGAGCAGCAGAGCACGGATCTTTTCGCTGATGGCGGTACCGCCCGGCTCACGCAGGGTCACAACCTGGTAGCCGGCAAGGTCGAGCGCACGGGCAAGCAGGCGCGCCTGCGTAGATTTACCGGCGCCATCGACACCCTCGAGCGTAATGAAGCTATGTTGAGCGGGCTCAAAAGCCATGGGCGCAGCCCCTTCCTACAAGGCGCGTAAATGCGAGTTATAGCAACCAAGCCATGATACCCCAGTGCTCGGTGCGTCCCCAATGGCTAAAGGCGCCTTTCCAAAGTTGCGGTGAAATAGGGACTGATTGAAGCTCTGAGACTGCCAAACAGTCCCTATTTCACCGCAACTTATGAAGGGGAATTTGGGGTGCTGGGTATAATCGTCATATTGCATTGAAATGTGGCGAAAGGAGTGGCAATGTCTCGGTATTGCGCCTCGTGCGGCAAGCTTCTTGCAGATAATGCCAAGTTCTGCACCTCGTGCGGTGCACCCGTTGAGCAAACAACCGCGAGCGATAGCCAGCCCGCTTTTGAGCAGACCGGCTCCCTTGATACGCCGCAAGCCAAGGCGGACGACCCCCTCGCCTATCGCCCCGACCCCGCCGCAAGCCCCGCGGCCGTCGAGACCACGCAGCGCATACCCGTCGCGAGCGGCTCGCCCCAACAGGAGCCGGCTCCCGCATACACGCCCGCTTCGCCACAGACCCCCGCCCCCAAAAAGAGCGGCACCGGGCCGCTTATCGCCGTTATTGTTGTGCTGGTGGCGATCATCATCGCCCTGGTCGTTTTCTTTGTGATCAAGCCTTTCGACAACGCCGCCACGCAGACGACTGCCGAGGTAGCTAAGCTGCACCATGACGTCGACGACGATGACCTAAAGCCTCTCGGCGATCCCAACAGCCTGTACGACGATGATGACGATGACGACGAGGATGGCGGCGAAGCAACGCTCTCCGAGCAGAATCTCTACCGCCGACTGAGCGAATACTACGACTTGCTCGAAGACCTCGACAACTACGTCCGTGGCTGCGCGCAGAACTTCAACGGCAGCTATCTGGAAGAGGATCGAACCACCCGTCAAAATCTCGCCGACGTCGCCGAGCGCACGGAGGACACCATCGAGCAGTATTACGACATCGTCGAGGACCTAGACGTCCCGACGAGCTCCAAGAACTACAGCTCCTGGAAGGACATCATCGCCCTGTACGACGACCTGGATCACCGCATTGACGCAATCTGTGATGCCTGGGAGATCAGCCTGAAATACGCCAAGCCTGCGGACCACAAGAATGAGATCGTGGCGCCGCTGTCGCGCGACAACGTGGCGGGCACCAATGACAATAAGTACCGCCTAGACTTTGAGGAGCGCTATCCCGACGCCAAACCCGTCGAAGTGAACTAGCGCTTTGTCGTTCCCGAGCCGGCAGTTAGGGACGTTCCTAAACTGCCGGCAGAAAAGGAACGTCCCTAACTGCCGGTCAAAAAAACGAGCGAGGATCGTGGGGTCCTCGCTCGTTTTTTAGGCAATGTTTCGACCGCGCCGTTACTTGTCGGAGGCTACTTTCTTGGTAGTCGACTTCTTCGCGGTCGTCTTCTTGGCGGCAGTGGCTTTCTTAGCCGTCGTCTTCTTGGCCGCCGTCGTCTTCTTGGCCGTGCTCGCCTTAGTCGTGGTCTTGTGGCCGCGGGCGGGCTTCTTCTCCTTGGTCGGGCAGTCCATGTTGACGCAGATACGCCACGGGCCGCGCGCCGTGTTGACCACCACGATGGGGGCGCCGCACTCGGGGCAGGTCTCACCCGTCGCCTCGAGCTTACCGCGCGCCGGCAGAGGATAGCTCACGCCGCAGTCATCGTAGTTGGTGCAGCGGATAAAGCGCTTGCCGCTCTTCTCACTCTTGTGCGCGATCAGGTCGCCATGACGTCCGGCCTCGGCACACACCTTGCACTCGCCCACCTTAAGGTCGGGCTCGTAGTTGGTGGGGCATGTGGGGTTCACGCAAATCTCGAAAGCCTTCTGACGGAACGGCTGGCATTTAATGCGCGGCGCGCCGCACTCGGGGCACACGGCCGCCTCGCCCTCGAGCGGACTCACCTTGACGCCGCTCGGCACCGGATAGGTCACATCGCAGTCGGGCCAGCCCATGCAGCCAATGAAGCTGCCACGGGTCTTGGCGCTCGTCTTCATAACCAGGTCCTTGCCGCACTTGGGGCAAGCTCCCACGCGCGCATCGGCCGTGACGGCGTCGCTGATGGCGTCGCCCAGCTCCTGCGTGTGCTTGAGCAGCTCGTCGAGCACGCCAGCCAGCAGCGCGCGCGAGTGCATCACGACATGCTCTTCGGTATCCTCGCCGCGCTCCACGCGGGTCATGTCGCCGTCGAGCTCACTGGTCATATCGGGACTCGTGATGCGCGGGGCAAACTGCGACAGTGCATCGATGATGGCGATACCCAGCTGGCTCGGCTCCACGGGATCGTTTTTGAGGTAGCGCACGGCGTACAGGCGCTCGATGATGCTCGCGCGCGTGGACTTGGTACCCAGGCCGCGCTTCTCCATCTCCTGCACGAGCTTGCCCTGGCTGTAGCGCGCGGGCGGCTCGGTCTGCTTGGCCTCGAGCTTAATGTCGAACACATCGACCGTGTCGCCCTGCTCCAGCGGCGGCATCTGCTCGTCGCGCTTGAGTCCGTACGGGTACGCCTCGCGGAAACCCGGGGTCACGAGCACATCGCCCGAAGCCACGAACGGCTCGCCGTTCACGTCGAGCTCGAGCTTGGTGTTCTCGATGGTCGCGGGACCCATAAGCGTCGCCAGGAAGCGGCGGGCGATGAGGTCGTAGAGCTTGCGCTGGCCGCCATCGAGCGTGGACGGATCGCCCTCGCCCGTGGGATAGATAGGCGGGTGGTCGGTGGTCTCGACTTTGCCCCGCGTGGGCTTCATGGGGCCGGCGAGCACCTTTTTGCATACAGGTGCCAGCGCCGGATTGATCTTTGCCAGGTCGCTCACCACGGCGCCCAGGTCGAGCGTCGCGGGGTACACGGTGTTGTCGACACGCGGGTAGCTGATGAGGCCCGCCATGTAGAGGGACTCGGCGATGCGCATGGTACGCGCAGGCGAGATGCCCTCGGCTGCGGCGGCAGCCTGCAGCGAAGTGGTCGCAAACGGCGTGGGCGGCTGCTGCTTGCGCGAACGCTTGGTCACCGCAGCGACGGTTGCCGTCGCAACGCCGTCAACATGGCCGTACGCCGTCTCGGCAGCATCCTTGTCGGTAAAGCGCGCCGTCTTGTGCGCAATCTTAAAGCGGTCGTCCTCGGCAGCACCCTGCGCGGCGCCCATGCCGCGGATCTGCCAATAGTCCTCGGGCACAAACGCCATGCGCTCGCGCTCGCGCTCAACCACCAGGGCGAGCGTCGGCGTCTGTACACGGCCGGCGGAACGCACGTTGCCAAAGCCGCCAAACTTGGCGAGCGTCAGGTAGCGCGTGAGCACCGCGCCCCAAATGAGGTCGATGTGCTGACGGCTCTCGCCGGCGTCGGCCAAGTTCTGGTCGAGCGAGACGAGATTATCGAAGGCCTGCGTAATCTCGGCCTTGGTAAACGAAGAATACTGGGCGCGGGCGACCGGCAAGTCGGGCGCAACCTCGCGCACCTTGTTGAGGGCGTCCGAACCGATCAGCTCGCCCTCGCGATCGAAGTCCGTGGCGATAATGACGCTGTCGGACTTTTTAGCGAGGTTCTTGAGCGAACGAATGAGCTCCTTCTCGGCCGGCAGCTTAATGACAGGCGCCCAGGTGAGGTAAGGCAGGCTCTCGAGCTTCCAGCCCTTGATGGAAATGCCATCGGCAAGGAACGGCTTACGCTTGGTGTCGTAAGGCGGACGAGCCAGGCCATCGGGCATGTCGGCCGGCAGTATCTCACCGTCCTCGGTGACCGAATACCAGCCCAGCTTTTTATCGAACAGCACGCTGTCGCAAAAATCGGGCGCAAGGATGTGACCGGCAAGGCCGATCGTCACGCACTCCTCGCCCTTCCACTCAAAACGGTAGATGGCGGTGTTGTACACCTTGTCCTTTTTGGGCTTGCCCGTGGACAGACGCTCGGCAATCTGACGCGCGGCGTCGTTTTTCTCGGCGATGATGAGCTTCAAAAGAGGCTCCTATCTCGTATCTCTGCGGCTACGCCCGCCCGTATGGCGGCCGACTTACGCCCTTGCTTGCTCAATCTGCCCGATGAGCCAATCGCACCAGGCATCCATGCCCTCGCCCTTACGCGCGCTCACGGAAAACCGCGGCGCCTGCGGATTGAGGTCATCGAGTGTCTTAGTATACCTATCCATGTCAAAATCGAAAGCCGGGGCCACATCGACCTTGTTGAGCAGCTGCGCGCCGGCGTGCTGGAAGATGCCCGGGTACTTGATGGGCTTGTCGTCGCCCTCGGGCACCGAGAGAATCATGATGGACAGGTTTTCGCCCAGGTCAAAGTCGACTGGGCAGACCAGGTTACCCACGTTTTCGATAAAGATGACGTCGATGTTTTGAAGACCCACAGCCTGGTCGAAGGCGTCAACTGCCTCCATGATCATGTTGCCCTCGAGATGGCACAGGCCGCCCGTGTTGATCTGGATGGCGGGCATGCCGGCTTCCTTCATGGTGATGGCGTCGACATCCGAGGCGATATCGCCCTCGATGACGGCACAGCGCAGGCCGGCCTTGTCACGTAGACGCTCGTTGGTGCCCAGGATCGTGGTAGTCTTGCCCGAGCCGGGGCTCGACAACACATTGATCACATAGGTGTTTGTCTCTTTAAATCGCTGTCGCAGCTGATCTGCCAGGCGCTCATTGCGCGACAGAATCGGCGACGCGATATCAATCGTTTTCTCGGCCATATTCGGCACTCCTTAATTTCCAACATTTATACCCCGTCCCCAGGTGGCTGGCGGGCTAATCGTCGGGGGTTTCGATTTCTATACTGGCGATGTCGAGCTCGCGGCCGTGCAGTAGGCGCACATTGGCGCCACCGCACTGGGGACAACGGCAATGGAAGCGGTCGTGCTCAAAGACCTCGCCGCAGTCCAGACACTCGCTTTGTGGATGGACTTCCTCTACGGCAAGCTCGCAGCCGCGCGTGAGCGGGTCCTCGTCGCGAAATGTCTCCCATGCAAAGTCG
Source organism: uncultured Collinsella sp. (assembly GCA_900541125.1). GTDB lineage: Bacteria > Actinomycetota > Coriobacteriia > Coriobacteriales > Coriobacteriaceae > Collinsella. The sequence goes on from UQIK01000008.1 coordinate 62,275, forward strand.
AGTGCCTCGCGCACGACCTCGGTCATATCCCCGATACGCAGCGTTACCAAAACGGCGCGCGAGGCCCCCGCCCCACGCGCCGCGCGAATCACTGTATCGAGTATGCCGTTGACAATGCCAACCTCGTGCATACCGATTTACTCCTCGTCGTCCTCGTCGTCCGAGAACAGGTCCAGACGACTCACGAACAAGCCCTCCTTGCCCTCGCGCGCGGTAATGACCACACGGGCGATGGCAAGCGAAATCTCGTAAAGCGAGAGCAGGGCGCCATACATGAGGCCGAGCGTAACGGGCGAGCCGTCAGGCGTAATCACAGCCGAGCCCACAAGCAGGCCAACGTATACGTAACGCCAGGCACCGCGGAAAGCAGCGTAGGACACGATGTGGAAGACGGACAGGTAGAAGATGATGAGCGGCAGCTCAAACGCCACGCCAAAGCCGATCATAAAGAGCAGCTCCATGTTGACGTAGTTCTCCAGATCGGGCAGCGCCGTAGCGACGGCCGAGGTCTCGCCGATGAGCCACTCAAAGCCTGCAGGGATGATGATGAAGTAGCAAAAGATTGCGCCCAGGAAGAACAGCACCGTCGAGGCGAGCACCGTGGGCACGACCCACTTGCGCTCGTTGGGGCGAAGCGCCGGCAGGAAAAACGCCAAGATCTGCCAGATGATCATGGGCGTGCACATGACAACGGCCATTTTGATGGCCAGCGAGAAGCGCAAGCCAAAGCCGCCGAGCGTGGTAGTGATGTAGAACTTACCGTCCGGCACAAAGGAGCGGATGGGATCTTCCAGGATGTCGAGCACAACAGGCGTGGCGAAATACAGCACGATAGCGGCGGCAAACACCGACACGACCACGATGGTCAGGCGGCGACGGAGCTCTCCCAGGTGATCGAAGAGCGGCATACGCGCAGGTCCGATAGGCATTACTCATCGCCTCCCTTCGGGGCGTCGGCGGCAGCAGCGTCGTCTTCGGCCTCGAGCTCGCGAGCGAGCTGGTCGACGACGGCCTTGCGCTTGCGGGGACGACGGGCGTAGAGGTCAGCCGTCGTGGGCTCTGCAGGCTCAGGCTCGGGCTCCGGCTCTGCAGCAGTCTCGGGCTCGGCAGCGGCATCGGCGGACCCGGCGTCGGTGCCCTCGGTCGCAGGCTCCTCGGCAGCATTCTCGCCCCCAGCAGCACCCTCGCTCGCGGCCTTCTCGGCGGCAAGGCGGGCACGGCGCTCGGCAAAGGTCTCCTTCTTTGCGGGTGCAGCCGTCCCGGCGGCATCCTCGTCCGCATCGGAATCGTCATCGACGGCAGCCTTCTTGGGCTTGACCGGAGCCGAAGCAGCCTCGCTTACCGGATCGATGATCTCGGACTGAACAACGGCCGTCATCTTTTCCTGCGTCTCGCGGAACTGACGAATGGCACGGCCGATCGTGCGGCCCATCTGTGGGAGCTTATCCGGGCCAAACAGCAAAAAGCCGAAGACCACGATGATCGCGAGCTCACCCTCTCCAATACCAAACACACATACCTCCAAGGCTCGATGTGAGTCGAGCCCGCACCGCGCCATTCGGCCGGAACTCGTCTATTCATTCGGTCAAGTATAGCGCCCGGACGCCAAAACGTCCGAGCGCATCACAAACATATGCCAAACGGCACGCCCTTTTGGGGGCAAAGATTATGCCGCCGTGATCGAAATCTCCTGGTCGACGCCCAGCAGCTGAACCACGCGCATCACCTGGGGCTGCACATTAGTGCAGCTAAAGCGCTTACCGTGGTCGACCGCGTGGTGCGCGGCGCCCACGAGCACGCCAATGCCCGTCGAATCGATGTAGCTCACCTGGGCAAAATCGAGCTCAACGGCCTCAGTGGGCTGCTCGAGCGCCAGGTCGATAGCATTGCGCAGGCTATCGGCGTTAGAGATATCGATCTCGCCGGTTACCTTAATGGTGTAGATCTCCGGCGTGGGGTTGGTGGAAATACCCAAATCCATGTATACGCTCCTTTACGTATCGAAAGTGCGGATAGTACTGGGCGCGGACTTGCGGGGCCCTAGGCGTTAGGCGCGCTCGGCACGAGCAAGCTCGGCAGCGACAAGCTTAACGGCCAGCACCAGCACGTCGAGCGCGGCCTCCAGGTCCTCGACCGTGGGATAGCTCGGCGCAATACGGATGTTGGTATCGCGCGGATCCTTGCCATAGGGCCAGGTGGCACCGGCCGGCGTGAGCTTGACGCCCAGGTCGGCGCAAAGCGCGGCGACCTTCTGGGCCGAGCCCTCGGGACCATCGAAGCTTACAAAGTAGCCGCCGCGGGGGTGCGTCCAGGTGGCACAGCCCGTATCGCCCAGGCCCTCGGTGAGCTTGCGCTCAACGGCCTCAAAGCGCGGACGCAGGAACTCGGCATGCTTTTTCATGTGCTCCTTGACCGCCTCGATGGTGGGAAGGAAGCGCACGTGGCGCAGCTGGTTGAGCTTGTCGGCGCTGATGAGGCCGGCCTTCAGGCGCTTGGAGAACTCGGCGATGACCGCGGGGCTCGCACCGATGAAGCCGATGCCGGCGCCCGGGAAGGTAATCTTGGACGTCGAGGCAAAAGCCACCACGCGGTCCTCGGTGCCCGCCGCGCGAGCGAGGTCGAAGATATTGGCGAGCTCGTCGGTCTCGTCGTACAGGTCGTGCACGCAGTAGGCGTTGTCCCAGAAGATGCGGAAATCGGGCGCGGCCGTGGGCATCTCGACCAGGCGACGCACGGTGTCCTCGCTAAAGGTGATGCCCGTGGGGTTGGAATACTTGGGCACGCACCAGATGCCCTTGATGGAGTCGTCGGCGGCAACCAGACGCTCGACCTCGTCCATGTCGGGGCCGTTGTCGGTCATCGCGACGGGGACATTCTCGATACCCAGGTCGGCGGTGATGCCAAAGTGACGGTCGTAGCCGGGAACAGGGCACAGGAACTTGACTTTCTTGCCGTCGTGCGCGGCCTCGTAAGCCTCCCAAGGCTCGCTGCCGCACGAACCGCAGCGCCAAAACATGCCGGCGATATCGTGCTCGATCAGAAGGCTCGACGAACCCAGTACGAGCGTCTGCTCGGCAGGGCAACCCAGGAACTCCCCCGCCAGCTTGCGTGCCGAGGGAATGCCCTCAAAGCAACCGTAGTTTGAGCAGTCGACGTTGCCGTCGTGCAGATCGGCATCGGCATTGAGGATATCGAGCATGGGTCGAGAGATGTCCACCTGGGAGGGCGACGGCTTGCCGCGGGCCATGTCGAGCGCCAGGCCCTTGGCCTTGACCTCGGCGACCTCGGCTTTGAGCGCCTCGATGGCGGCATCGAGTTCGGTGGTTTCCATCTTCTGGTAGATCGTCTGCATGGGTGCGACCTTTCGCGAAGCGGGACGTTGCAGTTCGTCTAAGTATAGACCGCCACCGCCGCAACGGCATGAAGCCGTGATAGATTAAGTTCATCGCAATGAATTATGAATCGCCGCGCATGCCGGCGTGGGGCGCCCAAGGAGGCACTATGGAATACGGATCGTTCCAGGCCGAGGAATTCGGCGACCTGCAGCGCCTGGTCGACGGGCTGTTTTACGACCGCCGCGCCATCGACCGCCTGGATCTGATCGTACAGGCCGAGATCTTGGACCTGGCGCCCGATCTCATGGAAATCGTGAACCTTTTGCCGCCCGGTTACTACGACCGCCAGTCACTTTGCGACCAGCTCAACTCCGCCTTGGCCGCCCACGGCTGGGGCGCCGTCTACGGCACCGTGGAATAAACCTAGTCATTTAAGAACGTCCCCATTGACTAAAACGCCGCTTGTGATGGTGTCCACAGGCGGCGTTTTCAAACTTGTATATGCTTTTACTTGTCTTTGGGCGCGGGGTGTTTGCAGACCACACTCATGTAGATCATACCGAGCATGGCAGCGGTGACCGAACCGGCAAGGATGGCGGCCTTGGCGGCCAGGACCTCAAACTGGGCCGTCGGGAAGGCAAGGCCGCTGATGAGGATCGACATGGTGAAGCCGATGCCGCCCAGAATGCCCACACCGGCAATCATGTGCCAGTTAACGTTATGCGGCAGCTCGCAGACCCTAAACTTAACCAGGGCAAACGTCATGCCAAAGATACCAATCGGCTTGCCCAGCAGCATGCCAAAGTACACGCCGAGCGTCACCGGATCGGTGAGCAGTGTGCTCATGTCCACGCCCACTAGGCGAACCTGTGCGTTCACGAACGCAAAGATCGGCAGAATCACAAAGTTGACCGGCGTGGAGATCAGACGCTCCATGCGGATGAGCGGCGGGGTCACGCGGTGCATGACGCGCTCGACCCTGGTGGTCGAGACGGTAAAGTCATGCTGGCCCAGGATGTGTGCCTCGTCGTCGTAGCGGTCATCAAGCAGCGGCAGGCACTCGCCCAACCAATCGGTGAGGCTATCGAGCTTGACGCCGCACTTGGCCGGGATGGTAAAGGCCAAGATGACGCCGGCGAGCGTGGCATGTACGCCGCTCTTGAACATACAGAACCACAACAGCAGACCCAGTACCGAATACGGGGCAAGGCGGTAATGCTGCGTCTTGTTGAGCCACACGAGCGCGCAGGTCACAAGCGCGGCGACGCCCAACCAAAACGGATTGGGGCTCTGACCGTAGAAGATGGCGATGGCGGCGATGGAGATGAGGTCGTCGGCGATGGCGAGCGTCGAGAAGAACACGCGCACGCCGTTGGGCACGCGATTGCCCAAAAGCGACAGCACGCCCAGCGCAAAGGCAATATCGGTTGCCATGGGAATGGCCCAGCCGTTGTGCGCGCCGGCATGGTTAAAGATCAGGTAGATGCAGGCGGGAACGACGACGCCGCCCACGGCCGCCAGCATGGGAAGCATGGCCTGGCGCGGGTTTTTGAGCTCGCCGACCGTCATCTCATACTTGAGCTCAATGCCCACCAGCAAAAAGAAGATCGCCATGAGAAAGTCGTTAACGAAAAGCTCAACGGTGAGACCGGCCGTAAGGTTGCCCAGACCCACATACAGCGGGGTCTCCAAAAAGTGATGGATGGCCTCGTAGGCATCGGTATTGGCGCAAATGACGGCGGCGATGGCGGCGAAGACCATGACGGCGGCGGAAATCGTGCCGTTCTCGGCGATGCGCTCCCAGATGTCGTGGCGCTCAAAACGTTTGCGCTCACGAACGTTGAACAGCTGCTCAGTTGCTGCCATGGGCGGCTCCTTTCACGGGAAAGCTCCCGTCTTAAAAAAGCACGGCCCGCCCAAGTGGCGGCGCCGCGCTCTAACGTATTACGCTTGCATCTAGCCTACCCTGCACGACAAGCACGCAGGCGTGGTTGAAAAGCGGAACCACAGGTTGAACATTATTTGCTCAACGGCACGGGCACGCCTGTCCAAGAGACGACGCGGCGCCGTGCACAAAAAACGACCGGAGTGCGGGGTGTCCGCGATCCGGTCGTGGCGTTTGGTCAACTAAACCTAGCAGGCGGCCATGATGGGGGCAGCAACCTGCTTCTTACGGGAGAGGACGCCCGGCATCCAGACGCCGTCGTGCTCGTCGGCAATGCCCAGGCCCTTCTGAGCGGCCTCGGTCTCACCCTCGAGCAGGACCTGCGAGCCCTCCTCCATGATGTCGGTGATGCACAGGACGATGCCGTCAGCACCCTTCTCGGCGGCGTAGGCGCGCATGGCCTCGCGGATCTCGTCGATCATGCCGAGCGCACGGCTCTTGTCGACGGTCTCGTACTGGCCGATGAGCAGCTTCTTGCCGGCGGGCTCGAACATCTTGATGTCGTTGCCGACCATCTCGGCTGCAGTGAAGGAGCCGGACGGACGGGTGAGGAAGACCTCCATGCCAAACTTGACCGGGTCGACGCCCACCTGCTCGCCGAGCTTGGCGGCGACGGCGCGGTCGACATCGGTGGTGGTGGGGCTCTTGAGCATAAGCGTGTCGGTCATCATAGCCGAGAGCAGCAGCTTGGCCTGGACGTCGGAAAGCTCAACGCCGAGCACGCCGGCGAGCTTGGTGACGATGGTGCAGCTGGAACCCCAGGGCAGGCAGATGTAGTGCAGCGGGCCGGCGGTCTCGAAGTCGCCGATGCGGTGATGATCGACGACGCCAAAGACCGTGGCGTCCTTAAGGCCGGCGACGGACTGGGCAGACTCGTTGTGATCGGTAAGGACGACGAGCTGACCGGCCTCGACGGACTCGATCACGCGAGGCTCGGCGATGCCGGCGTCGGCGAGCAGTTTGGCGGACTCTGCCGGAAGCTGACCAAGGGCGCAGGCCTCGTAGGTGTTGCCGGCATACTCAACCTGGTTGAGCAGCTGGGACAGGACGACGGCGCTCATGATGGCGTCGTTATCGGGGTTCTGGTGACCAAAGACAAGAACGTTTGCCATGGATATCCTCCACTTGATATGTGTACTTGGACGTAGCTATGGTAGCACGCCGATGCCGAGCCTTCGCAGACGGAAGGGCCACGGCATATTTTGTGGCAGGTATGGGGGCCAAGGCTGTCCCTTTTGCACCATGTTGGTGCAAAGTAACCTGACCCCCTTGCACCAGCTATTTACCGGCGGCGCGCAGGGCTACGTATGCGGCACCGATGATGCCGGCGTCGTTGCCGAGCGAAGCGACCTTAATGGGCGTCTCGCGCGAGGCAGAGAGCGCGTACTGCTTAAAGTGCTCGCGAACCTTGTCGAGGTAGACATCGGCCGAAGCGGACGCGCCGCCACCGATCAGGAACATCTCGGGGTCGACCACGTTGGCAATGAGCGCCAGGGCACGGCCGAGATAGTCGGCCATGGTATCGGCCGCGGCAAGCGCGAGCTTGTCGCCCTCGCGGCAGGCCTGGAACACGTCCTTGGAATCGGAGGGGCCGGTGAGCTCGATGGGCTCGACGCCCGCTTTCTTGCACTCGGCAAGGTAGTTGCTCACCACGCCGGTGGCGCTGGAATACTGCTCCAGATGGCCATGGCCGCCACAGCCGCAGGTGCGTTCCTCAGCCGGGTTCAGGCACATGTGGCCAATCTCGCCGCCAGCACCCACAACGCCCGATACCACGTCGCCGTTAACGATAACGCCGCCGCCCACGCCGGTACCGATGGTGACCATCACGACGTTCTGCACGCCCTTGGCAGAACCGAGCCAGGCCTCGCCCATGGCAGCGGCGTTGGCATCGTTCTCATACTTAACGACCGCATCGGGGCAGTGCTTCTGAATGGCGACCCTCAGCTCGGGCAGGTTAATGGTAATGTTGGCCTTGACCTTGGCATCGCCCGACGCCGGGATGGGACACGGAACGGCCAGGCCGATGCCCGCCACAAAGGCACGCGGAATCTGCGCCTTGGCGACCACCTGGTCGATAGCCTCGGTCACCGCGGCAAAGCCCGCAGCGTCAACGATAGGAGGCGTGGGCACGCTGGCCTTGGCAAGCAGGTTGCCGTCCTCGTCGAACAGGCCCTCCTTAACCGAAGTGCCGCCGACGTCGATGCCGATGTAGTACTGCTTAGGTTCCATGGGAGCCCACCTTTCTCGTTTAAACATTGCCTGTATGGTACCGCTCCCAAGGCAAAAACCTACCAAAAAGGGACAGGTTTGTTTTGGCAGGTTTTATCTGGGGAAACGCAAATGGCCGCTCAACAGGCCGCACAAGACCATCCCCAAAAATAGAGGCGCCGGGAGGCGGAGACTCCCGGCGCCCGTCAAAGGGACTATGTTGTCTGTTGGACCGCACGGTCCTTCGCGGCGATAACGCCGACTAGGCCTTAAGTGCCTGCAGCTGCTTGTGGATCTCGATGAGCTCCGTCGCCATGACGCGCATGGTCTCGGTACCGGCCATCTGGTCCTCGGCATGCAGCAGAATCAACGGGGCCTCGCCGTTACGCTCGCCGTTGGCCTCTTTCTTCAGAAGCCCCATGTGAACATCGTGGCCACCGTTATAGGCCTCGTCGCCCTGCTTGATAAGCTCCTCGGCGGCGTCAAAATCGCCCTCCTTGGCCTTTTGCACGGCATTGATGTACATGCTCTTGGCGGTACCGACGTAGCTGATGATCTCGAAGCAGGTCATCTGCAGTTCGTTCATATCCTCCATACAGAGCACCTAGCCCATCACGCTGACGCAGTGGTCGATGATGCCGGCAGCGTTCATGCGGCCGTAGTCGACCATGTTGATGACCTCGACCGGAAAACGACCGGCGGCCTCCTTCTCAAAGTCGCCCTTGGTGTAGCCGATCTGCGGGCCAAGCAGCAACATGTCGCACTCGTCCAGGTGATCGTGGGCCTCGTTCATGGGACGAGCCTCGACCTCGATATCCAGACCACGGTTTGCAACCTCGGCCTGCATCTTCTGGACCAGCAGGCTCGTGGACATACCGGCATTGCAGCAGAGCATGATCTTCTTCATGGTTTCCTCCTTATAACTGCGCGGCGCGCAGACGACAACTGGTTTTATTCCTTGCGGCTATTGTGCCCACCCCCCTGCATCTTTACACAAGGGAGAGAGCCGCGGGCACCGGCACCGCGTACCGGCGCCCGCAAAGGTGAAAGGGACGAACGTTAGGCGTTCTACTCGGCGAGAGCCTCCTGCTTGGCGATTGCCTTCTCGGAAATCTTCATAAAGGGCAGGTAGACGGCCATGCCAATGACAATCTCGAGAGCCTGCCACACGCCGGCGCGCCAGTCAAAGCCCGTAGCGAGCAGGGCATTGATGACGGGAGGCATGGTCCAGGGCACCTGGGCGATGCAGGGGCTGATGATGCCTGCGCAGGTAAGGCCATAGGTGATGCCGATGAACAGATCGGGGAGGAGGACAAACGGAATCATGAGCGGCAGGTTGTACACGATGGGGTAACCGTAGATAACCGGCTCGTTGATGTTGAACAGACCAGGCAGGATAGCCATCTTGGAAACGGTCTCGGAAGCCTTGTTCTTGGAGAACAGGAGCGTGTCGAGCAGAAGCATGAGGGTGCAGCCCGAGCCGCCGATGAGGGCAAAGCTGTTAACGATCTGCATGTTCATGTAGTGATCGGGCTGGATGGTGCCACCGGCGGCAAAGGTAGCCATGTTGTCGACGATGAGCATGGTCAGGATCGGCTCGACGGTAGCGCCAGAGATGGTGGACTGGTGAATACCGACGCAGAACAGCAGGTTGGCAAGGGTGTAGATGAGGATAACAGCCCACGGACCGGCGTTCATGATGCTCTTGAGCGGGTTGGAGATGCACGTGGAGATGATGGTGCACAGATCGGTGCCGGCGCACACGGCGAGCAGGGCCGCGGCAAGAGCGAAGATCGCGAGGTTGAGCAGCATCGGGATCATGACGTTGAAGGAGTTGGAGACCGCGGGGGGCACGCCCTCGCCCAGCTTAACCTTGAGCTTCTCGACGCCAGAAATCTTGATGAAGAGCGAGACGGAGAGCAGAGCGATGATAATGGCCGAGAACAGACCGTTAGTGCCGGTGTTGGCAGTCGAAAGGGCGCCCGTGACCTCGGCGGAGGTGATCTTGTCGGTGAGCAGCGGGCTCGTGGCGGCAAGCGAGGCGGTGATCTGCTGCGGCATCATGATGACGAAGGCAGAGATGGCGACGACCACGCAAGCGAGCGGGTTATCGAAACGCTTGTTCTTGGCGAGGCTGTAGCCAATCAATCCGGCCAAGATAATGGCAGAGACGTTGAGGGTGCCCAGCGTAATTGCCGAACCCCACGTCTGAAGGTTGGCAAGGCCCGCCGCATCGAGCGGGAACAGAGGGAACACGACGTTATTAATAAGAACCGCGATACCCGCAAGGATATAGAGCGGCGTGATGGTCGCGAAGGCGTCACGCAGGGAACGCAGGTGAACCTGATTTCCCACCTTCGCAGAGACCTCGGCAAACTTGTCGAGGAAGCTCTTTCCGTTGTCACTGGCCATGATTGCTCCTAACTTTCAAATCCGGCCTTTTCCTATGCGCACGGTGGTCTGTCGCCCTCTGCCACCAGATGTGCCATGTGTTGCGCGCGGCGGCGCGCGGTCTGGGCGTTCGCCCGGTCGCTAATCAACCACGTGGGTCGTGGCGACCTGTTTGAGCCAGGCTGCCGACTTCTTAAGGCGGCGCTTGTAGCCGTCCATGAGATCGACCTCGACAAAGCCATAGCGATTCTTAAAGGCATTGGCCCAAGACCAGTTATCGATGACGGCCCAGTAGTGATAGCCCCGGCATTTGGCGCCCTCGGAGATTGCCTTGGCAACCCACTCCAGGTGCTGGCGCACAAAGTCGACGCGGTAGTCATCCTGGATGGTTCCTTCGGCATCGCGGTTCTTGTATTCGTCCATGATGCCGATGCCGTTCTCGGAAACGAACCACTCAAGATCGGGGTAGTTCTTAGCGCAGTCCATGCCAAAGTCGTAGAGGCCCTGCGGGTAGATCTCCCAGCCGCGGCTCTCATTCATAACGGCATCGGGCCATACGTACTCGTCGGCAAAATGCGGCAGGCCGTACTGGTCGACCTTGCTCGCCGGTGCCTGAACACGCGTGGGGTGGTAGTAGTTGCAGCCGAGCCAGTCGACAACACCCTGCTTGAGAATCTCTTGGTCGCCGGCACGGAACGGGAGCTTAACGCCGCCCTCGGCCAGGCTGTCGAGCACATCGGCAGGAAGCTCGCCCTTGGTAATAAGGTCGAGCCACCAGCGATTGTTGATGCCGCTGGTCATACGCACGGCCTCGAGGTCTGCCTCGCTGGGGTTCTCCTTGGTGTAGACCGGAGTAAAGCAGTTGATCATGCCGATCTTGGCATCGGCGCGAATAGCGCCCTCGTCATAGGCCTTACGATAGTTGGCCACGGCCAGCGCGTGCGCCAGCGAGATGTGATACTGCACGGTGCGGGCGCGGTTGAAGTCGTGGAGCTGCGGGAACCACACGCCCTCCTGATAGCGCTGTTCGGGCTCGACGATGGGCTCGTTAAAGGTGAACCAGTACTTAATCTCCTGGCCAAACTCGTGGAAGGCGACGTCGGCGTAATGCGCGTAAGCCTCGACGACCTCACGGCTCTCCCAGCCGCCACGGTTAAAGAGGTAGGTGGGCATGTCAAAGTGGTACAGGTTGACGAACGGCTCCAGACCAGCCTCGCGAGAGGCGCGGAACAGCTCGTGATACCACGCGGCGCCCTCCTCGTTAAGGTTGCCGTCGGCATCGAGCAGACGGCTCCACTGGATGGAAGTGCGATAGGTATTCAGGCCCAAGTCCTTCAAAATGCGAAAGTCTTCCTGGTACTTGGCCATAAAGTCATTGCCGGCATAAGAGCCAACGCAGTTGTAGAACGAACCCAGATCCTGGATGGACCAGGTGTCCCACAGGTTCTCGAGCTTGCCGCCCTGGTTCCACTGACCCTCAGTCTGCGGGCCGGACATAGCAGCGCCAAAGAAGAAGTCGTTGGGCAGCTGATACTGTGCCATCAAAGTCCTCGCTTTCGTGTTCTAGAGCTTCCGGTTGGAGACGGGTTTGCTTTGGCAGGTTATCCGGCGCGGGCGCGCACCGGTCATACCGATATCCAACCCGCCAAAACAAAACCGTCCCCAAACGGTCGATCCTGTTGTGCGGAAGGATTCCGTTCGTTGCTTAAACTATAGCGCTCTAATTTTAAAAGTAAAGCGTCTTTTTCTTTTTTCTTTCTCGAACTTCTTAGATAAAAGTAATATGGGTGCCCTGTTGAGGGTTATACTTACTTTTGTATTCATATATGTCGGAAAGGAGGTTCCATGATTCCCAAATACGAGGCGATAGCTGCAGATATTCGTCGAAGTATCGAGGATGGCGCTCTTAAACCGGGCGACAAGCTTCCCACCGTCGTTGAGTTCTGCGAGCTCTATAGCGTTTCCAAAATCACCGTCAAACGAGCTATTGAACAAATCACCGAGGAAGGTCTTATTACCAGCCGACGCGGATCGGGTACCTACGTTAAGGACACGGCGGGGCTTCCCGGCCAGGCGTTTTTCCAGGGCAAAAACGACCGTGCCCAGGGTTTTTCGTATGAGCACCGCGGGGAGAAGGTGACCTCGGTGGTCTACGATTTCTCGATCGTTAATCCACCGGCGGACATCGCAGCCCAGCTGGGAATTGCCGAGGATGACTTTGCCTATCACGTCGTGCGCGTGCGTCAGGCCGATGAGAAGCCCATCGTTATCGAGTACACCTACATGCCCCTCGAGCTGATTCCGGGGCTGAAAAAGAAGGACCTGTACGGATCGCTCTACCGATTCATCCGCGAGCAATGTGGGCTGAAGATTTCGAGCTTTCACCGTACCATTCGCGCCGTGGCAGCAACCGAGGAAGAAGCTGAGCGCCTGGATACCAAACCCGGCTCTCCCCTGCTCGAACTCAACCAGATTGGCTTCTTGGATAGCGGCGCCGCCTTTGAGTATTCGGTCTCACGCAACGTTGGCGACCGCTTTGAGTTGCACAACGTAACGTTGGCATAGGTTTTTGTAGTCATGCGGGCGCTCGTTTTGAGCAGTTTTACGCGGCGCCCACGCAGCACAATGGGAGTATGAACATGTCCGATTTGATTAAACTGACGCCGATCTTCCACGAGAAGATCTGGGGCGGCCGTCAACTCGAAACCGTATTTGGTTACGACATTCCCGATGGTCCCATCGGTGAGTGTTGGGCCATCTCGGCCCACCCCAACGGTGACTGCCAGATTGCGGAGGGCCCGTATGCAGGCCACACGCTTTCGTGGCTGTGGGCCGAGCACCGCGAGCTCTTTGGCAACTGCGAGGGCAAGGAGTTCCCGCTGCTCATTAAGATTCTGGACGCCAAGGACGACCTTTCGATCCAGATTCATCCCAACGACGAGTACGCCGCTGAGCACGAGAACGGTAGCCTGGGCAAAACCGAGTGCTGGTATGTGCTGGATTGCGAGCCTGGCGCCACGATCATCGTCGGCCAGCGCGCGCATGACCGCGCCGAGGCCGCACAGATGATCAAGGACGGCCGCTGGGACGACATGCTCAACGTACTGCCGATCCACAAGGGCGACTTTTTCCAGATTGATTCCGGTACCGTGCACGCCATCAAGACCGGCACGCTCATTTTGGAGACGCAGCAGTCGAGCGACGTGACGTATCGCCTGTACGACTACGACCGTCCCGGCACCGACGGCAAGCTGCGTCCGCTGCACATTGAGCAGAGCCTCGACTGCATAAACTTTGATGCTCAGGCTCCGACCGACGGCACGATAACCGCGCCCGAGGTGGACGGCGTGACCGAGCTCGAGTCCAACCCCTGCTACACCGTCGATCGCGTGCGCGTCAACGGCAGCAAGACCCTCGACCAGCGCTGGCCCTTCATGTGCCTGTCGGTCATCGACGGCAAAGGCACCGTCTGCGGCGACCCCGTCCACAAGGGAAGCCACCTGCTGGCCCCCAGTACCGTGGACAAGATCGAGCTCGAGGGCAATATGGAACTGATTATCAGCCACCTCTAGGTCGCAACAACAACCCAAACGCAACAAGGGGCTCCCCCGTTCTTCAACGGGGGAGCCCCTTGCCATGTCTAAGTATTCAGCCCACCCGGCTCTCCAGATCAAAAAGCGAACGAGCAAAGCGACGTTCGTCCAGCAACGTTACCCAAGGACCCGGGCGGGCGTATGGGGCAACATCGATCGCGAGTTCCGCACGCAAAGGAGGCCACTTAATGTGGCCTCCGTCTTGCGCAGGACTGCCCGAGCAGGCGATGTTGCCCCATACGCCCGCCCAGGTCCGCCGGGATCACGACAGCTTGACGATCGGTGCAAAACCTTTCATAAGCTTTTTGGTCTGGCCGGTCTTTTCGAATTGAACCTCGATCATGTCTCCGGCGACCGAGATCACGGTACCCGTGCCAAAGGTCTTGTGGCTCACGGTATCGCCTGCGGCAAAGTCCTGCGATGCGCTGGCGCGATCGACCTTGCGCTCCACCGTCGGGGACACCTTGGACGAGGGCTTTTTGGCTCGCGGTGCGCCCGAGCCAAAGGTCGAGGCAACACGGCCAGCGTCGGGCGAGACCCCACGATGGCGCTCGGTCCCGTAGCTGCTGCCACCAAAGAAATCGTCAAAGCTCGATCCGCCGCGCGAACCGGAACCGCCGGTCGAGCGCGTATGCGAACCAAATACCTTGCCGCCATACATATCCGAACCCATGCCCGAGCCAAAGGTGCCGTGACGGTCGCCGCGCTTCTCCCAGCCCGTGCCTTCAAAACCGGCAGAACCGATACCGCTAAACTCGATATCCTCAAACGGAATCTCGTTGAGAAAGCGCGAGCGCGGGTTGGCAGAGGTCGAGCCGTAGGTGCGACGCGTGGCCGCATAGGTCAGGAACAGGCGCTTACGGGCACGCGTGATGGCGACGTAGGCCAGGCGACGCTCCTCCTCGAGCTTGCCCGGATCATCGCTGCCGCCAAAGTCGTGCACGTGCGGAAAGATGCCTTCCTCCATGCCGGCCACGAACACCGCCGGGAACTCCAGGCCCTTGGCGGAGTGGATGGTCATCATGGTGATGGCATGCGTCTCGCCTGCCAAAGAATCCAAGTCGGAGCGCAGGGCCAGCCACTCCATGAGAGCGGGCAGCGCCTTACAGGTGAGCGAACCGTAGGTGCGCTCGATCTCGTCGGCATGCACGGCGCCCGCCGGCATCTCCGTCGGCGCGGCATAGGCGTTACCCGCGATGGCGGCGGCCAGGGCATCCTGCGGCGAGAGCGCCGGGGCGGCCAGGCTATCGAGCGGGTTGGAACCAGCGGCGTCGCGAGCGCCGACCAGCGCCTCAAACGAGGATGCCGGGGCGGACGGTCCCGGCTCAGGCGCAGGCGCGCTCACCACGACGGGCTCGGGCTCGGCGCCGGCGGGCACGTCGGCAACACCGGCCGCGCGCAGCTCTTCTAGGCTCTCGAGCGTACCCTCGATATCCTCGTGCGTCTCTTCAAATTCGGCTGCAACGCCCAGGAATTCCTGAATGTTCTCGGCGCGGCTCTCGGACTCCATGGTGCCCTCGGCGCGGAATGCCTGCAGCAGGCCCGTCTTGTCGACAATCATCTCGACGACGTCCTTGAGCTCGCCGTCCATGCGACGACCCTCGCGCACCAGCGCCACAAAATTCGACAGGCCGTTGCGCACCTTGGCGCTAAACATGCCCGTCTCGGCGCACGCGATCTCGCAGGCCTGGAAGAACGAGCAGCGGTTGTCGCGTGCCAGCTGTTCGATCTTTTGGATCGAGGTGGAGCCGATACCGCGGCGTGGCGTGTTGATGACGCGCTTGACGCTCATCTCGTCGGCCGGGTTCACGATCATCTTGAGATAAGCCATGACATCGCGGATCTCAGCACGGTCGAAGAATCGCGTGCCGCCCACGATCTTGTAGGGCACGCCCGCGCGCAGGAACATATCTTCGAGGATACGCGACTGGGCGTTGGTGCGGTAGAACACGGCGATGTCGTCGTAACTCGTGCCCTTGGCATGCAGCTTTTCGATCTCTCCGGCAATCCAGCGGCCCTCGTCTCGCTCATCGCTTGCCTGGAAGGCCTGAATCTTCTCGCCGTCGCCCTCGGCCGTAAACAGGCGTTTGTCCTTGCGCTGCGAGTTGTGGCGCACCACGGCGTTGGCGGCGCTCAGGATATGACCCGTGGAGCGGTAGTTCTGCTCCAGCTTGACGGTCTTGCAGTTTTTAAAATCCTTCTCAAAGTCCAGGATATTGGTGATGTCAGCGCCACGCCAGCTATAAATGGACTGGTCGTCATCGCCCACAACCATGAGGTTTTGATACTTGGCGGCCAGCAGGTTGGCGATCTCGTACTGGACGTGGTTGGTGTCCTGATACTCGTCGACGCTAATGTAGCGGAAGCGCTCCTGGTACTTGTCGAGCACCTCGGGGCGGGTGCGCAGCAGCTCGAGTGTGCGCACGAGCAGGTCGTCGAAGTCCATGGCGTTGGCGGCACGCAGGCGGCGCTCCAGCTCCAGGTAGACTTGCGCGGCCTTTTTGTCATTAGGGCTGTCGGCGGATTTGAGCATGTCCTCGGGCCCGATCATGGCGTTTTTGGCCGAGCTGATCTTGCTGCGGATCATGTTGATGGGGAACTGCTTTTGCTCGATGCCGAGCGCCTGCATAATGTCGCGCACCATGCGCTTTGAGTCGTCATCGTCGTAGATGGTGAACTGCCCGGTGTAGCCCAGCAGGTCGGCGTCCTCGCGCAGCATGCGCACGCACATGGCATGGAAGGTGCACACCCACATGCCGCGGGTGCCGCTGGGGATGAGCGCTGCCAGACGCTCACGCATCTCGGCCGCGGCCTTGTTGGTAAACGTGATGGCCAGGACCTGCCAGGGCTTAACGCCCAGGTCGCCAAGCATATGCGCAATGCGGAAGGTCAAGACGCGGGTCTTGCCCGAGCCGGCGCCGGCAAGAACCAGCAGCGGGCCCTCGGTGGTCAGGACCGCCTCGCGCTGGGCGGGGTTCAGGCTATCGATATCGACGAGCGGCTTGGCGGGTTTGGGTGCCGGAGCCGGGGCGTCGTAGATGTCGAGCGGAACGAGCTCGGGTTCCGGCGCGGCGGGGGCGGTGTATGCATCGAGCGGCACGGGTTCCGGCGTGGGCGGCACGGGTACCGCGGCGTTCTTTTCCCAGGGCAAGGGCTGGGTCATGGGCGACTCCTCATCTGACGGACGGCGCGCCTGCGGGCGGCGCCATAGTTTGAGCCGTACTAGTATACCGAGCCGCGCGGACACCGGCGCAAATCACACCACGACTCCGTGCGCCACCGTCAGGCCCGCCCAGCGGATTTGGCGCAATGGGGTCAGGTTAGTCTGCACCACATTGGTGCAAAGAAACCTGGCCCCATTGCACCAATCACGGAGCCACCGATGTCATGGCAACGGTAGCGAGCGGCGGCCAGGGCGAACAAATTGGCATGAAAAGGGGGTGGCATAGACCTTTTGGTCATGCCGCCCCCTTCGAATGACAAGTTGTCTCCCTGGCCGCCGCGCGGCGTCAACCAAGTTACAGGCCGAGCATAGGCTCCAGAACGAAGAAGTATGCGAGCACTACGACGCCCAGGATGATGCGGTAAACACCGAAGCACTTGAAGTCGTGACGGCGGACGAAGCCCATGAGCCACTTGATGGCGATGAGCGAAACCACAAAGGCCACAACGCAGCCCACGCCCAAGATAGCGACCTCGTTGGCGCCGAACGTGCCGCCCTTGATGAAGTATTTGACCAGCTTGAGTGCACTCGCGCCAAACATGACAGGGATGGCCAGGAAGAACGTAAACTTGGACGCCACCGAACGCGTACAGCCCAAAAGCAGGCCGCCGATGATGGTAGAACCGGAGCGCGACGTGCCCGGAATCAGCGAAAGCACCTGGAAGCAGCCGATACCCAGCGCAGTCTTCCAGCTCAGGTCCTCGAGCGTGGCGATGGAGCCAAAGTCCAGATTCTCGTCATCGTCCTCATCCTCAGCGGTAGCCGCGGCGGGCGCCGCAAAGTGCGCACCGGCGGGACGTCCACCCGACACCACAGCACGCGAACCAAACGAACCGGCAACGGCCATTTCCTCGCGCTTGCTCGCGCGCCAGTTCTCGATCACGATAAACAGCACGCCGTACACAATGAGCGCCAGCGCCACGACGGGAGCATTGTAGAAATGCTCCTCCATCCAGTCGTTAAGCGGCAGACCGATCGCCGCAGCGGGAATGCAGCCGAGCACAATCTTGCCCCACAGTACCCAGGTGTCGCGACGGCCCTCCTTGCCCTTGCTGGGCGAGAACGGATTGAGCTCATGGAAGAACAGGACGCAGACGGCCAAAATGGCGCCAAGCTGAATCACGACCAGGAACATATTCCAGAACGTCTCGCTCACGTTCATCTTGACGAACTCGTCCACCAAGATCATGTGACCGGTCGACGAGACGGGCAGCCATTCGGTGATGCCCTCGACCAGGCCCATGAAGGCAGATTTTAGAAGCTCGATAATATCCAAAGGGACCCCCTCGTTAGACACCCGCCGATATTGTTCTGCGGACGGTGCGGGCGATGTCCCATTATCAACCGTTCGGGCGCGTCTACGCCTACCCTTACCAAAAAACTCGCCCGTTCACAGAATTGCGAGCGGTCAAACCCAAATCCTTGGGTATAACTGCAACAAGATAAAGTGTCCGGCGGCCAACGCGCCCGCGCCCGCCCGATGCACGAGCCCCGCGCCCGTGCGATAGACCAAGGAGGAAACCATGAACGAGGGCTACACCAAGGTATTTGTTTCACTCGACGGTACTGAGCAGCAGGATTTTGTGCTCGCACGCGCCATCAAGGTCGCCGCGAACAACGGCGCCAAGCTAATCATCGGCCACGTTATCGATTCCACGGCGCTCGAGAGCGCCGGTTCCTATCCGGTCGATCTGGTCAACGGCCTAGAGGAGGCATTTAAGAACTCCATCGCCAAGCAGCTCGAAGAGGCCAAGGCCAATCCCGATATTCCCGAGGTCGAGGTCATGATTCGCGCCGGCCGTATTCGCGAGACGCTCAAGGACGAGATGCTCGACGTGGTTAAGCCCGACCTGGTGCTCTGCGGCGCCCGCGGCCTGTCCTCGATCAAGTATGCGCTGCTGGGTTCGATTTCGACGTTCCTGCTGCGCAACACGGACTGCGACATCTTGGTCGTGAAGTAGGTTCCTTCCCGTCGGCGCAAGGCCTGCGGGGTTATCACGCCGACGTCCTCGCCGCTTCGCGGCTGCGGGATGTCGGCTTAGATAACCCCTCCCGGCCTTGCGCCTTCGTCACCATACTTCAACGAGTTGGCTGATAAAAAAAATGGCGTGCCGCCCCGTTTGGGGCGGCACGTTTTTGTTATGGGGGATTCATTTGAGCCCCATAGTTATGTTCACGTTCGGGAACATAACGCCAGTTGCCTTAGCTAAGTTCACGTTCGGGAACATAGCCGTCCGCACCGCAAGACGGCCCGGCTACTCGAAGTATTGGAACTTGTTCGTTGAGAAGGCGAACGTGACGACAAAGCCTTCGCCCGGCTCCGATGCCGCGGTGACATCGATGCCCATCTTGGAGCACAGACGCGCCACCAGATAGAGACCGATGCCCGTTGCACGCTTGGTGGTGCGGCCGTTGTCGCCAGTAAAGCCCTTCTCGAACACGCGCGGCAGGTCTGCCGCACACACGCCGCAGCCGTTGTCCGCGACGGTAAGCTCGATGCGCTCGCTCGCCAGACCCTCGTCCAGCAACGCACCCGAAAACACGATCTTTGCGCCGTCCTCACGCGCATATTTAATGCTGTTCTGAATGAGCTGGCCCAGAATAAACTCGAGCCATTTCTCGTCGGTAAAGACCTCAAAGTCGAGGTTCTCGCACACCGGAGCCACGTGCGCCGCGATAAGCTCGCGCGCGCTGGCTTTAATCGCGCCCGTCACCAAGGTCTTGAGATCCCAGCGGCGAATCAGGTAGTCGCGCTCCACGACTTCCGAGCGCGCATAGTACAGAGCTTGGTCGATATAGCGCTCCACGCGGGCAAGCTCGCGTGCCAGATCGTCCACGCGCGACAGGTCGTCTTCGCTACCGTCCAGGTTTTCCAAAATCAGATGGGCCGCCGCCAGGGGCAGCTTGGCCTCATGGACCCAGCTCTCGATATAGTCGCGATAGTCATCGGTCTGACGGCGGCCTTCGGCAACCTCGTCGCAAGCGGCTTTGCCCACCCGGCGCAAGACCTCGTACTCGAGCTCGCCCTCGGCATAGGTCGGGCATTGCACCATCTCCTGCACCCATGCGGGACTCTCGAGCTCCTCTGCCGCGCGCTCCAACTGACGCAGAAAACGGCGACGGCGAGCGTACTCGATCACGATGCCGAGCATACCAAAGATAAAGGACACGCCAACCGCCACGACCACGATAGAAACGGGTGCACCGGCGACCGTCAGCACAAAGCAGCTCAGCAGCACGCCGCACGTCCACACGGCGACGGGAAGCAGCGCGTCTTTAAAGAACTTGGCAAACGACATAGCCGGCCCCTAGACCGAATAGCCCTGGCCGCGGTGCGTGGTCAAATACCCCTTGATGCCGATTTTTTCGAGCGTGGTGCGCAGGCGGTTGATGTTAACGGTGAGCGTATTGTCGTCCACGAAGGCGTCGGAGTCCCACAGGTCCTGCATGATGGCCGAACGCGAAACGATCTTGCCCGCGCGGCTCAGAAGCAGCGAGAGGATACGCAGCTCGTTTTTGGTGAGCTCGGTACTGGTGCCGGTTAGCGTGTTGGTGACCATGGAGCGTGCGAGGTCGAGCTCCAGTCCCTTGTGGACGAGCGTGCTGCGCTCGCCCGCCGCCGCGGTGCGACGCAGCAAGGCATTGATGCGCGCCACGAGCACACGGGCGCTATAGGGCTTGGGAACAAAGTCGTCCGCACCGAGCGTCATGGCCATGACCTCGTCGATCTCGGTCGTGCGCGACGTGAGGACGATGATGGGAACCTCGGATTCGCGGCGGACCTCGTGGCAGATATGCTGGCCGTCCTTGACGGGAAGCGTGAGGTCGAGCAGCACCAGGTCGGGCGCGGCGGCGAGAATATCGCGCGAGACATGCTCAAACGATTCGCAGGCCTCGATTTCAAACCCGGCGCGGGCAAGGATGTCGATAAGCTCACGACGAATGGGCTCGTCGTCCTCAACGACATAGATCAGCGCCATGTGTCCTCCCATTTCGCGTAACATGCACCTTTCACACCATTATGCCCACAGCGTCGCAGCGATACGACCCCGTGGGCACCTAATGTGACAAAAGCGTTCGGTAGTCTTGAGAGAAAATAGGGGCCGACCGGTCCTAAACCGATCGGCCTCATCACTTCGACCTCGAGCCTCTACTCGAGCGTACGCATGTATGCAGAGATGGCATCCAGGCCCTTCTGCAGGTCGTCGGTGTTATCGGAGTATGCATAGCCGATGCGCATGCTCTTGGGCTCCTCGAAGCAATCGCCCGGGGTGACGAGCGCGCCGGACTTCTTAATCATGTCGATGCAGAACGTCCTGGAGTCGATGTCGTAGTCGTAATACACGAGCGCGGTGGTACCCGCCTCGGGCTTAACGAACGACAGGTGCGGCTCGCTCTCGACCCACTTCTCCAGAACAGCAAGGTTCTGACGGACGATGCGACGGCTGCGCTCAAGGATCACGGAAGCGTTGCCCAGAATCAGCTCCGCCACCGACTCGCTGAATATGCCGGCGGAAATCAGGTTGTAGTCGCGATGCGAGAGCAGCGCGCGACGGAGCTCCGGGCTCTTGGTGACCGCCCAGCCCAGACGCAGGCCGGCGAACGACCAGACCTTGGACATGGATGCGGTGACGATGGCCTTGTCGTACAGGTCGATCACGGACTCGGAGTACTCATCCGTCTGAGTAAGCAGACGGTAGACCTCGTCGCAGAGCAGCCACGCGTCGTGTTTGCGCGCGACCTCGACAATCGCCTTGAGCGTATCGGTGTCGAGCAGGGCGCCCGTGGGGTTGTCCGGGTTATTGATGCAGATGAGCTTGGTATCGTCGGTCACCAGGGCATCGAGCGCGTCGACGTCGACGTGGTAGCCGTTCTTGCGATCGAGCTGAAGGATATCGACCTTCGCGCCGCACATCTCGGGAATCGAGTAAAGCTGCTGGTAGGTGGGCTTGACGGAGACTACGTGATCGCCCGGTTCGACGAGCGTGGAAATAACCAGGGAGTTGGCACCGGTCGCGCCGTGCGTGGGCACGATATGCCCGGGCTCGACCGTCTTATAGAGACGCGCGACCCCCTCGAGGAAGCCGGGCTGCCCCTCGATGTCTCCGTAGGTGAATCGGCGCGAGCACAGGCTATCGAGCCACGCCTTCTTGTCAGTGTTCGTATGCTCGAACAGCTGGTCGAGCGTGAGGGAGTAGACGCACGTCTCTGCAACGTTGTGGGTGCACTTGGTCTCCCACTCGTTCATCCACTGCTCGACGGCGAAATCCTTGATCTGCATTGTCGTTTCCTTTCCTTGACTTTCTTACAGCTCCACCACGGTACCCAGCCCCGCCTCGACGGCGCGGTCGTAGGCGATTTTCGATGCCGAAAGGTCCTGAACGGCGATGCCCGACGTATCGAACACCGTCACCTGCTCGTCATCCGAGCGCCCCGTAGCCGCGCCGGCGATGACTTCGCCGAGCTCCGCTTTGATGTCCTCGGGCGTGATGGCGCCCTCGGCAACCGGAATCTCCAGCTCACCGGACGCGACCGATTGCTCGCGGTCGTCGACGTAAACAGCGGCACGGGCGACAAGCGCCGAGGCGAGCTCCTGCTTGCCGGGCATGTCGGCACCGACGCAGGAGATATGCGTACCAGGACGCACCCATGCATCGGGGATGATGGGCTTGGTCGCCGGCGTGATCGTCACGATGATGTCGGCCTCCGCCGCGGCACCTTGGCCGTCAGCCGTCGCCTCGATGGAATAGGTGGATGCCTCGCGAGCATGCTCGCAGGCGCCCAAGATATGGGCGACCTCGTCTCGCATGCGCTCGACGCGGGCCTCGGGCGCGGCATCGGAAACCGGCTCCCACACCTTGACCTCGTTCACTTTGGGACAGGCGGCAAGCACGCCCGCCGCCATATAGGTGCTCATATGGCCGGCGCCCGCAACAAGCAGTTTGGATGCATCCGCCCGAGCCAGCCACTTGGCACCGAGCGCAGCGGCGGCACCGGTGCGAAGTCCAGTGACGGCGGAGGCATTGAGCAGCGCCAACGGCTCGCCCGTCGCGTTGTCGCACAGCAGCGTGGTGCCGAAGATCTCGGGCAGCCCCTTTTTGGGATTCTGAGAGAACCAAGCAGTAAGCTTGAGACCGAAGAGGCCGCTTCCCGCCAACTCGCCCGAGCGGATATCCATATCGGCCACGCCGGGTTCGAATTGCTCATATACCATCGGCCACGCAACACCCTTGCCCGTTGCCTTCTGGTGATATGCCTCCTCCACGGCAGCGATTGCATCCTCGATCGTCAGCACCTTGGAAACTTCCTCAGCCGAAAGCACCATCATCTGCCCCATCATCGCTCCTTTCAGTGAAAGCTTTACGTTGCTTCACTGTACGGTTTAGTAACGATGCCGCCAAGGATCATTTCTTGTTGGAATCTACAACGATTCTCGATCTGATTTTTCGTTCTATCAGCAGATATTTGAACTATTTGTCGCATCAACGGCATACGGATGTGCGATTATCCTATTTATACCGGTATTAATTGTATTGATTTACAGGGTGATGTTGATGCTATACACCGTCTCGGACTTCTCACGGGAATATGAGGGATCGGTCCGTCTAATCGCCGGCAGCGATGGCGTCTCGCGTGCCGTCTCTGGCGTCGGGATCCTCGACTATGAACTCATGCCCGGCCTCAAGAACAAGTATCAGCGCGTCAACTTCACCTCAGACGAGATCGTCCTCAGCACCTTCCTCTATGCGAAGGACGACCCGTACCTCATCACTGAAGCCGTGAAATACCTTGTCGCCAAGGGAACGAGCGGTCTCATCATCAAAAACGTCCTGCACATCCCGATTCCCGACCAAGCCATCCGCTACGCCAACGCGCGGCACTACCCGGTCTTTCTCACGACCGACGACTCACTGTTCTTTGACAGCGTCATCTATGAGGTCAAACGGCATATCGAGCAGCTCGCGTCCATCGACTTCGCACAGCGCGAGATCGATGCCCTGAGGACAGACGTATCGCCCGAGTCCATCTGCCGACGCATCCGAAGCCTCAACCCGTCATTTCTGGACGAAGCGGTCGCCCTGTTCGCATCGTTTGCAGAGCCCCTCGACCCGCGTGCGTTTTTGCAAATCGAACGTCTCTGTGCAAAATCGACCCTCGCCGGATGCCACAACATGCTGGCACCCTATGACGGAGGATTGCTATTCGTAGCGACAAGCGACTCGGAGCAGACGCTCGATGTGGAGCGAATCGTGCAGGCGCTCACGGAGCTCATCGAGGCTAGCGGCATCGATGGCGGAGCGGAAGGGCTCGGCATCAGCGATATTCTGTTTGGAGACGAGGCGGTGGCGCAGGCGATCTCGCAGGCGATTTACGCACAGCGCCTATCTTGTCAACGAGCCGAGGGTCCCGTCCGCTATACGCAGCTCGGCATCCTGAAAACCGTGATGCCTTTTGCGGAAACCCCGGAGATGCGATCGTTCTCGGAGGCGATTCTCTCGCCGATACGCGAGCACGACAGCGAGCATGGCAGCGAACTGGAATCAACGCTCGCCGCATTCATCGAGAACGACCGACGTATCGAGCAAACCGCCAAGCAGACTGGCCAGCACCCGAACACAATTCGATATCGCCTCGATAAGGTGACAGCTCTCACCGGACTGAGCTACAAATGCGCCCCGGAGATGGAGCAGCTGTCGCTCGCCTACGCAATCGAACGCGCTCGCTCACTTCAGTAAGCCCACCCCGCCTTGAGGTTAGGAGCGGCGGGCACGGAGCTTTTCGTAGCCTTCGGCGAAGAAGGCGACCGTGGCGGCGTCGGCCTCCGCAGCGTCCGTCTCGGTTGCGGGAACCACGCCGTGCTCGTCGCTCACCAGGAACAGCGCGCCCTTGAGTTGCGCGGGAATGTCTACGCGCGTGACCGGGATGCCCTTGGTCTGGGCCAACTGCTCAATAAGGGTCGCCGTGCCACACAGGCACTCGTCCGCCGGCGCCACAAAGGCAAGCTCGCCGTTGTTGACGGCGGCGAGCAGCTCGGGCGCCACGCCGGTTTCGTCGGCCTCGGAGCGGGCCTCGGCGGAGCGGGCACGTAGCGCCTTAGCCGACGTATCGGCCAGCGGCTCGTACTCGCCCACCGTCATGGCGGCGTTGCCATTGACGTCGATCACCAGCATGAGTACGCCGTCGTGCGCAGTGTAATCGCCCTCGGCAAGCGACCACTCAACGTGCTGTTTAGCCCAGCTGAGCATGTTATGGGTAAGCGGCTCGCCCTGCACCAGGCGCTCGGACAGTGCGCGAATGTGGCGGTTGAGCATGGGCACCTTTTTGTTGGACATGCGCCAACGGCAGACAAGCGCGGGTTTGTCGAGCGTGAACTTCTCGACCGCCTCCTGATTGGCGCAAAAGTCCTCGTACGCACGCTGATCCTCGGCATTGCCAAACAGCTCGGCATCATCAATCTGGGGCATGGTTGTACCTTTCGTGTTAGTCATTCCGTCCTCTTATACCAAAAAGACGGCCCTCCAAACGGAGCAGCCGTCTTTTGCAGAGATTATTTTGTCCCAGGGCGGAACTTAGTGACGGAAATGCCTGGCTCCGGTGAACACCATCGCGATGCCATGCTCATTGCAGGCCTGGATGCTCTCGTCGTCGCGCTTGGAGCCGCCGGGCTGAATGATGCAGGTCACGCCGTGCGCGGCAAGCACGTCGACGTTGTCGCGGAACGGGAAGAACGCGTCGCTTGCACAGGCAAAGCCGCCCTTCTCCACGCCCTCGCGCTCGCAGAAGTCCTCGGCGCGCTCGCAGGCCAGCAGTGCGGAGTCAACGCGGTTGGGCTGACCCGGACCCATGCCAATGCCGGCCTTGCCCTTGGAGACCAGGATGGCGTTGGACTTGACGCCCTTGCAGACCTTCCAGGCAAACTCGAGCTCGGCCATCTCGGCGTCGGTGGGCTTGCGGTCGGTGGGGAACGTAAAGGTCGCGGGGTCCTCGGTCACGTGGTCGACTTCCTGCACCAGCATGCCGCCGTCGACGGAGCGCAGCTCCACCTGGGCGCCGTGGTCCACGCCGCCGGTAGCCAACACGCGCAGGTTGGGGCGCTTGGCCATGCGCTCGAGCGCCTCGTCGGTGTAGCTCGGGGCGATGATGACCTCGACGAACTGCTTGTTCTGATCGGCAAAGTGTTCAACCAGCTCAAAGGGAACCTCGCGGTTGCAGGCGATGATGCCGCCAAAGGCGCTCTTGGGATCGCAGGCGAAGGCGCGATCGTAGGCGGCCGTGATGTCCTCGGCAACGGCGGAACCGCAGGGGTTTTGGTGCTTGAGGATCACGCAGGCCGGCTCGTCGAACTCGCGGACCAGGTTCCAGGCGGCGTCGGCATCCAGATAGTTGTTGTAGCTGAGCGGCTTGCCCTGGATCTGCTCGGAGCCCACGAGCGGGAACTGCGAGCTCGCGGTGTTCTCGCAGCCCTCGGCAAAGCGATAGACCGTGGCCTTCTGCTGCGGGTTCTCGCCATAGCGCAGGTCGTCGACCTTCTCCAGCGAAATCTCGAGCTTGGCAGAGGTGTCCGCCACGTCGCTTGCCTGGGCGGCAAGCCAACGGGAGATAGCCGTGTCGTAGGCGGCGGTGGTCTGGTAGACCTTCACCTGCAGGCGACGACGGGTGGAAAGCGTGGTGCAGCCACCGGTCTCGTGCATCTCGGCCAGGACGGCATCATAGTCGGCCGGGTCGGAGATGACGGTAACGCTCGCGGCGTTCTTGGCAGCAGAGCGCAGCATGGAGGGACCGCCGATGTCGATGTGCTCGATGGCATCCGCGAAGGTGACCTCGGGGTTGGCGACGGTCTTCTCGAACTCGTACAGGTTGACGACGACCAGGTCGATCAGCTTAATGCCGTGCTGAGCGGCCTCCTGCATGTGCTGCTCGGAATCGCGGCGGGCCAGCAGCGCGCCGTGAACCTTGGGGTGCAGGGTCTTAACGCGGCCGTCCATCATCTCGGGATAGCCCGTGAACTCCTCGATGGGGGTTACGGGAACGCCCGCGTCCTCGATGGCACGAGCCGTGCCGCCCGTAGAGATGATCTCGACGCCAAAGTCATCGACCAGCGTCCGTGCGAAATCGACGACGCCCGTCTTATCGGTAACCGAGATCAACGCGCGTGCGATCTTCACATCAGATCCCATGCAGTCCTCCTGTCTGGTACGCCGCCGTGCTCTGTGAGTCGGTGATACGTCGATCTGCAGCGCTCGCGCAGCGGCATTGAAAATACTGATTTAATGTAGCGCATCGAGCGCATCGATGCACCCCGCAACGGGCGCATGTGCAGAAAAAGTTTGCACGCGGAGGGGATGGGCACAGCACCGGGCACGGTGAGTTCATGGAACACAGGGGCACCATAATTAGATGCCAATGGCGTGGTAGAACTGTGCTCGATATGTATCCGCAAAAGAAAGAGGCACCATGGTCTCGCGGGTTCTCTACCGACCGTTTGATACCGAAGACTTCGACGCCATCGCGCTGATTCTGCAACAGCTTTGGCATAACAATTCGGATAACGATGAGTACAACCGCCTTGAGGCCGCGTGCGACCTCGCCTACTGCCTTTCGTCGTCGACGTTTTCACAGGTTGCCGTAATCGACGGTCAGGCGCGTGGCATTTCGCTCGCGCGTGCGGGACAGAACTCCGGCGTCACTATCAACGAGCATTGGATGGATACCGAACGCGCGCTGCTATCGCAGATGCGTGAGCTGGAGCCTGATGCCTGCGCCGAATATCTCTCGTTTGTGCGCGCAACCATCCGAACCAACAACCGCCTGCTCGAGAGCAGCCCGTTGCCGCACGACAACGAGGTCACGCTGCTTGCCGTGGATCGCGATGTCCATGGCCTGGGCGTTGGCACGGTTCTGCTCGATGCCGCGGTCTCGCACCTATCCTCGCTTGGAGCGACGAGGGCGCACCTGTACACCGACTCCAACTGCTCGTGGAAGTTCTACGAGCTGCACGGCTTTAAGCGCACGGCCACGCACCGCGCCAACCGCGAAGAGCGCCGCCACGACATGCCACGCGAAAGCTTCCTCTACGAACTCGATCTAACAGCCTAAACCTGGCAGCCATACCTGGTCATTAACCTGGCAGTTAGGGACATTCCTTTTAATATGAGCAGGACATTGTCAAGAGGCAAAATCGGGCCTGGCCCCAACGAT
>UQIK01000009.1 GCA_900541125.1 uncultured Collinsella sp.
GCGCCCTTGAAGTTGAACGTCAGATTGTCCAAATGCGGCCCGCGCAGCGTCGAGCAGTTACGGCGTTTGGTAAAACGCCGTAACTAACGTGCTCCGTACTGCTCGTAGTAGGCGTCGATGGCGGCCTTGAGCTCGTCGTCGATGACGACCTTGCCGTCGATCTCGTGGTTGTAGAGGGTCTCGACGACCTCGGCCATGGAGACGATGCTCGCGACGGGGAAACCGTACTTGGCCTCGATCTCCTTCTGCGCGGTGGTCACGCCACCCTTGCCGACCTCCATGCGGTTGAGGGACACGATCAGGCCCTTGATTTCGACGTCGGCAGCAGCCTTGACCTTGGGATAGGTCTCGTCGATGGACTTGCCGCTGGTGGTGACGTCCTCGACCATGACCACGCGGTCGCCGTCCTGGGGCTCGTAGCCCAGCAGGTTGCCCTTGTCGGCACCGTGGTCCTTAGCCTCCTTGCGGTCGCAGCAGTACTTGACCTCCTTGCCGTACAGCTCGTGGTAGGCAATTGCGGTCACGACGGCCAGCGGAATACCCTTGTAGGCCGGTCCAAACAGCACATCAAAGTCGTCGCCAAAGTTATCGTGGATGGCCTGGGCGTAATACTCGCCCAGCTTCTTGAGCTGGTAGCCCGTCACGTAAGCGCCGGCGTTCATAAAAAACGGGGACTGACGGCCGCTCTTGAGCGTAAAGCTGCCGAACTTAAGAACGTCGGACTCGACCATAAACTTGATGAACTCTTGCTTGTAAGCCTCCATGCGGGCTCCTCTCGTAATCGCGTACGTGCCTTCCAGTTTAGCGCAGGCGAAGCGTCGATGCGGGCGCGCTTTGGGGCCACGGCATTCTGTAAAGGCTTTGTCAGGGGAAATGGTTTTCCAAACAATGGGGTTGACATGTCAAACCCCCTCATCAAGAATACGGGCGGATTAAAAAGGGGTACAAGATACCCAAAGTGCGCTGCGCTCAGCCTTTAGGAGGTGTGCCATGGAAGGCAGTCCTAGTCGAAAAACCTGCATGTCGCCCTCGGCACGCCGCGAGGACTCCGCACACGCATAAACGCCACCGGCAGATCGCCAAAACCACCACAAAGGCGCGCTGCACCCTTTGTGGGCTCAAGAGCTTGACGTGAGCGACATCTAGGTTTTTTGAAGCAAATACGACACGTACGCTAACTCCCCTCAACAAGGAGGACCCTATGCTGATGCTCAAAACCGTCACGGTACTCGAAGCCATCTCCAAGCGCCGCCGCACGGCGCGCCCTGCCGCTCATACCGGCCTATCCAAGAACACCATATTCGCCGCCACCCATAGTGCCGAGGACGCCCTCGTACTGCTTGACTCCACGGCAAACGGCCTCACCGTCGAGCAGGCAACTGAGCGCCTGAACGCCGTCGGCCCCAACACCATCGAGGCAACGACCAAAACGCTCGCCCGCCGCATCGCCGACGCGTTCATCGATCCCTTCGCCGGCATCCTCGCCGCGCTCGCGCTGGTCTCGCTCTACATCGACGTGCTCGCCGTACCCGAGCCGCAGCGCGACCCCTCCACGGTCATCGTCATCGGCATCATGCTGCTGGTATCGGGCGGCATGAAGTTTATCCAGGAAGCCCGCAGCGGCAATGCGGCCGAGGCCCTCAAGGACCTGGTCTCCAACACTTGCACCGCCCTGCGCGACGGCGAGCGCATCGAGATCCCCTTCGACGAGCTCGTCCCCGGCGATGTAATCCGTCTCTCTGCCGGCGATATGGTGCCGGCAGACGCCCGCATCATCACCGCGCGCGACCTGTTTGTGATCGAGTCCGCACTCACCGGCGAGAGCGAGGCCGTCGAGAAGACCACCGCCGTCACCGTCGTCGAGGGCGCCGACGGCTCCGCACTGCCACTCTCTGCCTGCAAGAACATCGTCTTTACCGGCACCTCCGTGCAAAACGGCGCCGCCATGGCGCTTGTCGTTGCCACCGGCTCGGACACCTACCTGGGCGGCATCGCCAAGATGCTCAACGGGCGCGGCGAAAAAAGCGCGTTTGACCGCGGCGTCTCGAGCGTCTCCATGCTGCTGGTGCGCCTGATGCTCGTTATGGCGCCGGCCGTCTTTGCCATCAACGCCGCCACCAAGGGCAACGTCATCGACGCGCTGCTGTTCGCCACGAGCGTGGCCGTGGGCATCACGCCGCAGATGCTTCCCGTCATCGTGACCACGAGCCTGTCGCAGGGCGCCAAGGACCTCGCCCGTCGCCAGGTTATCGTCAAGGAGCTGCCGGCGATTCAAAACCTCGGAGCGATGGACGTCCTGTGCTGCGACAAGACCGGCACCCTCACCGAAGACCGCATCGTGCTCGAGCGCTACCTCAACACCGATGGCAACGAGGACGCGCGCGTGCTGCGCCATGCGTTTTTGAACAGCTTCTTCCAGACCGGCCTCAAAAATCTTATCGACCTGGCCGTAATCGACCGTGCCGATGTGACACCCTCGACCGTCGCACCCGATTCCATGCTGGGCCAGAGCCTGCGCGACCGCTACACCAAGGTCGACGAGGTTCCCTTCGATTTCTCGCGCCGTCGCCTGAGCGTAGTTGTCGCCGACGCCCAAGGCAAAACCCAGATGGTTACCAAGGGCGCCGCCGAGGAAATGCTCGAGATCTGCTCCTTTGTCGAGATCGATGGCATCGCTCAGCCGCTCACCGACGAGAAGCTCGCCCAGATTCGCAAGCAGATCGCCGGACTTAACGCCGAGGGCCTACGCGTAATTGCCGTGGCGCAGAAGACCAATCCGCGCTGCGTGGGCGAGTTTGGCATCGCCGACGAGTGCGACATGGTGCTGATGGGCTTTTTGGCCTTCCTCGATCCGCCCAAAGCAAGTGCCGCGGGCGCCGTCGCCACCCTCGAGGCCAAGGGCGTGGCGGTCAAGGTCCTAACCGGCGACAACGACCGCGTCGCCGCCACCGTCTGCGAGCAGATTGGTATCGATGCGAGCAACGTCTTGCTCGGCTCCGAGATCGATGCGCTCGATGACGCCGAACTTGCCAAGCGCGCCGAGAAAACCCACCTCTTCGCCAAGCTCTCGCCGCTGCAGAAGGCGCGCCTGGTACGTGTCATGCGCGAGATGCTCGGCCACACCGTGGGCTTTATGGGCGACGGCATCAACGACGCCGCCGCCATGCGTGCGAGCGATTGCGGCATCTCGGTCGATTCGGCCGTCGATATTGCCAAGGAATCCGCCGATATCATCTTGCTTCAGAAGGACCTGGGCGTGCTCGAGCGCAGCATCATCGAAGGCCGCCGCACTTACGGCAACCTGCTCAAGTACCTCAAGACCACGGTGAGCTCCAACTTTGGCAATGTGCTGTCCGTGACCGTCGCGAGCCTGTTCTTGCCGTTTTTGCCCATGAGCGCCCTGCAGCTGGTACTGCTGTCGCTGGTCTACGAGATCGTGTGCATCGCACTGCCGTGGGACACCGTCGATGACGCCTGGACTGCCCGCCCGCGTGCCTGGGACGCCGCGTCCATCAAGGGCTTTATGCTCGAGCTGGGCCCCGTGAGCTCGCTGTTTGACATCGTGACCTTCGCCGCGCTCTTCTTTGTCGTGTGCCCCGCCGCCGTGGACGCAAGCTGGTCCGAGCTTGCCGCCGCGGGCGACGTCGCGGGTATGGCGACCTTTGCTGCGCTCTTCCAGAGCGGCTGGTTTGTCGAGTCCATGTGGTCGCAGACACTCGTGGTCCACATGTTGCGCTCCCCGAATCTGCCGAGCCCGCGCGACCACGCCGCGCCCGCATTGTGCGTTCTTACCGTGCTGGGCCTGGCGCTCGTCACCTGGCTGCCGGCAAGCCCCATCGCCGATGCGCTCGGCCTCATGCCGCTGCCCACGAGCTTTTTTGGGCTGCTCATTGGCATCGTTACCGCCTATATCGCGCTCACCCAGCTGGCAAAGTGCCGCTACATTGCCCGCCACGGCGAGCTGCTGTAGCAAGTAGACGGAAAACACCCTGCCAGCTGCCGTTGCCACTACCACAGCTGCCAACGCCGCTGCCGTTGCCTCTGCCGCCGCCGCAGTCTATCCCCCCAGCAGTTGCGGTGAAATAGTTCCTGTTTAAAGCCCCGTGACTTTAATTTAGGGACTATTCCACCGCAACTTATTGGGAGGTTAGCTAGTCCTTGGGTGTCCAGGACCAGAAGAAGTTGATAAGGGCCACACGCGAGGCGGTACCGGCCTTTTTGTTGATCGAGGAAATGTGGCGATAGAGCGTGGAGCGCGAAAGAAAGAGCGTTGTGGCGATGTCCTGAACGCTCTGGTCCGAAACGACCAAGACCTCAAGAATATCGCGCTCGCGCTCTGTAAGCCCAAAGGTGGCGACGAAGGCATCAAGGCGTTCATCGGACGTGAGCTCCGCTGCCTCCACGGGCTCGGGGTCGGAGCATGTGAGCGCAAGATCCCCACCAAGATCGTCGGTGGCAAGCGGCAGTCCGTCCCGCATCGCGGCATCATCGGCCCGTTGCCCCAACTGCCCCAGCAGCGTAATCGCAATGCCCACAAACATCACGAGCGCCGCACCGACCGCAGCCAGCACATTTTGACTCGAGATAATCGCCACTGCCGGCGCCGTCACGAACATCGAGCACACGTTGTTGACGACGCGACCCATGCACGGCCAAAAATATGACCAGCGCGCATAGAGCGAGACGGCGGCATATTTTGTGGTAAAGAACACCACGAAAAAGCCCAAGCCCAGATAAAAGATGATCGTGGCAGCAAGCTCGTTGCCGCCATTGCCATCGACGATGAGCACAAAGAACGAAAGCGTGGACAGTATGGCGGCACATGTCATGCCGATATTCATATACGAGCGGCCGTGCAGGTCAAATAGTGCGCCAGCGACCAACGAGCTCACGACAAGCAGCAGGCGCGGCCAATCGCCCAAATCGACGGCTCCGACAGCATGCAGGGTCGTGAAGCCCGCGTTGAGAGCGGCGAATACGCCGGAAAGATACGCCGTCGCCACGGTCAGGCGAACTACGGCGCGACGGAATGCCGCCTTTGCCTCGGGATCGTCATGCCACTTGGCGCCATATTCCAGAGCATCTACCGAAAGCCCGGCAGCACTGGGTTCAAAGTTGGGATTGGACTCGTCGCGCAGCTTGGCGCGTCGGGCACCGTGGAGCAACGCCACCTGCGCGATCGCGCAGACGACCAGAACAGCCTGCTGAGGAATGCCGGCAGGCATCACCATGTGGTTGAGCACCTGCACCAGAACGCCCATGGCGTAGGAAAGTGCAGCCGCACGCGCCAAGCAGGGCGTCCGTGCAAAGCGCCGCGCAAAGTTTGCATGGGCAGTCGATCCGCAGTAGCCCAGCGCGCAGCACGCCACCAAACCGCCGGCAATTACCACCTCAACCTGAACCGCCATAATCAACAGCAGCAATGCCGCCACCAGCAAAACGCCCGTGACGTCACTCGTTGCGTCGATAGCATGGGGACGGCGATAGTACAGAATGGGACGCACAAAGAAGCCAATCACGCTCGCGCCGATGACAAGGCTCTCATAAATAACGACCTCGTTCGGAGACACGAACTCGGCCATGCGCACATCAAAAAGATACTCGCACGCCAAAAACGTGAAGAAGAACAGCGCCAGGCATATAATCTCCCGAATGCCCCGACGCAAATATGCGGTTGTGTCTCTCATGCCCCTCATGGTTAACCCCCAGCCGCTCAATTGTCTGGAAAACTATTTTAATAAAGAACCAGTCTCAATATCGAAGCCGAGCTCGAAATGCTGCAAATTTGACCCCAGCCGTTCACGTCACACCGCGGTTTTGAGCCGCATGGACCAGAAGGGACGCGCGCGACCTCTAGCTCGGCCAGGAGTGTCTCCAACTACCACTCATTTAAGTACGTCCCCAATGAGTGGCCGAAGAGTGCCCCCGCGACTAGTCGTTTAAGTACGTCCCCAATGACTAGTCAAAAATGGGCCATGTGTCCCAGTTGTGGAGACTCCTTGAGCCGTCTGGGTATCGCGAAGGATCGCGCACTCCCCCATCATCAAAAGTGACACACGCTACCAGTTGATGGGAGGCAGCCATGGGCTTCTTTGACAAGATGTTCGAGAAGAAAGAGTGCGCGATTTGCGGTACCGAGCTGGGACTTCTAGGTAAGACAAAAATCAATGAAGGCTACCTGTGCAAAGAGTGCGCCGGCAAGCTCTCCCCCTACTTTCACGGCTATCGCTCCAGCACCGCAGACGATATCCGTGAGCAACTCGCCTACCGCGAGGCCAACGCCGAGCGCCTGTCTTCGTTCAACCCCACGCGCACGCTTGCTGCCGGGCGCACCAATATTATGCTCGATGAGGACGCGGGCCTGCTGATCATCACTTCGCAGAGCCGCTGGCGCGACGCCAATCCCGACATCATCGAGTTCTCGCAGGTACTCGGCTGCGATATGGATATCGACGAGCATCGCACCGAGATCTATCGCGAGACCAAGGACGGCGAGCGCGAGAGCTACAACCCGCCGCGCTACGACCTGGATTACGACTTTAATCTGACCATCCACGTCAACACGCCGTACTTTACCGAGATCAACCTGCGCGTGAACGACTCCACCATCGATCAGCGCGGCTCCATCGAATACCGCGAGGCCAAGCGCCAGGCAACCGAGGTCCGCGACGCACTGGTGCAGCTGCGCCAGGAGACGCGTGACAGCGTCGTGGCCGCCAAGGCCCCCAAGACCGCGGTGACCTGCCCCTTCTGCGGTGCAACCACCATTCCCGATGCCAGTGGGCGCTGCGAATACTGCGGCGGCGCCATCGGCGCATAGCCTCCGGCAGCGAAAGGACCGATCATGGCCTTCGAGAGCGTTAACTATCAGTGCCCCGCGTGTGGCGGCCCCCTTCACTTTGCCAGTGCCGAGCAAAAGCTCGTCTGCGACTACTGCGATTCTCGTTTTGAAGTCGAAGAAGTCGAGGCCCTCTATCGCGAGCGCCAGGACAAGGCAGATGCCAAAGCCGATGCAGCAGCCGCAACGCCCAAGCCCGTCGCCGACGACGCGGTGCAGGAACTCGCCCAAAACGCCGGCTACATCTGCTCGTCGTGCGGCGCCGAGCTCGTGTCCGACGGCACCGTCGCCGTCACCACCTGCCCGTACTGCGGCAACTCCGCCGTGGCGCCCGGCCAGCTCTCTGGCGACTTCTCGCCCGACCTGGTGATTCCGTTTAAGCTCGGGCGCGATGACGTCACGGCCGCACTCAAGGAACACTACAAGGGCAAGATCTTGCTGCCCAAGAGCTTTGTCACCGGCAACCACATCGACGAGGTCCAAGGTGTCTACGTGCCGTTTTGGCTCTACGGCGCCCGCGTTGACGGCGAAGTGTACTTTGACGCGACCAACGAGACCGTGACCGAGGAATCCGACCGCACCGTCACGACCACCGACCACTACGATGCCTATCGCAAGGGCAATATCTCGTTTAAGCGCGTGCCCGTCGACGGATCATCCAAGATGCCCGACGGCCACATGGACGCCATCGAGCCGTTTGACTACGACGCACTGCGTCCGTTCTCGGTCGCATATATGCCCGGCTACATCGCCAACCGTTACGACGAGGACTGCGAGACCTGCAAGGCGCGCGCCGAGCGCCGTATGGAAGAAAGCACAATCTCGGCCCTGCGCGAGACCGTCGTCGACGAATACGACGATGCCACGGTCGAAAGCAAGCAGCTCGACTACACCTGGGAAGACAGCGACTACGCCCTGTTCCCCGTCTGGATGCTCTCCACCTCGTGGAACGGCAAGAGCTACCTGTTTGCCATGAACGGCCAGACCGGCCGCTTGGTCGGCGAGCTCCCCTGCTCCAAGCCCAAGCTCGTCATCGCCTCGGTGCTGTTCTTTATGATCGGATTTATCCTCTCCCAGATTCTCTTTATGGGGGAATACGCCTTCGATCCGGATTACCTCACCTTTGATATCGAGGGCATCCTCATCAATATCATCGCGCCGCTGATCATCGTGATTATCGGAGACGTGCTACTGGTAGGCCAGCTCAAGACGGCCAACGAAGCAACCTGTGCCGATGAGTATTGTGGCGAGCTCGACCTGACCGAGAAACACGACACCTTCAGCCACACCGAGACCACCGTTGTCATGAAAGACGACAAGGACGACTAAGCAATCCAACCAATACCACCCGGCCTTTGACGAGAAAGGAAGATCACCATGGGACTCTTGAAAGCTGGATTGGGAGCTGCCGGCGGCGTCATGGCCGACCAGTGGAAGGAATTTATCTACTGCGAATCGATGCCTGCTGACGTCTTGGCCTGCAAGGGCAGCAAACGTACCGGTGGCCGCAGCTCCAACACGCGCGGCGAGGACAACGTCATCTCCAACGGCTCGGTCATCGCCGTCAACGACGGACAAGGCATGCTCGTGGTGCAAAACGGCAAGATCATCGAAGTCGCGCTGGAGCCCGGTGAGTT
This sequence comes from uncultured Collinsella sp., assembly GCA_900541125.1. GTDB lineage: Bacteria > Actinomycetota > Coriobacteriia > Coriobacteriales > Coriobacteriaceae > Collinsella. Next base: position 8,476 of record UQIK01000009.1, read on the forward strand.
CGTCTTCGACACCGGCAGCGAGCCGAGCGTCTTTAGCGGCAACCTGGGCGATTCCATCAAGGAGACCTTCGCCAATATCGGCAGCCGTTTTACCTTTGGCGGCGATGCAGGCAAGGACCAGCGCGTCTACTTCATCAACACCAAGGAGATCATCGGCAACAAGTACGGCACCGCCTCGCCCGTGCCCTTCCGCGTGGTCGATAACAACATTGGCCTGGACGTCGACATCTCCGTGCGCTGCAACGGCGAGTATTCGTACCGCATCACCAACCCGCTGCTGTTCTACACCAACGTATGCGGCAACGTGACCGATAGCTACACGCGCGACAAGATCGACAGCCAGCTTAAGTCCGAGCTGCTCACCGCCCTGCAGCCCGCCTTTGCCAAGATCTCGGAGATGGGCATCCGCTACAGCGCCATCCCCGGCCACACCACCGAGCTCGCCCGCGCGCTCAACGAGGTCCTCTCTGCCGACTGGCGTGACCTGCGCGGCGTCGAGATCGTGAGCTTTGGCGTCAACTCCATCGCCGCCTCGCAAGAGGACGAGCAGATGATCAAGGACCTGCAGAAAGCCGCGGTCATGCGCGATCCCACCATGGCGGCAGCCAACATCGCCAGCGCCCAGAGCGACGCAATGCGCGCGGCAGCCGCCAACCCCAACGGCGCGATGGCAGGCTTTATGGGCATGGGCATGGCAGGTGGCATGGGCGGCATGAACGCCAGCCAGCTGTTCGCCGCCGGCCAGGCACAGCAGCAGGCCGCTCCGCAGCCGGCTCCGGCTCACGCCCCCGCACCGGCTCCCACCGCCGCACCTGCGGCCGGCGCATGGACCTGCAGCTGCGGCGCCACCAACACCGGCAAGTTCTGCTCCGAGTGCGGTAGTCCCGCACCCGCCTCGGCACCGGCCAAGTGGTTCTGCCCCAACTGCGGCAGCGAAAACGGCGGCAAGTTCTGCAGCAACTGCGGAACGCCCCGGCCCTAGCCCCTCTATCTGGTAATTGGCGGGGGATCCGCCACCCCCGCATTTGCTTCTATGGGTTTCGTTCGATAAAGGAGGACACCATGAAGACAACGTTCAAAAAATCCGTACTCGCATTCCTGACATGCGTCCTGGCGCTCGCCTTTGCCCTGACGGGCTGCAGCGGCGGCGGCAAAGACCCCAAGGCCAACTTCGTCGGCAGCTGGGAACTCTCGGGTGGAACCTTGGACGGCGAAGAGCTCACCGATGAGTACATGGATATGCTCAAGGAGTGGGGCCTCAACTGTATCCTGATCCTCGACGAAGACGGCACGGGCGTCCTCGACATGTTCCTTGAGGTCGCCGACCTGAAATGGGAGGCCAAGGACGCCACCACCGTAACGATTACCGCCGAAGATGAGTCGCACGACCTGAAGCTCAAGGACGACAAGCTCGTCCTCGAGGTGGAAGGCGACAAGCTTATCTTTACGAAGTCCGACAAGGATCTGTCCGGTACGGTGAAGAAGGATCGCGAGAACGCCGAGAAGGAAGAGGAAATCGATGAGGCCGTCGAAGACGACGATGTCCAGAGTGCCGAAATCTCCCCCGCCGTCACCGTCGCCGATGACGACCTGTGCACCATCACCATCACCGAGAAGTTCAAGGACGACTGGGGCGACATCGGCTTTGTCGTCAACATCACCAACAAGAGCGACAAGGACCTGACCTTCTACGCCCCCACCGGCAAGACCAACGTCAACGGCACCATGAAGGAAGCCTGGTTCTCGGCTCACCTGATGCCCGGCACCAACGCCACCGAAGAGTTCACCTTCTCGAACGGCACACTCGATAGCCTTGACGACCTCGTCAACACGACCATCGGCATCGATGCCTACCTGACCGATTCCTACGAGGACGTCGCCTCCTACAGCGCAACCATCGCGTAACGGCAGACACCGACCGCCGCGGATTGGCGGACACATCCGCGCACACCAGGCGGGGCCGCAGAAGTTGATCCTGCGGCCCCGCCGCTTTATGCCGATGCGTAACGAGCGCTAGCGCTCCATGTTGGGAACGATGCTGCCCTCCGTTACTGCGCGCACGGCCAAGCGCATGATGTTGTCGTAGCCGGTCTTGTTGAGAATCTCCGAGATGCGGCGTTTGATGGTGCCCTCGCTCATAAACAGCTCGGCCGCGATCTCGCGGCGGCTTTTACCCTCGCAGGCAAGGCGCAAGATCGACAGCTCGACATCGTCGAGGGCCGCCGTGCCCGAGAAGATGCTCTCGGGCGGCTTGGGAAACGTGCAATAGCCCGCCAGCGTGGAGCGCATCACGGCGAATAGCTCGTCGATACCGACGTTCTTGTACACAAAGCTGTCGACGCCCGCCTCGCGCGCCTGGTCCACAAAGGTGATTTCGGGCATACCCGTCATGATAATGACGCGGCACTCGGGCAGTTGTTCTTTGATGCGCGCCGCCGCCACGATGCCGTTGGAATCATGCTCGGTACATACGTCCATCAGTATCATGTCCGGGCGCTCCTTGAGCGCGACACCCAAGGCCTCGGAGGCATCGGCAATGGCGGAAACAACGGTCATATCGGGCTGGTCGCCAACGGAGCGCGCCAGGCTCTCGCGCAGGATGGCCTGGTCTTCGACTATAAGGACGCGGATCATGAACTTCTCCTTTGGACCGTGGCGTTGGAGGCGAGCGGGATGGACACCGTAAGCGTGAAGGGCGGGGCGGTGTGGACTTCCAGGCTGCCGCCCGGATTCTGTGCGACATGCCTCATACCAGGGATACCCGTTCCCTCGCGATACGATACGGGTGCAGGCGCGCCGTCGTTAGAAACGGTCATCCGCGCAACAGCGCCGTCTTCCGACGTCTCCTGCCACAGACGCACGTGGACCCGATGCGCCTGCGCATGCTTGGTGGCATTGGTCGAGGCCTCGCGGATAATCTGCAGAAAGGCTGCGGCGATGCGCGCGTCGCTTGGCAGCTCGCCCTCCACATCGATCTGCACGCTCACCAGGCCAAAGGCATGGACGATATCGCCCAGTTGCTCTGCCGGTTCGGTGTCGCCCCCGCTGCGCAGATCGGCAGCGATTGAGCGCAGCAGCGGGTCGATCTGCTCGAGTGACTCGTCATCCAGGCGCCCCTCCTCCAGATAACGATGGAGGATGGACAGGCGCTGCCCGATCACGTCGTGCACGCGAGCGCGCATACGCAGATAGGCCGCATTGTCAGCAACTTTTTTGACTTCTTCGATCTGGGCTTGGAGCTCTTGGCCCGCAAGCTCAAGTAGGTGGTTTGCTTGCGCCAAGCGGTCGTAGGCGTGTGCGTATTCCGTCACGTCCAGTCCGATAATGCGCTCAAAGAGGCGGCCCGAAACCATAACCTCGTCGTGCACAAATAGGCGAATCTCGGCGGGAGAAATCTCGATCACCGCGCGAGCATCACCAAAACGATCCAAGTTAATCCGCACACGGTTCCTACTGCCTTCGGGCATTTGCATGCTGAGTTTGCGCAGGTCGTTCCATGTGCCGCTCATGTCACCTAGATCGGTGGGCATATGAAGTTCCACCAGGTTTTTGCGCATGCAGCGGTTCATGAGCAGCGGACGGCCCCTCGGGTCCAGATACAGGATGCCCACGGGAATCACGTTGATGGTCTCGATCGTCGAGAACGCGGTGATATCCTCCTGGCGGTTACGGACGTCCATCAAGAGCGCCGCGATGGACCGGAACAGAAAGAACGCTCCCTCTGCGATAAGGACAACGGTCCACGCCGAGCCCATGGCAAAAACCACCGGCGGTGTAACGGCGACAACAAGCAGCAGCTCGACCAGCATGACGGGGCGATGATAGCGCACCATAAGCACCACGCCATAGGCAAAGATCGCGGCATTGAGCCACAGCACTCCGCCCATTGCCCTGGCGCAAACGTCAAGCGGCGCCACCAGATACGAGCCAGACGACGCGAACAGGATAAGCGCCGAAACCACCAGGTGAAGCACGAGGCTCGCCTCGTAGGCGCAAATCACCTTACGGTTATAGGACGAGCGGCGCGATGAAATGAGCGGGACGTGGATCGTCTGCAGACACGCAGCCAGGGCAAAGACAACATCGAGCGCAACGATTTGGGGAAGGATGAGCGAAATCTGCATCGTCACTCACCCGCCCTCGGCATCAAGACGATCATGCGCAGCTGGCCGGGCTCGCCCTCAAGGCGGTATGCCACGTTGCGCCCTTGCAGAGCGCTTTCGAGCTCTTGCGCAGCGGGCGTCTGCGAAAGATCTGCATCATCGTTGGAAAAAAGCGTGGCGCGCAGCTCGACACTGCATCGGTCATGGTCGCCCAAGTGATACATAAGCGCCGGATGGTCGGTGGTGTAGGCAAAAAACGCAAAGTCATACACGCAGTCGTACAGGGCGCTTACCGTACTGGCGTGCATCGGGCGCCGTATGGCGATAATCGAGGCGCAATCGATATCGATGGTGCGCAGGTCGCTTGCGAGCTCGTTGGCAATGAGCTGAATGCGGTCGCGATCAAAACCGCTCTCCCCGTACTGTGCCAACGTGAGCGACCCCTTGCGCTTGCAATAGGCGACGAGCATCTTGGCGCGCTGCAGCATGCGGTAACGCTCGTGCGAAGACGCCTCGTCGGTCAACGGCGGCAGCGAGCTCAGCAAGTCGTACATCCCTTTGAGCGCGCGAGCAAGCGCCTGGTCCACGTCTTGGACCAGCAAGGTCTCGGCCTCTTGATCTGCCAAATGCGTCTTAAGGTCGTAGTCGGCGGCGAGCAGCTCGTTTTGACGCTGCAGCTCCATGCGACGATGTGCCAGTTCACGGTTAAGCTCGTTGAGATCCGACACGTCTTGGGCAAGCAGGGCCGATCCGCCCAGCAGTGGAAAGGCACGGTACATCACATCGGGATCGGACGCCACGGCAAAGGCATGGGCGCGGCCGTGCGCCTGGGCCCGCAACTCCTCGCGCACGCCTACCGGCATTGGCTTTGACACTGGCGTGACATAGACTTCCTGCAGGTCGCGCGTTAGAACTTTGAGGTCAAGCGGCAAGGTGTCGAAAATGCCGGCAATGTCGTGATATGACGGAATGACACCGCAATCGAGACAGATTTCCATCGCCACCACGCACAGAACGCAATAGACGAGCGAAAAGTTGAGCTTCCATGCCCAGGGCACGCGCAACGCATACGAGATGGCAAAGAATGCGCCACCCAGCAGTACGAGCGCCGCCGTACCCGAGAAACGCTGGATGCGAAAGGACGAGGACCGACCAACCAGGATAAAAAAGGTCACGAAGTTAAAGGCCGTCCACACTAAGACGGCGAAATAACCCCAGCCGTACGTGTAATCGTTGCTCCAGGTGTCGCTTGTACGGTCAAAGTGGAAGACCTGCTGGTGAAAATCGTTGGTGAGCACAAATCCGATAAGCAGGATGGCCACAATCCACAGCGCAGCGCAGTAGCGGCGACCCAGGCGGTGTTGCTCCAGACCCGCAAGGCGCAAACCACACAACTGGTAGAGCAGCGGAATGAGCGTCATGGGCACGTAGTACAGGTACCACAGCACGGTGGCATAGAACGGCGTGAACGACTTGTACTTGAGAATGACTTCGATCATCCACAGGGCGCAGATGGTGGCGATGGCAACAAGGCGGCGGCGCAGCACATAGTCCAAACAGCGCAGATAGACCGATACGCCCCAAATTGAAAATACAATTGCGGCGACAAGCAGCGGGAGAGAGCTCGAATGGACGAGCGCATCCACGACCTCTTCGGACACCTCGCTATAGGCGGGCGCGGCGTTAGAAAGTTTGGGGTCGAAGGCGAACAGTGCCGGCAAGACTGCCAAAAGCATGAGGAACAGCGCAGTGATGACACCGGCGATAGCAAAGACGCGGTGGCGGTACATCCGATGTGTTATGCCAACAAGGAATCGCGGCATGGCGAAGAGCCTGCCACCCCTGGGATCCGCCACGGGGGCGGATCGGGCGGCCGCGTGGCCGATATGTCGCTCGCGGGTACCCATAGTGCTTTTAGTGTACCGACAGATGGGTCGAAAAAGCGGGCCGCATGTCCCAAAATCCGCAGACGGCAAGGTGCCCGGCAAGCATTAACTGCTCGCCGGGCGCCTTGGTTAGGACGTTATAAAGCAGGACTTCCGAAACGCGGCGGTCAGGTCAGCCTCCTAAGGGCCTGAGGTGCTCAAGATTGGGAGCGACAAGCCCGACGAAGCGTACTTTAGGTACGCGAGGAGGGTTGGAGCCCCAAGGTTGAGTGCCTCAGTGCCCTTAGGCCAGGTCTTCGCCGTTGGTGGCGATCACCTTCTTGTACCAGTCAAAGCTCTTCTTTTTGGAGCGCTTGAGGGTGCCGTTGCCGGCGTCGTCGCGGTCCACATAGATAAAGCCGTAGCGCTTGGACATCTCGCCCGTGCCGGCCGAGACCAGGTCGATCGGGCCCCAGGTGGTGTAGCCCAGCAGGTCAACGCCGTCCTCGGTCACCGCATCGCGCATCGCGGCGATATGCTGGCGCAGGTAGTCGATACGGTAGTCGTCGTTGATGGAACCATCCTCTTCGACAACATCCTTGGCGCCCAGACCGTTCTCAACCACAAACAGCGGCTTCTGATAACGATCGTACAGGTCGTTGAGCGTAATGCGGAAGCCCAGCGGATCGATGGCCCAGCCCCACTGGCTCTCCTGAAAGTAGGGGTTCTTGGCGCCGGCGAAGGCGTTACCCTGGGTGCGCTCGACATCGGGGTTATCGGCACCGGCAGAGCAACGGGTGCTGTAGTAACTAAAGCTGATGAAGTCGACGGTGTTAGCGGCCAGGATCTCGCGGTCCTCGTCCGTCATGCCCATATCGATGCCCAGGCGCTCGAGCTTCTTGACGGCATAGGCCGGGTAGTAGCCACGGCTCTGGACGTCGACGAAGAAATAGTTGCTCTGGTTGTCAATCTGCGCCTGGCGCACATCGCCCGGACGGCAGCTGTAGGGATAGTAGCTACCTGCGGCAAGCATGCAGCCGATCTTGATCTCGGGGTCGATCTCGTGAGCGATCTTGGTTGCCCAAGCGCTGGCGACGAGCTCGTTGTGGGCGGCCAGGTACTCGACGGCCTCCTTGTTCTCGCCCTCCTCAAAGACCAGACCGGCACCCATAAACGGCAGGTGCAAGATCATATTGATCTCGTTAAAGGTGAGCCAGTACTTCACCAGACCCTTGTAGCGAGTGAAGATCGTGGTCGCGAGGTTCTTGTAGAAGTCGATGAGCTTGCGGTTGCGCCAGCCGCCATACTCCTTGATGAGGTGAATCGGGCAGTCGAAGTGCGTGATGGTCACGAGCGGCTCGATGCCGTGCGCCTGACACTCGCGGAACACGTCCTCGTAGAAGGCCAGGCCAGCCTCGTTGGTCTCGGTCTCGTCGCCGTTGGGGAAGATGCGGGTCCAAGCCAGGCTCATACGGAAGGTCTTAAAGCCCATCTCGGCAAAGAGGGCGATGTCCTCCTTGTAGTGGTGATAGAAATCGATGCCGGTCTGCGCGGGATAGTAATAGCCGTCCTCGAAGTCGAGCATCTTGCGCTGGCCGGAGACCACCGCATAGCGCTCGGGGCCGTGCGGAGCCACGTCCACGTTGGCCAGGCCGCGGCCGTCCACGTTGTAGGCGCCCTCGCACTGGTTGGCAGCCGTTGCGCCGCCCCACAGGAAGTCATTACGGAAAGCCATGCATCGATCCTTTCGCACGCTGCTTGTCGTGGTTTCAGTATCCCCGCAAATAGGGCCTCGCCCAACGACAGCGACGCAGGCCGACACTTCTTTTCGCACACGGCGGCCCGGCAGCCGCCCCCGTCTGACACTTTCTGATACCGCTGCCCCAAACCACCACAAAGGGGACAGGCACCTTTGTGGCGGCTTGGGCCCGGTTTGTCTCGATCTGTAACAGGTAGGTCGCCAAAACCGGGCCTGGTGTTACAGATCGAGATTGTTCGGTCTGTCCCCTACGGTTTGTCTAAATCTGTAACAAGTAGAGACGATTTAGCCCGCTAGATGTTACAGATCGAGACAGAAGATTCTAGTCGCAGGTGATGTCGAGGTTTTGCCGACGAGGCCTACGTAACCGCCTTCGCTCAGCAATTCATTTGACTGAATAGGAAAGAAAGGAAAAAATAGGGAAAAAAGGAAAGGAGACTTATGACTGAAACCATCTTCTCCCCCTCATTTGGAAATCGCCCGTCCTATCTGGTGGGTCGCGGGAACGTGATTTCGACATTCATCTCCGGTCTTGAGCAGAAGCCGGGCAATCGAGACCGAGCCATGCTCATGCTCGGCCAGCGAGGCAGCGGCAAGACGGTTCTTCTGTGGGAACTTGCCGACCGCGCACGCAAGCTCGGTTTTGTTGTCGCCACACCCACCGTAGCCTCCGAAGATATGCTTGAGCGCATTGTTGAAAAAATCCAAGAAGCAGGCGAGCCTTATGTCAGCAAGCGTCATCTCCCCAAACTTTCTGGCGGTAGCTTGAGCGTCTTCGGCTTCTCAGCCGGTCTCGAGTTCACACGCGATGTGCAGGAGACCAAGAGTTTCCAGTTCAAACTCACGCAGCTGGCGCGCAAGCTGACCGAGCAGGGGCACGGCATCCTCATCCTTATCGATGAGCTCCAAGCTAATTCACCTGAGATTAGACAGCTCGTCACCGCCTATCAAGAGCTGGTCGGTGAGGGACTCAACGTCGCGCTTGTTATGGCAGGTCTCCCGGGAGCCGTCTGTGCAACGCTCAATGACCGCGTGCTGACATTTCTCAACCGCGCTCGCAAGGTCACGCTCGAACCGCTTTCAGTCGGAGATGTCGATGCCTATTATCAGCGGGCTTTCGAAGAGCTCGACCTTGATATTCCAGGCGATCTTCGCCTCCGTGCCGCTCGCGCAACCCAAGGCTCGCCCTATATGCTGCAGCTCATCGGCTATAACATCGGCAATCGCTGCAAGACAGGAGAACACGTAACGCCAGAGCAAGTCGACGGAGCTATCGAAGCGTCAAAAGCCGATTTCGAAAACGATGTTTGTGAAACGACGCTCGCCGCGCTATCGGACCAAGACGTCGCGTTTCTCGACGCAATGACTGATGACGAAGACGCCGTTTCGCGCATTTCCGATGTAGCGAAACGTATGTCAGTCACACCCGACTATGCGCAAAAGTATCGCCGGCGCCTCATCGACGCCGGCGTAATCGAACAGGCGCGCCGCGGTTACGTGCGTTTCGCCGTTCCATATATGGCTGACTATCTGCGCAGCCAACTCTAGGCAGCCACCACAAAGGGGACAGGCACCTTTGTGGCGGCTTGGGCCCGGTTTGTCTCGATCTGTAACAGGTAGAGACGATTTGGCCCGCTAGATGTTACAGATTGAGACGGAAGATTCTAGTCGCAGGCGATGTCGAGGTTCTTGCCGATGAGGCCTACGTAGCCGCCCTCGGCAGCCTTGGGGCTGTCAGCATGGCAGAGAACCCACTTGTCGGCCTTCCAGTAGCAGTAGCTGTCACCGGCGGTAGACATGTCGGCCGCGGCCTCGGGGCGCGGGCCGTTGGTGCCCGCCGGCAGCGCCACCATCACCTGGAAGCCGCCGTCGTCGACCATGCAGGGCGTGTAGTGGAGCGTGGTGTTGAAGACCTCGACAACCGTACCCGCCGGCACGCGGAACGCCTTGACGCACGCGGTATCGAGCTCGCCGTCCTCGATCTCCCAGCGATGCGCCACGAGCAGGATAAAGTCGCGCGCGCCCAGGTTGAACTCACTCGCGCGGTGGTACTCCAGGCAGTTGAGACGCGTGTTGTGGCCGTTGCACCAGCCGAGCTGGAAGGGACGGCCACCAAACATGAGAAAGCCCAGTTTATCGGCATCCTTGACGCCCTCGAGCTCCGGCGCACTTGCTACGTACTTGCTGCCCTCGGGAATGGGCGTGGCAGAAAGCGCCTCGAGCACGGGCGACGTGAGCTCGGACGGAACGTCATCCCAAACGTTGCCATAGGATTTGAACTCGGGATCGTTGACAGAATAGATATGCATGTTCGCTCCTGTTCGTAAATGTGACTATATGAACATTCTAGAACAAACATGAGCGATTTTGAACGCTTATCCCGACCACTCAACAAAAAGGCGCCCCCGCATAAGCGAAGGCGCCCAATGTGCGCGTTTTGAGCGATAAAGCCCTTATGCCTGCTGATAGTGCAGGTGCTTCTCGTCGATATCGGCCAGGTCACGGTCGAGATAGCGGCGCGCGAGCCAGTTTGCCATGGGGAGGTTCTGGTCCAGATAGTTACCGCACTCCTCGGGAGCGGCACCGGGGATATCGCCCTCAAAGCCGGCGACAAACTCGAACAGCTCACGCACGAGCGGCAAGATCTCCTCGCTCGTCAGCTCACCAAAGACAACCAGGTAAAAGCCCGTGCGGCAGCCCATGGGGCCAAAGTAGACAATGCGGCTCGACCACTCGGCATGATTGCGAAGGAACGTCGCGCCCAGGTGCTCGATGGTGTGGCACTCGGCCGTGTTCATGACCGGCTCCTTATTGGGCGTGGTCAGGCGCAGGTCAAAGGTGGTGACGGCGGCGCCGGTCGCCGGATCGCGGTCGATGCGGCTCACATACACGCCGGGCTCAAGCAGCAGATGGTCAACGGAAAAACTCGCGATGCGCTCCATGGCAGATCCTCTCGATAGTCAAATTGGGACGGGGCTCTTTTAGCTGGTTCGAACGGTCGCACCAATCATACCAGTCAAAAACCCCGTCCCAAAAAGACAACTTAGCCCAGGACACGGGCCATACGTGTCTTGAACTCGGACAGGAAGCGCGGAGCATCCACGGTCAGCGCCACAAGCGCGCTCTTGTCCGGATCGGACAGGCGGCGCTCATCGCAGATGGTGCGGCCGCGGTACTCGCCCAGCAGATCAACACGCAGGTTGCAGCCGAGCGCACCTACGAGCGTGGGGTCGATCGCCACGGCAACCGCCAGCGGATCATGCAGCGCGCAGCCACCCAGGTAGGGCGCGTTCATCTCGTACGAGCCAATGTAGTGCTCGACCATGCTCGCAAATGCGCAGCCCGCCATGGTGCCCGAGCCCGTCCAGCCGGCAATGTCGCGGCGTGTGAGCACCACGCGATGCGTCACGTCCAGACCCACCATGGTGAGCTTGCGACCTGAACGCAGCACCGCGTCGGCTGCCTCGGGGTCGCTCGCCATGTTGGCCTCGGCGCCCGCGCTCACGTTACCGGGCACGGTAAGGGCGCCGCCCATCACGACCACGCGGCCGATGGACATCATCGCCGCCGCATCGCGCTCCAGGGCGAGCGCCAGGTTGGAGAGCGGGCCAGTCGCTACGTAGACCAGATCGGGACCATAGGTGCGCGCGGCATCGATCAGATAATCGACCGCAGCGTTGCCGTCGGCCGAGGTCGCCCCCACCGGCTCGTAGGGCGACGCGGGCACGCTCGCGCCGCCGATGCCGTTCTTGCCGTGAATGAGCGCGGTGGACGCCGGCGGCGTATAGGGCTCAGTCGCCTGCAGAGGACGGTCGGCACCCAGGTACACCGGAACCTCGGGGCGACCCAGCAGATCGAGCACCGCCAGGCAATTGTGCGCCGATTGCTCGACGCGCACGTTGCCAAAGCACGTGGTGATGCCCACGAGCTCCACCTCGGGGCTCGCGATGGCATAGGCCAGCGCCATCGCATCGTCCACTCCCATATCCAGATCAAGGATCAGCTTCTTGATTGCCATTGTTCTACTCCGCTTCTCCGTCTTTATCGTTTAACCAAACCAATGTTCAACTTCGGCGCGCGTGGGAATCGATTGCTGAGCGCCCAGGCGCGACACCGTCACTGCCGAGGCGCGAGCACCCGCGGCCATGCACTCAAAGAGCGGCAGGCCCTCTAGGCGAGCCGCCGCCAACGCGCCGATAAACGTATCGCCGGCGGCCGTGGTATCGACTACCGTGCTCGAAAGCGCCGGCATGCGCAGCAGCTCGCCGTCATCACCGAGCGTAACCGAGCCGGCACCACCCAGCGTGATGACCGCAGCTCCGGCGCCCTTGTCGAGCAGCGCATTGAGCGCGGCGACGCAACTCGCATCATCCGTGGGCAGAATGCCCGTCAGCACCTGGCACTCGGTCTCGTTGGGGCAGACCAAGTCGACCGCAGGCCAGACCTCCGCAGGCAGCTCGCAGGCGGGCGCCGGATTAAAGACCGCATAGAACCCCAGCTCGTGAGCGCAAACAAGCGCATCGGCCGTCGCTGCAAGGTCACATTCACCCTGGGCGATAAAGACGCTTCCGGCAGCCGGGGCAATCTCGCCGGCGTCTCCGTCGAGCCCATCGGCCACCAGACGTCTCAGCGCGCAGGCAACGTCCTCACCCGCAAGCGCATGGTTGGCACCCGGTGACAGCACGATGCGGTTATCGCTCTCGCAGCGAATGATGGTCGCGGTACCGGTCTCCACGTCATCGCGACGCGCCACAAACTCAACGCCCACGCCGGCATCCTGAAGTCCCGCCACCAGCGCATCGCCAAACGTATCGCGCCCAACCGCGCCGATCATGCACGTGCGCGCACCCATGCGCGCGGCGGCAACGGCCTGGTTAGCGCCCTTGCCACCGGCGTTGGTGATAAAACCGCTGCCGCCGACGGTCTCGCCCGCGCGCGGCATGCGCTCGCACGCCACCGAAAGGTCCATGTTCATGCTGCCGAACACCGCAACGACGCCGCGATCTGCCATGGAAACCTCCTCATCTGCGGGCCTTATGCCCACCGCCGGCCGTCGATCGTGCACTCTCGTACCCCCTATAACTTTAGTTCACTTTGATGTGGACGCGCGCTTGAGCTTGCGCCAGCAGCAAGCATTCACAGGAGCAGGCAGCTACAATGAAGGCGTGCTGATTATTCTCGTCATTGGATGATGTTTTATGGAACAACTCTCGCAATCGGGCTCGCGCGGTCGACGCCGCACGGGCAACGAGCCGGCGCCGCACGAACGCGTGAAGGGCGAACGCCGCGCCAACGAACCGCGACGCACCGCGAGCCCCCATCGCGCTTCTGCCAACAACACGGGCCGCGCCAACACTCCCGCCGCGGAGCAGACGCCTGCTCGCCCCAAGTCCCGCTACATCCCTGCACTCGACGGCCTGCGTACGCTCGCCGTCGTCGCGGTGGTGCTCTATCACCTTAACCTCACGTGGGCTCAGGGCGGCCTGCTTGGCGTCACGATCTTCTTTGTGCTTTCGGGCTATCTGATCACGCGCTTGCTGCTCAACGAAGTCGCTAAGACCGGACGCATCGACCTCAAGAGCTTCTGGATTCGCCGCATCCGTCGCCTGGTCCCCGCCGTGGTAACGGTAGTGTTTGTAACCTGCGCGCTGTGCACTATCTTTAACCACGTGATGCTCACCAAGATGCGCCCCGACATCCTGCCGTCGCTGCTGTTCTTCAACAACTGGTGGCAGATTGCCCAAAACGTCTCGTACTTCAATGCTCTGGGCGACCCCTCGCCGCTCACGCACTTTTGGTCGCTTGCCATCGAGGAACAGTTCTACCTGATTTGGCCGCCACTGCTGTTTGCCATGGTATCCATGCATGTGAGCAAGCCCAACACGCGCCGCGTGGTTCTGGGCCTTGCCGCGGTATCTGCCCTCGCCATGATGGTGCTTTACAACCCTGCCGCCGACCCCAGCCGCGTGTACTACGGCACCGACACCCGTGTGTTCTCGCTGCTGCTGGGTGCCTGGATGGCCTTTATTCCCGATCGCGATCTGGCGCCAGTTCGTCTCGCTCGTCGTTTGGGGCTCAATCGCCTGGCTGGCGCCGCCAAGCACGGCAAGAACGCCGAGGGCAAGCCTGGCGAGAAGGCCGACGAAACAGCCGAGACCGCCCCGGCACAGCCGAGCGCCCTCGTGCGTTTTTGGTCCTCGCCCGCATCCATCGATGTGTTGGGCGTCGTGGGTCTGGTTGGCCTTGCCGCCATGGTCGCGCTCACCAACGGCTACACCGCCTTCCAGTATCGCGGAGGCACACTGCTGTGCTCGATCCTCACGCTCATGGTCATCGCGGCCTGCGTGCAGCCCCAGGGAATGGTTGCCCGTGCGCTGTCCGCCGAGCCGCTCGTGTGGGTTGGCAAGCGCTCGTACAGCATCTACCTGTGGCACTATCCGCTGCTGTTGCTCATGAACCCGGTCGCCAACATCAACGATACACCGTGGTGGCAGTACATTTTGCAGGTGCTGTTGGTGGTCGCCGTGGCCGAATGCTCATATCGCTTTATCGAGACGCCGTTTAGAAAGGGCGCCTTTGGGCGCACCGTATCCGAGTTCCACGACGGCACCGCCACGCCCGCCAACTGGGTGCGCGCGCACGTCCCTGCCTGCGCAGCCTGCGCTGTCGTGTTGGTCGTTGCACTGGGCGGCCTGATCTTTGTGCCCGAGACGTCTGCGCTGAGCGGCGAGGGTGCCGAAGTTCTGAACAAGGAAGCCAAGAACGCCGCACCCACCGACCAGCAGGCGGCCGACGACACCGACAAGGACAACGACGGCTTCCCCGACGGCTCCTACGACCTGTTGATGATCGGTGACTCCGTGTCGCTGCGCGCCGTTGATTCCTTTGACGGCGTGTTCCCGCACAGCCATATCGATGCCGAAAAGGGCCGCCAGTTCGATGCGGGCCGTGCGACATTTGAGGGCTATCTTCAACAGAACCTTGCCGGCAAGATCGTGGTCTTTGCGCTGGGCACCAACGGCTTGGTAACCGACGACCAAATCGACGCCATCATGGCCGATGCAGGAGATAAGCGTATTGTGGTGTTTGTGAACACGCGCAGCCCGCAGCCGTGGGTTGGCTCTACCAACCAGGCCATCGCCAACGCCGCTACGCGCTACAAGAACGTACGCGTTATCGACTGGTACGGATACAGTGCCAACCGCAACGACCTGTTCGATGGCGATGGCACGCATCTATCGACCACTGGCGTGACTGAGTACCTCAACTTGATCCACGACGCAGTCAAGAAGGACCTGCCCGTGCATCCTGAGGATCACGTCAACGATCCGCAACCGGCAGCCGTCAAGTCTGCCACCGACGCGCTCGTCAATGCGCTCGCTCTCAAGCCGCACAAGCTGAGCACCGACAAGTAGTCCGCAGCAAACAACCCAAAATCACTCTTTTCGAGCCGGCCCCAAGAGGTCGCGGGCAAAAAACAGGCCGCAGCCCATGGCGGCGGCCTGTTTGGAGTCCAAAAGAGGCGCTAAGCGCTGTAGCCCATCGCCTGCAGGACAAACATGACGACCGTCAGCACCGTAATCACGGCGATAGTCGCCCAAGTGAGCACGTTCCACACGCGGCCGTTGCGGTTGGCACCCATAATGTGACGATCGGCGGCGATAACCACCTGGAACACCAGAACCACGGGCAGTAGCACGCCATTGATGACCTGCGAGGTCATCATAATCTGGAACAGATCAACGCCGGGCATAAGCACCAGCACGGCAGAGATACCGATGATGGCCGTAATGATGCCGCGATAGACCGGGGCCTCGTCCCAGCTGCGGTCGGCACCGCGCTCCCAGCCAAATGCCTCGCAGATAGCGCTCGACGTAACGCCCGGCAGCACGCAGGCAGCCAAGAAGCTCGCCGCGACCAGGCCCGAGGCAAACAGTACCGTGGACCACTGACCCGCAATAGGCTCCAGCGCGCGGGCAGCATCGGCAGCATCGCTAATCTGAATGCCCGCCGGGAACAACACCGTACCGGTCGTGATGATAATAAAGCCGGCAATGACATCGGCAGCAAGCGAGCCGCTCACGGTATCGATACGCTGCAGCACGATGTCGTCCTCGCCCGCGTTCTTATCGACCACGTTGTTCTGCGCCAAGAAAATCATCCACGGCGCGATGGTGGTACCGATCGTTGCGACCACGAGCGACACGTAGCTGGGGTCATTTTGAATGTTAGGCACGACCAGGTCGACCGCGACCTCACCCCAGTTGGGGCCAGCCATAAACGCGGCGACAATATAGGTCACGAACACGCAGCTCACCAGCAGCAGAATCTTCTCGATGCGCTGGAAACTACCCGACATGGTAAGCATCCACACCAGCAGCGCTACCAACGGCACCGAGATGCTCGCCGGCACGCCAAAGAGAGCAAGGCCGCTGGCGATGCCCGCAAACTCCGAAATGGTCACAGCCGTGTTGGCGATCAACAGCGCCGCCATAGCAAGCACACTCTTGCGCACGCCAAAGCGCTCGCGAATGAGCGATGCCAGGCCCTTGCCCGTGACGCAGCCGCAGCGCGCCGCGGTCTCCTGCGTCACGATGAGCAGCACAGTCATGACGGGAAGCATCCAGAGCATCTTGTAGCCATAGCTGGCGCCCGCGCTGGAATACGTTGCAATGCCGCCGGCGTCATTGCCCGAAAGCGCCGCCAGAAGACCGGGGCCCATGGCGCCAAAGATGGCCGCGATGGTCAGCTTTTGCTTGGTGCCCGACTTTTGCTTGGTATTTTGCACGCGACCACCTAACCAATGACCGACATGGTGAGCAGCACCGCGGCGGCGCAGTACGCTACGCACGAGATCATGACGGCAATAACGTTCATGGCGGTGCCCGACGTGTTGAGGTCATGCTCGTCACGCCAGAACAGCACCATCAGGTAAATCACGGCACTCATGTTGCCAACCAGGCAAATGATGGCAGCGATATTAAAACACCCGGTAAAGAGTTGCTCCTCAAACATGGACGCATCGGGGAATGCAGCGGTGCGCACCAGCTGGGCGCACAGGTAGGTCACGAGTGACAGAATCAGGCCCATGCCCGTGCTCTGGAAGAAGAACCCCAGATACGGCTTGGGCTCGTCGTCGTGACCGTCATACTCCAGAAAGTAGTTCTTGACGAACGACACCATGCGCGAGGCCGCCAGCAGCACGAGCGGCATGGCGCACATGGGGAACACCACCAGATGCGCGGAGCCGAGCGCCGTCCCCAGCACGGTCGCCATGATGCACGACGCGATGCCCCATACAACAACCCAGTACTGGCGATGCACGAACCAGCTGAGCACGTTCGTCGAGTCGTCCGACGCGCTATCGCCCGAGCCGACACCGGCGATCTGCAGGTCCTCCTGATGCTCCTCAGCGATAACGTCCATGGCGTCGTCGAAGGTTACGATACCCAGGATATGACGGTTCTCGTCGCAGACAGGGATGGCAACCAGGTCGTACTTGGTCATCTCGTCCGTCACGTCTTCCTGGTCCTCGTCGGGCGACACATAGACCAGGTCGCGATAGGCCAGTTGACCCAGCGTGGCGTCGCGGTCGGCTACGATCAGCGTGCGCAGCGAAAGCACGCCGGTCAGCATGCCGCTCGGATCCTCGGTATAGACGTAGTAGACGCTCTCGAAGTCCTCGTCGAGCTCGCGAATCGCCTCGATGGCGTCACCGACCGTTGCCGTGGCGGGCAGGGAGACAAACTCCGAGGTCATGATGCGGCCGGCGGTGTTGTCCTCATACCCCAGCAGGTTACGAATCGCCTTCTCCTCCTTGACGCCCATCAGGCGCAGGAGCTTCTCGGCCTTCTCGTAATCGAGCTCGTCGATCAGGTCGGCGGCGTCGTCCGGGTCCATCATGGCCAGCATCGACGATGCGTCCGTGTCGGACAGGCCCTCGAGCATCTCGGTCATAAGCTCGTCGTCATCGAACTCCGAGATGGCCTCGGCGGCCTGGGCAGTATCGAGCTGTGCAAACACCTGCGCACGCAGGCGCGGGTCGAGCTGCTCGATAATGTCGGCGATGTCGGCAGGGTGCAGCTCGCCGAGCGTCTTATGCGACACCGAGAGTTGAATGTTCTTGGTCGAGCGATCGAGCAGGTCCATGTAGGACCAAGCGATGATGTCCTCACTGAGCGGCTTGCCCAGGTGCTTCATAAAGCCTTCGACGATATGCTCGAGCGCGGGGCTGATGGCGCGTAGCAGACCGCGGGCGCCCACTTCGGCGCCCAGCAGGCGCAGCTGATTTTCGCCCGACATGGAAAACTTGATGTCGTTTACGCGCACGACTTTCATGCCCTGCGTGTCGACGATCTGCTTGTTGAGCACGTCGCGGGCAAGCAAGAGTTCGGTCGGCTGCAGGTACGAAAAACGGATTTCGGTGGCCGACGTCTTAAGGTGTACACCCGTCTCGTCGATACGGTCGACCCATTTGCGCCAGCTGATCATAAACGGTGTCTTGCCGGGTCCGCGGAACGCGAGCGACGTCACGTGCGGAAAAACTTCGCCGGTAGCAATGCCAAAATCGTTCACCACGCCGAGCTTTTCGCCGTCGACGTCCAAGACCGGCAATTTGAGCATCTCACTCAGATAATTCAATGGTGCTCCCCATCATTATTCCTCCAGACGCGGCCGCGCGTGCGGCGTCCGGGGGCTTCTGGATATGTATACGCATGCGCGGGCGGCACGCCGCTCGACGCTTACACCCCGTGCATGCGCAAAAAGCACCTGCATGGGGTCATCGACTGTATGGTCGAGGT
Source organism: uncultured Collinsella sp. (assembly GCA_900541125.1). Classification (GTDB taxonomy): domain Bacteria; phylum Actinomycetota; class Coriobacteriia; order Coriobacteriales; family Coriobacteriaceae; genus Collinsella. The sequence continues at coordinate 27,005 of UQIK01000009.1, forward strand.
TTGGATTTCACCTGTAACCTTTCTCTTGACCCTCATTAACCGCAGTAACTATAGCATCAGCATCGCCCTGCGGCATCGAATTTATGCGCTGCACATTGCAGGCATACCAAACGCTGGCGCATCCGTGACATAGCCGTTGGGGACGTTCTTAAACGACCACCCAATGACTACTCTGTGGTGTCGTCGTCCTCGGCAAGTTGGGGGAACACGGCGTCCTTGGGCATGGTGGCCTTCGTCAGCGAGGTGAGCTTTTTGCTCAGCGACGTGTCCGTCTTAACCAGGTCGCTGAGCGTCACGATCTTGTAGCCGTCGGCAATGAGGCCGTCGATGATCTGCGGCAGTGCCTCAAGCGTCTGCTCGGCGCATTCATCGTTATCGGTCAGCAACACGATATTGCCCGGCGTCACCGAATCGAGCACCGTCGAGACCTGCTCGTCGGCACCGTTGAGCAGCCAGTCGCCCGAGTCAATATTCCACGAGACCACGGCGGAGACCAGGTCCATCGCATCAATCCAGTCTTGCTTGTCAAAGGCAGCGTAGGGAGCACGCAGTAGCATCGTCTTCACGCCGGTCGCCGACTTAATCGCATCGGCGCCTTTCGTGATCTGCTCGCGTACCGCCTCACGGTCCTGACCCTTGAGCGAATCGTCGCTGTAGCTGTTGGATCCGATTTCGCACCCGGCATCGACAATCGCCTTGGCCGTGGCAGGCGAGGCCTCGGCCGCATCGCCCGAAAAGAAGAACGTCGCGGTGACGCCCTTCTCCTTGAGTACCTGCAAAATCTGCTTGGTCGCACCGCTCGGACCCTCGTCAAACGTCAGCGCCACGTACTTTTCGTTGCCCTTGGGCGCCACGCTGGCGCACGCAACGACGCAATCGGTGGCGGGCACAACCTCGCCGCGGTCCTGCGTCTTGCCCGACTGCTCACCAACCCACACCTCGGAGCGGCCCTGGACACCCCACGTCTGCACATACTCGATAGCGCCCGTGCCCTCGACCTTGAGCTTGGGCTCGATAACCGTAGCCTGAACCTCGTGCTTCTCGTAGGTGTTACGGCCATCCTTGACCGTCACCTTCTCGCCGCCCTCAAGTTCGCGGCTATCCCATTTGCCCTGCTTCACGCGCTTGCCGTCGACCTTCACCGACAGCTTTTCGCCCCCATGGCGCTTGAGCACGCTGTCATCGACGGCCAGCAGGTCGCCTGCGTCGTAGGTGTCAGTCAACTCCTGGTCGTCGATGAGATTCTGCAGCGTAGAGCCCACACGCACCGCGGTCTTCTGGCCGTTGAGCTCCACGTCCACACTGCGGTTGACGTAGCCCACGACGGCAGCGATAAACAGCACGAGCGCGCAACCCACGGCGATGAGCGCATAGGGCAGGCGAGATGAACGACGGGGTGTGCGGCTGTTGCCGATGCGCGCACTGCGGTCGCTAAAGCCGCGGCTATGGTTGAGGTACATCGCGCCGGGCTTACGGTGACGTTTGCGCTGACCGCTGGGCAGCTGCCCCAGGTCGCGGCGCGCCGTCGGACGCGCACCCGAACGCCCGTTTAAGTTGGATCCGTTTTGGCGCATGTGCCCTCCCCCATAAACACAGCAAGCCGGAGCAACAGGTCTCCGGCTTGCCTCCCATCATTTGGTACGTCGCTATTTTGTAGCTTTTGACGAGCCTCCGCTCGCCTTTTGGTATTCGTCCTTAAAGGCCTTGAACATGCCGCGCGTCTTGCCGAGCTGCTTGCCCAGTGCGCGACTGCCCTTGTCCACGGCAACCGATCCCTTGTCGTCGAGCACCTTGGCACCCTTTTTGACCTTGTCGCCCACCACGACGCTGGCCTCGGCGGCCTTGGCAGCCGCACCGCCCGAATACCCGAGCGACTTGACCTCGTCCGAGACGACCATCGCGCCGTTCTCGTAGCCGCGCAGCATCGTCGGCGGCACCTGCGTGTCACCAACCAAAACGCTCGAAGCAGCACCGGCGGTCACATAGAATGCCTGCACGATGCCCGAGCGCGGCTTGAACTCAACGTCCGAGCAATAGCCCACGACGTCGCCCGATTCCGTGCGCACGTCCATACCGACCCAGATGATGCAATCGTCCAGGTTGATGTCGAGGCGCTTGGCGGCGGCGGCATCGTACGTGTCCTTAACGTCATCGACCGCAATGGCGCCCTCGTAGACACCAATGGCGTCGAGCGCTACGAATCGATCGGGACGCTCGATCATGCCCGCGATATCGGACTGGCGGACCATAAAGCCGACCACGCGCGTACCGCCCGGGGTAAAGACCGGAAAGTGAATCTTTCCGAGCTTTTTAGGGCTGCGCGGCGTGCCGTCCTTTTTGGTGCGCTTGTCCTCGGTAGGCTTGCGATAGATCTTGGCGCCGACAAAATCCCCGGCGCGCATTATGCCTCGGTCGAGGGCTCCGCAGCCTCGGTATCAGCCTCGACGGCGTTCTCGACCACGACGTCGGCGGCAGGCGTCACGTTGCCGCCCGAAATGGCGTCGTTGAGCTGCTCGCGCAGCTGGTCCATGCGCTCGCGGGCCAGGTCGACCTTGGCGCGCAGGTCGTCGGTCTTGGCGTCGACCATCGGGCCAAAGTCATTCACCGCAGCACGGGCCTCCTCGGCGCTGTGCTCGTAGGTGTCGCGCATATTGTCCCAGGCGTCGTTGGCGATATCGGCAGCCATGGCGCGGGTCTCGGCGCCCGAGCGCGGGGCCAGAGCAACGCCGACAATAGCGCCGGCAGCGGCACCAAAAAGTGCGCCGGAGACAAAGCTGAAAGTCTTACCCATGATCATTCCTCTCCTGCGGGCACGTCGGTGCCCACCGTTTGAATGCTGTCCATTATACCCGCAGCGCATCACTTGCCGCTCCGCTCATCTGCGTACGGCAAAGGCGCAGGTATGTGATGGTGATAAACGCGTAGGCCTACTCCTGGGGCATAGCCGGCATGGCCACCGTGGCACCCGGGTCCTCGCCGGCGCCGTCCACGAGCGGCAGGCCGCCCTCATGCGCAGGTCCTGCCGGAACCGTCGCCGCACCGCCAAAGACGGCAGCGGAGGCCTCGTGGTTCTCGGCAACCGCGCCCTCGGTATCAATCGCCACCTGGGGCTCATCGTCAAAGTTGGGGACGCTCTGGGGCTCGGCGGCAACGGGCTCGGCGTCGACCGGCGCATCGCCCTCGTCAGCGCCCTCGTCCTCGGCAGCATCTTCGCCGTTCGCAGCGGCGACGGCCTCGTGAGGATCCTTGCCCTCGGCCTCGGCGCGCATGCCCAGCACCAGGTTGCGCAGGCCCGCGACCGTGCCTTCCACGTCGGGGGCAGGCTGGTCGGCGTGCAGGTACGCCCAGTCCATCATAAAGGTGGCCGAAGACAGCGCGCCGATGGCCAGCGCGTCGTCGGGGCACGAAAGCTCAACCTCAAAGACGCGCTCGTCGTGCTCGCTTACGCGCGTGCGGCCGCACGAGATGCTGCCGGCAAGCCCGGTCTCGTTCATGAGCTCGACCGTCACATGCTCAAGCAGATGGCAAAGCTCGGTCTGGCCCATGCAGTCCTGGAACTCGCGGCCGGAATCACCCAGGCACAGGTGCTTGGCAATCGCCGGCACCAGGTAGTACACGCGCGCCGTGGCCTCGATATCCTCCGAGGTCATGAGCGGCATGCCGGGGTTCACCAGCACATGCGCGCAGATCTTGTCCTCGCTGACGGTGACCTTAAGGATGTTGAACAGGCCTGCCATAACTCTCCCCTACTCTTCCTTGTCCTACTCGTCGCCGTCGTGCGGATTCGCGGAACCCGCACCCGACGACGTCGGCTCGTCTACCGAAGACTCGGAATCCTTCTTATCGGCTTCGGCCGGAGCGATCACGCGAATGAGCGAGATGCGCTGGCCACGCATCGACTGCACTTTAAACTTGTACCCCGCGACCTCAAACACCTCTCCGATGTCGGGCACCGAGTCACAAAGCTCCAAGATCCAGCCGGCGATGGTCTCATAATCATCGCTTTCCTCGAGCGGCCAACCAAGCTCAATCGCGTCATCGCACGAAAAACGCCCATCAACGAGCCACTCGCGGCGCGAAAGGCGCGTGAGATACTTGTTGTCGGGGTCGAACTCGTCCTCGATCTCGCCGACGATCTCCTCGACGATGTCCTCGATGGTGATGATGCCGGCCGTGCCGCCGTACTCGTCCACGACCACCACGATCTGGTCGTGCGAGGTCTGCATCTCGGACAGCAGCGGCAGGATGTCCTTGGTGTCGGGTACAAAGGTGGCGTCGCGCAAATAGCTGGCGATGGGCTGGTCGCCCTTGCCGTCGAGCGCGGGCTGGATCAGGTCCTTGATGTGCGCGATGCCCGCGACGTTGTCGGGATCCTCGTGATAGACGGGGATGCGGCTGAAGCCGGTCTGGCGCATGGTGGACAACACGTCGGCGACCGTCTCGTCGTCCTCGCACATGGTGGTGTCCACGCGCGGCACCATGACCTCACGGGCAACGGTGTCGCCCAGGTCGAAGATCTCGTGGATCATGCGCTTTTCCTCGTCGAGCAGGTCGTCCTGCTCCGAGACCATGTACTTGATCTCCTCCTCCGAGACGTTCTGGCGATCGTCGGCGCTCTTGATGCGCAGGATGCGAGCCAGACCATCGGAGCAGGCGCCGGTCAGCCACACGAGCGGACGGGCGATCTTCTGGAACACGGAAAGCGGGCCCACGACCTGCTTGGACACGCCCTCGGCATTGGCCAGGCCGATGCGCTTGGGGACGAGCTCGCCGATCACGATGGATACGAAGGCGACCGCGACGGTGATGATGACCGGCGCCAGGCCGCGCGCGATGGCGGAGAGCGGCGCGATGCCAAAGCTCATGAGCCACGTGGCGAGCGGGTCGGACAGACTCGTCGAGGCGACGGCGGACGAGGCGAAGCCCACGAGCGTGATGGCGACCTGGATGGTGGCGAGCAGCTGGTCGGAGTCGGCAGCCAGCTTAATGGCACGCTCGGCGCGCTTGTCGCCTTCCTCGGCCTCGTGCTCCAGCACGGCGCGCTTGGCCGTGGTGAGCGCCATCTCAGACATAGAGAAGTAGCCGTTGATGAGGGTCAAAACGAGAGTGGTGATAAGGGAGATGGTTATGTCCATCGGGAGTTTCTCGAACCTCCAAGATTCGGGACGTCGGATTAAAACGTTGACGGCGGATACGGCAATTGCACCGGCGCCCAAACAAGGACGCGGGCGCGCAGGCGTGGTCGCTAGATTACGAAGAGAATCACCGCCATGAACTGGAAGATGCTGCCGGCGAGCACCCACAGGTGGAACACGCTGTGCAGGTAGCGCACGTTTTTGGCGATATAGAACGGCACGCCCGCGGTGTAGCACACGCCGCCGACGGCGAGCAGGGCAAGTGCCACGGGGTTGAGCAGCGACACGAGCTCAGGCAGCTTAAAGACAACGAGCCAGCCCATCAGCAGGTAGACCAGACCGCTTACCCAGTGCGGTTGACGCTCGCGCATAAAGCACTCGAGGGCGATGCCGATGATGGCGATGGCCCATACGGCAAAGAACAGCACAGCGCCGCCGTCGTTTGCGAGCGTGATAAGGCAAAACGGCGTATAGCTGCCGGCAATGAGCAGGTAGATGCAGCTGTGGTCGATGATGCGAAACACGCGCTTGGCGTGCGCGGGCTGAATCGCGTGGTAGAGCGTGGAGGCTAGGTATTCGAGGATAATACTGACGCCATAGACAATCGCCGCGGCCATGTGGGCCGGGCCTCCGCCGCGCAGGGCGGCGAATACGATCAGGAGCACCAGGCCCGCGATACCCAGCAGGCAGCCGACACCATGGGTGACGGAGTTCATGATCTCCTCGCCCACCGTGTAGTGTGGAACGGCCGCGGTCTTGGGTCGCGGCTTAGAACTGTCGCTCGAATCGGACATGCCGGTTACATCCTCCAACGTAAAGAGTTCTCAACACTATATCAAAGCGTCTAGGTACGTGCGAAATTTGCACCATACGTGACCCTTTGTTTACCCATTCTTTGCCTGTTGACGCATCAACGGCGAACGTCCATAATGCGCTTGCATTAAATGTTGATGTATTAACATCTTATAGGAAAGCTTCTTATGTCTCAAAACGCACGTTCCCATCGAAAGCTCAAGATAGCCGGCGTCGTTGCGCTGGTGCTCGTTGTCGCGCTGCTGGGGTTTGCCGGCAACTTTCTGTTTGACTTCGCGCTGAATCCCCGCGCGCCATACACCATGAAGATGATGCAGGACGGCAAGGACGCCGAAAAGGGCGAGCAGATGGATGCCGAGGAAACCGAGGCGCGGGCGTGGTTTAAAGAGAACCGCGAGAGCAGCAGCCTCACCGCGGACGACGGGACCGAGCTTGCCGCCTGGTATTTTGCTGCGTCGGAGAGCACGCACGACTACGCCGTCTGCCTGCATGGATATACCAACGAGCCCATCGGTATGGCCCGATACGTCAAGCGATTCCACGACCGCGGCATGAACGTACTCGCACCCGCCGCCCGCGCCCACGAGCGCTCCGGCGGCAACTATATCGGCATGGGCTGGCCCGAGCGCCTTGACATCGTCGCATGGATCGAGCGAATCGTTCAGGCTGACCCCGAGGCACGTATCCTGGTCTTTGGCGAGTCGATGGGTGCGGCAACCGCCATGAACGTCGCGGGGGAATCTCTGCCCGCAAACGTGAAATGCATTATCGAGGACTGCGGTTATACGAGTGTTTGGGACGAGTTTTCCCTGCAGCTCAAGGACGTGTTCGGCCTGCCCAGCTTTCCCTTGCTCGATGTAGCAAACTTGGTGTGCAACGTGCGCGCGGGCTACGACTTTCATAAGGCGAGCAGTGTGGAGCAACTCAAACACGCGACGGTTCCCATGTTGTTTATCCACGGCGACCAAGACACCTTTGTGCCGTACAGCATGCTCGACCAAAACTACGACGCATGCGCCAGCAAGGTCAAGCAAAAGCTCACTATCCATGGCGCCACCCACGCCAAGAGCGCGCAGGTCGACCCCGAACTCTACTGGAACACGGTCGACAACTTCCTCGACGAGTATTTTTAGGAAATAGGACGGTTTACTGGTCTATCTGACCCCCTAGCACTTCCAAAAAGCCGCCCGTGGGCAATGTGCTCACGGGCGGCTTTTGCTAACGTTGCGCTACAAAAGCGCTTGATATGTCCAATAGACAGGTGTTACTTGACCTCGATAAGCTCGTACTTGCTCGTGCCCAGGCCGATCTTCTCGGCGTGCGCGATGCACACGCGCCAGTCGGTGTCGGGATGTGTGATGCAGAAGGGGTCCTTGGCCTGCTCGCCCTCCAGATGCTCGTGGTTGTGCTCCATCTTGGCGGCGCTGTCGGTGAGCTCGGTGTTGGGCAGCGGCTCGGATGCCATGACGGCATCGGCGCAGGCCTGGTCGATGGCGACCGGGTCGAAGCTCGCGAACATGCCGATATCGCTGACGATAGGCGTGTCGTTTTCGGGATGGCAATCGCAGTTGGGGCTGATATCCATGGCAAGCGAGATGTGGAAGCTCGGGCGGCCGTCGACAACGGCCTTCGTATACTCGGCGATCTTGCAGTTGAGCACGTCGGCCGCGGCGTCATAGCCGGGCTTGATGCAGTCCTGGTTGCATGCCGCAATGCAGCGTCCGCAGCCCACGCAGCGATCGTGGTCGATAGCGGCCACGTGCACCGTGCGAGTAGCGCCGCTGGCAAGCTCGCGCTCGCGGGTGCCGTCGAACGAGACAGCGTCGTGCGCGCAGATCTTTTCGCAGGCACGGCAGCCAACGCAGTGCTCGGTCGAGACGTTCGGCTTGCCGGCGGCATGCTGCTCCATCTTGCCGGCACGGCTGCCGCCTCCCATACCCAGGTTCTTCATGGCGCCGCCAAAGCCGGCCTGCTCATGGCCCTTAAAGTGGGTGAGGCTGATCACGATATCGGCATCCATGAGCGCCTGACCGATCTTGGCCTCGCGCACGTACTCGCCACCCTCGACCGGGACGAGCGCCTCGTCGGTGCCCTTGAGGCCGTCGGCGATGATGATCTGGCAACCCGTGGCATACGGGGTAAAGCCGTTCTGGTAGGCGGTGTCGATGTGCTCGAGCGCGTTTTTGCGGCTACCCACATAGAGCGTATTGCAGTCGGTGAGGAAGGGCTTGCCGCCCAGCTCCTTCACGACATCCGCGACGGCGCGGGCGTAGTTGGGGCGCAAAAAGCTCAGGTTGCCCAGCTCGCCAAAGTGAATCTTGATGGCGACGAACTTGTTCTCGAAGTCGATCTGCTCAATACCGGCGTGACGAATGAGGCGCTTGAGCTTGTCGAGCTGGCTCTCGCGAGCATGCGTGCGCAGGTTGGTGAAGTACACCTTAGCGGGTGCTGCGGGTGCAGTTGCGGTCATAGATATATCCCCTCGGTCTATATGGCGTTACAGACATAGAGGATGGTACCAGTTAAAGCAGAGTTAAAGTCAAGTACGGCACCTAGTCGCTGAGGACGTTCCTTTCTAGTCATTGGGGACAGACTTAAATGACTGAAACCACTCATTGGGGACGGACTTAAATGAGTGCCTCGCCACCTGGCAGCTAGGGACGTTCCTTTCCTGCCGGCAGCTGGGGACAGTCCTTGCCAGCACAGCCGGCGAACCGGCGAATCGGCAAAGACTGTCCCCGATGACTACTCCTGCACCTTGAGGGCTTCGGAGAGGCTCACGCGCTTGATGGAGCGCGTGTGCAGCAGCGCCACGACCAGGTAGGTCACAAAGCCAATGCCCACGCACGCCGCCATGGACCAAGCGGGCACGTAGATCTCGATATTGCCGTTGTAGGCGAGCAGCATCGAGCGGAAGATGGCCGTGAGCGAGCCAATAATGACCGGCAGGCTCAGCACGAGCGACGCCGCCACGCACAGCGTGATCGAGCGGATGTACAGATGCGAGATCTCGCTATCGCGATAGCCAAAGACTTTCATGTAGCTGATCGAACGGGCGCTGTGGTCGATCACCGCCTTGGTCAGCAGGTACATAAACAGCAGAAAGATAAACACCGCGAGCCCGATCATCATTCCGATCATTTTGCTCATCATGCCGATGAACTGGTCGCCCACGGCCCGCATGTCGTCGGGCGTGGTGTCGCCGGCAAAGTAACGAGCATCGAAGTCGAGCTTCTCGTCGCTCACATAGCCGTTAAAGTAGGCGGCGTCGTTGCTGAACAGCTCGTTAAAGTCGTCGATACTCATATAGATATTCATGTCCGACTTGGAGCCCCAGGCACAGTCCTTGCCCGCGTACTCAAGGGAATAATGCTCCCCCTCGTACTTGTCGATGAGCGTGACCTTCTGACCCTCGCTCCAGCCAAACTTATCGAGCAGACCGCCACCAAAGACGACACGGCCGTCGCCGACGTTGAGGTCTTTCCAATAGCGCGAATCGGATGAAATGCCGTAAACGGAAATCGTCTCCTCGCCATTTCCGTCGCCGCGATCGTATTGCAGCTGGTAGACGGCGTATTTCTCGGCCTGCGCGATTGCGCCTGCACCGTTGTCGATCGTGTTGACCGGGTGAATGTCGTCGTTGTCGGTGTCGATCTTAGAGGCCTTGTCGATCAGGTCGATAGCCTCGTCGCGGTCGCAGCCGAGGGCATCGGCAAGATCATCGAGGCGCGCATAAAGCGCATCCTTCTTGTCCTGGACCTTGGCGAGCGCGTCCTGCGCCGCGGCCAGGCTCTCGGCAGACGGAGCGCTGGTCGCGGCATCGGCTGCCGCCTGCGCCGCATCGGCCGCGTCGTCAAGCTCGTCATCGGCATCCTGAGCGGCAGAAAGCAGCACGCCGTCAACCGACTGTAAGCGCTCGAGTGCCGACCACTGCTCTCGCTCCTCGGCAGTGCCCTCGAGCTCCAGCGGCGCCTTGAGCGTGTACTGGTGCTCGGCGACCAGGCTTGTCTCGAGGTTGTCCGCATAGTGCGTCATCGTGGGCAGAATCGCCAGGCCAAAGAGCAGTAGCAGCGAGGCAAACGCGATGCCCACGAAGAGCGTGGCGAAGTTGCCCAGATTGCGCAGGAAGATATGCAGGCGGAAGCGGGAAACAAAACCCATGCGCTCCGGCAGCTGCAGGCCGCGCTTGGTGCCCGATTTGCCACTCACCTCGTGACGAAGGAACTGCAACGGCGTCTTGCCCATCTTGTGAAGCAGACCCACCAGCGTGATGAGGATGAGCGCGGCGGCGGGAACCACGGCGCACTTCACAAAGATCTCCCAGCTCCAGTACACCTGGAAGGGCGGCAGGCTGTACGAACCGTAATAGAGGCTGCGCATGGGCTCGGTAAAGAACACAACGCCGAGCGCAGTGCCCAAAAGCGCCGCGACCACGCCCACGATGGCGGGAAGCGCAAGGTAGTGCAGCACGATCTCGCGTCGACGATAGCCGCTGGCGAGCAGCGTGCCGATGATGGCGCTCTCCTCCTCGATGGTGGCGTCGGTAAGGACCACAAAGACAAACGCCATGATCACGATGATGATGTCGAGCAGCGTCATCCACATCATGGAGTCGCCGTCCACGTCGTCGCGCGCATAGCCAATGCCCTGATTGGAATCGGCATCGACCAGATCGTCCACGCGCGCATCGGCATCGGTCAGCGCCTCGACCATATCCTGCTCCGCATCGATGCGATCCGCGGTGGGGAGGTCGCGATCGGTAAAGGCAAAGGAGTAGGTGTAGGCAGGCGCGCCGCCGGCATCCTCGAGCGCGGCAAAGCCGGCGTCGGTGACCTCGGCCACGCCATAGGTGATGGTATTCACCGTAAAGTCCGAATTGTTGAGGAACAGCGCCTGGCTATCGGGCTGGGTCATGATGCCGCAGATGGTATAGGTGCGGCCCTCAAGCTCGACCTTATCGCCCACGGACAGGTTGTTATTGGTGGCAAAGACACGGTCGATGGCTACCTCATCGTCCGTCTTGGGCTCCTTGCCCTCACAATAGGACGCGATATCGACTTTGGTGCGGTGCGCATAGGTGCGCAGCGTGCGCTTGGTGCCGTCGTCGCCGGCGGTCTTTTTGATGATGGCGTCGATGGAAAAATTCTTGTAGAGCGCGACGCCGCCGGCGTCACCGGCTGCATCCTCGGCGGCCCTGAGTTGATCGTCGGTAGCCTCGAAGGAGGTGGTCACGCGGCCGTCCTCAATCGTGTACGCATCGCGCATGTCATCGATAAGGCAGCCGATGGAATGCGCCGCGAGCAAAAAACCCGAGGTGAGAGCGATGCTTCCGCACATAAGCAAAAAGATGCCCAGATACTTGCCGATATTGCGGCGCAGCTCGCGCGGGAGACGTTTTGTGAGAGGTGTCATGGCGCCGCCTACCAATCGAGTTCGGCGGCCGCGACGGGCGACTCGTTGAGCTCATCCTCGACGATGCGCCCGTCGCGCAGGCGCAGCACGCGATTGGCCATGCGCGCGATGGCGGCATTGTGGGTGACAATGATGATGGTGCAGCCGTAGGTGCGGTTGACATCCTCCATGAGCTTCAAGATTTCCTTGGACGTCTTATAGTCAAGCGCGCCCGTGGGCTCGTCGCACAGCAGCAGGCCCGGGTTTTTGACGAGCGCACGGCCGATGGCGCAGCGCTGCTGTTGGCCGCCCGAGACCTGGCGCGGGAACTTGTTGCGGTGCTCGTAAAGGCCCAGCGAACGCAGCAGGTCGTCGACATTGAGCGGGTTTTTGGACAGGTGCGCCGTGACCTCGATGTTCTCCTTGATGGTGAGGTCGGGCACCAGGTTGTAGAACTGGAAGACAAAGCCCAGCTCACGGCGGCGATACTCGCCCAGGTCGGCAGGCTTGAGCACCGTGAGGTCGCAGCCGTCCACCATGATGGAGCCGCCGTCGGCATCCTCCAGGCCGCCGATCAGGTTGAGAAAGGTCGACTTGCCCGAGCCCGAGGGTCCCAGCATGACGCAGATCTCGCCGCGGTTGATGGACGCGTCGATGCCATCGAGTACCGTCAGGCGCGCATCACCGTCGCCGTAGTGCTTTTTGAGATCCTTGACCTGGACATAGGCTTCCTGCGTTGCCATGGTATCCCCCATTGTTAGCCTCGTACTACTTTATGAACGTAATAGTAAACCTTGGCGAACTATTTTGGGGCGAGGCCTAGGATTTATTTCAGACTAGGCGCGGGATTTGGCGCGTGCGAGAGCCAGGCCTACGGCGGCAATGGCGGCGGCGAAGAGCACGGTGACGCCCAGGTCGCAGGCGATGTCGCCCAACACGGCAGACGTCAGGTCCGCGGCGAGCGCCTTGCTGATCGCGTCGTTCACCCAAAACGTCGGTACAAAGTGCGCCACCGTCTGCACGGCCGAGCCCATCAGCGACAGCGGCATCCAGGCGCCGCCCAAAAACGTCATGAGCATGCCGAGTAAGTTGCCCACGCCGTTGAGCAGCTCCTCGCGCGCACCCAGGCTCGAAAGCGCAAAGCCAACGGCCAGAGGCGTGCACGCAAGGGCAAACGTCGCCGCCAGCGCCAGGCACACACGGCCCACGCCGACCTCGGCGACCGCGCCGGCAAAGCCCACGACGCCCATCATGCTCGACACAAACCAGATGCAGACGGTGAGCACGGCGGCGGCCGCAAACACGGCAAGCGAACGCCGGCGCTCGGAGATTGGACCGGCATCCATACGACGCACGCGCTCGGGCTCGTTCATGCCCGAGAACACCAGCCCCACCGACACGATGACCGACGAGATAATCGCGTACGCGCCAAAGTTGAAGTACGACTCGAGCGTGGCGGCGGCGGTCGAGTCAACCTTGACCTGCTCGATCTCGACCTTGGCACGCTTCGCGGCCGCATGATCGGCAGCCTTGGCGACGTCACCGTTGGAGGCAGTAGGCTCAAGCGCCGCCGCAGCGCCCGCGAGCGAGATCCAGCGCGAGGCCTCGGCAGACGAAAGCGCCGCCGCCATGGTGCCGGCACCGTAGGTCACATCGAGCTTGGGCAGGGACTCCCCCGCGCGGGCACCTGCAACGAGGTCGCCCTCAAACCCCTCCGGGATAAAGAACACGCAGTCGGCACTGCCCTTGGCGCTGTTGCTCTTGGAAAGCGCGTCCGCAAGGTCGTAGGTGTCGTCGCCGACGCCCGTGACCAGCTCAAAGCGCGAACCCAGATGCTTGGTAAGCGCACGCGAAAGGTCACTGTCGTCGCGGTCGACCACGATCACGTTGGCATCGTAGGGCTTATATTCGGTGAGCTGCGACGAGTTCCAGCTCACCGATGCCGCGATAAACACACCCATGAGCGAGATGAACACCGTGTAGATGAGCAGATAGAGCGGGTGTGCGAGCGCCATGCGAAGCGCAGTCTTAAAGGTGCTCATAGCGGCTCCTTCCAAAGATCAGCGTGGCGGCGGCAACGAACAGCAGCGCCATAAGGACCAGTGCGCCCGCGCGAACGGCAAAGGGGCCCAGGTCCTCAAAGAAATACAGGCGGTTGAACATGTCGCAGATGAGCTTGACGGGGTTGAGCCAGCACTCGGCCGGGCAGGCGCGGGCGACGTCGTCGGCAAGCGCCATCGCCGGCTCGCCGTAGAGGCCGGCGAACAGGGCGCACGTGGTGGCAAAGCCCGTGAGGATGCCCGACTTGGACGCCTTGCCGCCCTTAACGGGAAGCGTGCCCACAAAGAGTCCCAAGCCCGTGGCGGCAAGCGCGGAAGCGGCGCCGCCCACCAAACACAGTCCCTCGCGCCCGCCAAAGTCGATGCCCACGACTAGGCGCACGTAGCCAATCGCAATCGCCATCGAGGCAAAGGAGACCAGCCACGAGCCCACAAAGATACCGGCCAGTGACGCCGTCTTGGAAAGACCACCCACGCAGCGACGTGCGCCAAGGCCGGACAGATTGGGCTGCAGATCGACGACGCTCAAGGCGGCAAACTCGGCAGACATCATCGCCACCAGACCAAAGAGCGCATAGTAGTAGATGACCGTGCCATCGGGCGTGGTGCGCGTCAGGCTCACGCGACGGGTGCCGCCCTCGAGCGACAGGGCGCGCGCAACCGCCTCCGGGTCGGCGAGCGCCGCTGGGTTGTCCTGGGCAATTTGGGACATGAGCTCGGCATTTTGTGTATACGAGCTTGCCACCGTCTCCAAAATGCTGCGATCGGTGAGCACCGACGACGCACGCGAGCCGTCATAACTCGATAGCAGCGTGAGTTTGGGCGTGCCCGCGTCGTCGACCGTATAGATGCCCGCGACCTCGCCGGCCTTAAGCGCACGGCTCGCGTCGGCTGCGTCGTCGCACTCGTGGATCTCGAGCAGTTGGTCGTCGCCTTCCTTGGCAAGCGAAGCCGCCACGTTCTTAAAGGTCGAAGCGTCCCAAGCCTCGTCCGCCACGACGGCAACCGGCACCGGGTCGATCTTGCCGTCGGAGCTGAGGTTCGCAAACATAAACATGAACATCGTGGAAAGTGCAATGGGAAAGAGAGCGCCCCAAACCCACGTGCTCGGCCGGCGCAGCAGCGTCTTGACCGTAATGATAATGGTGTTGAACATGGCCGCCCCCTAGTCGCGCAGCTCGCGGCCGGTGATCTCGAGGAACACGTCGTTGAGGGTCGGCGGCTCGCTCCACACACGGCCGAGTGCCACGTCGGCAGCGCGCAGCGTGTCGAGGATGTCCACCAGGTTGTGCGGGCTCGCCTCGCAGGTGCAGACGAGCTCGCCGCCGGACAGCTCGACGCTGAGCACGTGCTCGAGGGCGCGCAGGCGCTCGACCGTGGCGGTCTCGACGGCGCCGACCTCGACGGTCACGCGCTCGCCCATCTGGATCATGCGCTTGAGCTCGTCGTTGGTGCCCTGCGCCAGCACGCGCCCGCCGTCCATGATCATGATGCGGCTGCAGATTTGCTCGACTTCCTCCATGTAATGGCTGGTATACACCACCGTGGCACCTTCGTCGCGCAGGCGGCAAATGCCCTCCAGGATGGCGTTTCGGCTCTGCGGGTCGACCGCCACCGTGGGCTCGTCAAAAAAGATCAGCTCGGGCTTGTGCGCGATGCCGCAGGCGATGTTGAGGCGACGCGCCAGGCCGCCCGAGAGCTTGCCGGGGCGGAACTTGGTAAAGTCGCCCAGGCCGACAAAGTCGATCGCCTCGTCCACCAGCGCGCGGCGGCGCTTGCGGTCGCTAACGTAAAGGCTGCAGAAATAGTCGATGTTTTCGCGCACGGTGAGCTCGTCGAACACCGCCACCTGCTGCGGCACCACGCCGATGCGGCGCTTGAGGTCGTAGCGGGCGGGCGTCATGGGCTCGCCGAACAGCTCGATGGTGCCTTTGTCGTAGGCAAGCAGCTGCAAAATGCAGTTGATGGACGTGGTCTTGCCCGAGCCATTGGGGCCCAGCAGGCCAAAAATCTCGCCGGGGGCGATGCTCAGGTTAAAGTGGTCGAGCGCAATAAGATCGTCGTAGCGCTTGACGAGGTTTTCGACGTGGACGATGTCTGTCATGAGGCGGCCCTTCTGTTGATTGCGGCCCGGTACAATTGCATCATCGCAGGAGCCGCCGGCGCGCGCCAGTGAGCTTTGTCACGAGTGCGTGGATCTTGGTCGTGCGGCCTGCCGACGCCCCCGCTTTGCCGCGCGGGAGGAATGTCACGGTTGCGCGGGTGGCCCCTCCCCCGTGCGCGGCATCGCGTACAATACCCGTATGAACAGGCTTTTCGACAAATCGATTGTGCTGGCGTGCTGCATTGCGGCCGCCATGGGTCTTGCTGTGGACGCCCACCTGGTCGCGGCGTTTTGCCTTGGCGTTATTGCCACCTCACTGGCCGAGGTCGCACAGGGGGAACGCACGCGCCGCGCAAGCGAGACCGCAAGTTACGCTTACATCATCGCGGCTGTCTTCGTGCCGCCGTTTGTGCCGTTTGCGCCCCTCGCCCTCTATGACATCGCGCGACGCGTGTGCCGCGAGCACGCCTGGGTCGCGCTGGGCATTGGCGTCGCCTTTGTCTTTGCGCTCGTCGCGGACCTTCGCGTCGATGCGCTCACCGCCCGAACGCTCCTGCTGACCGCCATCCTTTCGGTTGCCGCCGCCTTGCTATCGCTACGTACCGCCCAGCTGGAGCGCGAGCAACAGCGCATGCGCCGTACCCGCGACGAGCTGCAAGAACGAGCCCTCGCGCTCGAAGCGCGCAACCGTGACCTTGCCGACCGCCAGGACTACGAAGTCGAGCTCGCGACGCTCGCCGAACGCGCCCGCATCGCGCGCGAGATCCACGATAACGTCGGGCACCAGCTCACGCGTGCCTCACTGCAGACCGAAGCCCTGCGCGTCGTGCACGCCGACGAGCCCAGGGTTGCCGCCGATTTCGCCGACGTCAAACGCACGGTTGACGAGGCGCTCCAGCTTGTGCGCACCAGCGTCCACGCGCTCAACGACAACGCCGTCGACCTTTCTGTGCAGCTCGAACGCATTGTTGAAGGCGCGCGCTCGGACGGCGGCCCGCAGATTGAGCTTGAAGTTTTGGCCGAGCATGCGCCCGCAAATGTCGCCAACTGCTTTGCGGCGGTCCTGCGCGAGGCGCTCTCCAACACCATGCGCCATGCTTGCGCCCATGCTGTCACCGTACGGTGCATGGAGCATCCGTCGTTTTACCAGCTCATTGTTACCGACGATGGCGCGGGCGCGACCCCGACGAGCAGCAGCAACGTCGCGGAGGGCATGGGACTCGCCTCCATGCGCGAGCGCGTCGAGGCGCTTGGCGGCACCTTCACCGCCGGTCCGCGTGCCAGTGCCGGCTCCCCCGGCTGGCGCGTGTTTGCCACCGTCCCCAAACAGCAAGGAGATGAGGGCCGATGAGGCTCATCGTTGTCGACGACGACCGCTTGGTGGTCGATTCGCTCAAGATTATCCTGGGCGCTCAGCCGCAGATCGAAGTGGTGGGTACCGGTGCCGACGGCGACGACGCGGTGGCGCTCTACGCCGAGCACGCACCCGACGTCGCGCTGCTCGACATCCAGATGCCAGGACGCGACGGCCTATCGGCGGCGCGCGAGATTCTCGAGCGCGACCCTGCGGCACGCGTGGTATTTCTGACGACATTCTCGGATGACGAGTACATTGTGTCGGCGCTCAAACTGGGTGCCCGCGGTTACCTGATCAAGACCGATGTCGCCGCCATTCCGCCGGCGTTGGGGCAGGTCATGGACGGCAAACGCGTGCTCGAGGGCAAGGCGATTGAGGACATCGATTTTGATGGAGCGGGCGTCGAGGCGGGCACGCCCCACCGGCCCGCGGCCTTCGCCAGCCTAACCGACCGCGAGTTCGAAGTCGCCGAGCTCATCGCCCGCGGCCTCGACAACAAGGAGATTGCCGCCACCGCCTATATGGGCGAAGGTACCGTGCGCAACCACATCAGCTCGATCCTTGCAAAGATGGGCCTGCGCAACCGCACGCAGATCGCCATCGCCTACCTGCGAGGGTAATTACCCAACGGCCAACCGCTCCGGCAGAGCAAAATAGCTGTTATCGGTTTAATGCCATTTCAAAACTATGCCGGTTTACGGGGCTAAACTCAGGACCCTCATCCATACCCGTGTTTTCTGCAAAATGACGGCCCGTCTACCTGCGGTTTTATTTTCACGAATATCGGCATGGTTGGGGACTCGTGACTCAGCCCCGTAAACCGGCATAGTTTTGTTCGGGCGGTCCCGCACGAGTGCCTCCGCCAGCCTCGCGGGACCAAAATGATCCGTTTTCCTCCGCCCCCAAGGGGTCAGCCGGAACCGCTCGCCACGAAATCGGCCCATCTACTACGTTTGACTCAATACCCCCGACCATATCCCCGTTTTCCAGAAAACCGCAGGCGTTCTACCTGCGGTTTTGTTTTCGCGTTTTTTGGCATGGTTGGGGGTAAGGGGCTAAACGTAGTAGATGGGCCGGTTTCGTGGCGGTCCTCCTCCCTACGCACAAAAGCGCCGCCACGGAGAAGGGAGATACCTCCGTGGCGGCTGGGGGGGGGGGTGGGGGCTGTGTTCTGGCTCCCCGCCAGCCGCCCGGGGCCTTTTGGCCCCGGGCGCTGCCAGCGCGCCTAGCGCTTACGGATACCCCCGGCCAGAGCTCCGACGCCGGCCATGGCGATGACGAATGCCACGAGCAGTGCGGCGGCCTGCTGGTCACCCGTGGTGGGCAGGAAACCCTTGACCGTCTTGACGATGTTCGTCACGGTCTTGGGCGTGCCGGGGTCGGGCGTCGGCACGGGTGTCTCGGGCTTCTTGTACGTGTTGTTGAACACGATACCCTCGACGCTCTTGTCGCCCTTGGTATAGATAACGCTCGCCTTGAGGTTACCCTCGCCGTCGTCGACCACGTTGACGGTCGCGGTAAAGACGGACTTGTCATAGGTCATACCGGCCTCGTCGCCTTTGACCTCGCTGATGGTGTAGACGTGCGTACCGGGCTCGTCGTACTCAAACTTGTCGAAGTTGATCTTGCCGTCGGCATCGTTGGTGACGGTGGACTCGATGTCCTCGCCAACAAGCTTAAAGCTAAACTCGTCCTTCTTGAGCTCGCGTCCCTCGAGCACCTTGATGGCGCCGATGGAAACCTGCGTGGGCATGGCGTGGTACTTGTTGGTAAAGCCAGCCGACTCGGTGGTTCCCTCGAGCTTGTGCGTCGCGGTCAGCGTGCCGTCACCATTGTCGGAGACGGTGGTCACGACGGTGTAGGTCGCGCTGTCATAGGTGACGCCCTTGTACAGGCCGAGCGCGTTGGGGCAAGCCTCGCGCAGCGTGTACGCGTGCGTGCCGGGTGCCTCGTAGCGGATCGGGCTCAGCGTAACGGTGCCGTTGGCGTCGTTGGTGCCGCTAGCGACAACCACGCCGTCCTCGAGCAGATCAAACGTGAACTCGCCAGCCGCAAGGTCGCGGCCGGTCAGACGCTTGACGGTCTTGACCTGATCGGTCACGACAGAATCGGTAGGTTCCACGCCGTAGGTGTTGGTAAACGTGAAGGCAGCACCGTCGTCGCCTTCGCGCTTGACGCTCAGATGCCCGGCACCGTCGTCAGACACGGTGTAGGAAACCTTGCGCGTGGCGTTGGTGTCATTGGTCACGCCAGGGGCACTACCGGACTCGGTCACCGTGTAAGTAAAGGTGTGCGAGCGCGGAGCGGTGGGGGCTGCGGGCTCGGGCTCGTCGCTGGGCTCGTCGGCGTTGGCATCGGTGTCGGCCTCTTCAGCCTCTGCCTCGTCGGCCTCTGCCTCGTCAGCTTCGTCTGCCTCGGCCTTATCGGTCGCATCGTCCGTCACGCCCAGAGCGCGGTTGAGGTCCTCGAGCGTAAAGTGGATCTTGCCAAAGTCCACGTTGCCAGCCGCGTCGTTGGTCGCGGTCGTGCGCTCGGGCATCGGGGCACTAGCCTCGTCGGCGGTCACGGTAAAGGTGAACTTGCCCGTGATGTCAGCCGGGGTCAGGCCCTCGGCAGCTTGGAGCTTCTTAGTGCCGGTGAGCGCGGCATCGACGGCTTCGGCGCCGTAGACGTTCTCGAACAAGGGCTCGACGCCGCCGTAGTCGACCGTTGCCGTCAGGGTACCGTCACCGTTGTCGACGACGATAACCTTAAAGCCAAAGCTCCACGTTGTAGCGGAAACGCCATTCGGCAGTCCGAATAAATCTTCGTAGGCCGTGTAGTTAATGGTCCAGGCAAGCTTACCGTCCTTATCGGTACGATAAGCAAGCCCAGCAGCCTCAAGATTAGCAAGCATCTTAGTGTCGTAGTGCAGCGTATCAAAGCTCACGTGCCCGCCGATATTGGGCTTGAGGTTTTCGTATGCCACAAGCTCACCCTGATAGGCGATGCCGAACCAGAACTCGCCGTCGGCCATCGGGCGGCCGGTCAGAGTCTTGGTGGCAACGACCTGAGCGGCGGTGCCGCCAGGCGTGTTGGTCGTAGCGCTGTAACTGTTGTGGAACGGCACCAGGGCCTTCTCGACCTTGTTCTCGCCACTCTTGTGGACCGTCTCATGCGTGCCCTCGGGACCGCCGGAAACGGTCGTCGTAGCAGTGAGCGTGCCGGCGGTGTCGTCGGCAATGGCGATCGTCACCGTGCGCACGGCGTCGTCGTAGGTGTAACCGGGCTGGCCGTCGTTCTTCTCGGCCACGGTGTACGTAAAGGTCTTGCCGGCGTCAGCCTGCGTAAATATAACCTCATGACCAGCCAGAATGTCGATCAGTCCGACCGTTGCCTCTGCCGCTGCGGGGGACTTGAAGCTATTAGCCCCGGGCAGCAGACCGAGCGCGCGAGCCGAAGCGTCGTCAGCAGGTGTCACGGTAAAGGTGAACTGACCCTCGGTCATGGGGCGGCCGTCCAGATACTTGCTGAGCCACAGACCGCCGGCAGCGGTGTAGTTAAGCTCAGTGCGGTACGTGTTGGTAAAGCGTCCGTTTTCCTTCTTGGTGACGTTGGCGGTCAGGCTGCCATCGCCGTTCTCGGTCACGGTCACTTCGGCGGTTGCGACATGCGCGTCATACGTCATGCCGACCGTGCTGCCCGCGTTCTCGCGGATCTCGTACTTGTAGGTTCCGGTGGCCGTGTAGCGAATCTTGCCGAACTTGATGGCGGCAATGCCGTCCTTCGCATCGTGCTTGCTCACGGTTACGGTCGCAGGATCGGGGAGCGGGGCGCCATCGGGGGCGGTAATGGTAAAGCTGAACTCGTCCCCATCCGTCCACTCGCGGCCGCTGATGACCTTGCTCAGGTCAAAGTCGAGGTCTGCATCGGTCGGGGTCACGCTGTAAGTGTTCTCGAAGGTCGCAGGCGTGGCGCTCTTCAGCTCGTGCGTAGCGCTGAGGGTACCGTCACCGTTGTCGGTAATGGTGGTCTCGATGGTGTACTTGGCGTCGCTGTACGTGATGCCCTTGCTGGTGGTTCCGCCGTTGACCTCGCGCAGCGTGTAGGGGTACTTGCCGGGCTTGGCGTAGGTGATCTTGTCCATGGCGATCGTGCCGTCGTCGGCGTTGGTGCCCTTGGCGACGACCTTGTCGCCCTCGACCAGCTCAAAGGAGAACTCGCCGTCCTTGAGATCGCGGCCGGTCAGGACCTTGGTCGCGGTGATCTGTTCGGTGACGCTCGTCTCGACAGGCGTCACGTTATAGGTATTGGTGAACGTGAAGGCCGCATCACCGTCCGGCTTGCGGGATACGCGCAGATTCCCCTTGCCGTCATCGGTCACGGTGAAGGAAACCTCGCGCGACGGCTTAGCGTCGTTGGTCACGCCAGCGACCTCACCGGACTCGGTCACGGTGTAGGTAAAGGTATGCTCGCGCTTCTCGGGCTTCTCGCCCACAGCCTTGTTAAGGTCGTCGAGCGTAAAGGTAATCTTGCCAAAGTCGACCTTGCCGTCGACGTCGTTGTGCACGCTCGTGCTCGCAGGCATAGGCGCGCCCTCTTCACCGGTCACGGTAAAGGTGAACTTGCCGGTGATCTCAGCCGGGGTCAGAGCGTCGTCAACCTGCAGATTCTTGATACCCGCAAGCGATGCCTCGGTAGCATTCGTGGTGTAGGCGTTCTTGAACTCGATGCTCTTGACGTCCTTGGCGTCCTTCAGCTCGTGCGTGGCAACCAGCTGGCCCTTGCCGTTATCGGCGATGGTCGTCACGATGGTGTAGACCGCGTCATCGTAGTCAATACCGCCGGCGTTGCCCTTAACCTCATGCAGCTTGTAGGTGTGCTGGCCGATCTCGGTGTACTTGATGGCACTGAACGTCACCTTGCCGTCGGCAGCGTTCTTAACGGTCTCGATAAGCTCAGAGTCCTCACCCTTAATCTCGCGCAGCTCAAAGCTGAACTCACCGGCCGTAAGGTCGCGCCCGGTCAGAGACTTGGTCACGTCAATCTTGTCGGTAACGCTGGACTCAACAGGCTCCGCAGTGTAGACGTTCTTGAACTCGGTCTCGTCGGCTTCGCTCCAAGTCACCTTCACAGCGGCGCTGAGCTCGCCCCTCTTGTTGGGCGTTACCGTCACGGTGACCTCCGCGACGTTCTTGCTGTAGGCAATGCCGTCAACCGTGGTCCCGGCATTCTTTTCGCTGACCCTGTAGACGTACGTGCCAGGCTCGGTGTATTTGATCGTGCCGAAGTCGACGACAGCCTTACCCTTGTCGTCCAGATCGTCCTTGGTCACAGACGCGGTCACGGGCGCTGTCGCGGACTCGGGTATCGGGGCACCGTTCTCGGACGTCAGCCCAAACTCAAACGTGTCCTCCTTCGTCCAGTCGCGACCCTCGAGCACCTTGGTCAGGCCAAAGCCGGCCTCGGTATCCTTGGTATCCACCGTTACCGGCGTCATGTCGTACTTATAACTGATCTTGCCGTTGTTGCCCAGGTAGGAGTTGACATGCGTCGCGGTCGCCTTGGCGGATATGTTGTTCCACTTGGGATTGAGTACGTCGGTCGCGGTATCGGTTTTGTTGCCGCCCACGCTCTCCTTGGTGGTGTGGAGCTCATCGATAAAGGCCAGGCGTGCGGTTCCCACAGTAAACACCAAGTTACCGTTCTCATCGGGAGCAATCGCGCCGTCGAACTTCGCGGCGTCGCCACCGATGAACTCGATGACGGCAGTGGTGGGCTTGGCCTCGTTGTTCTCGCCCTGCTCCTCAAACTCATCCTTGTAGTAATAGGTGCCGGTATCTGCCAGCGAATTCTTTGCGGGCTGCGTGCATTCCTTATCCGTGTAAATAGGAGTCTGCTTCTGGAAGTAGTAGTAGCGGTTGGTGTCAGCAGGCTCAAAGGTCGCAACCGTATTGCCCAGCGCGCCGGCAGCCCACTTGTTCGCGTAGAAATTCACGGTCTTGGCGCCGTTGGCAACAGCCGTATTGCTCTCGATGTAATCCTTGAGCCCCGTTACCTTCTCGGGCGTAAACAGGTTGTCGAGTACGACCTTCTTCACACTCGAGGCATACTTCACCTGAATGGGCTTAACGGTGTCGACCGAAAGCTAGCCGTCTACGGTCTTAAAGTGACTCAGCGGAATCAACGACGCGGGAATGTTGACCGTTACGATATCGCCCTTCTGGGGATTGTCGTCGCCGGCACGCTGCACGGTAATGAGCAGGTCTTTTGCCTTGCCATCGAACTCGTACGTATCGGTCTTGGTTTCTTTGTTGACCGTCTTGCTCGGATTGGTAAACGGCGTGCCGTTGATGACGACCTCGGTGAAGCTGTCGACTTGCATAAAGTCGCCCAGCTCATCGGTAAACGTGATGTAGCCGGACTTGGTCTCGTCGTAGCCCTTGTGGATTTCGGTCGGATAAGGCGGCTCCGACGTAATGGCCTGCGAGATGTCGTCGAAGACCTTCTTGAGCTCTTCGGCATTGGTCGCCGACTTGTAGTAGTCGGAGTTTTCTGCGCGTGCACCATGAGCATCCCATGCCGTGGCATTGGGGTAGTTGCTTGAAACAGCCTGCATGAACTTGTTCTCTTTTTGGCTTTTTCCCGAATCCTGGATACCAGCACTGGGGTTCGCGCCATCAAAGATGCCGATAGTATAAACGGCGGCCTTGCCGTCCTTCATATTCTTAGCAGCTGTCACGGCAGCGTTGGCGACACCCGCATCGAATTTATTTTGCTTTGTTGGCGTACCGTCGGTAAAGAACACAATAATCTTCTTGGCGTCTTTGCGGCCATAAGTGGTAGTGATTTTCTCGGCCAGCTCTAGGCCATAGTCGGCGCGCGTGGCGCCGGCAGGCTGAATTCGATTAATTGTATTCTTCTTGAGATCATCCGCATTGCTGCCGGAACAGTAGGTCAATTCTTTCATAACCTGGGTGTAATTGTAGGAGTACCCTCCGTCGCGATACATATCGTTGCCGATATCGTTGGACTTCTTGCCCGCAAACTTAACAATGGCAACCCTATGCTGCCTATCAACACCCTCGATAGCCTCGTTTTGTTTGGCGATGGTATCGATAAAGCTGTTCGCAGCGCCCTTCAGTGCATCGATACGCTTGGTGCGATCTCCGCCACCCATAGGATCATCCATCGAGCCGGAGGCATCCAGCACCATCACGATGTCGAGTGGCGTGGTGACTGTCACGGTTGAATTAGACGTCGAGGACATGGCCGAAAGCGTGGTCAGAAAATCCGACTCTTCGTTTTCCTCAGTTGCCTCGACCGTCTTGTCGGTCCAGATTCGGCCGACGTTTTGAGTCGTTACTTTATTACCGTTGTGACCGGCCGCCCAGATTTCCCAGCGTCCGCTGGTGTCGGGATCGACGACGACCTTTCCGCTCATTGTCGGTCCGTCCATTCCGGTACTGGACCTGGCGTTGGCCTCGGGCAGCATGGCAAATGCTGCAGCCGGCAACACCAGCACTACGGCCAGCATCACCGCCAAGAGACCCCTCGTGTACTTACTCATCGCGTCTCCCTTCTCGCAGGCTCAGACCTCGCATCAGCCTAAAGTTACGAAATGAGACACAATTAGGGCAGGTGACACACGTTCCAGATTCATTTTTAGGCGTGAGACAAATGTCTCACCAAAGTTGAGACACGAGAGTTTTCGCAGGAAAACGGGTGCGACTCGGAGCCATCAAGCAAAAATGATCCGTTTTCCTCCGTCCCCGGGGGATCAGTTGGTAACGTTCGCCACGAAACCGGCCCATCTACTACGTTTAACCCGATACCCCTGACCATAACCGCGTTTTACGAAAAACCGCAAGCGTTCTACCTGCGGTTTTCTTTTCGCGTTTTTCGCCGTGGTTGAGGGCAGCCACCCAAACGTAGCAGATAGGCCCATTTCATGGCGAACGGGTCACGCGGATATCCTCGCAAGGCCAAAATGATCCGTTTCCCTCTGTCCACGGGAGATCAAGGGCTGCTACGGATATGGTGCTATTTCAAAACTATGCCTGATTACGGGGCTAAAGTCGGGACCCTCATCCATACAACCTTTTTTTGAAAAACGGCAAGCAATCTACCTGCGGTTTTGTTTTTGGGATTTTCCGTATGGTCGGAGGTTCGCTATCCAGCCCCGTAATCCGGCATAGTTTTGTTCGCGGCGGCTCCACCGCGCGTTAAGCGCGGGGTCGGTGGGGCATTTTTGCCCCACCGGCCCCTATTCCAGCGCTATAACAGCCCCATTCCAGAGCTACTCCAGCTTGGTTTCTACCGTGGGAGTCTTGTCCGCTGCGACTGGGGTGCGGGCGGTGTCCATAGTCAGGCAGTGCTTGGGGCAGCTCTCGATGCACTCACCGCACACCACGCAGGCATACGGGTCGATCGACCACGTTCCACCCTTGCGATCGACTGCGAGCGCGCCCGCCGGACAGCGACGCGCACACATGCCGCAGCAGATACACACGTCCATGTCGTTGACGATATGCCCGCGCAAGCGCTCGGGCGCCGCGAGCTTCTCCTGCGGATAGCACACCGTTACCGGCTGCTTGACCATAGAACCCAAGGCCGTCTTGGCAAATGTCAGCAAACTCATGCCGCGCCTACCTTTCCGTGCAGCTAATGCAGGGGTCGATGGTCAGGATAATCATGGGCACGTTGGCAAGGAGCACGCCCTGCAGTGCATGTGTCAGACCCGCCAGGTTTTGCGACGTCGGCGTGCGCACGCGAAAACGGTCCAGGTTCTTGGTGCCGTTGCCGCGCACATAGTAGTACGCCTCGCCGCGCGGCTGCTCAATCACAACCTCGCCGCGGGCGCCGTCGGCCGGCGTGAGCTTGGTGCGCCCGCCGATACCGTCGTGCGGAATCTTGCCCACAAGCTCCTTAATGATGTCCATGGCCTGCGTAACCTCGGCACAACGCACCTGGCAGCGGGCATAGCAATCGCCATCGGTGGCAACGATGGGCTCAAATGCAGCCAAATCCGCATAGGCACCGTCGCCAAACATGCGAACATCGTAATCCACGCCCGAGGCGCGACCGAACGGGCCGACCATCGACAGATCCAGCGCGTCCTTCTTGCTGATCACGCCCACGCCATGCAGGCGCTCGCCGCAGCTATTGTCGTCCAAAAACGTATGCACCAGGGCCTCGTAGTCGGGACGCATGGCGTCGAGCGTCTGGACAATACCCATCAGCTCGGAGTCCTCGATGTCGTGCTTAAGGCCGCCGATCTCGTTAATCGACAAAATCACGCGCCCGCCGCAAGTGCTCTCAAAGATCTTGAGAATCTGCTCGCGCAGGGTCCATGACCGATAGAACAGCGCCTCAAAACCAAAGGCGTCGGCGAGCAGGCCCAGCCACAGCAGATGCGAGTGGATGCGCGAAAGCTCGTGCAAAATGGTGCGGATATACTGCACGCGGCCGGGCACCTCGATGTCGAGCATACGCTCACAGGCGCTGGCATAGCCGCAGCTGTGGCCCACGGCGCAGATGCCGCAGATGCGCTCGGCGATGTAGCCAAACTGATGCATGTCGCGCTTTTCGGTGAGCTTCTCGAGTCCGCGGTGCACAAAGCCGATCTGCGGAATTGCCTCGATGACGCGGTCGTCCTCGATCACCAGGTCCAGATGAAGCGGCTCGGGCAGCACCGGGTGCTGCGGGCCAAACGGAATGACGGAGCGATGTGCCATGGGCCTTACGCCTCCTTTTTCTGCTTGTCGCGGGCGGCCTTGGCGGCAAGCGCCGCGCGGACCTTGGCTGCTTTCTCGGGATCCATGGCGGCGAGCTTTGCCTCCATCTCGGCAGCCTTGAGCGCGGCCTTCGCAGCAGTTTCATCGTGCTGAGCATCGGAGCCGGCAGCCGCAGCGGGCTGAGCGACGGCAGCGCCCGCAGTGCCCTCCTCTGCAGCAGCCGCAGCGGCGGCCTTTTCGGCCGCGGCCTTGCGCGCCTTGGCCTCGGCAGCGGCACGGACCTTCATGGCTTTCTCGCGCGCGGCCTTCACCTCGGGCGTGATAACGCTCATGGGCTCGGCAGTCGAAACCTGGTAGAAAAAGCCCTTAAAGTCGATCTGCATGTCGGTGATGGCAAGGCCAAACAGGTCGTGGGCCTCATTTTCAAACGGGAACACCGCCGGATAGTACGAGCTGATGGACGGAATCTCCTGGTACTGGTCGATGCCCTCAACCACCAGGTTCTCAATCGCATAGCTGCCGTCCTGCGCAATATGCTCCTGAGCAGCACGAACGTTGATAAACGTATAGACCAAGCGATACGAGCCGTCGTCGACATTGCGCTCGGCGTGCATTTGCACAAAGCGCGCGCCGACGCCCTTAAGCGCCTGGACATGCGACAGGAGCTCTTCGATCCCGACGGTGGTATAGATTGCCTTTTGCATTACTCGGCCTCCCTTGCAGCGGCGGTCGCGTCGCCGGCCCCCGCAGCCACAAACCCGTCCTCGCCCAGCTCAACGCCACCGTCCCAAGTAGCGGCACCGCCCACGGTAAGCGGGTCGCCGCCGGCGCGCATCACGGCCTCCTTCTGGTCCAGGATGCCACACGCCTCCACGATGGCATCGATCACCGTCTCGGGGCGAATGGCGCACCCGGGCGCGTACACGTCCACGGGAATCGCACGGTCCACGCCGCCGATCACGTTGTAGGCATCGCGGAACACGCCGCCCGAACACGCGCAGATGCCGCACGCCACCACGCACTTGGGCTCGAGCATCTGGTTGTAAATCTGGCGCACGACGGGCAGGTTCTGGGCATTGACCGAACCCGTCACCAAAAAGATGTCCGCATGCTTGGGGTTGCCGGTGTTGACCACGCCAAAGCGCTCCGCATCGAACAGCGGCGTGAGCGAGGCCAGCACCTCGATATCGCATCCGTTGCAGCTCGAACCGTCGTAATGAATAACCCACGGCGAGCGCGACATTTTATGATCCATGGATGCCGCCTCCTAAATAAACACGTCGACGAGGATGGGCATAAGGTTGAGCAGGCCAAACACCAGCGCCACGCCCCATCCGAGCCTAAAGCAGCTGCGCCAGGTGCTGCGTGCGAAGGTGTTGTCGATCAGGACCTCGACAAAATACGTCGCGGCCATCACGACCAGGGCTACAACCCAGCTCACGGGGTTGTCCCAAACAAAGAACATGCCCACCCACATCAAAAACAGCACGGTCTCGCACCAGTGCATAAGGGTCATCTTGGCCAGCGTGCCGCCGCTCATCTCGGTGGCGACGCCCTGGACGATCTCCTGATGCGCGTGATGCGAGTACGAAAGGTCAAACGGCGACTTGCGCAGCTTGATGGTAAGCACCGCGAGCAACGCGAGAAAAATGGGTGCGCTGTACACGATGATGGGGGCCGACTGCCCCGTCACGGCGATGGAATCGAAGCTGTCGGTGGCAAGGTACAGGCCCACGCTCATCAGCAAAACGGCGGGCTCGTAACTCATGACCTGCAGCAGCTCGCGGTCGGCGCCAACCTGGGCAAACGGGCTTTGCGTCGAGGCGGACGCCAGCACCACAAAGATCGCGGCGAGCGTCACCATAAAGGCGCACAGCAGCGTGTTGGAGCCCGATACAAAGATGCCGCCGCCTACCACGGTAAAGATGAGCGCGCACGCCATATAGGTGTCGTCCATGGTGTTTACGCTGGCGGGGGCCTTGCGCAGCAGCTTGGCCACATCGTAGAAGGGCTGCAGCAGACGCGGACCCACACGGCCCTGCATACGGGCCGAAAGCTTGCGGTCAAGACCGTCAATCAAACCGCCCACAAGCGGCGCAATCAAGGCAAACGCCACGGTACCAATAAATATGCCCACGACGCCCGAACCTTCAAAATACTTGCCGCGCAACACCGAGGGCGCGCTCATGGCAAGTCTCTCGGGCCCAATCCACGCGCAACACAGCAGCGCAAACAAGATAATGCTGCAGCACACGACGCTACCCACGGGGCTAATACGCTTCTCGCCAAGGGCGTCCTCCGAGTACCAATTGCGCTTTTCGGCCTTCACCTCGTGTCCCATCGAGCCGCGGAAATGGCGATATTTGTCGGTTCCCACGCCCGAAAGGTACACGTTGACGTGCGGCTTATTGCTCACGCGGAACGACGTCAGCAGCACCACGGCGATAAAAGCCACGATAACCACCATCAGATACATGGCGTCCTTGCCGATAACGTACGGCACGCGGCCAAACACCATGGCCAAGTAAGGCGACACCAGACCGCTCGAGATAACCGGGAACGCCACGCAGCACAGAATCAGCAGCGCGGCGATGGTGTTGAGCGCCATCCATTCGGTCTTATGGACATTGACCTCAACGTTTTGAGCCGTGGGGTCGACGCCCGAAAGCTTGGCAAGCCACTTGCCCCAGAAGTAAAACGTCGCGGCCGAGCCAAAGGCCAGCACCATGATCATGAGCACGTTGCCGGTCTGCGCAAACGCCACCAGGGCGCCCCACTTGGACACGAGCATGCCAAACGGCGCCACAAACATGCCCATGATGCCCAGCATCATCAGGCGCGTCAGGTGCGGCATGCGGCTGAACATACCGTCCATGTCCTCGATATCGCGGCTGCCGATATGATGCTCGGCGGTGCCCACGCACAGGAACAGCAGCGACTTGGCCACCGTGTGGAACAGGATCAGGAAGATGGCTGCCCACACGGCCTCGGGCGCGCCGACGCCCAGGCAGGCACTGATGAGGCCCAAGTTGGAAATAGTGGAGTACGCGAGCACGCGTTTGGCGTTGCTCTGCGAGATGGCCATGAGGGCAGCGAGCAAAAACGTGATGGCACCCACACTCGTGACCATAAAGCCGGTCACGGGATAGATGGCATAGAGCGGGCTCAGCTTGACCATCAGGAACACGCCGGCTTTGACCATGGTTGACGAGTGCAGCAGGGCGCTCGTGGGCGTGGGGGCAACCATGGCACCCAGCAGCCAAGTGTGGAACGGCATCTGTGCGGCCTTGGTGAGCGCGGCGAGCGACAGCAGAACGACCGGCATCACCAGCAGCGCGGACTGCGCGGTTCCGGCGCCGGAAAGCTCGATCATGCCCGAGATGGTCAGCGGCATGCCGCTAACGTGCAGATACATGAGTCCGGCCAAAAACGCGATGCCGCCCAGCATGTTGAGGATGATCTGGGTAAAGGCGTTCTTGATGGCCTCGGGCGTGCGCGTGTAGCCAATCATAAGGAACGAGCACACGGTGGTGATTTCCCAGCCGCAGAACAGCCACTCAAGGTTGTCGCTCGTCACGATGACGAACATGGCCGAGAGGAACAGGAACATAAGCGCCAGGAACTGCGGGCGACGGTCGGGCGTGGTCTGCCCGCGCAGCGCAGCCTCGTGCTCGTCGTGGGCCTGGAAGTCCTTCATGTATCCCAGGGCATACACGCAGATCAGGCTGCCGACAATGCCAACGGCGAGGACCATGATTACGCTCATGTAGTCCAGGTAGAGCGGGGTTGCGGTGACGGCTTCAGTCGCGGGCAGCGTCATGGTCGCAAAGGCGAGCGAGCCCACCAGCTGGACTATGCCGAACACCGTGGTGAGCGCGTTCCTATATTTGTATGCGTTGTACAGGATGACAGCGCACAGGATGACATCGATGGCGGAGCTGATGATCGAGAGCACATGCGAGGTGCCGGGGGCAACCTCAAAGCTCTGCGGACCCGTGCCAAAAAACATGACGGCGACTACAACTGTCACCGCCATAATAATGCCGGAGCCTATGAGCCCCACCGCATCGCGGGCGCGGTCACCGCGCGCGAGCAGCATGCCCAGCGCCGGTACCAGCGGAAACAGGGTAAGGAAATACAGTAGCGTCATACCATCACTCCCCCATGCAAAAACGCTGCAATTGTTTAACGTTATAGCTCAATTACGGGGTTACGGTGGCAGGTTTTCGGTCAACTGGGGAGTTTTAGGCGTACGGGGCAAGGGTACGTCCGCTTTGGAGCAGAGGGGCGGCAAGAAAAATGCGCCCCTGTGGGCGCACCATCCCGTTTGCTATTCCGCCTTTTTAACGCGCGGCTTGCGACCGCGTGGCTTATCGACCAGTGCGGCCTCACCGCTCTCGCGGTACTGACGGCACCAAGCCTTGACCGAAGACTCGCTGGGAATCTTGTGCTTGATCATGGCCTCGCGAACCGTCAAGCCGTTTTCCAGACGGTCCTTAACCACAGCGAGCTTTACGTCGTACGAGTAGGTGTGATGATGCGAACCGGCATTGAGAACGGCGTCGGCACCGCCCACGGCATACGCGCGGGCCCACTGACGAGCCGTGGCCTGGGGAATGCCAAGCTCCGCGGCGAGGGCGCGATGACCAACCCCCTCTTGGAGGATCTCGACGGCGCGCTGCCTAACCTCGGGCGCATGCGTGCGAGTCCTAGTTGCTTCCGACATACCTGCCACTTCTTAGCCTTAACCGTTAATCTGCTTTCTTACGTGCAAGTTAGATAGTAGCATTTTACTGTTTGCTCAAAGCAGTTAATTAAAGTAGACGCGGCGTTATCTGGGCATTTGGCACCAAATTACGACATTTCTTTATCGATTATTTACGCTGGTAGCTGACTCGCAGCTAATCGTCATTCGCTTGTCAACAAAATTGACATCTCTTTATGTCCTTTGGTATAGAGGATATAGTTATTAACCCCTCCCCCAATAATTTTGAGTGATCTGCAAGGCAGTAGACGTCCTCACTCCTCATGATTACCGCGCATTGCCATCCACCGGAGCAAAACAAAAAAGGCGGGACCTGCTGCGCTTGCAGGCCCCGCACCGGTTGACACCCGACGGGACACAGCCGGGCGAGACGGATCCGTGCTACCGCCCCGCCTGGCCGCGATGTTCAACTACAGCTCGTTGGCCGCGTGATATGCCGTGCGAATGGCGCTCGCGATGTCGGCGGTGTGCTCGCCCGAGCAGTCTCCCACGTAGGTCACGGGCGCCGTCACGCCATCCAGGTCAAACGCGTTGGCCTTGGAGCCCACGGCCATCACCACGTAATCGCAGGCGATCTTCACCGGCTCCTCGGCGCCGTCCTCGGTGGTGCGAATGGCCTCCACGCCCTCGTCGGTAATGGCGGTCAGGCGGGTCTTCACGTGCTGCTCAACGTTATGCTCTGCAAAGTCGCTCATGATCAGCGGCAGAATGGTCTCGGACTCGCCCGCGGCAATCTTGTCGAGCATCTCCACGATCGCCACCTCGCAGCCGTGCTGCAGCAGGTACTCGGCGGTCTCGGTGCCCACCAGGCCGCCGCCAATGACGGCGACGCGGCCCGTAAGCTCCACCTTGCCGGCCAGCACATCCCAGCTCGAGACGACCTTCTCCGAGTCGGCACCCGGAACGGGGATGACCACGTCGTGTGCGCCCACAGCCACAATCGCGGCGTCGGCGGCGTTGAGGTCCGCGGGGCTAGCGACGTGGTTGAGCTCAACCTTCACGCCCAGGCCAGGCAGAATCTTCTCGTAGTACTCGACCGAGCGCATGATCTCGTCCTTGCGCGGAGGCGCAGCCGCCAGCACAATCTGACCGCCCAAGTGATCGCTCGCCTCGTAGATGGTCACGTCGTAGCCGCGCTTGGCCGCCACGCGTGCGGCCTCCAGGCCGGCAATACCGCCGCCCACCACGGCGATCTTCTTGTCGCCCTCGCCCGGCTTGATGGCGATGGTCGCCTCGTCACCGTTCTCGGCGTTGAGCACGCACGAGATGTACTTGCGGTTTTGGATCGCGTCGACGCAACCCTTGTTGCAGTTGAGGCACTCGCGGATGGGCTCGCCCGTGGCGGCCTTTAGCGCAATGTCGGGGTCGCACATGAGCGAGCGGCCATAGGCGATGATATCGGCCGCGCCGTCTTCCAGAATCTTCTCGCCGGCCTCGACCGAGACAACGCGGCCGACGGTTGCCACCGGCACGGAGACCAGGGCCTTGACGCGCTCGGCCACGGGCAGCGTCCAGTTGTAGGGCATGGCGCCCATGGGCGGAATGGTGTCGCCCATGTTGCCGGTGTGGTTGGCCTGTGCGACCTGGATCATATCGATGCCCGCGCCCTCGAGCAACTTGGCAAACGCGCAGGCCTCGTCGGGCTGCAGGCCACCCTTGCCGCGCGGCGTGCCGTCGGGGTTCTCCATGATCACGGGGAGCTTGTACTCCACCATCAGCTGCGGCGCGGCTTCCTTAATGGCGGCGACAACCTCGAGCGCGTAGCGAACGCGATTCTCGAACGAGCCGCCGTACTCGTCGGTGCGCTGGTTGAGGATGGCCGAGCACAGCGAACCTACCAGGCGGTCGCCGTGGACCTCGATGGCATCGATCCCGGCCTGCTGCGCGCGAGCGGCCGAGGCGGCGATAGCCTCCTTGATCTGGGTGAGCTGCTCTACGCTCGCCTCGTTCACAAAGTGCTGCATGTCGTGGTGCAACTTGGCGTATGCCTGCTTGCGGATCTCGTTGGACTCGGCCATCTTGGCGGCAAAGGTCTCCTCGTCGCCGGCGGCCTTGGCCTCCTGTGCGGCCTTGGCAGCGACCATGGATCCCATGACCATGCGACCGACACCGGGCACGTCGTACTCGGGGTGGAACAGCTGCAGCGCGACCTTGGCGCCGTGCTTGTGGACGGCGTCAGCCAGGGCCTTAAACGTGGGAATCTGAGCGTCGGTCGCCAGCTTGGGCGTGGGGCTCGCGGTCATAACGGGAGCAACGTCGCCGATGACGATGTAGCTCACGCCGCCACGGGCCAAGCGCTCGTAAAAAGCCAGGCTGCGCTCGCCAATGGAGCCGTCACGCTCCTCGTAGCCGGTGGTCAGCGGCGGAAACATAATGCGGTTTTTGAGCTCAAGGGGGCCAACCGTAATGGGCTGAAGCAGCTTGGATGCAGGTGCGGTCATGGACATTCCTCTCTTGTAGGCGCGGCGGCGATGTTGCCGCGTAGTTGTCTAGAGGATATGGCATGGGGGCACAGCGGCACAACAGAAATCGGCGGACAGCAGGTAGCGGCAGGTGGATGGGGCAGGGCGGGGCGGCCCGTCGGTTTATCTCGATCTGTAACACCTAGCCGCCTAAATCGGGTCTAGATGTTACAGGTCGAGATTTTGTTTGAGAGGCCGAGAATTGGACCGAAAACACGGTCCCGAAATAACAAAAAAGCTCGCCGGCTAGGCCGACGAGCTGCAAGTTCTTGGTCGCGGGGGCAGGATTTGAACCTACGACCTCCGGGTTATGAGCCCGGCGAGCTACCAGACTGCTCCACCCCGCAATGTCTGGGCGCCTCATGTGCGCAAGAAAGAATATTACGCGGGAGTTCGGTAAACGGCAAGGAAAATCTCGTAGAGCATAATTCCTTCATATTTAAAACCCCTCAGCCCCTATCACCGTAAACGAATCGCGGCCGAGCGCCGTCGACGGCGCGTATACAATGGTGCGCGTCCTTTTATGCCAACACCGGGAGTAGACATGCTGCTCGCTATCGATATGGGAAACACGCAGACGGCCATGGGCCTGTTTGACGGAGACGAGCTGGTGCAGTCGTGGCGTATGCCCACCGACCGCTCCTATACCGCCGACGAGATCCACGTGCGCCTGATGGGCTTCTTTAAGATGTACGACCTCTCGCTCGACGCGGTCGACGCGATCGCCTTTGCGGGCGTGGTGCCGCAGCTCTCGCGCGAATGGCACGCCGTGGCCGACCGCATTGCGGCGGATGCCATCGTCATCGGGCCGCAGACGGCCGCGGTGACCAAGCTGCGCGCGGCGCGTCCCCAGGCCGTGGGCGCCGACCGCATCGCCAACGCCGTCGCTGCCGAGACCTTCTACGACGCCCCGGCAATCGTGGTGGACTTTGGCACCGCAACCAACATCGACGTTATCGACGAGGACGGCTATTACATTGGCGGAGCGATTGCGCCGGGCATCCGCATCTCCATGGACGCGCTTGCCGCCCGCGCCGCCAAGCTCGCCAGCGTTCCGCTCGAGGCGCCCGAGCACGCCATCGGCCGCGATACCGAGGAGTGCATCAAGGTCGGCGCCGTAACGGGCGCCGCCGCCATGGCTGAGGGCCTGGTCGCGCGCATGAAGCGCGAGCTGGGCCGCGAGGATGCCACCGTTATCGCCACGGGCGGTCTCGCCAGCATCGTCGCCGATTCGACCGATGCCTTCGACGTGGTCGACGGACAACTCACCATCAAGGGCATCTGCGAAATCTACCGCCGCATGCAGGAGCTGGGGTAGGACGGGGGCTTAAGTCGAGCACACCCGATGCCACAGCCCCCGCAAACGTTCGCCAAGCCTATTCCTCAAAACTGAATAATTATCAATTTTGAGGAATAGGGCTGAGATGCCGCTCTGCAGTCACGCGAAGGCCCTCCCCGGCACAGGCCGAGGAGGGTCTTGTTGTCATCGTTATCTTTGAACGCGGGCGCCTCGCGTTACAGTCCGCGAATTCGTACAGCCTCGGGCGGAAACTCTTGCTCGCCGGCATCGGTCTTGATGGTCGCGCGGCCCCAGATGTCCAGGCCCGCAAACACACCGACCGCAAGCGGCAAACCGTTGGGCGACACCGCCGCAACTTGGCGGCCCAGCAGCGGCACCATGTCGAAGTACTCGCCCAGCACGGGAGCCAGCGGACCGGCAGCGCCCTGCGGCGTGTTGGCAACAACCGCCCAGGCGTCCACGCGGGCCAGCACGGCGGCGGCCAGCGTCTCGACCAGCGCTTCGTCAGCCACGTCCACACCAAGCTCGCTCAGCGCCGAACGCTCAATATCCACCGTCACGGCACCGAACATGCCCACAGCACCGGCGCCGCCGTTCACGGTAACACGCGCGAGCGACGTCTCAAACGCAGGCGCACCGCACACGATATCGCTCGGCCACTGGATACCCACCTTACCGGCAAGGCCCAACCCCGGCGTCGAAGCCGTGCCCACGAGCGCGTCCATCATGCCCATCGCGGCCACAAACGGCAGGCCGTGGAAGGCGTGCATATTCACATCCGGACGCACGACCAGCGAAAACGTCAGCGAAGCATCGCCCGCGCTCCACGCGCACCAGCCCGCGGACACGCCCTCGCGGCCCGCGTTACGCGCCGCGTCGAGCTCGGTGCCGGCGGCAACAGCATTCATCTCGATCATCTACATACGCCCCAATTCGCCAACGATATGGCCCACGCGGTCCTCGGGCTCCTTGACCTCGACACCGTTGTAGCGGAAGAACCGCGCTGGGTCGTGCATCAGGTCCTCGAGCGGCACCAGCACAAAGTCGCGCTCGCCAATGAGAGGATGCGGCAGGCGCAGCTTTTTGCCGCCGTGGGTCTCGCCATCCATCCACAGCAGATCCAGGTCGATGGTGCGCGGACCGTTGGCCTTGGCCTTCTTGGAGCGGTCGCGGCCCAGCTCAGCCTCGATCTTCATGAGCTCGTCGAGCAGCACCAGCGGCGCCAGCTCGGTCTTGATCTCGATGACGGCGTTGGCAAACGCGTCCTGGCGCGTCTCGTAGGCCGGCTCGCTCTCGTAGATCTTGGAGGAGTTGGACACACAGGTGAGTGGAATCTCGGCGATCATCTCGCGTGCAGCGCGGATGTTGTCGCAGCGATGCCCCAGGTTGGAGCCCACAGCCACAAACGCGCGGCGCGGCTGCGGCTTGGCAACCGCCCAGTAACCGTTCAGGAACTGCGCAAAACCCGCGGCGTCGTGCACGCGCACGATGTTGGCACCGGCCTGGATGGCGCCCAGGCACACGCCAAACGTAGCGGCATCGCGCTCGGCGGCCTCGGTCACGCCCGAGACGGCGCCCACAAAGCGCTTGCGCGACACGGCGCACATGAGCGGATAGCCCAGTGACGCCATCTTGGCAGTCTCGCGCTGGATGACGATGTCCTCGTTAGCCGACTTACCAAAGCCCGGGCCAGGATCGATGCAGATGCGGTCGTGCGACACGCCGGCATGGATGAGCGTGCGGGCCTGGTCGGACAGAAAGCCCATGACGCGGCGCATGATGGGCGCCGAATCGGGCAGGGTGAAGCGGCGGAGCTGCGAGGTAGGCACGTAGGCTTCCTCGCGGCGGGCGCTGCGGCGCATCATGGCGGCCAGGCGGTCATTGGACTCCGATGCGGCCTCGGTGGCTGCGGGCGCGGCCTCGGGCGCGGGCGCGACGGTCTCGGCGGCAGTAGCCTGCTCGGCGGCCGGCGTCTCCTGCTCGCTTGAAGGCTCAGACGTGGGCTCCGGTTCGCCAAACGGCAACGAGGGCTGCACCACGCCGCCCGGAAGCTTGGCCTCCGGCTTAGGCTCGCCCAGCAACTTGCCGCGACGGCGGCGAGCCGGCTTCTCGGCCTCACGCGCGGCCTCGGCAGCCGCCTCGCGCGCCTTCTCGGCAACAAACGCCGCTGCCGAGGTATCGAGCTGCACCGTTGCGTGCGTGCGGGTGGGCGCGGCGACCTCGCCGGCATGCATCACGATGACGCCGCAGGTGCTCGTCTTAACAAACTCGACCATCTTGGGATCGGTGAAGCCGGTCACGTCGTTGACGATCGAGGCGCCGCAGCGCACGGCCGCCTTGGCAACCGCCACATGACGCGTGTCGATCGAGACGATGGCGCCCTCCTTGGCCAGCGCGCGCACCACGGGCAGCACGCGGCGAGCCTCCTCGTCGGGGTTGACCGGGGTAAAACCGGGGCGCGTGGACTCGCCGCCCACGTCGATGATGTCGGCGCCGGCGTCGAGCATCGCCAGGCCGTACTCGATGGCGGCATCCGGGTCGAAGTGCTCCCCGCCATCGCTAAACGAATCGGGCGTCACGTTGAGGACGCCCATGATGCGCGGACGGTCAAAGCTGAGCTCATACTTTCCGCACCGCCATGTCTTGCTGTCGTTCGCCATGAACATCCTCCTAAAATGCCCACGCCGCCGAGCTTGGGGAGCTGGCGGCGGGGTCGCTTTGCACTCAGTCTTTCTATTGTATCCGCGCGCACGGGCTAGAACGCAAACGCGGCCGCGATGTCGCAAGAAATCAGCAGGTCGGCATTTGCATCCTGATCGGTGGGAGCAAGATTGCAAATGGCCAGCGTATCGCCGGTAAAGTAGCGCGTAAGGCCTGCCGCCGGATACACCACGAGCGAGGTCCCGCCCACGATGAGGGCATCGGCCGCGGCGATGGCGGCAACGGCGCCGGTCAGCACATGCTCGTCGAGCGGCTCCTCGTAGAGCACCACATCGGGCTTAATGCGCCCGCCGCACGCGGGGCACACGGGCACGCCCGCGGCATCCTCGTGCTCGCGCGCGCAAATCCATTCGGCGCTGTAGACTGCGCCGCACGTCTGGCAAATGTTGCGATGGACCGATCCGTGCAGCTCGAACACGCGCTGCGAGCCGGCCATCTGATGCAGGCCGTCGATATTTTGCGTCACCACGGCATTTAGATTGCCGGCGCGCTCCAGCTCGGCCAACTTGGTGTGGCAGCGGTTGGGCTTAGCGCCAAGCGCGATCATCTTGGTGCGGTAGAAGTCGAAGAACTCGGCCGGATGCGCCTCGTAAAAGCTATGCGAGAGCATGGTCTCGGGCGGGTAGGCAAACTGCTGGTGATATAGGCCGTCCACGCTGCGGAAATCGGGGATGCCGCTCGCCGTGGAAACACCCGCGCCGCCAAAGAAGACCACGCGCTTGTGGGTGCCGAACAGCTCCGCCAGCGCGGCGGAGGCCTGTTTGGAGTCCGTTATCGCCTGCGTCATATGAGTCCTCCGTCCTCGTTGGTCGGGCAGCGTCGGGCAATGTCCCAGCATGCAGCCTTTGGGTCAGCACGCGCGGAGCCCACCACCGCCCCTGTTGCGCTAATCTTAAGCCTGCCAACCCCGTCGAAAGGACACCATGCCTCAGACTTACACTTTCGCCTCGTGGAACGTCAACGGCCTGCGCGCCGTGCTCAAAAAGGACCCGAGCTTTATCCAGACCGCGCAAGAACTCGACGTCGATATCTTGGCGCTGCAGGAAACCAAGCTGCAGGAGGGCCAGGTCGATATTGACCTGCCCGGCTATCATCAAACCTGGAGCTACGCCGAACGCAAAGGCTATTCGGGCACTGCGGTCTTTAGCCGCCAGGAACCGCTGCGCGTGCTGTACGCCGACGCACTGCTACCCTACGCCGGTGAGGGCGAGGCAGCCGAGCTCGTCGCCCAAGCTGCAACCGAGGGCCGCGTCTGCGCGCTCGAGTTCGACAAGTTTTGGTTTGTGGATGTCTACACGCCTAACGCCCAAAATGAGCTCGCGCGCATTGATGTGCGCATGGCCTGGGATGATGCCTATCGCGGCTTTTTGAGCGCGCTTGAGCGCGAGACCGGCAAGCCCGTCGTGACCTGCGGCGACTTTAACGTAGCGCACGAGGAGATCGACCTTAAGAACCCCAAGTCCAACCGCGGCAACGCCGGCTTTTCGGACGAGGAACGCGGCAAGTTTACCGAGCTGCTCAACGCCGGGTTTACCGATACCTGGCGCGCGGCAAACCCCGACGTCGAGGGCGTCTACAGCTGGTGGAGCTACCGCTTTAATGCCCGCAAGAACAACGCCGGCTGGCGCATCGACTACTTCCTGGTAAGCGACGCAATCGCCGACAACGTACGCGACACCGGCATCCGCGGCGACATCTTCGGCAGCGACCATTGCCCCGTCACCCTCACGCTAGAGCTCTAGCCCCCAAATGATCCCCCGGGGACGAAGGAATACGGATCACTTTTGCCCGCGCAAGGGCGCCTGCGTGACCCCGTCCGCCACGAAACCAGCCCATCTACTACGTTCAAGCCACTACCCTCAACCATAGCGAACAACGCAAAAAGAAAACCGCAGGTAGAAAGCCTGCGGTTTTTCATAAAACGCGGTCATGGTCGGGGGTATCAAGCTAAACGTAGTAGATGGGCCAGTTTCGTGGCAAGCGTCGTCAACTGATTTCCTGGGGACATCTGGAGACGGAAGAAAATGGATCAATTTGGCTCTCTGAGGGCCACGATGCCCGTCGTATCAGCCGGCCATTCCAAAACTATGCCGGTTTACGGGGCTGAATCGCGAACCCCCAACCATACGCAA
Organism: uncultured Collinsella sp.; assembly: GCA_900541125.1. Taxonomy (GTDB): domain Bacteria; phylum Actinomycetota; class Coriobacteriia; order Coriobacteriales; family Coriobacteriaceae; genus Collinsella. The sequence continues at coordinate 66,961 of UQIK01000009.1, forward strand.
TTCCGAGATAATAAAACCGCAGGTGAACGGCTTGCTCTATTTCGAAAAAAACTGGTATGGTCTGCCTGTGCCAATCTAGCCCCGTAAACCGGCATAGTTTTAAAATGGCACTTTGACAGCATTGATTCCCGCCTCGGCGCAACTAGCCCTACAGTCCGTATTTCACGACGACACGGTTAATGCGACGGCACCAAGGCCTGTACAAGGCGGCCAAAAACACGCAGGTCGCGAGGCCGTGTGTGATATCGAACGGCACCGCCGTGGCAAGACGCGCCACGGCTCCCGCCCACGTGAGCGGCTGCACAAAGCCGATGATGTCGTAGGCGTTGATTACAACTCCGTAGAGCAGGCCCGACGCAAAGCCGTACGCCATCAGCGCCGGCATGCGCACGGTGCCATCGGCGCGGTCGAATGCACCCGCATACGACAGCGCACCGCCAACGTATCCCACGAGCCCCCAGGCATACATCTGCCACGGCGTCCACATGCCCTGTCCAAAAAAGAAATTGCTGGTCAGCGCCGCCAGCGCGCCAACCATAAAACCATTGCGGCGACCAAGCGTCGCCCCCGCGATAATGGCGATGGCGCTCACCGGTTTAAAGTCGGGAATGGGCCCAAACAGGATGCGCCCCGCCGCCGCCAGCGCCGCCAGCACCAGCGTGGGCATAATCTGGCGCAAACCCGGACGAGATGCCTCGTAACCCGCAAAGAACAGTGCAAGCACCAGCGCCACCACGACAAGCATGGCAAGCGCCGCCTGCTCAATGCCCGCCAACAATGCTGCGGCCATTACCGCCGGCGCCGCCAACAGCAGCGGAATCTCCAGTTTTGCAAGCAGGCGCAAGCCGCGATAATCTGCCATCCCATCACGCCCTATAGAACACGTTGTCGGCAAAGAAGTCGGCCGGGGGCTCCATGCAGGCAATCTCGCCGTCAAACATCATGGCAATGTCATCGGCAACCTGCTCGGCAAAATCCAGATCGTGCGTGGCCATAATGACGGTGCCGCCAGCCTTCGCATGGTCACACAGGGCGCGGGCGATGATGCGGCGGCTCTCCAGGTCCAAGCCCTTCGTGGGCTCGTCAAGCAGCAGCAGCTCGGGGCCGATCAGCAGCAGCTTTGCCAGCGCGAGCAGCTGGCGCTGTCCGCCCGAAAGGTCGTAGGGGTGGCGCGTCTCCAAGCCGTCCAGCCCCAGTTGCGCCGCACGCTCCCGCGCCAAGTTCTCGTCATATCCGCAGATCGAAGCCCATTCCATCAGCTCGTCGCGCACCGTTTCGGCGACCAGCAATGCCTTGGGATTCTGTGGCAGCAGAGCCGCCGAAGCCGCCCCACGCACCATGCGGCCGCGCTGTAGCTTGGCGGTCTTCGCCAGCACCGAAAGCATTGTCGACTTGCCGCAGCCGTTACCGCCCACAACCGCATGCACCGCGCCAGCCGAAAACGACGCATCGAGCCCGCGCAGCACCCAACCGCCCGCGCGATCGTAGCGAAACCAGCTCCCTGCCAGGGTGGTAGCCGACCCAGCGTGCATTTTTTGGAGTATTCTGCTTCCATCCGTGCGCGGGAAGGCTTCCGAGCCGTTCTCGAGCGACGTTTGCACCGCAAATTCGGACGATTTGTCCAATTCCGAACTTTTTTTCGCGCTCGATACGTCCCCGGGCGGCTCCAGAGAGCCCAAATTGTCCTCACGCCTGCTGAATACTCCTTTTTTTGCACATCGGATGGCACCCCACCCCAACATATCATCGGAAACCAGCGATTCTCGGCGTCCCAAAGAAGCCATATCCGCCACCTCGCGCACGCGACCGTCCTCAATCCGGTACGCACACGTCGCGTATTCGAGCATTGGGCGCGGCTGATGCGTCGCCACAACAACCGTGCAGCCCAGCTCGCGATTCACACGAAACAGCGCGTGCAGGAAATTCTTCTCCGCAACCGGATCAAGCTGAGACGTGGGCTCGTCGAGCAGCAGCACGCGCGGGCGCAGCGTCAGAACGGCCGCCAACGACAGCAACTGTTTGCGACCGCCCGAAAGCGTGTCAGTATCGCGGTGAAGCCAATCTTCCAGCCCAAAGAAATAGCTGGTCTCAGATACGCGACGGCGCATCTCATCACGCGCTAGCCCCAAGTTTTCCAGGCCAAACGCCATCTCGTGCCACACGGTTTCGCACACGATCTGGTTCTCGGGATCCTGGAACACATAGCCCACGCGCTCCGCCGATGCCCGCACATCCATGTCGGCGACGGGCTCGCCCAGCACGCGCAGTTCGCCAGTGCGCTCGCCCGCCGGAGCGATCTCGGGCTTGAGCAGCGACAGCAGCGTCGACTTACCCGATCCGGTACCGCCAACAAGCAGCGCAAATGCACCTTGGGGAACAGACCAGTCGAGCCCCTCGAGCACCGCAGCCTCAGCCCCGGGGTAGGTAAAGCTCAGACCCCGTACCTCAATCGCAGGCACATCAGAGCCGCACGCCCCGCCCGTTACCGAGCAGCTATCCAACCGAGCCATCAGCCAAACCTCTTCTCGTCAATCGCGTGCAACACACAGGGCAACACCATCCAAGCCGCGTACACAATATAGCCAGGCCACGGCGCCGGCACCGAAAGCTGAGGGTAAAACGAATACTGCGTTGTCGCGGCCCACGCCGCCGCAACCGCAGCGGCGCCAAACAGCGCAAGCCCCACCAGCGCGGCAACGTCGCCGCGCCCCAGCCGATACCGCGCATACGTCGTACGACGCGTCGCGGCACCCCACCCGCGCGAGCGCATCGCGTCCGCGCGCTCCAGCGAATCTTCCATGCCCCAGCCCATCAACACGCTCGACGCCCGCAGGCGCGAGCGCACGGGGTCGGCCGGCGCGCGCCCCGGCACGTCAATCGCATCTTGCACCGCCAGCACCGTGCGGCCGCGGCGCAAAAACTGTGGGATAAGCCGCATGCACATCGAGATCATGAGCGCGATCACCGGTGCGGCATTACCCAGCAGCGCGAGCACCTTGTCGTATTTGAGCATCGACGCCGCGGCCTCAAACCACAGCACGCTCGCCACAAACAGCCCGCCCATGCACAGGCCGTATACCATGCTCTCCAGATACACCGCGCGCACACCAATACGGAACAGCTCCGTCGAGCCCGAGGCGCTAAACAGCGGATTGAGCACCGCGATGATCAAAATCACCGGCAGCTGCCAGCGAAGCGCCCCCAACGTGCGCGCGGCGCCGTGCGTCGCAAGCCCGTACGCCAGCCCGCCCGCAAGCGACAGCGCAATCAGCACCGGCTGCATCGAGAACATGGTGAGTCCCAGCGTCAACACCATGTAGAGCGCCGGCACCGCCGGATGCGACATCGAAAATGCCGCGACGGGTTCGTTGCCCGATTCCTCTCGCATGATATCCACGGGCACCTCCCATCCCCTCGCGCAAAACGCCAACGCCGCAGCGCCGCCGCCATGCACAACCAGCGCAAACACCACGCCGGCGGCAGCGACATCGGCCGTCACGCGTCAATCGTTACGCGCTCAACATATGCCTGCGGTATCATATTGCGCCGTGTATCGTTTCCAAACACACGTCTCTATAACGTAACAGGAGATCACATGGACGCAACCGCAATTATCCTCGCCGCCGGCGAGGGCACCCGCATGAAGTCGAACCACTGCAAGGTTTCGCACAAGATCCTGGGCAAGCCCATGGTTCAGTGGATCGTCGACGCCACCATCAAGGCCGGCTGCAGCCGCGTCGTGGTCGTCATCGGCAGCCACGCCGACGAGATGCGCGCCCTGATCGACGGCGCCTACGCCAGCAGCGCCACCAAGGTCGAGTGTGTTGAGCAGACCGAGCGCCTGGGCACCGGCCACGCTGTAAAGGTCGCGCTCGAGGCCTGCGGCATCACGCAAGGCCCCGTCGTCGTGCTCAACGGCGACCTGCCGCTCATCACCGCCGACACCGTCGCCAAGTTCGCGCAGACCGTCGCTACCGGCGAGCTCGCCTGCACCGTCATGACCATGACCCCGCCCGACCCCTTCGGCTACGGCCGCATCAAGCTGGGCGCCGATGGTCAGATCGAGCGCATCATCGAGCAGAAGGACTGCACGCCCGAGCAGGCCGCCACGCTGCTCGAGTGCAACGCCGGCTGCTACGCCTTCGACGGCGCGCAGCTCGCCGCCCACATTAACGAGATCGGCAACGACAACGCGCAATCCGAGTACTACCTGCCCGACATGCTCGAGATTCTCAAAAGCCACGGCCAGGCTGTCTCCATCTTCCACTGCGATGACTACCGCGATGGCCTGGGCGTCAACAGCCGCATCCAGCTCGCGCAGCTCACCGCTATCGCGCGCGACCGCATCAACGAGCACTGGATGGCCGAGGGCGTTACCTTCATCGACCCAACGCAGGCCTGGATCGGCCCCGATGCCGTTATCGGCCGCGACACCGTCGTGTGGCCGCAGACGCACCTGATCGGCCACGTCACCGTGGGCGAGGAGTGCCAGCTCGGCCCCAACAGTCGCCTCACCGACACCACCGTCGGCAGCGGCTGCATCATCGATGAGACCATCGCCATCGAGGCCGTCATCGAGAACGGCGTCGACTGCGGCCCGCGCGCCTACCTGCGCCCGGGCACCCACATGCTCGACGGCTCCAAGGCCGGCACGCACGTGGAGATCAAGAAGTCCACAATCGGCGAGGGTTCCAAGGTGCCCCACCTGTCCTACATCGGCGACACCACCATGGGCTCCGGCGTCAACGTGGGCGCGGGCTCCATCACCTGCAACTACGACGGCGTCCACAAGCACAAGACCGTCATCGGCAAAGATGCCTTCATCGGTTCCGACACCATGATGGTCGCGCCCGCCCAGATTGGCGACGGCGCACTCGTGGCCGCCGGCTCCGTCATCACCGAGCCGGTCCCGGCCGACGCACTCGGTCTGGGCCGCGCCCGTCAGGTAAATATTGAGGGCTGGGCCGCCGATTATCGCCGCCGTCTGCACGAGGACGACGAGGCATAACGTTTTATCAAGCACAAAAGGAGCTGTTCCATGGGGACGGCTCCTTTTTCTATCGTGACCTGCGCGACCGGATGAGTGGTCGGTTCGTGTCCGTTGACGGTAAAGACGTTATCAAGACCCGATTAACCCCGCCGCACGGTTACAATGCAAAAAGGCATCTATATGGCATTCGATATATAAAGGAGAAGGGTAATGCCGATTAATGATCCCGAGAAGTCGGAGAATATGCGCAAGTCCATCCGCGTGTATTCCGGTTCCTCCAACCGTCCCCTCGCTCAGAAGATCGCTGAGTACCTTGGGGTCGAGCTTTCGGGCCTTACGCTAAAGCAGTTCGCCAACGGTGAGATTTACGCCCGCTACGACGAGACCGTCCGCGGCGCCGACGTCTTCCTGATTCAGTCCGTGGCCGGCGGCAACGTCAACGACATGCTCATGGAGCTGCTCATCGCCACCGACGCTGCCAAGCGCGCATCCGCCCGCTCCATCACCGCCGTCATCACCCACTACGGCTATGCCCGCCAGGACCGCAAGGCCGGCCCGCGCGAGCCCATCACCGCCCGCCTCGTCGCCAACCTGCTCGAGCGCGCCGGCGTCGACCGCATCATCACCCTCGACCTGCACCAGGGTCAGATCCAGGGCTTCTTTGATATCCCGGTCAACCACCTGTCCGCACTGCCGCTGTTTGGCCAGTACTACAACGCCATGAACTTCGACACCGACAACCTGGTTGTCGTCTCCCCCGACGTGGGCCGCGCCAAGGCCGCCAAGAAGCTGTCCGACATGCTCGGCTGCGACCTGGCCATCGCCCACAAGGGCCGTCCGCGCCACAACGCCGCCGAGGTCATGGGCATCATCGGTGACATCAAGGGCAAGACCTGCATCATCAACGACGACATGATCGACACCGCTGGCACCCTGTGCGCCAACGTCAAGGAGCTCAAGGCTATGGGCGCTGGCGACATCTACGTCTGCGCCACCCACGGCATCTTCTCCGGTCCGGCCATCGAGCGCCTGAACGACGCCCCGATCGTCGAGTGCGTCGTCACCGACGCCATTCCCGTCGAGGTCGGCGGCAAGATCAAGACCATCTCGGTCGCCGAGGAGTTCGCTCAGGCCATCTCCGCCGTTTACCACGAGGAGCCCGTCTCCACGCTCGTCGGCGGCGACTTCGCGCTGTAGTCCAACGCGCATCGCATCATCTTTGATGCTTTTAAAGGGTCGGAAGCTCGCTTCCGGCCCTTTTTCTATCCCTCGCCAACCTTCCCTGGACAATTGGTTCAGATACGTATTTTTTAAAGCCCCAAAGGGCCGTTCGGAGCCTTCTGAGCTCCCCGGCGGATGCCATGCCGCCCAAAGCTCATCGTTTTCGAGTACAACCGCCGCATATTTACCCTCAAATCACCCTCGAAGGCCCTTAGAAACGCCTCGAATGCCCGTCGCCTTATACGTATCTGAACTAACTGTCCAGTAGCTATCGTCAACCTTCGCGGCAGAGCTCAATTTCCTGCAATCCCCTCAACCGATTCCACCGATTTCATAACACCCAGCCGTTCATGGCGCACAGCGCCCCGCTGAGCGAAAAGAACGGTATGGCGGTCGCATTCTGCCGCCAACCTAGTACGTTATAGCTATGACGACCGTGATTTCACATTTCTCCGCCCTCCGCGCAATTCGTCGCGCACGACGGGCGTACTCTGCCCTACCCTGGGACTCCGTTGATAGTGAACAGCAAGCACAGGCCTTGGCTAGCTGCATTCCCAATAATGACGCGATAGACTTTGGCGCACTTTCGATACTCGACGCCTGGAATGAAGATGATTCCGAACTACTCGATCTTCTCGTTTCAAACGAAGACAACAGACGCCCCGACAAGCGACTTCTTCAGCATATTCTCTCCGCTCCGCTTCCTGAAGGTGCAATTATGCACGTCGAGGCCGACATCTACGCAACGTCTCCTGCCATGACAGCCATGCTTTGTTCTAAAAATGAATCGGTCGCCAAAACCTTGATGCTCCTTATGGAGCTGCTCGGAACCTACTCCCTTCCGCCCGAGGCAACCTACCCCATCGCCTATGACGACATCTGGCCCAAGGGCGATAGCTGCGCAGCGACGGGCGATCTTGATTGCCTGGGCGGCCAGTCGGCAGCCAAACAGCAGAACGAAACCCGCTACGAACAGGCGCACTACAAATGCGAGCCCGCCACGACCATCGAAGATCTCGAGGCGGTCGCGCGCTTCGCCAAAAGTAGCTCATACACCTCGTTTCGCACGGCAGTCAAGCTTGCCCGACCCGGATCTGCATCCCCAGCCGAATCCCTAATGTTAGCCGTTCTCGGAGCGCCCATGCGCTTTGGCGGATTCGGATGTTGCAGCCTGCCCATGGGAGGCCTGCTACTCAACTATCGAATCGACTTCGACACTCTTGCGGTTAACATGTCCTCCGGCATCCCTTACGCCATCTGCGACCTATATTGCCCGGCCGCCGGAGTCGACAACGAATACAACGGAATTGGGCATGAGCTTCAAAACGCTCGCATCCACGATGGCAATCGAAATAATGGCCTCAAGGCAATGGGCATCCACGTCCTGGTTATCAATCGCGACCAAATGAAAGACCTTGTTGCACTCGAAGCCTTCGCCCAAACGATGCATCGACTCGCAGGAGTCCGATTCCGATATCGCATCAAGGGCTATCGCAAGCGTCAGGCCGCTTGGCTCAACGCTCTGCGGGCCGGAATCGGCCTTGCGCCGGTCTAAACGGCGAATCACCCGTGCGCCGTCGAACAGGGCTGGACAGTTAGTTCAAATACGTATAAATAGACACATTGAATTAGGCTGTTTTGCAGCTATCTCTATACCATTCGCCCTATTTGAAAGCGGGGTAGACTTCAAAACAGCGTCATATGGACTAACTAAAGTTCCAAAACAACGTATCGGCATTGAATTGAGCAATTCGAGTCCTCAGAACTTATACGTATCTGAACTAACTGTCCACCTCGGATTTTGACGGCCGTCCAAACGCCCACAAACAACCTCATTGGCCTCCATTTGACAGCGGCAACAGGGTCGCTCACCATAGCAGGCGACAAATCAACGAAAGGATGAACATGGCAGCTGCACAGCCGCTTAAGATTCGCATGGTTGCCGGACTTGGCAACCCTGGCGATGAGTATGCCGAGACCCGTCACAACGCTGGTTTCAAAGCAATCGACGAGCTGGCCCGTCAGGCCGGCGTCACGTACTGGAAAAACCAGGCCGGCGCCGAGGTCGCGCTCATCAACATCAACGATCCCGAGGAAGAGGGCGGCAAGCGCCAGATTGTACTGGTCAAGCCGCAGTCGTACATGAATACCTCGGGCGGGCCCATCTCCAAGCTCTGCCGCGAGTACAAGATCAAGGCCGAGGAGCTGCTCGTGATTCACGACGAGCTTGACATTCCCGCCGGTGACGTGCGCGTCAAGGTAGGCGGCGGCCACGCCGGCCACAACGGCCTGCGCTCCATCATCGACAAGATGGGCAGCCGCGACTTCAGCCGCATCCGCACCGGCATCGGCAACCCTCCCGGCAAGATGGCCGTTGCCGACTACGTGCTTAAGCAGCTGCGCGCCCGCGAAGCCGAGGATTTCCAGGACACCTGCGCCCGCGCCGCAGATGCCGCCGGTCTGGCCATCGTCCACGGCGTAATCTACGCCCGCGATCACGTAAACGGCGCCGCTTCCGCCAACGGCAAGCACTAAAACCTACCATTTAGGGATGTTTATTTTGGCAGGTTTCATCTGCGGAAACGCCGCGGCGGCTGCGTCGCAATAAACCCTGTGCCGCTATACATATGCAACGCTCCAAAGGGGGCCGGCCTCACCGAAGCGCGAGGCCGGCCCCCTTTGCCGTTTTGCCTGATAAACCTGCCAAAATAAACCTCTCCCCCTTTGGCAGGTCGAAGCGGATAAACCCTGCTCCCAACCGCCGAAGACACACGTAAGTGACATGTCCATGAGGGTATAATTTGCACCGTATGTCTGCACAACGCCTGTGCGCGTACGGTTTTACTCGGGCTACCGTCCATTTCCGTGGAGGCACGGTTCGGCGGCCCTAACAAGAGAGGGGTTCTATGTATAAGATCCTGGAGAAGACGCAGTTCTCGGAGAAGGTGTTCAAGTTCCGCATCGAGGCGCCTGCAATCGCCAAACATGCGCACGCTGGACAGTTCCTCATGGTTCGCGCCAACGAGACGGGCGAGCGCGTCCCGTTTACCCTGGCCGGCTGGAACGGTGACGAGGGCTGGGTCGAGTTCATCTTCATGGTGATCGGCAAGACCACCGAGATGCTTTCCACCTACGAGGCCGGCGAGTCGCTGCGCGACGTCGTGGGCCCGCTGGGCGTTCCCACCGAGATGGCCGAGGGCCCCTGCGCCGTCATTGGCGGCGGCGTCGGCCTGGCAATTGCCTTCCCGGTCGCTAAGCACCTGGTCGAGACCGGCCACGAGGTCCACGCCATCATGGGCGCCCGCACCAAGGACCTCCTGCTCATGGAGGACCAGTTCCGCGAGCTCCTCGACGAGGACCACATCCATATCACCACCGATGACGGCTCCTACGGCGAGCAGGGCGTTGTCACCGCTCCGCTGGAGCGCCTGCTGCAGGACAAGGCCGTGAGCCAGGTCTTCTGCGTCGGTCCCGTTCCGATGATGAAGTTCTCGACCCTCACCGCCCAGAAGTACGACACCCCCATCACCGCGTCCCTCAACCCCATCATGGTTGACGGCACCGGTATGTGCGGCTGCTGCCGCGTCGAGGTGGGCGGCGTGACCAAGTTCGCTTGCGTCGACGGCCCCGACTTCGATGCCACCCTGGTCGACTGGGATGACCTTCGTGCCCGCCAGGCCGCTTACCGTTCCGAAGAGGGCGCGTCCCTCAAGGCCTATGAGGAAAAGAGCTGCGCATGCCACTAGTTAACGGTCGTTTCGTTGCCGATATGAAGTCGCCCCGCACCCCCGATAACGAGGAGCCGGCTGCCGAGCGCGCCTGCGACTTCCGCCCCGTCGACAAGGGCTTCACCGAGGAGATGGCGCTGGCCGAGGCCGAGCGCTGCCTCAACTGCAAGAAGCCGTTCTGTGTTGAGGGCTGCCCCGTCAACATCAACATCCCCCGCTTTATCGAGCAGATCCGCGCGAAGGACTTCGGCGGCGCTCTCGATACCATCCGCGAGGACTCCATGCTTCCCGCCATCTGCGGCCGCGTCTGCCCGCAGGAGAACCAGTGCGAGGGCAAGTGCATCCGTGGCAAGAAGTCCGAGCCTGTGGCCATCGGCCAGCTCGAGCGCTTCCTGGGTGACCGCCCCGAGCTCGCCTCCACGCCCAAGATGGCTCCCAAGAACGGCAAGAAGGTCGCCGTCGTCGGCTCCGGCCCGTCCGGCATCACCTGCGCCGGCGAGCTCGCCCGCAACGGCTTTGACGTTACCGTCTTCGAGGCATTCTTCACCGGCGGCGGCGTGCTGGTCTACGGCATCCCCGAGTTCCGTCTGCCCAAGGCAGTCGTCAAGCGTGAGATTGACGGCCTTGAGGACATGGGCGTCAAGTTTGAGTACAACTCCGTCGTGGGCAACATGGCCACGGCCGAGGAGCTGTTCGAGCAGGGCTTCGACGCCATCTACGTGGCAACCGGCGCTGGCCTGCCCAAGTTCCTCAACGTCCCCGGCGAGAACCTGCCCAACGTCTTCTTCGCGAACGAGTACCTCACCCGCGTGAACCTGATGAAGGCCAACAAGTTCCCCGAGTACGATACCCCCACCAAGCACGGCAAGAACGTCGTCGTCTTTGGTGGCGGCAACGTGGCTATGGACGCCGTCCGTACCGCCAAGCGTCTGGGCGCCGAGCACGCCATCATCGCTTACCGCCGTACCGAGGACGAGATGCCCTGCCGTCGTGCCGAGCTGCACCACGCCAAGGCCGAGGGCGTCGAGGTTCTGCCGCTCGTTTCCCCGCTCGAGTTTGTCGCTGGCGAGGACGGCTCCGTGTGCGCCGTCAAGGTCCAGAAGATGGAGCTCGGCGAGCCCGACGAGTCCGGCCGTCGTCGCCCGGTGCCCATCGAGGGCGCCATCGAGGAGATCCCCTGCGACGTCGCGATCTCGGCTATCGGCACCAACGCCAACCCCTTCGCAAAGAAGATCGGCGGCAAGATGGAGCTCAACAAGTGGGGCTACATCGTCGCCGACGAGGAGACCGGCCAGACCACCGATCCCCGCATCTGGGCCGGCGGCGACATCGTCACCGGTGCCGCTACGGTCATTCTGGCGATGGGCGCCGGCAAGAAGGCCGCCGCTTCCATCACCAAGAGCCTGCTGGGCGAGTAATCACCTACAGCGCTAGCCGCCAAACGGCAAAGTCCCCGTCGAGCACACGCCCGGCGGGGACTTTTCTCTATGCCGACCGCCCGACCACCACAAAGGGGACAGGCACCTTTGTGGTGGTTTGGGGTCTGGTCGGTCGTTTTGTCTCAATCTGTAACAGTTAGAGACCAAATTCCCCGCCTGGTGTTACAGATCGAGACATTAGATTGGCGGCCGAACAGTTCATCTCAATCTGTAACACCTAGAGCCGTTTTGGGCAGTTTGGTGTTACAGATTGAGATTTTGTAAAAGCCGAGAATGGGCGCTGCCACCAAAAGCCTAGCGCTTGCGGCGCTTGGTTGCGGCGATGCCGGCAGCGGCAACGGTTGCGCCGGCGATGCCAAGGACCGCTGTCGCCGTCGCGGCGTTGTCGCCCGTGGCGGCCAGAGTGCCCACGGACTTCTGGGCAGCGGTGGCCTTCGCGGCCGGCTTGGAGGCAGCAGTCGTGGAACTCGCCTGAGTCAGCGTCACGGACGGCGTGCCATTCTCACTTCCGCCGCCTGGCTGCGGCGTGGGAGCCGGGGTAGGCTCAGGCTGCGGCGTGGGCTCAGGCTCGACCGCATCTCCGGAGCTGATTACCACGCTGCGGGCAACCTCGTCGGAGGTCCTAACATCCTGGATAGTGGACGACCCGGCAGCACCGATGACGAGTCCGTTTCCCGTAGTTTCTCGCACAGTGCCGCCGGCGGGAGTCGTAACTACCGATCCGCCATCAATTGAGAGACAAGGGGCTGCATCACCTTGATTGACAGCGTAGATTGCCGCTGCATTACCCGACACCTCAACATTTGAATTAATGATGTCAATTCGAGGGATGGCGGACTGGGAGCCGGACTGGGAATATATTCCGTAGCCATGTTTACGACTGTGGCCAGTTCCGTCACCGCATCGAACTGTAAGGCTCGAATTCTCGACGAGCACCCGCGACACGCCGTCCTGCGCGCGCATCCAAACACCATCCAAAACCTCGACACTATCACTCGCCACGAGCGTAACATCCGCCCCGTTGGTAATACTCAAATATGTATCCTTACCCCCGGACGAATACAGGGCGACCGACAACATATTTGCATTACGCGCCGCCGCATCTAATTTTGCGTTATCCACCGCGATGCAGCCTCCATGCTCGGAGGAGATGTTTTCGGCATAGACTGCAACGGCATTGAGCCCCCCATTCGCCTCCGCCTCGACGTGGACGTCGGCGCCCTCGTTAATGGTTATGTTGCCTGCCCGCGTATGAATGCCGATGGTATGAGGCACTTTGTTCGTTGCCGTCACGTTAACGTTGGCACCGCGGATGTCCACGTCGCCGCCGGCCTTACCGTCCCCCGAAACCGCTATCGTATCGGTCCCGGCCGTCGCGTTGAGAGTCACGTCGCCCGAGATGGCGAGGCTACCGCACTCGACCTTAACAGCGCTCCTGCTCTTCTGTGGTTCGGCCGTCGCGTTGAGGGTTCCCTCCCCCGTGATGGCAAGGTTGCCGTCCTTGACCTCGATAGCGCTCTGCAAGGAATCGGCCGTTACGGTGTTGGTGCCCGTCACGCCGATATTGAGGTTGCCCTGAGCGCTGATACCGGCGCCGTTGTAGCCATTGAGCTTCATGTCGTCGGCGCCGTCCCAGGACCACGTTCCGGCCTCGTCGCCGGCGCCCTTGTTGTACTGCGTGCCGCCGACGTTGACCCATTTGGCGGCGAGCGCCACGCTGGGTAGCAGCAGCTGACCGACCATGAGCGCGCAAGCCCCCGCGCAGGCGAGCTTGGCGCCCACGCGACGCCACGTTCCGTGAGAGAGCGCGCACGCGCGGCCGTGGTCGATTGGGTTGTCATGGATTTGCTTTCGCATGTGAGCCTCCTTGTCGTAAGGGGTACCTCCGCTGTTTTATGTTGCGGAAGCTTGCGCTAGCGGCTGCGACGCTTGGACGCGACGAAGCCGGCGCCGATGACGGACGCACCGGCGATGCCGAGTGCGGCTGCCGCCGTCGCGGCGTTGTCGCCCGTGGCGGCCAGAACACCGGAAGCGCTTTTGGCGCCGGCGGTAGTCTTGGTCGTAACGGTCTTGGTAACCGCCGTGGTGGTCTTTGCGTCCTTATCTACGGGCTTGGGGTCAGGCTTCTGCTCGGGATTGGGCATAGAATCGGGATCGGGCTCCGGTGTCGGCTCGGGCTCCGGTGTCGGCTCCGGCTCCTGCCCGTCTCCAAAATCAATCACTACATCATGGGCGACCTCAGCAGAACCGACGATATCCGTTATAGCAGACGAACCGGCAACACCGACGACCTGCCCGTTCTGGGAGCTCGGCCATTTCCCCGTATCAACAACCTTTTTCACATCGCGCACGGCACCATCCGTCGGAGTCGTAATCATCGCGTTCCCGCGCGACTCGCCCCAGCTCAAATCAATCATTGCAGCACGGAACAGCGTCGCAGTCGCGTCGTTGCAGTTGATCGCATAGATTCCCGCAGTCGCGCCCGAAGCCTCAATCTTCGATTTGCGAATCTTGATACGAGGCGTTTCCGACCCGGTGTTTGCCTCTGCCATGATTCCAAAACTTTGATTGCGGACGGCATCGATGCCGTTTGCAGCAGACAGGCTTCGAGACGTAAGATTCGACTCCTCGACAAGCATCCACACCGCACCGCTTTGCGAACGCGCGCTGATGCCCGCCGAGAGCGAAGCCGCACTGCCGGCGGAAAGCGCGACATCGGCTCCGTTGACGATTTTCATGAGGGTATTCTTTTTGATACCGACCGTATTGATGCACACAGAAACCTGCCAGGCATCGGCTGTCTTGATCGACAGGTTGGCGGCATCGATCGTGACGTCGCCCCCGTGCACGGAGACATAATCCGGTTCTTCCTGCTCGCCTTCCTGAGCAGCGTGTCTACTGGGAAGGTTATCGGCAAAGATACCGTAGGTGCCCACCGTTGGACGCCAAGATCCTTCCGCCGATTTTGCCTCGATTTTGACATCGGCGCCCTTATCGATCGTCACGCTGCCGGCCGTCGCGCGAATGCCCGTCGCACTGTTCACTGCGCCCGAAGCCGTCACGTTGACGTTGGCGCCGCTGATGGTCACATCGCCACCCGCATTGCCGTCGCCTTCCGCCGCAATCACATCGGTTTGAGCCGTCGCATTAAGGGTGCCATCGCCGGTAATGGCAAGGTTACCGTTCTTAACAGCAATGGCGCTCTGCCCGGCATCGGCCGTGATGGTGTTGGTGCCCGTCACATCGATGGTGAGGTTGCCCTGAGCGCTGATGCCGGCACCGTCGTAGCCGTTGAGCTTCATGTCGTCGGCGCCGTCCCAGGACCACGTTCCGGCCTCGTCGCCGGCAACCGCGCCCTTGTTGTACTGCGTGCCGCCGACGTTGACCCAGTCGGCGGCGAGTGCCACGCTCGGTAGCAGCAGCTGGCCGGCCATGAGTGCGCAGGCCCCCGCGCAGGCAAGCTTGGCGCCCACACGTCGCCACGTTCCGTGGGAGAGCGCGCACGAGCAGCCGTGGTCGATTGGGTTGTCATGGATTTGCTTTCGCATATGAGCCTCCTTGTCGTAAGGGGTGCTTCTGTAACACCATGTTACGGGAAGATATCCGGATCCCGGGGCACAAATTCTCATGTGGCGCACCTGCCAGCGCAAAAGGCAACGAGCATGCGATTGCCAAGCGCGCCCCCCGAAAGGCCTGCCATCAATCCCTTTGTTGAGCCCTCTCATGCCCTCGCCAAGCAGGCGTGTTGGAGCATTGTGCTCGTCATGGTTCTCGCCTGCCTGTTCTCGACGCTTGATAACGTCGTTACGTTCTCCAACGCCCACGGCACCATCGCCGTACAGACCTGGCCGCGCCTCTTTTTGGCAGCGAGCGGTCTCGTCGCCGGCATCGTCTTTGATCTTGCCGAGCGCCGCTACATGGGACTTGTCATGCTCGGCATCGCCGTACTCTCGACCATTTCCATCCTAGCCGTGGAAGCTGGCGCCGACCCCAACTTGAGCCTCATCGTCTTTTACCTGAGCTCGGGCTTTTTTGTCACGTTCTTTACCGCCACCTTTACGCAGCTGGCACCGCGCATGCGCGCGCCCGCCTTATGGGCCGGCATGGGTCGCGCGGCCAACAACGTATGCGCGTTCACCACATCGGGTATCTCGCTGGCGCTCGTGACCTCGGACAATGTTGCTCTCATCATGATCGGTGCGCTCGTTTTGCTCGTCGCCGCCTGCGTGGCATTCGTGGCAGCCGGCTTGTTCCGCCTACCCCAAACCGAGCAGGAACGCAAACATCAACAGCTTGCCGAGAAAGCGCTCGCTGCGCCGAGCATCGAAGAACAGCGCCAGGCCTTCATCGCCAACCACGCTCTCACCCCGCGCGAAGTCGACGTGCTCATGGCAGTAACCCAGGACGAACGCCCACTCAAGCAGATCGCCGAGGAGCTCGGCATCTCGATGCGCATGGTACAGCGCCACCTGAGCTCTATCTACCAAAAGACCGACACGCAGACGCGCGCCGGTCTCACCAAGGCCTTCCCTTCCGCCTAAAACAAAAACCACCACAAAAGTGCCTGTCCCCTTTGCGGTGGTTTGAGCGGAGCAGAAGGTCACTCTGCCAGCTTGTCTCAGTCTGTAACAGATAGGCCCCTATAAGCAGGCTTATTGTTACAGATCGTGACAGTAAAGGGACACGAAGCGATCTTTCGCAGCAACGACCCCCTAGTAAAGCGATGCTACATATCGGCCGAAGCCTGGCAATGCAAACTCAAAACGTCCTTGCAGAGGCTCTTCAATTACCCCAGCCTCTACCAGACGCTTTTTATACGTTGAAATCGAACCGGAACTCTTCTTAAGCCTCGCTGCCAGCTCTTGCCTGGTCGTCGTCCCAACTGGATTCATTGCACGAAGAAAATCCAGGTCCCCTCGTGAAAGTTCCGCCGCCGTTGAAGCGAAAACTCGCGATTCCAGCTCCTCTTGCGCAAGTTTCGCGCCTCGTTCGACATCCTCAATAGAAACCTCGGAGGCTTGGCGCGAAGCATTCCATGCCCGATACCCCACCAACTGGAACATAAACGGAAAGCCATCGATCGCTTTGGCAGCGAGGTCGATTGCCTCATCAGAAATCGTCTTGCCGCCGTCCTCAATCGTTAGTCGAAACGCTTCTTTTACCTCAGTCGGTGAAATTGATCCCAGTGAATGTTGAGCCGCACGACGAAGAAACGATGTCGATTTCCCCGTCAGCAGCGCCAGCACGCGAAACGGCAGTCCCGCCATAAGCAAAGCTACCTTTTTATTCTCGCTTACAAAGTGCTGGTAGGTAGTAACAAGCTCTGTCATTTGCGCAAACGATGCATCCACTTCGTCAACGGCGATAAGCACTCCAGTGTCAGTCGCTTCAAGCTGAGCAAACAAAGCGTTCATCTTAGTACGCCAGTTAGCGCCCTCAAATTCAATATCGATGTTTTCCCAGCTCATGCTTCCTACGGGGGCAATGCCGACACTGTTCACACGCCTAGAAGCGGGCTTTTCGATCAAATGGGCGGCTGATTCGTTGAGGCGCTGCAAAATGTCTTCGAGCATCCCCTCCGAAGCCGTCACATTCGCTGTAATCCAGCCCTCTTGCTGGGCGCGGTACGACAGATATGCCAAAAGCGCGGTTTTACCTGTACCACGCGCACCATAGAAAACCGAGCAAAGATTGGGATCGGAATCGTCATTTTCAAACGCCAGTACCATATCATCGATGATTTGCTCACGGCCGGCCATATACGCCGGTACACGTCCGAACATCGGAGTGAATGGATTTGCCTGCCTGTACGCCGTCGGTGCCGCCATAAAGCCTCCCTTGAACTCATACAACTTAATTATGCCCCTACAATCTTTAAGTATTTTGAGTATCTTTGATTTTTTTGAGCATCCTTGAGTTCTTTGAGCGATCGGCCCCCGGCAGAACCAGTTGACTTTCTCTGCCTAAAACAAAAACCACCACAAAGGTGCCTGTCCCCTTTGTGGTGGTTTTGGTCGGCTAGCCTTCGAGCTGCGCCACCTTGTAGCGGTAGGCAGCGACGATAACGTCTTTGCAACCCTCGCGGCCCAGCTTGGCGCGGTTGACGACGATGTCTTTACCGCTCGTCATCTTCCACTTTCCGGCGCTGTAGCGCTTGTAAAACGCCTCGCGCGCCTTCTGCTGCTGCTTGACCAGCTTGGCGCCCTTCTTTTTGTTGAGACCACGCTTCTTGCGGACAATCTCGACGCGGTCCTCAAAGGGGGCGGTCACCAGCACGGCAATATGGTTGGGATTATTGCGCAGCAGATAATCGGACAGACGACCCTCGATAATGCAGCTCTCGGTCTCGCCCAGGTCCAAGATCACCTGGCTCATCTTTTGGAACAACTTATCCGAGTACGAACGCGCATCGTAGCGGTCGGGCAGGAACGCCATGTTCTCCACAGCCAGACGCTCGTCGTAGGCGGCCATCTTATCGAGCGACTCGCCCGTGCGCAGCGACGCACGCACCAGCAGCTCGTTGTCATACAGCGGAATCCCCAACTCGTCGGCAAGCATGCGACCAATCTCGTGGCCCTCGGCGCCAAAGTCGCGCGCGATGGTAATGACCACAGGATTCTTCTTATTCTCCAGATCGCTCATCGCGATTCCTTTCTCTATGTGACAAAGGGGCTGTCCCTTTGCCACATTCTACGCTGCCACCATTCGCCTCTGATATGCTCGGACCAACAACGAGATACCAAAGTTGAGCACAAAGTACATCGCAAACACCAGGCCGTAGAGCATAAGAACCTGCGACAGATCGATCGCGTGGGCCATCACGACATTTGCCGTGTACATGAGCTCGGCCACGTTAATGCCCGAAAGATACGAGCTGTCCTTGATGACGGTCGTGCACTGGCTAAACAGCGCCGGAATGATCGTCTTAAACGTCTGCGGCAGAATGATGTAGCGCATGGTGGCAAAGAAACCGAAGCCCTGGCTCTGCGCTGCCTCAAACTGGCCGCGCGGAATCGAGTTGAGGCCGCCGCGCACAATCTCGGCCATAACGGCGCTGGTAAACAACGTAAAGGCGATGGTCGAAATCACAATGTCCAAACCCTGCACCGTAAAGTAGATAAACAGGATCCACAGCAGGTTCGGCGTGCAACGGAACAGCTCGATATAGGCGCTCACCAAAATACGGAACGGGCGGGGCGCGTAGCTTTTAACGAGCGCCAACACCGTGCCAGAGATGAGCGAGAAAAAGATCGACAGCGCCGAGATCTCGATTGTCTTAACAAAGCCGCCCCAAATGTAGAGCAGGTTGGTCGCGTTGAAGATTTCCATGCGCTAGGCCTCCTCTACGTTGTCGAGCCCCAGCTCGGCCAGGCTCACGCCGCGCGGACGCTCCTTGGAGCGGCGCTCGAGCCACTGCACCAGCATGGCGAGCGGAAAGCAGATGATGAAGTACATAAGGCAGCAGACGATGTATCCCTGCAGGTAACCGTACAGACTCACAAAGTTGTCGGAACGGTACATAAGGTCGCCGCCGGCCACGAGCGCCAGCACCGACGTGTTCTTGACCAGGTTGAGCGCCTGGTTACACAGCGGCGGCAAAATGATCTTGAACGTCTGGGGCAGCACGATGTACCAGTATGCCTGCGCGCGAGTGAAGCCCTGGCTCTGGGCCGCCTCCATCTGACCGCGCGGAACCGCCTCGATACCAGTGCGGATGACCTCCGAAATGTAGGCCGCGTGATACAGGCCCACACCCAAGAAGCCCAGCACAAACGGCGCGATGCGCACCGGCTGGTCGGCACCGGTTATGGCCTGCAAAAACTGCGGACCGGCCATGTACATAAAGAGCACCTGCACGGGCAGCGGGGTGTTCTGGTAAAACTCCACGTACACGCGGCTTATGGCGCGCAGCACGCGCGAACGAGTGGTAGAGAACACGCCCAGCAGCGTGCCCAGCACCAGCGACAGCAGCAGACCGGCAACGACCACCTGCAGTGTCACGCCAAAGCCCTCCCAGAAGGGCCCCATGTTTTGAAATGTCGTCGACCAACGGTCGGCGTCAAATAATCCTTCGAGCATTTGATTCCTTCCTTGGACGATGTGCCTATACAAGACCCCAGGTCTTGACCTCTTGGTCGAGCCAGCCGTCGGCCAGGCGATCGCAAATCACCTGATCGACCACGGCCGAAAGGTCGCAGCCCTTCTTGGTCGCCACGCCGTAGCCCTGCTCGCCAAACTTGACCTCGGGCTGCAACAGCTCAACGGTCTCGTTCATGTAACCGGCCAGCGTGGAGCGGTCCATGGCAAAGACGTCGATATTGCCGGCGTCGAGAGAACTCTTGATGATGGGGTAGCCGCTAAAGGCCCTAAACTCGGGCTTGCAGCTAAAGCCGTTGTCCTTGATCATCTGCTCGATCAGGCCCTGCGTGGTGGCACCCTGGCTCACGCCGATAATCTTGCCGTCCAGGTCCTCAATCGAGGTAAAACCCGAACGCTTCTTGACCATGAGTCCCACGTAGTCGGTGCGGTACGGCGTCGAGAAATCCCAGCTCTTTTTGCGCTCGTCGGTGATGGTGTAGGTCGCCGCGACCACGTCGAGTTGGCCGTTATCGATCAGCGGGCCGCGCGTCTTGGGCGTTACATCGGTAAACTCTACAAGCTCCTGGGCGCGAGCATCCTTGTAGCTCACACCAAAGACGGCAGCGGCGATCTGGTAGCACAAATCGACCTCCATGCCCTCAAAGCGACCCTTAGCGGTGTCGTAATAGCCGTAGCCGGGAACGTCCTTCTTAACGCCGGCATTCAGATGGCCACGCGATTTGATGGCCGCAAGCTTGGACCCCTTGTCGGAGTCCTCGCCGCTAGTGGAGTTGCCGCAACCGGTAAGCGCGGTCCCCGTCAGCGCAAGCATGCCGGCGCCAGCCAGCTGCAAAAAGTGACGGCGCGACACGGCCGCCCTCGTCATATCCGTCATGTCCATCACCGCGCCTAGTGCAGAATCTTGGACAGGAACTCGCGGCAGCGCGGGTTCTCGGGGTTATCGAAGAAGTGCTCAGGCGTGCCCTCCTCCAGAATGCGGCCG
Organism: uncultured Collinsella sp.; assembly: GCA_900541125.1. Classification (GTDB taxonomy): domain Bacteria; phylum Actinomycetota; class Coriobacteriia; order Coriobacteriales; family Coriobacteriaceae; genus Collinsella. Next base: position 87,421 of record UQIK01000009.1, read on the forward strand.
TCCTCCATAAAGATGACGCGGTCGGCCACCTGGCGCGCAAAGCCCATCTCATGCGTCACGCAGATCATGGTGATATCCTCCTGCGCAAGCTCGATCATGACGTCCAGGACTTCCTGGACCATCTCGGGGTCGAGCGCCGAGGTCGGTTCGTCAAACAGGATGATGGGCTGCTTGGTGCACAGGGCACGGGCGATGGCGATGCGCTGCTGCTGACCGCCCGAGAGGTTCTGCGGATACTCGCCGGCCTTATGCGCCATGCCGACGCGCTTGAGCGCGGCGATGGCGATCTCGGTCGCCTCCTCCTTGCTCTTCTTTTGCAGCTTGATGGGCGCGAGCGTCAGGTTGCCCAGCACCGTCATGTTGGGATACAGGTTGAACTGCTGAAACACCATGGAGCTGTACTTGCGAGCCATCTCCAGGTGGTTCTTTTTGGTGAGCGGCGTACCGTCGATGACGACCTCGCCCGACGTGGGCTCCTCCAGATAATCGACGCAACGGATGAGCGTCGACTTACCCGAACCGGAAGGCCCGATCATTACGAGCTTCTCGCCGCGCTTGACGGTGAGATTGATATCTTTGAGCACATGCAGGTCGCCAAAGTACTTGTTGAGATGCTTGATCTCGATCATGTCTGCCATGAATGTCCCTTCCCTGCGTTTACACGAGTTGAACTATTGTACGGAAAGAACTACGTTTCCGCAGCCCACACTACATTCCCGTAAAGAACCCGCAACCTTTAACCCACTCATTGGGGACGGGCTTAAATGAGTACCCGCTCATTGGGCACTCATTTAAGCCCGTCCCCAATGATTGCCCAGCCCAGCAAAAAGGGGCGCGACCATGACGGCCACGCCCCCTCAGCATCAACTATGTACCGCTCGGCCCTTACGCAAGCTTTGCACCAACGATCTTTGCCGCGGCCGGTTTGTCGAAGTTGCCGCCGGTGGCCTTGCCGAGTGCACCCATAACCTGGCCCATCTGCTTCTTGGACGTGGCACACAGCTCGGCGATAACCTGCTCGATCAGAGCCTCGAGCTCCTCGCCCGAAACCTGCGCGGGCAGCAGGCTCTCCAGAATCTTGACCTGCTCGGTCAGGTTGTCGGTACGCTCTTGGTCGGTGCCGGCCTTGATAGACATCTCCAGCGTCTCACTCGTCTGCTTAATCAGACGCTTGATCATGCTGTTGACGTCTTCCTCGGTCACATCGCGGCGCTCGTTAACCTCGATATTCTTCACCTCGGCCTTAACCTGGCGAATGATGGACAGGCGAACCTTGTCCTTGGCCTTCATGGCCGCGATCATTTCCTTCTGCAGCTCTTCGTTGGTCATCTGCAAATCCTCTCTAATAGCGTGGGCGGCACTCGCGCGAGCACCGCCCCATGATTACTCAGTCGTCGACGAATCGTCGGTCGAACTCTTGGTGACGCCCTTCAGACTGACGTTGTACGGCACGTCCTTGGGCATGGGGTTAACGGTGATGTCGGCGTCCTTCTTGTACTGCTCCAGCCACTCGCTGTACGCGGTGCTTGCCGCCTGCGTCTTCACCACGTTGGAGACGTACTTCTTGATGTCCTTGGGCACCTGCTTAATGTCATCGACCTGGTTATCGACATGGAAGTAGTCGGTGCACTTGATGACGTGGTAACCGTACGTCGACTCGATCACGTCGCTCACATCGCCCTTGTTGAGCCCCTCGAGCGTCGCCTGGTAGCTGTCGACGAAGGTGGTGAGCTTGTCCCAGCCCACATCGCCCTTCTTCTCCTTGGAGCCGGTGTCGTCGGAGTACTGCTCCACGGCGTCCTCAAAGCTCAGTTCGCCGGAGTTGATCTTGTCCAGGCACTCCTGTGCCTTGGCCTTGGCGGCGGCCTTTTCCTCATCGGATGCGTCGGAATCGACCTTGATCAGAATGTTCGACGAGCGGCGGCCATCGTTGTAGTTAGACAGGTTCTCGTTGATGTAATCGACGATCTCGCTGTCCTTGGGCTTGCTGGTGGGTGCCACGGCATCCTTGAGCTTCTGCTGCGCCAGGCTCTCCTTGAGCGAGTCCTTGTAGGTGTCCTCGGTGTAGCCATAGGTCTTAAGCGTCTTCTTAAAGGCTTTGGCGCCGCCGGCGCTCTTGCACGCGTCCTTCCAAGCCTTCTCGACCTCCTCGTCCGACACCGTCACACCGTTCTCCTTCTGTGCCTGCTGAAGCAGAATCTGCTGCGTATAGGAGTCGATGAGTTGCTTGCGGTACTTCTTGGGCGTGAGGTCGTTGTCAACCAGATACTGCGCCCAGTCCTTGTCCTTGGTGTAGCCGTAGGACGTGCGCATGC
>UQIK01000010.1 GCA_900541125.1 uncultured Collinsella sp.
CGTAGCGGGTGGTTTAAAGCTGGCCGCTGCGCGGCCAGCAGACTAAAGTCTTGAATGAAAGGGCGCTGACCTTCTGGTCGCGCCCTTGAAATTGAACGTCAGACTGCCGCTTGGGGCCGTTTGCAGCGTCGAGCAGTTACGCGGTTTGGTAAAAACGCGTAACTAAAGAGCCTCCAGAGCACTTGCGATGCGCTTCATGGCGGCATCGGCGGATGCTTGGTCAGGCGCCTCGGCCAGCACGCGGATAACCGACTCGGTTCCGCTCTTGCGCACGAGCACGCGGCCCTCGCCTGCCAGCGCAGCCTCGGCCTCGGCGATGGCGTTCTGCACGCCCATGTTCTCGAGCGCGGCGTCCTTGTCCGCCACGTGCACGGCCACCTGCGCCTGCGGCAGCAGCTTGCACGGAGCCGTGAGCTGCGAGAGCGTCTCGCGCTCGGCACGAATCACTTCCATCACGCGCAGCGAAGTCATAATGCCGTCGCCCGTGCGCTCGATATCGCCAAAGATCGTATGGCCCGTCTGCTCGCCACCCAGGCTGTAGCCGCCCTCGCGCATCTTGGCATACACGTGACGGTCGCCCACGCCGCTGGTCACGGCGCTCAGACCGGCAAGCTCCAGCGACTTGACCAGGCCAAAGTTGCTGGCAATCGTCGGCACCACGGTACCGCCCGAGAGTCGCCCGTGCTTGTTCAGATACACGCCGCACACGTACAGGATCTGGTCGCCGTCTACCACGCGACCGCGCTCGTCCACGGCCAAGCAGCGATCGGCATCGCCGTCATAGGCAAAGCCCACATCCAGGCCCTGCTCCACCACATGGCGCTGCAGGCGCTCCATATGCGTGGAGCCGCAGTCGACGTTGATGTTAAAGCCATCGGGCGCGGCGTTGATCACGCGCACGTCGGCACCGAGCGCGTCGAACACCGGCTTGGCCACCGAGGAAGCCGAGCCGTTGGCGCAGTCGATACCGATCTTGACGCCCTGCAGCGAAAAGTTCGCACTTGCAATGAGCGAAGCAATGTAGCGGTTGCGGCCCTGCATGTAGTCCACCGTGGCACCGATGTGGTTGCCCGTGGCCAGCGGAACTTCGCTCTTGCCATCGATGTAGTCCTCGATGAGCTCCAGTACGTCCTCGTCCATCTTAAAACCGTCGCTATTGACGAGCTTAATGCCGTTATCGCAAAACGGGTTGTGGCTTGCGCTAATCATGATGCCGCAATCGAAGCAGCCTTCCACGGTCTGATGCGCTACGCCCGGCGTGGGGATCACGTGCAGCATATAGGCGTCCGCACCGCTCGCGACCAGACCGCTCACCAGCGCCGCCTCGAACATATAACTCGAGCGACGTGTGTCCTTGCCCACGATCACGCGTGCCTTGCGCTCGCGGTTGGCACCGTAATACCAGCCCACAAAACGGCCAATCTTATAAGCGTGCTCTACCGTCAGCCCAACGTTGGCCTCACCGCGAAAGCCGTCGGTGCCAAAGTACTTCATATCTTACTTATCCTGTTCGAACGTTTGAGCGGTTGGCGTGGTACGAACCTTAAGCTCTTTGTGCCCAGAGTCCTTCGAAGTCGTGACCGTGTACTCGACCTTTATGTCTTGTCCAAGAAGCATGTGGACACCGCCCCATGCAACCTTCAGGCCATCGTGCGTCGCTTCGTTCATTTCGATAGAACCGGAGCCCGAAGTCTTAATGTCCGAAATGCTGCCTCCCGCAGGAGCATAGAGATAAAGCCTCAGCACCTCATCGTCAATATCCTGGCTAATGCCGTTATGGCCCTGGAAATAACCAGGCATCTCGGCCTTCTCCTGGGGGGTCATCGTGTTCTTGAGCGAGGTGGTCACTCGATACGTCGTCGAGCCATCGGCATTTTCAACCGAAGAATCGATGGTGACCCGCTCATCGAGGAACCAATCCATCTTTGAATAGCTGTAGTTGTTCACATAGACGCCCAAGATCGGAGCCTCCGACGTATCGGTTTGGAGGGCGCCCGATATTCCAAGAGCCTTCGCGGCCTTTTCCTCGTCATCGTTTCTCGAATACATGAGGATGCGACCCTCGGAAGCGCCCTTTTCGATGGCGGCAGCAATCTTAGTAATATCGCTGGATCCCAGTTCGCCCACGATCTTGTTAAAAGCTGATCCGGCAACCGCCGCAAAAATGGCATCCTGTTCCTCTACCGGGTAATTCCAATAAATATCGTGCAGCAGCACCTTTGCAGCGTTGCTTCCATCAACGACGGTGCCATCAGGAAGCTGTGTACCGCCTACAATGCCGAGCATATACTGCAAAAATACCGGATCGACTGCGAATACGCCGTCGATGTCATCTCCGACAATGGCCTTCTGCATATCGCTGGCAAGCTGAGCCGCACGCGGATAATCAGGCGTCATCGTAACGTCGCCCATCGTGTATCCGAGCGTGTTGAATCCGGTCAGGCCCCATCCGGTCGTGAACAAGTTTGCCTCTTCATCGGTGATGGGAAGCGGGCTCAAAGGCTCTTTCATCATGTCAACTTTGACAAAATCGCCCAGTTCGAGCTTACCGTCAGTCACCGACATCACGCCGCGAGAACCGGGGAAACCGCCGCAGGCGCGGATCTCGACATTGCTCATCGCGAGCACAAGATAATGACGCGTCTGGCCGTTGGCGCCGAGCATCTGGGGAAGGACGGGGGCGACCTTCTCCGCCGCGTCAACCGCGCCGTTGAGGGCGGCAAAGCCGTCCTTGGCCTTATCGACCAGCTCGGTCACCTGGGAAATATGAGTATCGCCAATGCCCTGGACCTTCTCGTTGGCGCTCTTGAACACCTTCGAGCTGCTGGAAAGCGAATCGGCGACCGCCTGCAGCGCGGACACGTTAATCATGCCGTCCTGGAACAGCTTGCCGGGCGTGGCCTGCGAAAGGTTATCGGCCATGGGAACCAGCGCATTGCTCGAGACATCGGACAGGGCGTCAATCATGGTGCGGGCCGCATTGATATCGCTGCCATACACCGGGATAAACGAAGCCGCCGCCCACAGCGGGCTCGAGGTCTCCGCCTTCATGCTGTTGCAGAGCTCATCGATCTTCTTCGCGTCGTCAGGCAGCGTCGAAAAATCGCCCGACGTGACCTTGTCCTTAAGGCCACCGACGATCTCGACAGCCTCCTTCGCTTCGCCCTTTACGGTCTTTGCCGAGTTAAGCAGCATAAAGCCGCTTGCGCCAAGCGCAACGAGAAGCACCGCGACTACAGCGGCAATAATGGCGCCGGTGTGACGCTTTTTGCGCTCGCCCTTGCGATGGCGATGACGGACCAGGCCGTCAGAGGTCGAACTCGACGAAGCGTCGCTACCGTAGTTCAAGCCAAAATCGTAATAATCTTCCTTGGAACCCGAGCCCGCAAACTCGGCACCGCTATCATCCAGGCGGGCGAACGTGCCAGTCTCGGAGGCGCCGGTGTAGATCGTGCCAAGGTTACCCGTAAGCCCCGCGCCACCGGCAGAGGGAGTATTGTTGTCGGCCTTGCCGGCATTAACGTTGCCGGCGGCATTCGCGGCGTTGGCAGCACCTGCGTTGTTCACAGGTACCGAAGGAGCCCCGCTCGGCTGCGACGCGGAGGTTGCACCGCCCGCAAAGACATTCCCTCTTGCACGGCCGGTCTTTTTTGCCTTTTGAGACTGCTCGTACAGAGCGGTAAACATCGCCGTCTCGCCCGGGGACACGCGCTTACCGGAACCGCCCTGTCCAGCGCCGCCCGGCGTGCCGGCCTTACCAGCCCCGTTCGGACGCGGCGGAACTGCAGGACGGCCGCTATCGCTGCCCTTAAAGTGATTACCAGCCATAAAGAAATCCTCGCAATTGAGTCGCAATGAAAAAGTCTATAACGTTACTAGTTTATGGCATTTTGAGCATCGACAGCTAAACTCCAGACACGGACATCGATTGGCGAAAATGCGGCACAACACCTTTTCCGTCTTGGCAGCGGCACCAGCTACACCGTGAGGAACATCATCACGATGATCATGGCAAAGCCGATAAGGTCGGTCGGCAAAAACACCGTGCCCAGCATAACGGCGCTGGTGATGGTCGCCGAGACGGGCTCCACGGTTCCGATGAGACTCGCACGCACCGAGCCGATGTCCTTAACGCCCTGCATATAGAGCATGTAAGCAAAAAACGAGCCGATAACCACGAACACCGCGAGCGCCTCGACGCCGGCAGCGTCGAGTGCCGGCATATGCGCCCAGGGCTGCACGAAGACACATGAAATCACGCCCGCCGTGAGCATTGCCGAGCCCGTGACGATGGGGCTGCCGTATTCGGGCAGGATCTTGGCAGGAATCACCGCCATACACGCGGCGCTGACCGCACACATAAGACCTGCTGCCAGGCCAAGCGGCGAGATATTCAGGCTGGTGGGGTCGCCGCCGGTGGCGATTAAAAAGGTTCCACCCAGAGCCAGGCCAATGCCGATGACTTCGCGAGTACGCGGCATGCGGCGATCGGTCACACAGGCGTAGCCCATGATGATAACGAGCTGCAGGCACTGGAGCACCGTCGCGGTTCCGGCATTCGTCAGGCGCACGGCCGAAAGATACCAAAACTGGTTGAACAGCAGGCCAAAAGCGGTAAAGAGCAGCAGCTGCTTGCGATCAGCGGGCGTCGTCCAAAGCTTGACCAGGCGCTCGCGGTCGCGCGTAACAACCACGGCCATAAAGAGTAGACCGGCGAGAATCTGGCGCACGCTCATAAGCCACAAGGTATCGACGTGGTAGGTATCGAACAGAAAGCTCGCGCTGGTGCCCGAGAAGCCCCAAAACGAACCGCCCACCAGCGTAGCCAAGACGCCCGTGATCATCTTGCGCGTCGAAGCGCTGTTCAAGCGGTCGCGCCATGCGCGACGGGTGTCACGGCTGAGCTCGTCGGTGCCCTCGGGCACATCAATGTTCGATATATCGGTCATCGGCACCGAAGCCCCTGCGCCTTCGACCTGCTCGACGCACTCTTTGCTCATTCCACTCCCCCGAAACAGCTTGGAAACAATTCGGCTTACCTTACCACTGCGGAGGCACCAGCTGGAGGCTTGTCCGCTTATCGGTAGGACAATTCCGCAGGCGTCTTTCCATAGCTCGATACCGCAATGGCCTTGCATTATGCGACAGCCAAATCGCGGCAGCAGGCTCTTTTGAAATGGATGCGACAAAGCCCCCGAATTCCACAATGTAAGCGATTTTTAAAAATGTTCTTGCCACCGAGTTCAGGCTCCGTTATATTATCCCTTGCGCGCTTGCGCACCCTTGATCGGGCGTTTAGCTCAGGGGGAGAGCGCTTCCCTGACACGGAAGAGGTCAGAAGTTCAAATCTTCTAACGCCCACCAAATGTTCGCAGCTCAGAGGCTATGTCCTCTGGGCTGTTTTGTTTTATGTCGCCAAATCAGCTGGCAGCTCCAACCGCCCAAGCAACCACCCTGCCCATACACAAAACCACGTCAGCGACCCAAGTGCCTATCCCGGCTGACTCCGCAGTCAATCAAAACCGCCCCAATAGTCACCGAGGCCGAGACCAACACGTCTCGAACCCATCCGAGCCGCAACTTCTCAGCAAAACGCCGCGATGTCTGCGCCCTGCGGTATCCTTGGGCCACTTGCACCTGCAGCACCAAGGAGCCGCCATGCGCACCGAGCTCGATGTCCCCTTTTCGCACAAAGAAGAAGCCAAGGCGCTGGGCGCCAAATGGGACCGGACCAAGAAGGTCTGGTATGTACCCAGCGGCGTCAACCCCGAGCCCTTTGCCGAGTGGCTGCCCGGTGTTGACCGATCCGACCCCTCAGCGCCGTATATATATCTAGTACTGGGCAAGCGCGAGTGCTGGAAGTGTCACAAAGAGACCTCGGTCGCGGCCTTCGGCATTCCCTATCGAACCGATAACGACGAGAGCGTCGCCATCGCGCACGCGCCCAACGAATCCGGGCACATTGCCATCGACACGGCCAACGCCAACGCACTCGCCATCGTGCCCGCTCTTGGCTGCGTGCCGGGCGAGATCCGCGACTACCTTCATAAGCGCTGCGGCTACAAGCCCGTAGGCGCGCGAGCCTCCAAAGCCCCGTCGCTCGGCAACACGTGCACCAGTTGCGACGCGCTGCAAGGCAGCCGCTATCTGTTCGAGGAGCCCTCGTCCCCGTTTGCCCTCACTGCCATCAACAAGCTGCCGGCACTGGAGTTTATACGCGTCGAAGTTGCCGGCGTCTTTGGCGTCCCGGCCACGCGTACCGACTTTGACCAGGCACTCTTTACCTGGGCACGCGACCATCACGCCGAGTTCCACAAGCAACTCGGTGAGGGGATTTATTTGTAGGGACGGAGAGGCCTTCACAGTCAGCTCCTCCGCATCACCTATCCCTCGTCGCCGGCGTCGTACACGATATCGAGGCCACAAACGGGGCATTTCTCCGGATACACCGGCATATGAACGCCTGTCTGTTTTCTCACTTCGTCGCTGAACCTGTCGCGCGCATCGATGAACCGAATGTCGAGACACGGTATTTGCGAGCCGCAGCAAGGGCAGGTGACGACAAACGACCCGCAATCAACCTCTACGCTCGGAAACATATTGTTGTCTATAAGGGCACACGGCAGTTTTCCGTACTTCCCCATCGCAATATCGCCTCGCCAGCTCATACACGCTCCCCTCTCGCTATACAAAACAGGAAGAGCATGCACCGGCGGGCATGCGCGAGATTGCATCGCCACGCGATCCGATCAAACAACACGATCGTCAAAGAATGCCAAAGCCAAATACGCTAATACGGCAGAAGCCCCGCCTTTTCACGCTTCTTTTCCGAGCGATCGAACTCAATGCGATGGGCCTCAAGAAACACCGTATTGGGTCGCCACTGACGCTCATTCGGCTGCCTTAGCGTCGCACCCGCAAAGGAAACGTAGCCGGTCTTATCCAGCAGGTACGATCCGCACAGCCGATATTCGCCGCAAACAGGCTCAAACGAAATCAGATGAGCATCGAATAAAGCATGTAAGTCGCGCCGAAGCAGAATGCCGTTGCTGGCAACCTGCGATTTGGGTCCCGAGTAATTCTCGATATGTGCAGCCTCCAGAGCTTCGCTGACGCCGCAGTCCGACACCGCGCAACGGCCATCATAGGCGGCAACGAGCTGCTTGCGGAACCATTGCTGCCCCAATCGCTCGCGCCTTAACGCATAGCGGACCTTTTCGTCGTCGGTCGTACCCTGTCCGGCAAACTCAATATCGACGGGCATGTGCTTCAGATAGCTCATGTCGGGCGCAAAACGGGGGTCCGGTCCGCCTTTATGAACAGGACCGTGCAGAACAAACCATCCGTTTTCGGGCTCGAACCGTTCAACAAACGCAAGGCCGAGCACCTTGTAGCCCACCTCGGTTGCAAATATGACTCCGACTGGAACGCCACATTCCATGCAGTTGAGCATTTTACGGTTGTAATTCTGGTCTCGAGAACCAACGGCGCCTGGCGCTTGGACCGAATACTTAATGACCCACGTACCATCGTCCAAATAGAGCGGAGGTACATCGGTGTAGAAGCTCTTTTTAGAGTTATGGACCGAAAGCGCAAAGATCTTATTGGGATCTTGCTTCACCCGATCCTGGCCCGGCCAGAAGATCCCTGAATCCCGCGTTACGGGAAAGAAGTCCGAGCCAATTCTCAAACGATACTGATACTGAGGGCTATCTTCCTTGGTGTGGTGCGGAAGGCTGGTCCAAACGCCGCCGCGCTGTTCCTCACCCAGAAACCACTCCCATGCCTCAACGTATTCGGAAGGCACGAGACTGCAGGCGCGGTCATAGCTTGGTCCATCCATCAACGGAACAGCAAGGTCAATGTCGTTCATCGCCAGCACCTACAACCATACGAACGCGAGTCATGCCACTCAATAATATGGCCGAGAGTCAATTATTACGAGATCTCATTCCGCGATCGGCACATCGTTGATGCTCTCGGTTTGCCGCTGGCGCGTTTGTACCCCGCTGCCCCACTTCCCTGTATACTGATGTAGCACGTGTTTCATCCGGGCTTGTTGGGCCGGATTGTTCATGGGAGGTTCTTGTGGCTGTTTCGAATCCGCCTAAGGGAAGCGTTTCTTCTTCGTCCATCAAGCCGGTTACGCGCAAGGCCGTGCGTTGCCAGCGCGAGGTCGCTTGGCTTGTCACGCAGGCAGCGGGCAGGCTTGTGGCGACCACTCAGGACGTCAATGCGCCTACGCCGAGCTTTGTGCTGGCAGTGGCGCTGGATCGAGTACGCCAGCTGGAACTCGCCGCACAAGAAGACGGCAACCATCTTGGCTACCAGGACGCTATGGCGCCCGACCTGCAAACGTTCTGCCACATGGCCAAGTTGCCCGCCGCGCCCAATGCGCTTTCGGACGCAGGCTACATGTTTACGCTTTCGGGCGCGGACCTTATCCGCGACATCTATGCATACTGCAGCGAGCTCGCCGAGCGCCACGTCTTTGGCACGGCCGAAGTCAAACCGGGAAATGTCATCAAGCTGGTTCTTAGGCTGTTCTTGATGGACGGGTTCGGGGCCATGCCGGCGTAAGCCGAGTCTTTAGCATCACCGTCGACTGGGCAACAACCGCTTTACCTTAATGGACGCCAATCGAGGGTCGATTATTGGGTCGCCTCGTCCACTAACGCATCTATCCCACGCGCTCCGACAGTCGATACTTGCGGTTGCGGCTCGTCGCCGGCGCCGTGGGCTCAAGCTCGCCTTGAGCAATGAGCGCGTTGACGCGCGACCTAACCTGGGAAATTGTGAACCCTGTGTGCTCTGCCAACTCGCGCGTCCCCAGCTCGCCGTAGTGTTTGAGTGCCGTCACAATTAAGCCCCCGCCATGATCGACCGGCTCGATCTTTGAACGGTAAAGTACGACCTTGAACCGATCGAATCCCGGGCGGAACAGGGGATCGGCCAGACCATACGCGCGCATGGCATCGATCATCATCGGGATGCCCGAGCCATTGCCCTCAACCGGCGAACCTGCGCCATCCGGCAGCGGAACAATCGACATGAGCTTCACAAGCGTCGCGTTACGGCATCGGGAGCTGCCGTCAAACAAGCTCTCGCGAGTCATTCCCCCGTAAAGGCCGCCAGGATTCGTCACCTCGACACGATCGTCAAAGACGTCGACGGCAATCGATTGTCCACAGAACCGATCCCCGTATTCTCGATGGATTACGGCGTTGGCGATTGCCTCGCGCAGAACCTCCTCGGGAATCTCAAGCGAGTCGACACGCGAGACGCCTTGGACGGTCGAGGTTCGCCGCAAATTCTCGGCGACGGCTGCGACGGCATCCGAGATCATCTCGCCCAACGTTCCCTCACAGATTGTGCGGTCCATGAATCTCAGCGACCCCGCCATGCCCTTCTGAGTTCCCGCATGGACAGCCACGTCAATGAAGAGCTTGGGATAGAACTGCTGAGGGTAGGTGCCCACAACTAGGAGTCCAGCCTTGGTGACATTGCCCTGGGAATCAAGGATATTTAGGCGCTCCAGCTTCGTTTGTTTGTCCGGCGCGCCGCGCATTGCCCGGGGCGTCAACGAGAAAGCCCGATCTATCGTACGGTCGACCAGCGTCTCGTCGAGATCGTCCGCGCCCGCGCCCGCCACCGCGTCGCGATCGCTCGGAGTCGCTCGACCGTATGACGCCAATGCGAGCACCTCGGTCGATGAAAGCGGCACATCTTTGTCATCGATGCGCTTGTAGCTGCCGCCCTGGGCGCCCCGCTCTATGACATAGCAGGGCTTGCTCGACGGATCGAGCTCCTCAATCGTAATGACGAGAACGATGACGCCCTGAAGCTCCACTCGCTCGATCGTGTATTTGGGCGGATTGGCCAGCTTTCCTCGACCGCCCGCATCACCCATGCCTGACACAAATTGGTTGAGCACTTTCTCGGTCTCGAAGTTCTCAACCGGGACAAAACCTGCGCGCTCACTCACTCCGAGCACGATGGTTCCGCCGGCAGTGTTCGCGAATGCGCTCACCGTTTCCCACACGTCGCGGGAAAGCGTCGTGGCGCTCTCCTTCACTTCGACGTTAAGATCATCCGAGCCCATACGCCTTAAAGACTCAAGCAGACCGGTCAGCTCGTTTTCGTTCATCTGCACGTCCTTTCGCTCGGTCCCGCGGAGAATGCCGCGGATAGATTTCCCTCGTCTCTCAGTTATCTCTCGTAATTATCTCTCATTTATCTCTCTATCTCTCGGCTTAGAGATAAGAGATAGATAGAGATAGAATGTCTACCATTTGCTTCATTTATACATATTTTTGCTGGTAGAACAATCGGTATTGAGACAATACCATGATTACCTGTCTCTTTGCTGCTCAGTTATCTCTCATATTTTTCTCTCATCTTCCTGTCATCTCTCATATTAGAGACGAATGAGAGACGAGAGATACGCGAGTGATGGACGAGCGAGGATTTTCGGACGGTCGGATATCGAGAGTGTCCAATTTTCCACGCTCGTGCGGCGGGCACGCGGGACCTATGCCCAATCCGCTGGCATCGTCGTCAGTTCGCCGCAGAGTCGCGGCCCCATATGGGTATACTCTCGAGGATTCGACTCGATTCGCCCCCGCTGGGGCGTCAAAGGAGACTGCATATGCCCACCACCTCAACCGACCCGCGCGCCGCAGCCGCTGCACTGCTGGTGCCCGGCACCACCTGCCACGGCTTTGCCGTCGAGCGCTGCGAGACCGTGCCCGAGCTCGACTCGGACGCCTACGTGCTGCGCCACACCGCCTCGGGCGCTCGCCTGCTGTACCTGGCATGCGACGACGAAAACAAAGCCTTTGCCATTGGCTTTAAGACGCCGCCGGCCGATTCCACCGGCGTGTTCCATATTCTTGAGCACTCGGTGCTGTGCGGATCGGCCAAATTCCCCGTCAAGGAGCCGTTTGTCGACCTGATCAAGAGCTCCATGCAGACGTTCCTCAACGCCATGACCTACCCCGACAAGACCATCTACCCCGTTGCCACCACCAACGAGCAGGACCTGTACAACCTGATGGACGTGTACCTGGACGCGGTGTTCAACCCGGCCATCTATACCAAGCCCACCATTTTTGAGCAGGAAGGCTGGCACTACGAGCTGGACCTGCCGGAGAGCGTCGAGGGCGAAGGCGGCGACAGCTCCGCGAGCCTGCGCGAGGGCACGCTACGCCATAACGGCGTGGTGTTCAACGAGATGAAGGGCGCGCTGTCCGACCCCATGAGCGTGCTGGACGACGCCGTCAACGCCGCGCTCTATCCCGACACCGCCTATGCGCACGAGAGCGGCGGCGACCCGCGCGCGATCCCTGCGCTCACCTACGAGCAGTTCCTGGATACGCACGCGCGCCACTACAATCCTTCCAACTCCTACATCACGCTCTACGGCGACCTGAACGTGGACCGCGCCCTGGCCTTTTTGGACGAGCGCTATCTGTCGCAGTCGAGTGCCGCGAGCCGCCGCATGGACGCTGCCGTCGCCGCCGGCGAGGACCCGTCCGCGCTGGCGCCCAATCCGCTGGACGTGCAGGCGCCTGTGACCTGCGAGTATAAGCGCGTCGAGATGGCCACCACGCCCGAGAACGCCCTGGTAGGCTTGGGTCTTGTGCTGGGCAGCGCGCTCGACCGCAAGCGCACGATCGCGGCGGACATCCTGTTCGAGGCGCTGCTGGGCTCCAACGAAGCACCAGTTAAGAAGGCTATTCTGGCCGCCGGCCTGGGCGGCAACGTAGTGAGCTACACCGCGGCCGAGTGTCTGCAGCCCTACGAGCTCATCATGCTGCAAAATGCGCAGCCCGGCGTGGCGCGCGAGCTGCGCCGCGTATTCCAGGACGCCTGCCGCGACCTGTGCGAGCACGGCGTTCCGCGCGAGCGCCTGGAGGCCATCATCAGCAGCAACGAGTACGACCTGCGCCAGCGCGACTATGGCATCGCCGACGGCGTGGCCATTGCGTGCGACGCGCTGAGCACCTGGCTCTACGATGACGACGCTGCGACGCTGGCGCTCAAGTATGGCCCGGTGTACGAGGAGCTGCGCGGCGAGCTGGACGGCAGCTACTTTGAGGACCTGCTGCGCGGGCTGGTGCTGCAGAACGATCACATGGCGCTGGTCGAGCTGGTGCCGGTGGATGCCACCGAGGGTTCGGAGGGTGCCGAGGCCGCCGAGCTGGCAGCCAAGCGCGATGCCATGACCGATGCCGAGCTGGCCGACGTGGTCGAGCGCACGGCCGTGCTGCGTGCCGCGCAGGAAGCCGAGGACACGCCCGAGGACAGGGCCACGCTGCCGCGCCTGCGTGTATCCGATATTGGCGAGGCGCGCCCCGAGCCGCCGCTCGTTGTGGACACGACCGCGCCCATCCCCTGTCTGCGCCACGGCATCCCCACCAACCGCCTGGCCTACGCCATGCAGTACTTCGACCTGAGCTGCGTCGCATTTGAGGACCTGCCCTACGTGACGCTGCTCTGCCGTCTGCTCAAGCAGCTGCCCACGCGCGAGCATTCAGCCGAGGAACTCGACAACCTGCTCGCCGGCAAGCTGGGCTTTTTGAGCTTTACGACCGAGGTCATGACGCAGCCCGACGTGGACGGCGTGCGCCCCTACCTGCTGGTGAGCGCCGGCGCCCTGTCCGAGAAGATCGATGCGCTGGCGAGCCTGCCGCGCGAGGTGTGGTCGAGCACGGTATTGCTCGATGCTGACGCCGACCGCGTGCGCGACGTGCTCACGCAGATTCGCATTGGGCTTGAGCAGGGCTTTATCAACAACGGACACTCAGCGGCGCTCGGTCGCGCGATGAGCTACAGCTCGCCTTCGGCCGTGGTACGCGAGCAGCTTTCGGGCGTGGACTTCTACCTGTTCCTGCGCAATCTGCTCGAGCACTTTGATGAGCGACTGGACGACCTGCGCGCCAAGCTTGCCGCACTGGCAGACCGCATCTTTGTGGCCGATGGCTGTATGGCGAGCTTTACCGGCAGCGATGAGGACTTTGACGCGTACTGGGACGCCGCGGGCAACCTGGGGCTGGCCGCTGGCGACGGCGCTGCCAGCGGCACACTCGTGGTGCCGGAGCCGCACGACCGTCACGAGGCTTTCGTCATCCCCAGCGACATCTGCTTTGCGGCGCGCGCGTGCGACCCGCGTCGCCTGGGCATTGACGTGACGGGCGCCTGGGCCGTGGCTGCCAATGCGCTCTCCTACGACTATCTGTGGAACGAAATCCGCGTGAAGGGCGGTGCGTACGGATGCGGATTCCGCGCGGCCGGCGAGCGCCAGGCGGCGTTCTACACCTACCGCGACCCGGCAATCGACCCTTCGATTGAGCGCGTGGCGCGCGCAGGCGAATGGCTCGGCAGCTTTGAGCCCGACGAGGCCGCCTTCGAGGGCTTTATCGTAAGCTGCGTGAGCGGCATGGATGCGCCGGTGAAGCCGTACGCGCTCACCAAGCGCCGCAACACGACTTACCTGGCCGGTCTCGATCCGCATGCACGCGAGGAGCGTCGCGCCCAGATGCTCGCGGCCACACCCACTGAGCTGCGCTCGCTCGGCGCCGACGTGACGCGCATCGCAGCCGAGTCGCCCACCTGCGTCTTTGGCGGCCGAGACGTCATCGCCAAGAGCAACGCCGGCTTTAACGTAGTCGACCTGCTGGGCTAACGCACAAAGGTAGATTTTTGGGACATGCCCGGAAATCTACTTTTTTTGCGGCTTGGGCGAGGCGGCGCAGCCCACCGCGGCGGTTTGTCTCGATCTGTAACATCTAGACGGCAATATCGGCTCCAGATGTTACAGATCGAGACGTTCCCGAACGGCACCAACTCTTTGTCTCAATCTGTAACATCTAAGTCCAATTTTGCCGAGTTACTGTTACAGATCGAGACGAACTGCCGCAGACGCCCACTCCACTGCACAGACCACCACAAAGGTGCCTGTCCCCATTCTCAGTGGTGATTCGAACACTTGTTCTATACGCACACATGTTCTATAGTAGAGGTGCTTGCATCGAACTGAAATTGCAACTAGAATATAGTTGCAGAATGTGAGGCGGGATGACTCGATCCGATAAACTCATCGCCCAACTGTTTAGCTGCCCTTCGACGTATCGTTATGCGGATTTTTTAAAAGTCATGGCTTCGTATGGCTTTGAAATGGACAGCAAAGGCAAGACATCCGGATCGCGCGTTCGCTTCTACAGGCCATCAGATGGCAGGATGTTCGTAATGCACGCACCTCATCCATCTGACGAATTGACAGCGGGAACCATTCGAAACATCGTTCGTTTTCTGCAAGATGTCGGAGGTAGTCATGAGTAACGTTTTGGCATACAAGGGTTATTTCGCCCCGGTCGAGTTCGATGCCGAACAGCATGTGCTAACAGGTATGGTCGCCGGCATTAGGGACGCAATCGTATTTGAAGGTTCCACGGCCAAAGAAGTGGAGCAATGTTTCCACGACGCCGTCGACGATTACCTTGAATTTTGCGCCGAAAAGGGCAAGGAACCCGAGCGGGCTTTTAAGGGCTCGTTCAACGTAAGAACGGGTTCCGAGCTTCACAAACAGGCGGCACTGGCAGCGGCAAAGAAGGGTGAGTCGCTCAATAAGTTTGTGACTGAAGCAATCGCTGCGGCGCTGTGAAGCCAACGTCGAGTCGAGACCGCCACAAAGGGCACCTTTGTGGCGGTCTCGACGTTTGCCCAGATAAAGCCTGCCAAAATAAACCTGTCCCTTTTTGGTAGGTTTGGGAGAGAGGGCCGGGATGGACAAGGCTGAGTTGCGGCGGGCGGTGATTGCTCGGCGCGATGCTCTTGATTTGGATGTGCGGGCGGCGAAGTCTGCCGTTATCTGTGCGCGGCTTGTTGAGTTGCTGGGCAGCTCGGATCCCGCAGCCCCGCACACCGTTGCAGTCTATGCCGTAATGGGCTCCGAGGCAGATCCCGCCGCCTTTGCCGCTGCGGCCGCCAAACGCGGCTGGCGTGTGGCCTATCCGTGCATGCTCTCGGCAACAGACGCCGTGGCTTGTGGCCAGCGCATGTGTATGCGGGCAGTTGCCGCCGACGATACGTCCGCGGCTCCGTTTATCGCCCACCCTACGCGGGCCTTTGCGGCCACGGACATCGACAGCAACCACTTCCCTATCGTGCCTGCCGAAGCTCTCGACATGATCGTCGTGCCGCTCGTGGCCTTCGACCAAACCGGCGCGCGCCTGGGCTACGGCGGCGGTTGCTACGACCGCTACCTGCCCATGCTCTCGCCCGCATGCCAAATCATCGGCATCGCCTTTGACGAGCAGCGCGTCGACCGCGTTCCCACCGACGCCCACGACCTGCCGCTACCCCACATCATCAGCGCCTAACGGCTGGTGCACCTCCCGGCGGCCTAGTGCTCCTCGCCGGCGCGGGCAAGGTCGTAGGGCGTGGTCTGGTAGACGTAGTAGTTGAGCCAGTTGGTGTAGAGCAGCTGAGCCTGGCTGCGCCAGACGTTGCGCGGCTCGGCGGTGGGGTCGTCGTTCGGGAAGTAATGCGCCGGCACCTGGGGGTTGAGCCCGCGCTTCACGTCGCGCTCGTACTCCAGGCGCAGCGTGTCGGTATCGTACTCGGGATGGCCAAATACAAAGAAACGGTGGCTGTCGGTCGATTTGACGATGTACAGGCCCACCTCGTCGGACACGGCCACGACCTCAAGCTGCGGCTCGGCCTCCACGTCCTCGCGGCGCACATCGGTGTTGCGCGAATGCACGGCATAGAAACGGTCGTCAAAGCCGCGGACCAGCGGGCTTTGCGGCTTCACCAGGTAATGCTCGAACACGCCACTCGCCTTTGCCGGCAGGTCGTACTTCTGGATACCGTAATGATGGTAGAGCCCCGCCTGCGCGCCCCAACAAATGTGCAGCGTAGAGTGTACGTGCGTAGTGGACCAATCCATGATCTGGCAGAGCTCGGGCCAGTAGTCGACCTCCTCGAACGGCATCTGCTCCACCGGGGCGCCCGTGATGATCAGGCCGTCGTAGTGGATGTCGCGGATGTCGTCGAACGTGCGGTAGAACGTCTCCAGATGGCCGGCGCTCACATGCGTGGCCTCGTGCGTTTTGGTGCGCAGCAGGTCCACCTCCACCTGCAGCGGCGTGTTGGAGAGCTTGCGCATGATCTGCGTCTCGGTGGCGATCTTGGTGGGCATGAGGTTGAGGATGAGCACGCGCAGCGGGCGGATGTCTTGGTGCAGCGCGCGGTACTCGGTCATGACAAAGATGTTCTCGCTCTCGAGCTGCGCGGCGGCAGGGAGGGCGTCGGGGATGCGAATGGGCATGGATGCTCCTTACGAGTCAGTTGCAGCTATGGTACAACGACCGGCCCCATCCGCGCGAGTGCATCGCCCAGCGATGCCGTCAGCGGCCCAAATCACTCCAAAAGTAGAGATTAAGGCATGCCCAAAAATCTATGGCGCTTTAGCCTAGCAAAGTGGCAGCAGGACGCTACAATGGTTCGACGCGAAAAACTCGGCCGAAAGGATACATATATGTACCAGACGCGTAAGATCGGTGTGGTCGGCCAGGGCCACGTAGGAGCACATGTCGCCAACAGCCTGCTTATGCAGGGCATTGCCGATGAGCTGTACCTGTGCGATATCAACGAGGCCAAAGTGACGTCCGAGGTCCAGGACCTGCGCGACTCCCTTTCGTTTGTCCCGTACAACACCAAGATCGTCAACTGCTACGACCACTACGAGGAGCTGGCCTGCTGTGACGTCATCGTCAACGCTGCCGGTAAGGTCGCGCTTGCCGCTGGCAACCGCGACGGCGAGCTGTTCTTTACCACCGACGCCGCCCGCACCTTTGCCAAGCGCATCGTCGACGCCGGCTTTGACGGCATCTTCGTGAGCATCTCCAACCCCTGCGACGTCGTGTGCACCGAGCTGTGGCATCTGACCGGCTACGATCCCAAGAAGATCATCGGCTCGGGCTGCGGTCTGGACTCCGCCCGCCTGCGCACCGAGATCTCCAAGAAGGTCGGCGTGAGCCCCAAGTCCATTGACGCCTACATGATCGGCGAGCACGGCTTTAGCCAGCTTGCAGCCTTTAAGGCCGCGACCATCGCCGGCAAGAGCCTCACCGAGCTTCAGGCCGAGAACCCCGACAAGTACGCCTTCGACCACATGGAAGTCGAGGAACTCGCACGCAAAGGCGGCTATGTGACCTACCAGGGCAAGCAGTGCACCGAGTACGCCGTCGCCAACTCCGCCGCGCGCGTCTGCGCCGCCGTGCTGCACAATGAGCACGCCGTGCTTTCGGCATCCACGCTCATGACCGGCCAGTATGGCGAGGAGGGCATCTTCACCTCCCTGCCGTGCGTGATCGGTGCCGAGGGCGTCGAGGAGGTCTACACGCTCGACCTGTCCGAGCACGAGCTCGAGGGCTTCCACAAGAGCTGCCAGCACATCCGCGACAACATCGCCCAGCTCGACTGGTGGGACGCCGAGGCATACGACGCGAAGTAGGCCGCCGGCTGCCGCAACCTTGCGAATCTAAGCGCGATACTAAGCGGGCCGCGCCGGAAATCCCCGGCGCGGCCCGCTTTTTGACTCACACGGCACGCTTGCGAATCGAAGGTAAATACTTTTCCCGTTACCTAGTACTGCTCGATGCCCATGTAGCGACGAATCTCGGGGCTGTGATCGAACACCTTGCCGCGTGCGGCGCGCAGCTCGCAGCTCATGTTGTAGAAGAAGATCGGCTCCAGGTACGAACGCACGCTGGCGGGCACGTCGCCTACGCCGTACTCGAGCGCGTCGAGCACCATAATCGTGTCGGTGTGCGTGTTGAGGAACGCCAGCGCGCGCTCCTCCATGGGGCGGCACTCGCCCGATCCGAGCTGCACAAAGTAGAACACGCCGGGCTCGGTAGCCTCGAAAGGACCGTGGAAATACTCACCGGAGTGAATGTAGCAGCAGTGCTGCCACTGCATCTCCATGAGCGAGCAGATGGCCATGGCGTAGGTCTGGCTAAAGTTGGGGCCGGAGCCCAGGATATAGAAGAACTTGTGCTGCTGGCAGAGCTCGGCAAAGCGGGCGCCCAGCTCGGCGTTGACCTTCTCGCGGGCGGCGGGCAGCAGCGCGTCCATCTGCTCAAGGCCGGCGTACATGTCGGCGAGCGCCTCGTAGCCCTCCTGCTGGTCGAGCAACTCGGCGGCGATCAGAGCGCCGATGCCCTGCGGCACCTCGGCCTGCGACACACCCTCACCCCACGGATAGACCCAGGTGGTCCACTTGCCGTTATCGATCTTGGAGCCCTCGCAGTCGGTGAGGGCAATGACCTCGGCGCCGGCTGCCAGCGCCATCTCGCAACCGTCGACGACCTCCTGCGTGTTGCCGCTGTGGCTGCAGGCAATGACGAGCGACTTCTCGCCAAGGCTCTTGGGGGCCATCAGGCAAAACTCGCGCGCCGTGTAGACCGTCGAGGTAAACGTGGTTGCCTCGCGCTTGAGCAGCTCGTTGGCCGGCATCAGGTCGATCATCGAACCGCCGCAGGCGATCCAAAAGACGTTCTCAATCTTGCCCTTGCGCTCGATAATTTCCTGAACCAGATCATGTGCGTTCATGGTGATACTCCTCCTTGTGTGGCGGTTTTGAACGACGACAGCTCTTACCTGCGGTCGTTCTATGTTGTCCTATTTATAGCACGCACGACGACGCACGTGAAGTCATTTCACCAAACTTGTTCTATGTTGTTCTATCTGTGGACGTTAGATGTCGAACACGTAACGCGAGCCCACGATCTTTTGGCGTCCGAGCAGCAAGGGCCGCTCGTCCTCATCGGTAAAGTACGCCTCCATATAGAAGAGCGGTTCGCCGACCGGCACCTCCAGCAGCGAGGCCACCTGAGCATCGGCAAGCGCAATCTCCACGGTACAAGGATCGGACTTGAGCGGCGCGCGGCCCGAATGCTCGGCAACGAGCGCAAAGATGGAATTGTCCGTGAGGTCCTTGTCGGCAAGCGTCTGCAGATAGGGATGGTCGGCCAGTACAAAGGCATTGTTCTCGAGCATGACGGGCACGCCGTCTGCCGTGCGCACGCGCTCGACAACGATGAGCTCGCAGCCGGGTTCCACCCCAAAAAACGCCGCGTCCTCGCGTGTCGCCGCGACCACCGTGCGCGACACCAGGCGTGCTCCGGCTACCATGTCATTGGCAGCGCAACCCTCGGAAAAGCTCTGAACGTCACCCTTCTGGACAATCTTGCGTTTGAGCTTGGGCGCGCACACAAACGTGCCCCTCCCCTGCTGGCGGTTGAGATACCCCGCGCGCGACAGCTCCTCGACGGCGCGGCGCACGGTGATGCGTCCCACGCCGTAGTACTTCGCGAGCTCCATCTCGGAAGGAATGCGCGAGCCGGATGCGTACACGCCACGCGCGATCTCGCCTTTTAGGTCGTCCATTACCTGCTGGTACAGCGGCACGGCGGACACCTCAGTGCGCTCGGTTTTATCGTCGGATGCCATCATTACGCTCCATCCCGTGCATGCTCGGACTCAAACTCTTCAATCGCCGCCATAAACTGCTCGCCAAAGGCGTCGGCCTTTTTCTCGCCAATGCCGTTGACCTGGACAAGCTCGTCGCGCGTCTGCGGGCGTAGACGGCACAGACCGCGCAGGGCCTTGTCGGAAAAGACCATGTACGGCGCCATCTCCAGTTCGGTCGAAATCTCCTTGCGCAGGGCACGCAGGCGCTCGAACAACTCGGCATCGTCGCCCACGCGCGGACGCTGATCCAGCTCGGCCTCCTCGCGCAGCAGATCCACCGCACGGCGGGCGCGGGCCGAGGCCTTGCGCTTGGACGCGCGACGCTTAACGGTAAAGGCAAACGCCTCGTCCTCGACCTCGCCGGCACGCGGGCCCAGTCCCACGACCGGGTACTGCCCCTGCGAGGTAGCCAGATAACCGCGGCCGCACAGCTGGCCGATAATATCCTTGATGCGCCCAACCGATTCACTCGACAGCTCACCGTAGCCGCGGTCCTCGTCCAGATGCATCTGGCGAATGCGCTCGGTGTTGCCGCCGTGGAGCACGTCGGCGATGAGCGACTTGCCAAAACGCATGGGACGCGTGGCCACATAGCGCACGGCGGCGCGGGCCATATCGGTGACGTCCTCGACCTCGAACTGCGTGAGGCAGTTGCTGCAGTTGCCGCAGCCCTCGGCCTCGTCCATGGCGGCGCTGCCCGCACCCGCCGCAGCCGCATGCTCGGCCGCGGCCTCGTCGCCAAAGTAGCGCAGCATGTATTCGCGCAGGCAGCCGGTGGTATTGCAGTAGCCCTCCATCTGGCTGAGCAGACGATATCGATTCTGGAGCGCCCACGCGCGCTGCTCGTCGTCGAGCGCCTCATCGGCGGCATCGCCGCGATCGATCAGAAAGCGACGCATGCGAAAATCGTTGCCGTTCCACAGCAGGTGGCAGCTGGCCGGGTCGCCATCGCGGCCGGCGCGACCTGCCTCCTGGTAGTAGGCCTCGATGCTCTCGGGCACGTTGTTGTGGATCACGTAGCGCACGTTGGGCTTGTCTATGCCCATGCCAAAGGCGTTGGTGGCAACCATCACCTGGATATCGTCGTCGATAAAGGCGCGCTGGCTTTGGCGGCGGGCGTCGTTGCCCATGCCGGCATGGTAGCGGCCAACACGAATGCCGCTGGGGCCCAGCGCCTCGGCAAGCTCGCCTGCCAGTGCATCGACCGTCTTGCGGGTCGAGCAATACACGATGCCGCTCTCGCCCGAATGCGCGATCACATAGTCGCGCACCCACGCTGCCTTGGCCTTATCGCCCATCTCCTCGCAGCCAAAGTAGAGGTTCTTGCGATCAAAGCCCGTCACCACCGTCGCAGGGTTTTGCAGGCCGAGCATCTGCTGGATATCCGCGCGCACACGCTCGGTCGCCGTAGCGGTAAAGGCCGCCACAATGGGGCGCTGCGGCAGCGAATCGATGAACTCGCGAATCTGCAGGTAGGCGGGGCGGAAATCCTGCCCCCACTGGCTCACGCAGTGGGCCTCGTCAATAGCCACGAGTGGCACGCCAATGCCACCGTCCGCCGCGGCCTCCTGCGCAAAGGCTAAAAAGCGAGGCTCGAGCAGGCGCTCGGGTGCCACGTACATAAGCTGGTAGCGACCCTCACGCGCCCGCTTGAACACGGTGTTTTGCTGGGCCGGAGTAAGGCTGGAGTTGAGATAGCTGGGCCGCGCACCCGCCGCGAGCAACGCACGGGTCTGGTCCTCCATAAGCGACAGCAGCGGACTCACCACAAAGGTGATGCCGGGCAGCATGAGCGCGGGCACCTGGTAGCAAATGGACTTGCCGGCGCCCGTGGGCATAACACCCAGCGCATCGCGACCGGCAAGGATCGCATCGACCATGCGGTCCTGTCCCGGGCGAAACGAGGTGTAGCCAAAATAGGCGCCGAGCGTGTCGAGCGCCATCTGCTGCATGTTATCGGTCATGGTTTCCTAACGTCCAAGTCATCTGCCGCCGATTATACGCCGCCACGCGGACCAGCGTTGCACGGCTGCCGGCCACGGGCGATGCAATCCGAAGGGAACGGTAGTCATTGGGGACGTTCTTGAATGACTAGTCGTTTAAGAACGTCCCCAATAAGCAATCTCTTGACAAGCGCGGAAACCCCGCAGGTTGAGCATAAGTCAGCGAAAACGCCCCTAAGCGAGCAAGGTGACGCGAAAGAGGAGGGAAGCGTACTTCGGTACGCGACCGACGATTGAACGTCAGATTGCCGCTTAGGGGCGTTTGCAGCGTCGACCGGTCCGCCGTTCGTTAGAACGGCGGAACCAAAGGCGCAGCGTCGAGCCGTTACGCGGTTTGGTAAAACCGCGTAACTTACATGACCATAACGTAGCGCGATCCCACGTAGTACTGCTTACCCATCAGGACCGGCTCGCCATTGGGGCCCGTGAAGCCGGCACGCAGGTTGAGCAGCGGATCGTGCGGAGCAATGCCCAGCTCGGCCGCCTGCTCGGTATTGGCACGAACGGCCTCGACCGTGCGGTAGTCAACCGAGACAATCGGCGTTCCGCCAACACGCTCGACCTCGGCAAAAATCGACTTGTCCTCAAGATCGGCCGTCAACAGCTCACGGTAGGCGTCAAACGGCACAAAGATGTTCTCCTCAAAGATGGGCTCGCCGTCGGCTGTACGCACGCGCTTAATATGCAGCAGCAGCGCGTCCTTCTGCAGGCCAAAGAACTCCATCTCGTTTTGACGTGCCGGCACAATCTGGCGATCGACCACATGTGCGCCCGCCTTCATGCCATTATCGGCACACAGCGCGGTAAACGTCTGCAGCGTCGAAGCGTGGAACTGGCGGTTGATGTGCGGCGTGGAGACAAAGGTGCCACGGCCCTGCTGCTTAACCAGGTAGCCATCGGAGCACAGCTCCTCGACGGCGCGGCGCACCGTAATGCGGCTCACGTCGTACTGCTCGGCTAGCTCAAGCTCGGACGGAATACGCTCCTTGGGTGCATAAACACCTTTCTCGATCGCATCCTTGATTTCGTCGTAAATCTGCTGGTAAAGCGGTGCATTTTTGGGCGCAGGCATATCTAATCACTCTTATCGAAATATCGAAATAACTAATACGTATATAACGTCTAGTTTCATATTACCTCATAATGATAAAACGATACACCCTCCCTACCAAAAAGCGACAGCTTCATTTTGGTAGGTTTTATCTGGGCAAACGAGAGCCTCTCGAAAGCAACGGGGCTTTCGGGGGGCTCGTTCGGATGGGTTGCGCAGGACCGGCAAAATGCCAATACCCTACTTGCCGTCGTCCTGCTGCAGACTGTCCTGTTCGCTGAGGCGCGCCTGCCTGCTGGCCATGCGTGCGGGCTTGTCGGGATCGGGAACGGCCGTGGGCATGGGCTCGTCGACATGACCACCCCACCAGCCGCCCACAAAGTTGAGCGTGTGGAACACATTGATCACGGCGCCGGGATCAACGTCGCACACCAGCTTGATAATGTCCTGACTCTCGTAGGTCGAGACAACGGTGTTCAGCAGGTACATCTTTTCGCGGCTATATCCGCCGACGACCTCGGCGCAGCTAATGCCGTGCTGAAAATGGTTTACGTAGGCAGTCATGACCTCGTCTGCCTTACGCGTCGTGATCTGCAGCGTCACGCGATCGTAGCGACGATAGAAACTGTCGATGGTCTTGGTCGAAATAAACTGGAACACGATGGAATACGCCGCCTTGTCCCAGCCAAACATAAAGCCAAAGATCGCCAGGATAAAGCAGTTGAAACCAAAGATGACGCCCCAGATGGTCTTGCCCGTGTGGTTGGAAACCCACAGCGCGATAAAGTCGGTGCCGCCGGTGGATGCGCCGGATTTAAGTGCGATGGCAGCGCCCAGACCCGAGACCACGCCGCCAAAAATGATGAGCATGATCTTGTCGCCCAAAAATGGAGCGAAGTGAAAGACGTTGAGGAACAGCGACGAGAGCACGACCTGCATCATCGAGAAGATGACGAAGCGCTTGCTAATGCCGCTCCAGCATAGGAGCGCCACGGGGATGTTGAGCGCGAGCATACCGAGCGAAATATCGATGTGAACGCCACCCAGCGAGGTAACGCGATCGAGCAGGACCGCAACGCCGGTAAGACCGCTCGGAAGCAGGTCGGCGGGCTGAATGAACGCCTGGATCAGGAATGTCTGGAGAACGGCGGAAATCGTGACCGCCACGGTAGTAATGGCGCGGCGGACGATGGTAAGGCGGCCGAGCACGAGCACGCGGTCCGTGAGCTGATCGATGGCGTTCGCCACGCGGGCTCCTTTCGAAGGCAAATCTGGTTGTGAGGCATGTCGGCGATTGTAGCACGGAGCATGCGGGGGCGCTTCAATTCACCCTCCCTCGACAACCAAAGCGGGACCAGCAACCCCACGACCAAAGGCCCAAATAACAAGTGAGTAGACTTTACGCGACCTGCAGAGCACACCCAAAACCGCCACCCCTGTGACCTGCGGTTTTACTAGAGCAGATGCGCTTTGTGCTCGTCTTGCACCAAAAAGTCTACTCACTTAGTCCGAATCGAAGCCAAACGGATCCAAATAGATGACAAATTAAGCCAATCCGCAGCAAAAGACGCGTGAATCAGTGCTTCTCGCGGCGGATTGACGCTACAAAGCGGCCAAAATGTCGGTCAGATTATCGATAACGGCATCGGCTCGCGATTGATCGAGGTTGACACCCTCGTGCGGACGCAGCGCCAGGACGCGGGCGCCGGAGCGCTTACCAGCCTCGATGCCCAAAGGCGAATCCTCGATAACCAGGCACTCGGCAGGCTCCACCCCCAGTGCCTCCATGGCACGCAGGTAGATCTCGGGGTCGGGCTTAAACGCACTGCACTCGTGACCGCTGATGGTGTAGTCCAGCACGTCGGGGATACCGGCAATCTCCACCAGCTCGTCGATCAACTCGCGATAGGACGAGCTCGCGATGGCACACTTCACGCCGCGCTCGTGCAGTGCGCGCATCACCGGCTCCGTCTGCTCGTTGAGCAGCTCGGCATACGGAACGGGATGGTCCGGGCTATAGACCTGCTTGTACTCCACGCGCAGACGCTCGCGCAGCTCAACATCGTCGGGCACCAGCGCCTCCCAAATGGCCGGCTCGTTAGACCCCGAAAGATCGGGGATCTCGTCAAAGTGGAACCCCTTCTCCTCCATAAACGCCACGCGACGACGGTTGTAGAACCACTCGGTATCGACCAGCACGCCGTCCATGTCAAACAGCACTGCTTTGATCATACGCATCTCCTCCCACCTGCCAAAAAGGGACAGGTTTATTTTGGTGGGTTTTATCTGGGGTTTTGTGGCGCGACGGATACGCCCTCCCCAGAGCAAAAAAGGGGACGGGGCGCAAACCCCATCCCCTCTCAATCAACCCGTAAGGTCTACTTACTTGTGATTAGTAGGAAAGCTTCCACATGTAGCGACGCATGGTCAGCGGGTGCTGACGGGCCTCGGCGATCTGGTTGCCGTACTCACGCATAACGGCGAGGTGCAGCAGCGGGTTGAAGTAGGTGATGACGCTCGCGGGCACGGCGTCAGCCAGGCCGTAGTCCTTGGAGTCGATCAGAGCGACCTTGGCGCCCATGCGCTCAAGGAAGGTGAGGGCGCGGGCGTCCATCGGACGGGTGGCGCCATCGGACATGAAGAAGACGTAGGGCTTACCCTCGGTGGAAACCTCGAACGGGCCGTGGAAGTACTCGCCGGTGTTGTAGGCGGCGGCGTCGATCCACTGCATCTCGGTGAACAGGAAGGCGGCGTGAGAATAAGCCATCTTCTCGGAGGCACCGGAAGCCATGAAGTAGATCATCTTGTCGTCCTTGAAGTCCTCGGCGAACTTCTTGGCGAGCTTCTTGCAGTGCTGAGCGGCGTTCTCGCAGAGATCGAAGATGTTGGTGAGGCCGGTGATCATGTCCTCGTAGTGGTCATAGCCCTCGGTCTGCTGAAGGATCTCGAGAGCAAGAGCGATAGCATAGCCGGGCTTCTCGCACTTGGCAGCGTAGTTGGCGTGGAAGCCGTGAACGATGACGTGGTCGGCGTCGACGGTCAGAGCGGAGCCAGCCTTGTTGGTGAGGGAGACGACCGGGCAGTTGTGCTTCTTGGCGGTCTTGTTGGCCTCGACGGTCTCGGGCGTGGAGCCACCGAGGGAGCAGGTGATCACGAAGGTGTGCTCGTTGACCCAGGAGGGCGTGTCGTAGTTGAACTCGTTAGCAGTGAAGATCTGAACGTTCAGCTTGTCCGTGTTGTTGGCCAGGAAGTACTTGGCGGGGTAAAGGTCGGACATGGAAGCGCCGCAGCCGACGAAGGCGACGCTGTGGATCTCGTGGTTGGACAGGACGTCAGCGACGATCTGCTTAGGGAGGTTAAGGTCGATCTCGTACATCTGACACATTCCTTTCGATTTTTGCGGCGCCACATTGCCGGGCGCTCGCAGGGTTACCGTGGTTTGGACCGAGTCGCCGGCCCGTTGAGGATGTGACAAAGGGACTGCCCTTTGTCACATTTTGGGGATGGAAGCCTGCCTGGGGTATGGGATGCCAGGCAGGCCTCCGGGGGAAAGCGGTTAGGCGCTTAGTCGCGACTAGGCCAGGATGCCGGCCGCGGAGAGGGCGATGCCGCCCACAATGGCGATCACGAGAAGCCAACCGGTGTTGACGTTCTTCTTGATGAGCCAGTACATAAGGCCGGTGAGGCCGAGGGAGATCATCTGGGGCATCATGCCGTCCAGGATGTCCTGGATAACGACGGTACCCTCAGCGAACTGCAGCGGGGTAGTGGCGCCGATCAGCGTGGCGATCATGCCGCCCACGGACATAAGACCCACGATGCCACAGACATACATGAGCTTCTCCATGAGGTCGCCGCCCTGAAGCTTGCTCAGGTACTCGTGGCCGCCCTGATAGCCCATCTTGGCTGCGAACCAAGTGATTAGCACAGAGGGGACGATGGAGATGAGCATGGCCAGGATCGGGCCCATGATGGAGCCCTGCTGAGCCAGCTGAACGCCCAGGCCAAAGGCGATAACGCGGATGGTGCCCTGGAAGAAGGAGTCACCGATGCCGGAAAGCGGACCCATGAGGGAGGTCTTGACCGCGTTGATCGAATCGGGATCGAAGTTCTCGGGATCCTTGGCGTACTCCTCCTCCATGGAGGCGGCGAGGCCCAGGATGAAAGCGCTCGTCTGCGGGGTGCAGTTGTAGAACGCCATGTGACGGTGGTAAGCCTCTTTCTTAGCAGCGAGCTGCTTGGGGTCGGACTCATCCGGATAGAGGCGATCAAGCGTGGGAACCATGCCGTAGAGGAAGCCCATGTTCATCTGACGCTCGTAGTTCCAAGAGGCCTGGATGGCCCAGGAGCGCCAGAAGAACTGGCTGACCTTCTTGTTCAGGGACACGTCCTTGGTTGCGGTTGCCATAGTGTGTTCCTCCTTAGTCTTCGTCGTCTTCGAGCGGATCGTAGTCGGAATCGACACCGGCGGCTGCATGGGAACCGTTGAACTTGAAGCCCATGAAGACGACAGCCAGGCACACACCGATCAGAGCGACCGCGATGACGGACAGGTTGAGGTAAGCGGCGAGCAGGAAACCGATGAACAGGAACGGAGTCATACCCTTCTTGATCATCATGGTGAGCAGCAGGGCCAAGCCGTAAGCGGTCATGATCTTGGTCGAAACGTTAAGACCAGTGGACAGCCACTCGGGAACCATGTTGACGATGGCCTGAACCAGGTCGGTGCCAACAAAGACGGCGAGGAAGATCGGCAGGAAGTACATGACGGCGTACAGACCGGAGCCGGCGCAGATGTGCATACGGTAGGCGGTCTTGAACTTTCCGTTATCGATCGCGCTATCTGCCACATGAGTGAGGGCGGCGATGATGGAACGGAACACGATGCCGAGGAGCTGACCCAGGACGGCGACCGGGATGGCGATCGTCATGGCGGTCTCGGCGGAAGCATCGGTCAGGCACGCAAAGGCAGCGGCCACGATGCCGCCCAGGACCATATCGGGCGGAACGGCGGCGCCGACCTGCACCAGGCCCATGGACACGAGCTCGACGGCGGCACCGACGGCAAGGCCGGTGGGCACATCGCCCAGCAGCAGACCGACGAGCGTAGCGCCAACGAGGGGCTGCTCGAAGTTAAGACGACCGAGCAGGCGGGAGTCCCACATGCAGAACACGCCGACGAGGCCGACGAGCACCGCACTGATGAACGTATTCATACCCTTCTCCTTTCAGTCAGGCAAAAGCCTGGTTGATTACAGCTTGGCGTCGATGTCGACGCTCTGATACGTAGGGGTCTGTTGGACGTAGAGCTTGATGCCCATGTCGAGCAGCTGGTTGACGTCGGCCTTCTGGGTGGCGTCGAGGAAGACGGAGCTGTCCTTGCCGCCGACCTGATCGGCACCGTCGTGGTTGGCGGTGGCGCCCAGGTTGATGGCGTCAAGCTTGTAGCCCTGGCAGAACTGCAGCATCTCGGCCGTGTTGCCAAAGACGAACATGACGCGCTCGCCGAGGGTGTTGAGCTTGTCCATCTTGGCGAGGGCACGCTCGACGGTGAAGACGTTCAGGCGCACGCCCTGGGGCTTGGCCAACTTAAGAGCGCCCTTCTTGATGTCATCGTTGGCGGCAGCGTTGTCGACGACGATGATGCGCTCAGCCTGGACCTTGGTGGTCCAGGTAAAGACGACCTGGCCGTGCAGCAGACGGTAGTCAAGACGTGCGAGGACGATCTTGGCGGGACCGGAGCTGTGACGGGACGCCTTGACCTTCTTGGCGGGAGCCGCGGCGGCCTCGACCGGTGCGTTGGGGTTGGTCAGACCGGTGCGGGCCTCGTTGATGAGGGCCGCGAGCTCGGCGCCCTTGACGGGGGCGGGGCTCATAGCAAGCGTGAGCGCCAACGGGATGTTGAAACCGCTGACAACCGTGAACTTCGTGCCGTTCTTGGAAAGCTCGACCATGTTGTTGTTGACCGAGCTGCCGAGCATATCGGTCAGCACATAGACGGTGTCGTCCGCGTTGAACGTGGCGATCATGGCGTCCACCTTATTGGTGATGGGCTCCTTGTCGTCACGAGCAAGCGACACGACGTGGACGTTCGACACGTCGCCGAGAACCATCTCGAGCGTGTCTTTGGCGCCTGCGGCCAGGCCGCCATGAGATGCGAGAATGATCTGATTCATCTTGCCTCCTCCTTTTCGTTATGGTCATTATAACGTCTTATACGTTGCTTATATTGCTAATTAGTATAAAGACCGTTCGCGGGTGAAAATCGACCGTTGACGGGTTTAACGTACTTGAAACGTTGGGGCTGGGTAGGCCGGCGCTGGCTGGATAACCCCAGGTCGGACCTTGCGCGCAATCCCCTATCGCACGAAGTACCAGGGGCTTTCCTGCACAGTGGGCTCCAGCGCGATGCCGGTGCGCTCGCGGAACAGATCCATGTCCTGCGATTTCTCCGTCCACCACGCGTTGGGCTTAAAGGTCATGCTCTCAACGATATGGCCGACAAAGGCGCTGTTGCGCAGCTTGGAGAAATCGGTGTTCATGATCAGGATGGACGCGAGCACCAGCACGATGCCCAGGACTTTGATCGCGCCGGCGGGCTCGGCATAGATGCCAATACCGACCAAAACGGTCGCCACGGTTTCAAACGAAGCCACGACCGGCACCTTCGACGTCTCAAGATCCATCGAAAGGCCCTGCATATAGAAGATGTACGCAAGAGCCGTCGGAATAAAGCCAAAGCCCGCGAACAGCAGAATGAGCTGCGGGGACATTGCCGCGGCCACATCGGACCACGGAGCCGAAAGTACTGCCATAAAGCATCCGCCAAAGACAAAGCCCCAAAACGTCACCGCCAGAGGATGCAGCGTCTTGGTGGCCATGCGACTAAACACAGCCAGTAGTGCACCGCAAAGTCCGGCGATCACACCCGACACGACGCCCCAAGCCGAGAAATGGAAACCGGACAGGTCGCCGCTCGTCACCGCGAGCACGCAACCCACAATGTTAAAGACGATGGCGACGAGCTTGTTGGGGGTCACGTCCTCGCGATAAAGCACGCGGCCGAGCACGACGCCAAACACCGGCGAGGTGTAAAGCAGCACCGAGGCCGTGGACATGCCCACCTCGCCCATGCACTCGTAATAAAGCGTGTTAGCGGTGGCGAGGCCGATAATGCCAAGAAGCGCACAGGGAACAAGCTCTTTAGGACTTGCCTTGAACAGTGCCAGGGGACCCGATGCTTTTCCCTCACGAGCACCTCCCTGGCAACCCATAAATGCCAAGACCGGAGCCATTAAGACAGCACCCGACAACAGGCGAAAGGCCGCCATGCTCTGAGACGAAACACCCAGGGCCGATATTCCGTTAACAAAGATTCCGATGCTGCCCCACATAAGCGCGGCGATCAGCACCAGCACATAGCCCAGATTGCTTTTCTTCAACGCAGCCTCCTCGGTATTGTTTCCAATATGTTTCACACTACGTTATAGTCGTTATATACATTTTTCAAGACACAAATCGCCGAACGGAAAAATCTGCTTCCCCACATACTCATTGGGGACGTTCTTAAATGACTAGTCATTTAAGAACGTCCCCAACGTCTAAGGCACCGCTGGTTGAGCATAAGTCAGCGAGCGGGCCGCATTTGAGGCAAGGTGGCGTGAAACGAAAGGGCGCTGACCTTCTGGTCGCGCCCTTGAAGTTGAACGTCAGATTGTCCAAATGCGGTCCGCGCAGCGTCGAGCCGTTACGCGGTTTGGTAAAACCGCGTAACTCTTAGTAGTCAAGCTTCCACATGTAGCGGCGCGTCATGTAGTCCTTGTGGGTGACGGCAGAGAGCGCACGCATGTACACGTTGTTGAGGATCGGGGCAAAGATCAGGTGATTGAAGTACTCGCTCACGCTGTCCTTGATGTCGTTGAGGCCGAGCTCCTTGGCGTCGAGCTGATAGACGCGCTCGCCACCGTACTGGTTGACGAAGCGGATGCCGCGCTCGTCGTTGCAGCGGCTGCGGCCGACGCTGATGAGCTGGAACAGCGAGGTGCGCTTGTCCAGGATCTCGAAGGGGCCGTGGAAGAAGTCGCAGGTGTTGATGGTGCAGGAGTCGATCTGCAGCATCTCCTGCACGTTGCAGATGCTAAAGACGTAGGCGGCACCAAAGAGCGGACCCTGGGCCATGACGTTGATGCAGGGCTTGTCGGCGTTCTGCTCGGCCCACTTGGCAGCGAGCGGACGGGTGTACTCGACGGCCTTGCGATAGATGGGGTCGACCAAGTCGAACGCGGCCATAGCGGTCTCGTACTCGGCATAGCCCTCGGTCTGCTGCGTAAGCTCCATGGCGATCATGGTCACGACGGCGGAGTTGGTGCGGCCCATGCAGGACTCGTCGACGGCTAGGCTGTCGTACTTGATCTTGTAGTCGCAGACCTCGGTAAGGCCGGACTCGTCAACATAGATGGCGATGGTGCTGGCGCCGTGGTCCTTGGCGACCTGGGCGGCGACGATGGTCTCCTTGGTGCCGCGCATGGACACGACGACCGCCAGGGTGTTCTCGTTGACGTAGGCCGGGGTGGCGTGCACGAACTCGTTGCTGGTGTAGCTGGAGCTCACAACCTGCGTGGCCTCGTGCTCCATAAAGTACTGGGCAGGATAGTTGCCGCCGTTGGATCCGCCGGCGCCAATCCACACGACGCGCTTGATGCCGCCCTTGTCCGCCTTGTCAGCCAAAACCTGAGAGACGACGTCCTTAACCTGTTCCTGAGTAGTCATCGTGCATCAGCCTTTCTTCTCGTTTGATGCTCTCGATGGCATACAAGTTACATACATGTTTTGGTTATGTCGACTAGTTGTATGCTATATTTGTCTTAGAATTTTTACTGGTAGGGTTTTCGGTAATCCATTACCAGCGGTTTTGTTGTCATATTGAATACATGCTTTGTTCGGTAAGCATATAAGTTAGATACAGGTTGATCGAATGAGCGCTTCGTCGAAAAAGAACTTGGCCCAATACGAGCGCTTGGCGGGCATGCTGCGTGACCGCATCGCCGCCGGCGTCTACGCGCGCGAAGACAAGCTGCCGTCCGAGATGGAACTCATGGACGAATCGGGGCTGTCGCGCAGCACCGTGCGCCACGCCCTTAAGGTGCTCGTTGATGAGGGCCTGGTACGCACCGAGCGCGGGCGTGGCGCCTTTGTGGCCGACACGCCCGCGCTCCACGAGAACAACCTGGTGTTTTCGAGCTATACCAAGCAGGTCGAAGGCCAGGGCATGAAGCCCACCACGCGCACCGTGGACTCGGGCTTTGCCAAGGCGGGCGGCAGCATGGCTAAGTTCTTTGACGCCGCCGTGGGCAGCAAACTCGTCAAACTTGTCCGCCTGCGTTATCTGGACGATGCGCCGCTGTGCCTGGAGACCACCTATCTACCACCGAGCTTTGAGGCACTCATCGATCGCGATATCAACGGTTCGCTCTACGCCACGCTGCGCCAGGAATTCCATCGCGCACCGGCACAGGGGCATAAGACCTTTGAGGTGTGCTATGCCTCGCAAAACGAGGCGTTTTTGCTCAACGTTGAGCGCGGGCAGGCGCTGATCCTGATCACCGACTACGTCTACGACACCGACGGCCGCCCGCTCCACGTCTCCAAGCGCATCCAGCGCACCGACCGCGCCAAATACACCGAGCCCATCGGCTAACCTGTCCCTAAATGGTAGGTTTGGGGAGGTCGGGGAACCAGGTTGGTTTGGGTTGGTTGGGAACGCGCTCGGCTAGGACCAACTCCATCCAGCACATGTCGTACCAGCGGCCGAACTTTTGGGCACAGCGGTCAAAGGCTCCCACCAGGCGATACCCCATATGAGCATGGAAATCCTGACTGTTGTGCGTCAGGTACTCATCGTCCTTATCGTGCGGCACGGCAATGAGCGCGCACATGTTGGTGATGCCCATCGCGATCAGGCATTGCTTGAGCGCATCGTGCAGCTTGCGGCCCAGCCCGCCGTGGCGCACGTCGCGCGCCAGGTAGATCGACGTCTCGACCGACCAGTCGTATGCCTCGCGGCTGTTGAGCGGACTCACATAGGCATAACCTACCGGACGCCCGTCCAGCTCCATCACCAGATACGGATAGCGCTTGAGCGTGCGCTCGATGCGCCCGGCGAACTCCTCAACGCTCGGCACCTCGTATTCGCAGGTAATCGCCGTCTGACGCACATACGGCTCATAGATGGCAAGCAACGCCGGCGCATCATTGGGCGTCGCCAGGCGAATCGTCGGCTCGAACATCTCGGTCATACAACCCTTCTCCCCCAAAAGCAAAGGCCGCCTTGCGCCAAACCCAGCGCAAGGCGGCCCCTCGTCATTACATCAGGCTACAGAACTGCCGCCAACGCGTCGATATCCTCCTGCGTCGTGGCCCAGCTGGTGCAAAAGCGCACCACCGTGTGGGTCTCGTCGTACTTTTCCCAGTACTCGATCGAGGCATGCTCGCGAATGCGAGCCATGTCCTCGTTGGGCAGAATCACAAACTGCTGGTTTGTGGGCGTCTCCAAGAAGAACTGGTAGCCGCGCTCGTGCAGCACACGGCGTAGCGCCTGGGCCGTCTCAATCGCCTGTCGACCAATCTCAAAATACAGGCCATCGGTAAAGAGCGCCTCAAACTGCACGCCCGTCAGGCGGCCCTTGGCCAACAGCGCGCCGTGCTGCTTAATGCGCGGAATGGGATGCGCCGGGGCGTGCATGCCGCAGAACACCACAGCCTCGCCGCAGAGCGCGCCGCACTTGGTGCCGCCGATGTAGAACACGTCGCACTGCTGCGCCAGCTCGGGCAGGGTAATGTCGCACTCATCGGCCGCCAGCGCATAGGCCAGGCGAGCACCGTCCACAAACAGCGGAATCTCGCGCTTCTGGCATACCGCATGAATCGCCGCGAGCTCGGCCTTGGAGTACAGCGTGCCGTACTCGGTCGATAGACTCACGTACACGGCGCCCGGGAACACCGTATGCTCGTAGCTCTCGTTTTCGTAGAACACCTGGATATAGTTCTCGAGGTCCTCGGCGTGCATCTTGCCCTCGTAGCCGGGGATGGTGAGTACCTTGTGGCCGCCAAACTCGATGGCGCCCGCCTCGTGGCAGGCGACGTGGCCAGTCTCGGCAGCAACGACGCCCTCGTACGGCGCGAGCAGCATGTCGATCACCGTCGCGTTGGCCTGCGTGCCGCCCACCAGAAAAAACACGTCGGCATCGGGGGCCTGGCAGGCCTCGCGAATAAGTTGCTTGGCACGCTCGGTATGCGCATCGGTACCGTAGCCGGGCTGCGGCTCCATGTTGGTATCGACGAGCGCCTGCAGCACCGCTGGGTGTGCGCCGTGGGAATAGTCGTTGTTGAACGCGAGCATGGCAATCCTCTCTTACCGGGTATCGGCCAGATGATTCAAACGGAGCTATTGTACGCCGTTGGGATAGGCAATGCGCGCGGCAAGGCACTCGAGTGCCAGTACCAGAGCAAAACCGCAGCTCACATCACTCAAAAAGTGCGCCCCGATCACGATACGGCCAAACGCGACGAGCGCCGCGACCACAGCCGCCGTCCAAAAGACCACGCGGCGGCGCGACGGTTTTCCCTTAAAGGCCGCCGCGGGAAGCCCGGCGAGCATAAGGCCGATCGCCGCATGCGCCGTGTGCCCGCTCGCGAACGACTTAAAGCCGTCCTTGATTACGCCGGCCGCGATATAGCTCCACTTGTCGGGGTTACCGATTACCCACCACGGCTGAAAATTGAGCCCCGGCGTGACCTCGATCACGCGCATGCGTGGGCGCGACCACAGCGGCTTGACGATCACGTTGAGGATAATGGCCTGAGCGACCCACACGGCAAGCACCATCAACGCCCAGCGCGTGAGCTCGTCAGGCTCGGTCGCGCGCGTGAGGCGATAGACGATAAGGTTGGCGGCGATCACCAGCACAAACGTCAGCACCAGCTGAACGGCAATGAGTTTACCGCCAACCCGCAGGGACGAAACGATCTCGTAGCCGGCCAGGCCAACGTTGACGAGGATGCCGAGCACGGCGAGCCATTTGCTCCCCCTGGAGTCGGGACGCACCGCGCGTACGAGCATAACGCCCGCGACGCTTGCCGTCAGCTCAAACGGCAACTCGCCGGCGGCCTCGATAAGGCGACCGTACATACTGCCGATATTGAACAGCGCGCTCGAGATCTGATAATCAAAGAAACTGCCCACGCCCAGACAAAGACACAGGACAACCGCGATAATGGCGGCATCTTTCTTATAGATGTACCCGAACATGCTTTCCTTTCGATGGAGCCAGAGTGCCCAAATGGGGTGTTTGCAGCGTCGACTCGCTAGTCATCATCACTAGCGCCCAGCTGTTGCAGCAGCATGAGTGCCGCGGCCACGGGGCCGGTGCCGTCGTTGGCATCGAGGCCGCGACCCAAGCCGCTGCCCGCACCGGCGCCCGCCTTGTAGGGCACCGACAGTTTGCGGCTCTTGGGGAAGTTCACCGCGCCATAGCGGGTCTTTAGCTCAAAGGCCACCTTCTTGGGCACGTCGACGCCCAAAAACGTGATGCGACCGCCGCTGAGCGTGACGCTCTCGAGCCCCAAGCGCTCGCCGCGAATGCGGATTCGTGCGCGGTTGAACAGGTTGAGCCCCGCCAACGGCAACTCACCGTGCGCGGCCTCGGTCTCTTCCTGCACCCCATCGATGCTCTCCAGGTCCTCGGCCGCTGCGAGCTTACGGTACACGAGCACGCGCTGGTCCACCGCCGGCAGGTACTCCTCGGACAAGAAGTAGTCGGCCGGCAGGTTAATGCCCACGCTCGCCGCCTCCACGCCGGCATCGTCGTCGCCGCGCGCCTCGGCCACGGCCTGGCCCAGCATCTGCGTAAACAGGTCAAAGCCCACGCTCGACAGGTTGCCGTGCTGCTCGGCGCCCATAAGCGACCCGGCGCCGCGAATCTCCAGGTCGCGCATGGCGATGCGCATGCCGCTGCCCAGGTCCTGGAACTCGGAAAGTGCGGTCAGACGCGCCGTAGCCTCCTCGGTGAGCGGCAGCTCACCCGGGAACATAAAGTACGCGTATGCCTGCGTGGCCGAGCGGCCCACACGACCCTTGAGCTGGTAGAGCTGCGCCAGACCCAGGCGTTGCGAATCCTCGATGATCAGCGTGTTGGCAGTCGCGTTGTCGATGCCGCTCTCAACGATGGTCGTGGCGATGAGCACGTCGATCTTTTTGGTCGCGAACTCGATCATCACGTCCTCGACCTCGCGCGGGCTCATCTTGCCGTGCGCCACGCCCACGCGCGCCTCGGGCGCGGCCTCGTGCACGCGCGCCACGGCGTCGTCGATGGTCTTGACGCGGTTGGACACGTAGTACACCTGACCGCCGCGGCCCACCTCCAGGCGAATCGCCGCACTCACCACGTCGGGGTCGTACTCTCCCACGTGCACGATCACGGGGCGGCGCCCGGTCGGCGGCGTGGTGATCAGGCTCATGTCGCGCACGCCGCTCGTGGCCATCTGCATGGTTCGCGGAATCGGCGTTGCCGAAAGCGTGAGCACGTCAATCTGCTCACGCAGGTTCTTGAGCTGCTCCTTGTGCTGCACGCCAAAGCGCTGCTCCTCGTCGATGATCACCAGGCCCAGGTTCTTGGGGTTCACATCGGCCGAAAGCAGACGATGCGTGCCGATGAGCACATCGATCGTGCCCTCGGCAAATGCCTTGAGCGCGCGCTTTTGCTGTGCCGGCGTGCGGAAGCGGCTGAGCACTTCGACCTCGAGGCCAAACGGGGCAAAGCGCTCAAAGAACGTCTCGTAGTGCTGCTGGGCCAGAATGGTCGTGGGGCAGAGCACCATGACTTGGCGGCCGGAGTCCACGCACTTAAACGCCGCGCGCAGGGCGACCTCGGTCTTGCCGAAACCCACGTCGCCGCACAGCAGGCGATCCATGGGCTTGGGCGCCTCCATGTCGGCCTTGATGTCGGCGATAGCCTCCAGCTGGTCGCGCGTCTCGTCGTAG
This sequence comes from uncultured Collinsella sp., assembly GCA_900541125.1. Classification (GTDB taxonomy): domain Bacteria; phylum Actinomycetota; class Coriobacteriia; order Coriobacteriales; family Coriobacteriaceae; genus Collinsella. The sequence goes on from UQIK01000010.1 coordinate 36,635, forward strand.
GGAAAGCTCTCCTCCATCTCGATCTGCTCGGGCGTATCGGGCGGACAGGCGATACCGGTAATCGACGAGCGGCGCGTATATAAATCGACTAGGTCAAACGCCAGCTTTTTGGCGTTTTTGCGTGCCTTGTTGGTGGCACGCGTCCAGTCGGCAGTGTTAAGCCTGGTCAGGCGTGGCTTATCGCCGTCGGGGCCAACATAGCGCGTGATGCGGTCGACCTGCTCGAGCGGCACGTAGAGTTTGTCGCCGTCGGCATATTCCAGCAAAAAGTAGTCGCGCTCCTTGCCGCCCACTTCCTGGCGCGCGATCTCGCTAAAGAGCGCGATGCCGTGGGTAGCGTGCACCACGTAGTCGCCCGGCTTAAACGGGAAGGTGATCTGCGTAATGTCAACCTTGCGGCGGCTGCGCGCGCGGTTGGCATCCATGCGGGCATTGAGGTCGGCGATCGAGAACACGGCCAGGTTGGCATCGGGCACCACCACGCCCTGCGGCAGGGCAGCGTCCACAAAGGTCACGCGCCCGCGCGAGATGGTGGGCACGGCGGCACCGGCGGCAGCCTGGGCGGCGCCCGCCTCGAGCGAGCGGGCGTTGAGCGCGTCGGCCTTGCGCTCGCGAATGGAAGCATGGGCCTCCTGGCGAACAGCACGGTCGGCAGAATCCGCCGCCGCCACGCGCACGCGCTCGCCAATGACGCCGGCGTTTTCGGGCGCGGCCGTCAGCGACTCCTCAAAGGTAATGCCCTCGTCGCCAAAGGTGAACTCCATCGACTCGCGCGCACCGCGGTCGGGGATGGCAAACACGCAGGCGTAGCGCTTGCCCACGACTTCCTGAATGCGCGTCATAAAGCGATTGTCCGAGCCCGCAATGGCCGGCTGCTCAATCTTGAGCTCTGCCGTAACCGCGCCGCCGGCACGAATCAGACTCACGTAGTTCAAACGCTGCTGGGCACCAAAATCGAGCTGCTGAGCACGTACATACAGGCCATCCAGTCGGTCAATCCCCGCCTCGCCGGCACGGGCCTCGATATCCTCGTAGGCGCGCAGACAGTCGTCGAACAGCGAACGCGGCTCGGACAAAACCACGAGCGCCTTGCCGCTCACGTGTGCCAGCGGACTTACGGTCTGGCCGTACATCACCGGCAAAAAGCGGTCGAGCTCGGGCGTGACGATGCGTGCATCCACCATCTCGAGCAGCGCCGCCAGTTTGCTATCGTCCTGGCTGGCGCGATAGAGCGCCACATGCATGTTGTGGACCGCCTCGTCGGTGAGCGCCAGCTCGCGGCACGGGAAGATCTCGATACTATCCTCGTTGCCGATGGTCTGCCCCGTTGAGCTCACCATACGGCGGATGCGATCGATCTCGTCGCCAAAAAACTCGATGCGCACGGGCGCCTTTTCCTGTGCGGGGAACACCTCGACGGTGTCGCCGTGCACGCGGAACAGGCCGGGCGCGTCGGCGGCGCCGGCATTGGTGTAGCCCATGCCCACCAGACGCTGCGGCACCTCGTCAAAAGGAATCTCCTCGCCCACTGCAAAGGTCGTGGACTCCCAGTAGCGGCTCTCGACTGGCGGCACGCAGCGCAGCAACGCGCGAGCCGAGGCAACCATGATGCAGTTGTCCCCGCGCACGATGCGTCCCAGGGCCTCGCAGCGCTGCGCTACCACGGCGTCGTCGGGCGCCTGCTCGCGCCACGGATAATCCTTGCGCTCAGGAAAACGGCACACATGCGCCAGGCCCACGTAGGCGGCAAGGCTACGAGCGGCGCGATCAGCCGCATCCTCGCCACTCACAACGTAGACCGTCGGGCGCGGGCGGCGCGCAAACTGAGCGGCTGCCATAAGCGTGCGACCCGACTGCGACACGGCCAGCGTCACGTCCTCGCCGGCATCGAGTCCGGCCTCGACGGTCTGCAGCGCCTCGGCAGTGTAGAGCTGCGCGGCTATACGGTGAATGAGCATGCTGTTCCTCCGGCATCGCAACGCCAAAAGCCCGCCGGGGCAAGCTCGGCGGGTCGTACGTCAAATACATTGTCTGTCATGGTAGCGCATGGAGAGGACTCCGGCTCAAGGGCAAACCCAGCCCCGCAAAAAACGCCAGACGAAGATGCGTTCCGCCCTATCCCGCTACGCGCACGCTGGGGCACAAATCTGCCAGCGGACACTCGTCACACTTGGGTTTGCGGGCGTCGCAGATCTCGCGACCGAAGGTGATCCACTGATGGTTGACCGACTCCCAATACTCGTGCGGCAAAATCTTGAGCAGATCCTGCTCGGTCTTGAGCGGCTCCTTGGCATGCGTCTTAGGACTCAGCATCAGGCGGTGCGCAATGCGGTTGACGTGTGTGTCCACCGCAATACCCTCCACGATGCCATACCCCACGTTGAGCACGATGTTTGCCGTCTTGCGTCCCACGCCCGGCAGCTTCACGAGTTCCTTCATGTCGGCCGGCACCTCGCCGCCATAGTCGGCGACGATCATCTGCGCGGCCTCGACGGCATGCTTGGCTTTGCTCTTGTAGAAGCCGAGTGACTTGATAGTGTCTGCCACGTCAGCCACGCTCGCCCCAGCCATGGCCTCGGGTGTGGGCCACTGGGCAAACAGCCGCGGCGTCACTTTGTTGACCTGTGCATCGGTCGTTTGCGCCGAAAGCAGCACCGCGATCAGCAGGCGGAAGGGATTCTCGTGGTCCAAAAAGCACTCGACCGGGCCATAGCGACGGTCGAGGCGCTCACACACCTCGATGGCGCGCTCGCGCTTGGTGGCATTGGTCTCGCGTGGCATAACGACTCCTTGGCTCAACGGCACAATAAACTAATGGGCACAATTGTCCCACGTCCGAGACGCTTACGCCTCCAAGAATGCGCCGGTCTGACGGCTCCACAGGCTCGCGTACTCACCACCCGCCTCGACGAGCTGCGCATGCGTGCCGTCCTCGACGATCTCGCCATCGGCCAGCACCACGATGCGGTCGAGCGCCGCCACGGTGGACAGGCGATGTGCCACTACAATGGAGGTGCGGCCGCGCATCAGGTTCTCGAGCGCCTCCTGCACCAACGCCTCGGACTCGCTGTCGAGGGCAGAGGTCGCCTCGTCGAGCACCAGAATCGGCGCGTCGGTTAGGATGGCGCGAGCGATAGCCACGCGCTGACGCTGGCCACCCGAGAGCTTGACGCCGCGCTCGCCCACCATGGTGTCAAAGCCACGAGGCAAGCGGTCGATAAACTCGGTCGCATTAGCCAAGCGAGCCGCCTCGCGAATCTGCTCGTCGGTGGCGTCGGGGCGGCCGTAGGCGATATTCTCGCGAATGGAGCGATGGAACAGCAGCGCCTCCTGCGGCACGTAGGCAACCTGGCGGCGCAGGCTCTGCTGCGTGCAGCGCGAGACATCCTGACCGTCCACGAGCACGCGGCCGCCCTGAACATCGTCCAGGCGCAGCAGCAGCTTGGTGAGCGTCGTCTTACCCGAGCCCGATTTGCCCACCAGGCCCACGCGCTGGCCCGCCGCAACATGAAGTGTCAGGTCATCGAACACGCTCTCGCCCGCCGCAGCGTCACGGTACGCAAAGCTCAGGTGCTCAAAATCAATCGCGCCCTCGGTCACTTTAAGCTCGGGAGCGTTCTCGTCGTCTGCCACCAGACGCGGCTCGTCCAGCACGCGCGTCATCTCGGCCGCATCGCCGAGCGCGCGGTTGATGCGCTGCATCATGGAGCTTACGTAGTTCAGGCGCATGGTGAGGTTATAGGTGTAGGTAAAGATCATGACGAGCGAGCCGGCCGAGATGCCAAACCACACGTTGCCGCCCGCCACGAACACACTCACCACGGCCATAGTGATGACGATAAGACCCGAGGTCGTAAAGTTGCGCTGCATCATGGCGTGCATCGAGACCGTCTCGGCATCGCGCGCGGCACGATCGGCGACGTCGAACAGATCGCGTTCAAAGTCCTCGCGCCCGCAGGTCTTGACGGCCAAGATGTTCGTGACCGCATCGGACAGCACGCCCGAGAGCTTGTTCTGCGCGGCGGACGTCGCGGCCGAAAGCGGCATGATGCGCTTGTACATAAGCCAGACAAACGCGATGTAGACGACCATGATGCACACCAGGATCACGGTAAACGTCGGCACCACCGGGGCGAGTGCGGCCACGGTGCAGACAACCGAGGTGATAGTGGGAATGAGCGAATACACCGTCACGTCCACCAGTCCTGTGTAGCCGCTCATAAAACGACTCGTCTGGCTCACGAGCGATCCGCCAAAGCGGCTGGTATGGAATGTCATGGATTGGTTGGAGAGCGTGTCGAAGCATAGACGCGCCAGGTGATAGTTGCCTGCAATCTCGAGCTTGTAGACGGTGTAGTCCTGTAGCTTGGAGAGGATCTGACCCACCAGGTTAACGAGTACGAGCGCCAGGATATAGGGGCCGAAGACCTCAAACACCTGGTCACCCGCCACGGGACCGGCTTGAACGCGGTCGACAATGAGGGCCATCACATAGGTATTGGCAAACGTCAGCAAAAAGATGTAGCCCGCCGACGAGAACACCGAGAGAAAGACAATCAGCGGCTGCGTGCGCGTGACACCCCAAAACCGCTGCAGCGTGCGGCGCACGGTGGAGCGGCTGAGCGGGCTGGTGCTTCTCTGAGACATGGGCTTCCTTTCGCGTCTGATAGGGCGAAACGCCATTGTTGCACACTAAAGCGCACTTCAGGCAAGCGCGATGCGAAAAGCAGCGGGGCACCCGCGTTTACGCCGGTGCCCCACCGTCTTGTTGCAATTAGTCCTCGTCTTCTTGGTCTGCGAGAAGGCTTGCGGACGTGAGTCCCAAGATTTCATCGGCTTGGTCGGCATCTTCCAGCGCGTCGATGTCCTTGAGCTTGCGCTCCATAACGTTGGTGCGCGTGGTGATGATGCCCTCGACCGTTTTGCCCGCGGTCTCGATCTGCTGCTGGGCGCGGCGCAGCGCCTTTTGATAGCGCGGCAGCTCGGCCTTGACAGCGGAGAGCACGCGCAGCACGTCATCGGTGCGTTTTTGCAGCTTAAACGTTTGGTAACTCATCTGCAAGCTGTTGAGAATGGCCGCCATGGTGCTAGGGCCGGCAACGTTGACGTGATAGTCGCGGCCCAGGGTCTCGATAAGCCCGGGGCAGCTGACGATCTCAGCGTACAGCCCCTCAAACGGCACGAACATGAGGCCAAAGTTGGTCGTTGCCGGCACACTCAGGTACTTTTCGCAGATGTCCTTAGCCTCGCGCTTCACCATCATATCGAGCGTCTTGCGTGCGGCGGCGACGGCCTCAGCATCGCCCGACTCCTGTGCGTCGAGCAAGTGCTCGTACGCGTCGCCCGGAAACTTGGAGTCAATCGGCAGCAGCACGGGGTCGCCCTCGTCCACTGGCAGCTTGACGGCAAACTCAACGCGCTCCGAGGCGCCGGGCTTGGTGGCGACGTTTTCCAGATACTGGTCGGGTGTAAGGATGTCCGCCAGAATTGCACCCAGCTGTACCTCGCCCAAAATGCCACGCGCCTTCACGTTGCCCAGCACGCGCTTAAGGTCGCCCACGCCGGTGGCGATGGACTGCATGTCGCCCAGGCCCTTGTACACGGCCTCGAGCTGGTCGCTCACCTGCTTAAACGATGCTGACAGTCGGTCGTTGAGCGTGCGAGAGAGCTTCTCGTCCACCGTCGCACGCATTTGATCGAGCTGCACGTTGTTGTCCTTGCGGATGGCGCCCAGCTGAGCATCGACCGTCTCGCGCACCTTGTCCAGGCGGTGCTCGATGCCCTCGCGGTTGGCACCGAGCTGTTGGGCCGTCTCGCGGCGCAGGTCATCCATCCGGTCACCAGCTTGCGAAAACTCACGTGCGATGGTCAGGTAACGTTGCTGCTCCACGGCCGCATCTGTCGTCTGCTGCTGCGCGATGGCATTGGCCGTGCGACGGGTTTCGGCCAGCGCGACGTTCAGGGCATCGAGCGCGTTGTTGGCCTGCTCGAGTGCTGCCAGCGTTTCCGCGCTACTGTCGCCACGCTCCCGCAGCTCGGCACGCAGGCTCTTGAGCTGGAGGGCGCAGGTCACAGCAACCCCCACCGCCACCAAGGCGATCACAACAAGCACAATATCAATAGCAGACATAAACTCCGCCCAACAAACCCAATCGATTATCAATCAAAACCGCGATCAATCTTACCCCGCCACACACACGGATCACTCACTGCCTTGCAGACAAATTTCTCTTAGAGCCGCGGACGCTAAAACGCTAGCTCTCCCAGCCGGCGCGGATGGTTATTATGACGTCACCTAGGCGCTGGCCCAGGGCCGCTAGATGTTGGAGCACCTCGTTGGGCGATGCGCCGTTGAGGATGCACGTGAGGGCATACGACGCCAGAAAGATGGCCACAAGCCCTAACGGGATGAGCACGATCATCGCCAAGGTGCGCAGGCGCTGGCCCATGCGGCGACGACGCGCACGATGCTTGTCGAACGCGAGCTCCTGCGCATATGAATCTTGCTGTACGGAATAGGCCTCTGGTGCCGATTCGCACCCGGGCACAGCTGCAGGTACAGCAGCGGGTACGACATTTTGCGCAAAGGGCTGGACTGCCGCCCCTTGCATTTGCATCTCCATGAGTCGTTGCTGCTGACGCAGCATGCGCTCAGCTTGTTGCTGCGGAGTCTCAAGAAACAGATCCATGCTGGCCTCCAAAATCGGAGCATTCGACGCTTGCGCCCAGCATCCCGCACCGCCATGACCGCGACAACGCAATCGCCGGCAATAGCCACAAAGTTTCTTTTGCTCAAAAGCTGTCGAAAAGCTCAACAACTCCCCTACCAGCACTTTCTCTGAGCTTTTTTCGCCAGCAATCTTTTGGCCTTCCACCCTTACGCCAACTGACCAAAATCTAACCAAAAGCTTGACGAAAATTGTGGAGACCGGGACCCCACACAAAAAGTGCCGCCCCAAAGGGGCGGCACACAAACTTATTATCAGCTTTTCTGTAACGAGCATGCGACGACTCAACGCCGGGGCGCAGGGCGGGGAAACCTTTGCCTCGCGCGACCCTGCGAAGCCGTGAGCGAGAGGGGAAGGTTTCCCCGCCCTGCGCCCCGTGGTCGGTGAGAACAGACTACATGCCCGCGAGACCGCGGGCGGCGGTGGCGCACAGAAACGCCAAGGCTAGAATCACGAGCGAGCCCGCAATATCGGCCACCACGCCCGCAAAGCGACGCTCAAACAACCAGCTCTCGAAGTGCGGGGCAACGTTGCGCCAAACACGCCACAGCAAGATGCCCATACCGATGACGCCCGGGATATTGAGCAGTAGGATCTCGGAGCACAAAAGACCGATCAGGTTACCGGCGGCAAAGCCCGCATCACCCTCGCAGTATTTGCGGTAGACCATATACAGCATGTACGCCACAAACGGCTGCAAGCACGCAGAAATAAACGAGACCACCATCGAGGGGTCCTGCGAAAAGACCTCGGTGAGTTTATCGACACTCGTGGCGTCCTTCGAAGCCAAGAATAAACCGATAACCACAAGGGGCACCACGCCCAAAATTACCTCGACCAGAGTAAACAACTTGGCAGTCAAATCCTCACTAGCCGAATTCAAATGAGGCGCCCACTCAGGATGAGCATGCGCGCCGACTTTCTTGTCCTTCTCAGCACGATCGGCCTTTTTACCCTCGGCAACCCGACGACCAGGATCCTTGCGAGTTCCCGCCGCAGCAACCCGAGCCCGAGACTTCTTACCCATAACCAACACCTCACAAGAGGAAACGAATAGCCAACGCTACCCAGTGTACCCTCTAAGCAACGTCACCGCCCCAACCGGCCCCCACAAAAACGTGCCGCCCCATAAGGGGCGGCACGCAAACTTCTTATCAGCTTTTCAGGAACGAGCACGCGGCGACCCGAAGCGGGCCGGGAGGGCCGGACTACCTTCCCTCAACGCGACCCTGCGAAGCCGTGAGCGAGGAGGGAAGGTAGTCCGGCCCTCCCGGCCCAGCTCACACTAGCATCACGCGCTAGTAGTTCACCACCTGCTCCTCAAAGTACGCCTTCGGGTGGTTACAAACCGGGCACACCTCGGGCGCCTCGGCACCAACATGCAGGTGCCCACAGTTCAGGCACTTCCACACCTTCACGCCCTCGCGCTCAAACACCTCGCCCGACTCAATGCGCTCGACAAGCTTGTTGTAGCGCTCCTCGTGAGCCTTCTCCACGGCACCGACGCCACGGAACTTTGCGGCGATTTCGGTAAAGCCCTCCTCCTCGGCGGTCTTGGCAAACTCGTCGTACATCGTGGTCCACTCGTAGTTCTCGCCCGCAGCGGCATCACGCAAGTTGTCCAGGGTGTCGGGAACGGCGCCATCGTGCAGATACTTAAACCACAGCTTGGCGTGCTCGGACTCGTTGCCTGCAGTCTCGGCAAAGATATTCGAGATCTGAACGTAGCCATCCTTCTTGGCCTTAGATGCGTAGTAGCGATACTTGGTATGCGCCTGGGACTCACCGGCAAAAGCGGTCTCGAGGTTCTTCTTGGTCTGAGAGTTCTCAAAATCCATAGGTGTACTTCCCTTCAACACATGCCGCCCGTGGGATTCGAGCGGCCTTGTCTTTAGGATGCCCTCATGTCGAAAATCTAAACCTTACAATCCTGTTTTTCAGATTCGGGTGGGCTACACGCTTAGCCAGCGGTCACCCTCCACGCGGCAAAAGCCCTCACGCTCCAAGTCGGCCAAAATGCCTGCGACAAGATCGTGGTCGACCGGCTCGCGGCCTGCTGCCGCCTCCATTTCGTTGACGCCCGCCACGGCCTCGGCGAGTATGATGCCCGCCGGCCGCCCATCGCGCGCCGCCAGCAGCATGCGCACAATATGAGCGCGCTTTTGGCGACGCGAGCCCTCAAACTTGGACTGACGACTATAGCTCGCCGAGCGCCTAGACGGATTGGGCAGCGTCTTCTTAAGATACGCGCCATAATCCAGCAGCGCGTAATACCATGCGCGCGGTGTGTCGGCATCGTCGAGCGGCACGGCAAAGGGAGCGATCTCATCCGCCGTCGCACCGGGAGCCGCCGGACAGGCGGCCTGAATCAACGGCACCAGCTCGCGATCGGGAACGGCCGGCACATCGGGAAAGAAATGATGCAGAAAGACCGTGCGCACGTTGGTCTCCAGATACACACCCGGTAGATCGAAAGCAAACGACCGGATGCCCTGCGCCGTCGCCGGGCCAATACCGGGCAGGGCGACCAGGTCGCGCGTCTCACGTGGAAACTCCCCACCCCAGTCTTCCATAACGCACTGAGCGGCTCTATGAAGTGCCAGGGCGCGGCGATTGTAGCCCATCCCCTGCCACGCATCCAAGACATCGGAAGGGGCGGCCTGAGCGAGTGCCTGTACGGTCGGAAAGCGGTCGAGCCACGCGGGCATACGCGTCTCCACACGCGGCACCTGCGTTTGCTGCAGCATAACCTCGGAAAGCCAAATAATGTACGGGTCGCGCGTGCGGCGCCACGGAAGGTCGCGATAACGCAGGACCCCTTCCGAACGAATCATCGAACGAAAGGGGTCCTGAATCATGGCTATGCTCCTTATGCGGCGCTATTCCTCCCGGCAAGCGCACGCACAGGTGGCGTACTCGGGAAACGCATCGCGGTCGGCGAACTTGGAATCGACGGCCGGGAACTGGCGGTGAGCGACGATATCGCCCAGCGAAACGGAATCGAGGTAGTCGCGCATCAGCGCTTGAGCTCCGGCCCACAGGGGATGATAGCAGCACGTGCCCATGCGCGCACAGTCGCCATCGGGCGCGGTGCAATCGTTCATGACCATGGGGCCCTGAACGGCCTCAACGACCTGGCGGATGGTGACATCGTCGGGGCTGACCTTAAGACGCATGCCGCCATGGACGCCACGCAGGCTCTCCACAATACCGGCCTGAACCAAACCATGCTGAATCGAACGGGCAAACGAATACGGGACATTGACCTCTTCGGCGGCGGTGCGAACAGAAAGCAGACGCTCCGGGTCCTCGGCAAGCATCGCGAGCATGCGAAGGGCGTAATCAGTCTTCCTCGATATGTCCATTTTTCCCCTTTCAAGGAATAGGAACAGCTCGAACGAGCTCCGGAGCCGAGCTTACGTCGAGACACCAATGACCGTATGGACGCCCAAATAGCAAAACGGGTGCCCACTGAATGCCGCGTTTGAAGCCTCTTGCATCAAAAACGGCCCATAGTGCAATTTAGTATAACCTAACCCCCTGCTTCGTTGAACTGGTGTTGTGCAACAAACGCCTTGTTTAAACACAGGTCTCAAACGGAGCTTGTCCGGGAATTGGAAGGATTTGGTTTTGGGCGAAAGGGGCCGATGGGATCAAGGTCCTATCAAACGCAAAAAGCCACGTCCGAAGACGTGGCTTTAATTGCGTTGGCGGGAAGTACGGGGCTCGAACCCGCGACCTCCGACGTGACAGGCCGGCGCTCTAACCAAACTGAGCTAACTCCCCAGGCAGTCGTTCGCGTTTGTTTCCGCTCGCGTGCGCTGCGGGGATTAGTATACACAGAAGTCTGTCCGCCGCGCAACAACTTTTTTGAAAAAATTTTTCGGTCCCTCCGGGAGGGTCTCCGGGCCCGCTGGCGCGGGTTAAGTTTGCTGCTCTACAGTCCTGCGCAAGACGGAAAGCACATTAAGTGCTTTCCTTTGCGTGCGGAACTCGCGACAAACTTAACCCGCGCCAGCCGGCCCCGGAGACCCTCCCTGCCGTCACTTTGTTCGAGCCGTTGTTGTTGCTCGCCGCTTCGCGGCTCGGCGGCCCCGTTCTCCGCGGCGGGGTTGTCTAAGGTTCTTGTTGAAGCTCGGCCATTGGCTCAAATGGAAACGGGGGACGTATCTGCATCCCCCGTTTTTGTTGTGATTACTCTAGGTCAATAAACTTGGTGCTTAGGATCTTGCCGTCTTTTACTAGCATTCTGGCCATGGTGGGGCCTCGGGTGCCTCTGGGGTAGCTGGCGCTGCCCGGGTTGAGGACTAAACAACGGCCCACTTGGGCTTCTTTGGTTACGTGGGTGTGGCCGTTGATGGCTACGTCTACGGATCCCACCGGAAGGTCTTCGCGGTAGTGGGCTACGGCAAATTTGAGGCCTTCGTAGGTGAAGAGGGCCAGACGGTCTACATCCGGGCCGTAGTCGCGGTAGTAGTCGTTGTTTCCTAGGACCGCTCGCACGGGGGCGATGGTGCATAGATGCTCGTAATCCATCTCTGAGGTGAGGTCTCCGGCGTGAATGATCAGATCTGCGCCCTTGAGCTCGTCCAGAAGCGCGGGCGAAAGATAGCCGTGGGTGTCCGAGATGATGTCGATGCGCTTGGCACTTGCACTGTTCATGGGATCCCTTCTGCAAAACCGATTCGACGTATATACAAAAAGCCCCACGGCTCCGCAGACAATTGGTCTACAGGGCTGCGGGGCCAGTGTACTAGAGGCTCAGGGCCTTCTTGAGCGGCACAACGCGGCGGCGCGAAACCGGCACGCGTTCGTCGACGCCCGTAATACCCAGTTGGATAGCGCCCGAGGGCACCGTCTCGACATCCGTGACGCACGCCAAGTTGACGATATAGCGGCGATGAACGCGAAAGAAGCCAAAGTCGCAAAGCTTGGCCTCGAACTGCGCCAGCGAAGTCGTCGATAGAAAACGATCATCGACGGTATAGATACAGGAGTAATCGTCCTTGGCCATGATGAAGCGAATGTCATCCACGGGGATGAGGACCTTACGGCCGCCCTTTTCCACCGGAATGCGCTCGATGGTGGCTTTGCTGTCCGTGACGGGCTTGGCGTGCTGCATGACCTTCTCGATCGCGCGATCCAGGCGTGCCTCCTCGACCGGCTTCATGAGGTAATCGACGGCATCTACGTCGAACGCCTCGACGGCATGATCGCTATACGCGGTCACAAACACAATCGCCGGCGGATTCTTAAGCTTATGCAGTGCCTCGGCAAGCTGCAGACCAGAAGCACCGGGCATCGAGATATCGAGAAATACGACATCGACGCGGCTTTCCATCAACATCTCAATGGCGGAGCGGACGCTCGACGCCTCAGTGATCGTGCCGATCTTGCCCGTCTGCTCGAGCAAGAAGCGAAGTTCCGAACGGGCCGGGGCCTCGTCATCCACAATCATCGCACGCAGCATAGGGATTAAACCTTTCGTCAACAAACTACGCTGGGCATCCGCCGCTTGGCGTTGAGCCCATAGCCTTTTATTTTACTCTTGAATGTCAAAGATGCTCTCTGACAAATCAAGATGCAGGAGCACTTTGGTACCCTTGCCCGGCGCCGATTCGACGCGCGTATAAGAGTGCGGTCCATAAAAGCGATGGATGCGCTCAGAAATATTGTGCATGGCCACGCCGGCGCCGCCGCCTTGCGGGGAACTGGCATCGGGGCGGGCGGAGCGTTCATCAAACAGCCTGGCGGCGGTGCCCTCGTCCATGCCCACGCCGTTGTCGGCCACGGCAATCAGGATTGCGTCGTCGCCGTCTTGATGGACGGTCACATCGATCCGCAGGGCGTCGTCATCGCCCATGCCATGCCGCACGGCGTTCTCGACGATGGGCTGGATTACAAAGGCCGGGACCAACGTGTCCTCGACATCCTCGGAGACATCGAAGGTCGCCAGTACGCGGTCCTCGCCAAAGCGCGCCTTCTCAAACGTCAGGTAGCGCTTGGTCTGGGCAACCTCGCGCGAGACCGGGATAAGCGACCCCGAGTTGTCGAGCGTGGCGCGATAGAACGAGGAGAACTCGCGCAGCAGCTCGCGGGCGCGCAGCGGGTCGGTGCGTGTAAACGACGCAATGGTGTTGAGCGTGTTAAACAGAAAGTGCGGATTGATCTGCGCCTGCAGGGCACGAACCTCGGCACGGGCCGTGAGCTCCTTTTGCACCTCGAGCTCGTGGATGGCGAGCTGCGTGGACAGAATCTCGGCAAAACCCGAGGCGAGCGCATACTGGGTACGGTCGACGGCACGCGGGGTCTTGTAGTAGAACTTGAGCGTGCCGACGGTGCGGTCGCCCACCTTGATGGGCGCGATGATACCGGCGGGGACATGGTTGTGCGAACCATCCGAACCCAGCACGTCCACCACGCGGTTGAACGACTGCACGATGCCGTGCTCAATGACGTAGCGCGTGGCAAGCGTGTGGATGGGCGAATCGGGCAGCAGCTTTTCCTCGAACTCGCCCGCGCAGGCCAGCACGTTGCTCTCATCGGTGATGGCAACGGTCATGGCACGTGTCTCGGGCAGGATACGCCGGCACACCAAAAGCGCCGATTCCTGCGTCAGACCGCCCTTAATGTCCTCGAGCATGGCCGAGGCAACCGAAAGCGTCTCCTCGGTGTACTGGGAGCGTACCGAATCGGGATTGAGCGTCAAATAGATAAAGATGCACAGGAAGATGCACAGTAACGCACAGGCGACCACCGTGGCAATCGGCTCAATGCCAGTCGCCAGGGCAAAGATAAAGTATGCCAACACGCAAACGGCGCAGACAACGGCGATGATGCGAAAGATTGAAATTGAATTATCACGCTGGGCGCGGCGGTCGATCATTCAGCCCCCTCCAGGATGCTAATCAGTTGTGCGTCGCGCCAAAGTTCGTCCATGATCTTGGGCCAGAAACTCTGAAAACGCAGGTAGCTTGCGGCGTTTTGGCGGGCATAGGTCTTGGCCTCGTCAATACCATGACGCCAGATGCGCAGATACCCCTCGTGCTCGCGGGTAAACATGCTGCGGACCATGGCAGTCTTGCGCACGCGGTCGTCAAGCTCGCGCGAGATCCACGGACCCGGATAGGGCATGAGTGATGCGGCCGTAACCGGAATGAGCTCCTTTTGGTGCGCAGCGAACGTCAGCTTGGCCCGCTCGTAGTACCAACGGTACACGTCCTGCATAAAGCGCGGCGAGCGCTTCTCGGACTCGGGCGGCAGGTGGCGCACGGTCCACTCGTTATCGAACCACACGTCGTAGCCAAACATGCGCATGTTAAAGAGATAGTCCAGATCCTCGCCGCGGGTGATAAACGGGTCGAATGCTACGCGGGTAAACGCACGGGCATGCAGGGCCATCAGGCCGCCGCACACGTAATTGGAGCGCGAGATGCGAGTGCCCGAGAGCGCCTTTTTCATCCAGCGATTGAACTCGATACGCTTGGTCCACCAGCGATGGCAAATGCCCGCTTTGTCCGTGGGAGCCAGCGGCGACCCGTCGCGATCGTAAAAGTATCCGCTCTTGACTAAAATCGGCAGGCCCTGACGCGTCTGTTGGCCCAGTGCATAGGTCGCACGCTTCATAAAGTCGGCATCGATGACGGTCTCGTCGTCATCCAAAAACACAACCGCGTCGTGCCCCAGCACCGCCGCGCAGGCAAGACCCATGTTGCGGATGGCGCCGTAGCCGCGCAGGCTCACGCACTCGCCCGAGCCTTTGGGCGCAATCTGCGCCACGCGGTCGGCAACACGCGAAGCCTGAGTATTGGTAACGATAGTGACCTTAAGTGAGGGATGCGCATTAACGATTTCGTGCACGCGACGGGATACGTCGGCCGTGGCAGAAACCGGACAGACCACCAAGAGAATGATGCGCGGAATGTCGCGCACCTGTTCGAGCGAAGTCAGGCAGCGATCGAGTTCCGGGTTGGCGGCATTGAGCGACGTCGAGTGATCGTAGGTGCCGGGAGCGTTTGCTTGGGTATCATCGCCCGCCCAATATGTTGGGATCACAACCGTGGCGTTCATACCTTTACCCTCCTTGCAACACAAAAACGGGGCGCCGCCAAACACAGGCGACGCCCCGCGACCTAGCTGGTTCCATCATACCCACTTGGGCTAAACATTGTTCGGAAGTCAGAATGATTTATGCGGCTACTTCAAAATGAGTGCTGCAGATAGGCCCAATTGCTGCACTGAGCCCGGTTGCCTTACGCCGCCGTCTGAGCCATGCGGGACAGACGGACCAGCAGCACAAAGCCAAGCACCAGCAGCACGCCGATGGAAAGGACACCCAGCGACGGGTTGCCGGTCAGCGAGGTGACGACCGACACCAGGAAGGTGCCCATCACGCTTGCGTAGCGGCCAAAGATATCAAAGAAGCCGTAGTACTCGTTGGACTTTTCCTTGGGGATGATGCGGCCAAAATAGCTGCGGCTGAGCGCCTGCACGCCACCTTGGAACAAGCCGACCAAAATGGCGAGCACCCAAAACTCAAAGGCAGTCTTTAAGAAAAACGCGGCAAAGAGCACGATGCCCATGTAGGCGGCGACGGCCACCATGATCATGTTGAGCGTGCCCACGCGACCGGCGAGCTTGCCGTAGATGATGGCGGACGGGAAAGCGACGAACTGCGTAACGAGCAGCGCCAGCACCAGCTGGGTCGAATCGATGCCCAAAGCCGAGCCGTAGCTGGTTGCCATGGAGATGACCGTATGGACGCCATCGATGTAGAAGAAGAACGCGATCATGTAGACCAGCACGGGCTTGTTGTGGGCGATCTCGCGCATGGTGTGTCCGACCTCGGAGAACACGCCGCCCACGATGTGGCCGATGGTGTCCTGGGGACCGCGCTCGCGACCGTACTTTTGCTTATAGGTGCGAATGAGCGGCAGGGTAAAGATGAGCCACCAGGCACCGGTGATGACAAACGACAGACGCGTTGCCAGCATGGTGGGGACGCCAAGAGCGGGGCCACCCATGATAAGCGCCAAGCAGATGATGAACGGCACGGTAGAACCGATGTAGCCCCAGGCATAGCCCGAGCTGGACACGGCGTCCATGCGCTCGTCGGTGGTAATGTCGGGCAGCATGGCGTCGTAGAACGTCATAGAAGAGTTAAGGCCGATAGTGCACAGCACGTACACGGTCAAAAATGCCATGGCGGACATGGGGATAGCCTGCGCCAGGCAAAGAACCAGGCCCGTAAGGAAGAAGCCCAAGAAGAACTTGATCTTGTTGCCGGCGTAATCGGCAAGCGCGCCCAGAATGGGCATGAGCATGGCAATGACCAACGAGGCGATCGTCTGTGCGTTGCCCCAAGCGACCACCAGGTCGGCCGAGGAAGCACCGGTATTGATGGCGTTAAAGTAGATGGGCACCACCGAGGTATTGAGCAGCACGAGGGCCGAGTTGCCCACATCGTACATAACCCAGTTACGCTCGAGCTTGGTGTATTTCATGGACAGGGCCCCTTCGTATTCGCCCGATATGCAGTTAGTTCATCGTACCCCAATTGTCCAGAAGCGCCGGTAAGGATTCGGCAAAGGGACAGGAGCGGTCATACGGACACGCAGGGCGAAACGCCATCCCATCAACGCAGTTGCGGTGAAATAGTTCCCGCTTAGCCCTCCGGGGGCTTCATTCAGGAACTATTCCACCGCAACTTATTGGAGAGTATGGGCGAGGCAGCTTGCTACTCCTCGCGGTCGAACTCTTCGTCGGCGCCGAGCACGCGACCGCTGTAATTGACGTGGTTGGTCACGGCTTCCATATCGCCGGTCTCGATAAAACGTGCGACCGTGCACTCGTAATCGACCAGCGCGCGATCAAAGACCTCGGGGAAACTCTCGTTCGAGACCTCGTCGGTAAAGGGATTCTTCCATGTCAGATGGCCCAGATTGCCAGTGCGCTCGGGCAGCTCCGTCGTCACGCGATGGGCAAGGCCGTCGAGCAGCGAGTAGTCGTGCACCAAGCCCTCAACCAGCGAGATCGCGCGCGTCTTTGCGGAGCCGGCCGGCTCAATCGCGCGGTAAAGTCGCTGCATATTGGCAACGGCAGCACCGTACTCCCCCGCCGGAATGTCAATGCCGTACACGCGTCCGGCAACATAGCTCATCAACACGCCGGCCACGCGATTGATGCGATCGGTGGTGACGATCTCGCCCGCCGGCGGGTAATCGTCGACCGTAGCGCCATCGCGTTTAAGCTGCAGCATCAGTACATCCAGGTCGCTCTCGATCACGGCATGGACCTGACTGCTCGAATCCTCAAGCTCGGGATCGGACTCCACGATGCCAAACTGCTGCTCATAGACAAAGGGATGGGCGTTGCGGTCGAGCACGTAATGAGACAGCAGGCCCAGTGCAAAGGCGCGACCCAAGCTGGCGTCGCGCGGCAGCAGATGCGACACGCCGTCGCGCAGGCACGCGAACTGGCGAGACATGCGCGACCGATGCATGACCTGCGCCAGCAGCGTGCAGTCGGAAACGCGCGGTGTCAGAATGTGAAAGAAAAACGGGTCGGGGCCTTGGTTGCCCAAGATAAAGGCAATGCGCTCTTCATCGGACGTGATGACGCCCTGCGGAAGACGGTCGATGCTTTCCTCGCCAAACAGATGATGGGTGATAAGCGCGGGCATAGTGATCCTTTCGATTTCATTCGATGCCACCCATTATGCCCACCGCGCGCCCATGCCAAACCTGCGATGGTAAACGACGGCACGCAAGCCTCTTACGCAAGCCCCAGGTGCGACTTGACCTCGGCGGCACGACGACGGGACACCGGTACCGTCGAGTTCACGCGGTCGAGCCTGAGCTCCATCAACCCCGTGGAGCCAATCTCAACATTGTGCACGTCTTCCAAATTGACCAGGTAGCTGCGATGAACGCGAATAAAGCCCTCGGAGTCCAAGCGACGCTCGAGCGAAGAGATCGACTCATTGATCAGGTACGTTCCCTCGGCGCAGATGGCGTTGCAAAAATCGGCGCGCGCCTCAAAGTAGCAGACGTCTGCGGCGGGAATGAACACCTTTTTGCCCCCGCGGTCCACCGTCAGACGCAAAGGCTGGCGCGGAGCATGGATAACACGACGGGCACCCAAGGCTGCCTCGATCTTGTCGAGTGCCTTTGACAGGCGTGCGTCCTCGACCGGCTTGACGACATAGTCGACCGCATCGAGGTTATACGCATCAGCGGCAAATTCGGCAAACGCCGTCACAAACACAACCACCGGCGGCGTCTTTAGGTTCTGCAGCGTCTCGGCAAGCTCAATTCCCGAGCGACCGGGCATGGTAATGTCTAAAAACAACACGTCGGGCTTGTTCGACAGAATCGACTCCACGGCTTCGGTGACATTGCCCGCCTCGGCAATCTGACCCACACGCGTATCCTTTTCCAACAGATAGCGTAGCTCAGCCCTAATGGGAGGCTCGTCATCAACCACCAAGATGTTCCAGCCTTCGGACATATGTGCTTCCCCTCTTTTTCTCTCAATCCAACCGCGTGCTACGCCGTCAACGGCGCCGGCTCATGCGGCTCGCCGTTCAGCTCGACGATGACCTGCGTCCCCACGCCCTCCTGGGACTTCACGCGCATGCCGGAATCTTCTCCGTAAAAGAAATGGATGCGCTGAAGCACGTTGAAGAGCGCCAGGCCGCAACCTCGCTTGACGGAGCCGTCGGCGGTAATGCTCTCGGGCTCCTCTCGGCGATGTTGCTCAAACAGATGCGCGCAGACCTCTTCGCTCATACCGATGCCGTCATCTTCGACGATGATCTCCAAGCCGTCATCGGTCTCGAAAGCCCTAACATGAATAGAAAGCGGCTCGGTCTCGCGCTGCGCGTGTTTGATGCAGTTTTCGAGCAACGGCTGCAAGATAAACGGCGGCACCAGGCTGTCGCGCACCTCAAAGTCGATATCGACCGAGACGCGCAGACGGCCGTCGCCATACCGGGCCTGCATAAGATTGATATAACGAGTGCCCTGTTCCACCTCGTGCTCGAGCGTGGTGAGCGTATCGGAATCAGAAAGCGTCTGACGATAGTAATTGGAGAAGTCGATCAGCAGCGATCGCGCCTTGTCGGGCTCGGTTCGAACGAGCGACACGATGGTGCTGATGGTGTTAAACAGAAAATGAGGATCGACCTGCGATTGCAAGGCGCGCAGCTCCACGCGGGCCGTAAGCTCGTCCTGGCGCTCGAGCTCAAAGCTCGCAAGCTGCGTGGAAATGAGGTCGGCAAAGCCCGAGGCAAGCGCCGTCTGGCGCATATCGATGCTGCTCAGACGGGGATAATACAGCTCGAGCGTGCCCACGCAATGCCCGCGCACGGTAAGCGGTGCGACAATACCGGCGCGCAGGCGCGGAAAGTAGCCACCTGTCTCGGTCGAGGCATCGCGCGAGAACACGCTTTGCTCACCGCTGTTGATCACGTTGAGCGTAGTCCGCAGCACCACCGGGGTGCCCGCGGGGCATTTTGCCGAGTCCTCGCCCCAGCTTGCCAACACCTGCTTGCCGTCGGTAAAGCAGATGGCAGAGGCGATAGTTTCGGACAGGATGATCTTAGAGGCGCCCAGGGCAGCTTCGGGCGTAAGGCCGCGCGACGTGTAGGCGAATATTTTTGAAGCGATGGCGAGCGTGCGGTCGGTTGCGCTCGATGTAAGGTCGTCGGGAACGACAAAGACGTACGAGAAGAAGAAGCACAGCATGACCAAGCCGGCAATGACGACAACGGCCGGAACGGGATTGGGATTTTCGGTTAGATCCCAGATGAGCAGCAGGATAAGCAGCGGAACGACAATACCGAGCAAAATGGCTTGAACCACATGCTGAGCGGTACGAAAGACCTTGGTAGAGTTGTAACTCTTGCCCAGAATCAGCCTATTGAGATCCACCGTCATCTCCTTCTTACCGACGCACCCCATAGCAATAAAGAGGGCCGCAAGCGACCCTCTCCATTGCATTATGCAATCAAATACTGTGTTTTACATCAAGCCATCGATGAACGGTAGCTTAGGCGCTGTACTTGTTTGCCTCGCCGAAGGTGCCGCCCTCGACAATCCAGCCGTCCTTCATGATGACGTCCATGTTGTCGGTGTTGAGCACGTGGATGTCGGCGGCGACGTCACCGTTGACGACCAGCAGGTCGGCGCACTTGCCGGCCTCGATGGAACCGGTCTCGTCCTCGATGTGGCACATCTTGGCACCGTTGAGGGTGGCACAGGTGATGGTCTCGACCGGGGTGAAGCCGATCTTGTCGACGAACTCGTACATCTCCTCGATGGAGCAGGTGCCGTACGGGGTGACGAAGGAGAAGGAGTCGGAGCCGATCGTCATGACGACGCCGCGCTTCTTGGCCTCGCGCAGGCAGTCGTAGTTGCGCTGCAGCTCCTTCTCGACCAGGGTGCCCTCGTACTTGTCGTGCAGCTCGGGGACGTAGACGGGCGGATAGGTGGCGTACCAGGTGGGCAGGAAGGCGATCGTCGGGGTGAAGAAGGTGCCCTGCTCGGCCATGAGGTCCATGGTACGCTCATCGATATCGAAGCCGTGAATCAGCTGCTCGCAGCCAAAGCGAACGGAATCGTAGGCAGCGGCGTGGTTGTTGTAGCAGTGGCTCCACACGGGGATGCCGACCATCTTGGCCTCTTCGACCACGGCCTGGATCTCCTCGGAGCAGTAGTGCTGGTCGCGGCCGGAGTCCCAGCGCCAGATGCCGCCACCGGTAGCCCAGATCTTGATGGCATCGGGGTTCTCGCGCAGGCGGCGACGGACGGCCTTGCGCAGATCCCAAGGACCGTCGACCTGATCGCCCCAGGGGTGCGATTCCTTGTTGAGCTCCTGGCTGCAGTGGTGGGAGTCGCCGTGGCCGGCAACGCGGCAGAAGCCGAGGCCGGTGGCCAGAACGCGCGGGCCCTTGAAGACGCCCTTGTCGATGCAGTCACGGATCTGGATACCAAAGCGGCCGATCTCGCAGACGGTGGTGAGGCCGTGGGTGAGGCAGTCGTAGGCCTGCTTCACGGCGACGGCCTGCTTCTCGAGGAGCGGCTGCATGACCCAATCGGTATCATCGTCGGTCAGGTTGCCCGAGAAGTGCAGGTGGGTGTCGATCAGGCCGGGAAGGACGGTCTTGCCGGCGGCGTCGATGACCTCAACGCCCTCGGGAAGGTCCTGCATGGCGCCGGCGTACTCGATCTTGCCGTTGTCGTCGACGAGAACGAGGGAGTTCTCGACCGGCTCGGCACCGGTACCGTCGATGAGCTTGCCGCCAACGATTGCATACTTAGTGGACATGGTTCCTCCTTATGGATCCATATATGTGGGCGAGGCCGTGTTGGGTCGCGGCCTCACAAAGCTACCCAAGTGATGCCGGGTTCGGTGCGCGGAAGAGAGGGTCCCGCGCACCTGGTCCGCCCCGGCTCGGCGTTACTTTTTGCGGGAATTGGTGAAAGCCATGAGGGCCAGGCCAATAGCCAACCAGCCGATCACGATGCTCCACTCCACCATGTTGAGGGAGGCGGGAGAGAACGGGATCACGAGCAGGCCGATGATGATGGCACAGGCAGCGATAGCGAGGCCGATGCCAAACTTGCCGCCGGGCACCTCGTAGGGACGAGGCAGGTCGGGCTCGGTGAAGCGCATGCGCAGACAGGCGAGGGCGACCATGCCGCAGGAGAAGATGAAGGCGAGAGCCGACACGTTGGTCAGAGGGATGAGCATGTTCTTGCCCAGGAACGGACCGACGACGGTGATGACGCCCAGAACGACGCAGGCAAGCTTGGGAGCGCCGGACTTGGGGTCGACCTCGGCGAACTGCTCGGGCAGCTGGCCCTTGCGGCCCATGGCGAGCATGATGCGGCTCGTGGCGCCGTAGAAGGAGTTCATCGGGCCCATGGGTCCAAGCGTGGCGATGACGAGCATGGCCAGGTACAGGAGCATGTTGATGCCCTTGAGGCAGGCAAGCGCGGGAACCGGGCTCTTAACAAACTCATGCCAGTCGAGGATGGTGCCGAACGAGTAGATGCAGACCATGTAGAAGCCGCCGGCGGCCAGCAGGGCCAGGGAGATGATCTTGCCGAACTTGTTCCAGTTGAGGCCCTCGGCTGCTTCCTCAGCCTGCTGAGGAATGGTGTCGAAACCGGCGTAGAAGAACGGAGTCAGAACCAGGACCGACACGATACCGGCGAACAGGCTGGTGCCCTCGGTGGCGGCCTTACCGCCGCCAGCGCCGGCGACCTGGGAGAACACAGGCATGGCGTTGTTCGGCGAACCGGTGAACAGCGAGACGCCCATGGCGAGCAGCATGCCGCAGAGCAGGGCCTTGGTCAGGAAGGCTTGGAGCTTGGCGGCCGAGCTGGCACCGCGGAAATTGAGGAAGATGACGTAGGCTGCAAAGCCGAGCGCGATCAGCGTCGGGAACAGGTAAACGTCAGCGCCCAGGATGGTGTAGAGCTTGACGGCGCGCAGCCACTCAAGGCCGGGCAGGCTGCCGAACATCTCGGACACGAGGGTCGAGATGGCGATGGCCTCCCACGGGCACAGGATGCCGTTGCCCAGGGCCAAAAGCCATCCGGTGATATAGCTCAGCGTACGGCCAAAGCTACGATCGACATACTCGACGATGCCGCCCGAGATGGGGATGGCAGCCGTGAGCTCACCGAAAACAGCTCCGACGGGCACGAGGAAGATTGCACCCAAGAGGAATGCGATCATAGCGGGAACGGGACCACCGCCCACGACCATCCAGTCGCCGACCTGCAGAACCCAACCGGTGCCGATGATGGCACCGAAACCGATGGTGAAGAAGTTCCAGAGCGAAAGCGTTTTCTTCATGCCGCCGTTATCCTCGACTGCAACTTCTGCGTTCTTGTCCGCCATTGTTCCCCTCCTTTCCTTTTTGACGCCCCTTGACGTCACCCCTTGCGCGGTCTGTTTTGCCGCGCGCTTTTATTTCGTGGCTTTAAGATACGGCCTTGGCGCAGCAGCTCCGCTTGTAGCTCGACCGAAGGCAGAACTGCAAAACGAGCGGCGCCGTTTTTGGGACGAACGGCGGGAGACGTCATTCGTCTTGGACGCTTTCATCTTGTCTGCTTTTGAATACCTGTTGCCGTGACACTTGGCGCGCGGCGCGGCAACGTTCATACCATTTGTCAGGCTTTTGGCGCACATACCCATGTGTCGTGCATCATTTTATGTAGGATAGACAAGTTACACATGAGGCAAGGTGATTCGAATGGCATACGGATACAATGACGGCGACCAACGGCCACAAAGCGTGCGCCTTGCCGGCCGCACCACGCCAACGCCCAGAAGCACCTCCGACAACGACAACCCGCAGCGCCCCCAAGAGCAGCTCGGGGCTTCTTCGCGGCAACAAAGCCGTACCGTGCAGCAGTCAGACCGCGTGAGTACGAGCACACGCCAACGCCAGACCGACACATCGCAGCCACGCCGCTACGATCGGCATAAGACCGACTACTACGTCAAGCGCTCCTTTTCGCGACCTCAACGCGATCGCGGCAATTCCGCCCCTCACCCCGCGTCGCACACCACAAGCCACGCGCTTCCGGCCCGCCGCCTACGCCTTGCGCTTTGCTCCATCGCCGCCTGCCTCGTCTTTGTGTTTTTGGGATCCTGTATCTCCCACGGATCAGCTGGTCTTGAGCCCACTGCCGAGGACAAGCTGCTTAAAGCTCCCGTCGCGCCCGGTTACTCATTTGCGTTCTCGACCCCACGCTCGCAATGGCAGGCCGGCACCATGCCCCACATCTACCAAATTGACCCCGCATGGTCGGAGCTGCCCTATGCCGGTGGCACTATTCGCGAAAACGCTTGCGGTCCCACTTGCCTCACCATGGTCTATATCTTTAAGACCGGCCACACCGATAAGACACCGGTCGATATATGCGCACTGGCCGAAGCCGGCAACTACGCCCCCACTGGTGCCACCGAGTGGTCGTTTATGACAGGCGGTGCGTGGCAGCTGGGGCTCAACGGAACACAGCTCTATAACGATCGCGAATCGATTACCCAAGCACTTCGCTCGGGTGCGCCCGTCATCGCCGCAGTGCGCCCCGGTACGTTTACCAACGTAGGCCACTACATCGTGCTCTACGGCATCGACGATGCCAACCAGATTGGCGTCTACGACCCCAACTCGGCCAGCCGCAGCGCCCGCCGCTGGGGCGTCGTAGAGGTCCTCAACGAAGTCGAAGCCATGTGGGCCTACTACTAGTCATTGGGCACTCATTGGGGACAGGACACTCATTGGGGACAGACTTAAATGAGTACCTGGGAAACTGTGCCCCGCTTTGGACACTCATTGTGGGATGCGCTTTCCGCAGTTGATCGGTGCCACGCATTTAAGTCTGTCCCCAATGACCAGCCCTAGACTGCCGGCAGGAAAGGAACGTCCCTAAGTGCCGGGTTGAAACAAAAGCCCCGCAGTCGGAGCGGACTGCGGGGCTCATGAAGAGAGGCTAGTTTGTGGGCGCTTTACCTGGCGCCCACGAGAGAGGCAACAGAGTAGAGACTACTCGTGAATGCGGGTACCGGAGAGGCCAGCCATGGTCTCGGCGGCCTTGTCCAGAGCGCCGATGATGCAGGTGCGGCCCTTGCGGGAACGGGCGAACTTGATGGCAGCGCGAACCTTGGGCTCCATGGAACCCTTGCCGAACTGACCCTCGTCTGCCAGGCGCTCGGCCTCGTCGGCGGTGAGGTCCTCGAGCTCCTCCTGGTTGGGCTTGCCAAAGTTGATGGCAACATGCTCAACGGCGGTCAGCAGGAACAGAACGTCAGCATCGCAGTCCTCGGCCAGCAGCTCGCCGCCCAGGTCCTTGTCGATGACGGCGGGAACGCCCTTGTAGCAGCCCTTGTTCTCGTAGTCGCGGACGACGGGAATGCCGCCGCCACCGCAGGCGATGACGATGAACTCGTTGTCGAGCAGGTTGAGGATGGAGTCAGCCTCGACGATCTTCTTGGGATCGGGGGAAGCGACGACGCGACGCCAGCCGCGGCCGGAATCCTCGACGAAGACCTTGGAGGGATCCTCGGCCATGAACTCCTTGGCCTGCTCCTCGGTGTAGAAGGGGCCGATCGGCTTGGTCGGGTTCTTGAACGCGGGATCATCCGGGTCGCACTCGATCTGGGTGACGACGGTGGCGGCGTGCCAACGCTTATAGCGCTTGTGCATCTCGCGGCCGATGCCCTGCTGCAGGTGATAACCAATGTAGCCCTGGGACATGGCGCCGCACTCGGGCAGCGGCATCTCGGGGGTACCGATGGCATCGTGGGCAGCGGCGAAGGCGTTCTGGATCATGCCGACCTGCGGGCCGTTGCCGTGGGTGATGATGATCTCGTTGCCCTGCTCGATGAGGCCGAGGAGGGCATGGGCGGTGTTGCTCACGGCCTCGATCTGCTCGACGGGGTTGTTGCCGAGGGCGTTGCCGCCAAGGGCGACGACAATACGATCGGGCTTGCCAAGAGGCTTAGACATTGCTGGAATCCTTTCTGTAAAAGGCCTACAACCCATTAATAACCCGCGTCCGTGCGATACGCGAGTTTATTAAGGTTTATATTCTCTTTATCGCTCATTTTATTCATTTTGAAAATAGCGGAACGGTGAACGGTCGTTTTTGTCCGCTCAGCGTACAGAACTCCAGCTCAGACATATCTACGTAATTTACGTGCGACTTTATTTAAATGAAGCGAGGATTATGTCGGATTATGCAAACTACATCTCTGCTAAACACAAAACGGACAGCGCAATATCTTACTCGCGCTATACGAGATTCTATGCACTTATAAGTCGAGTATGCACCCCTGCAAAAACAAGGGGCTTTTCATCCAGCATAAGGAATAAAGAAGGGCTCCGAAAAGGCGGCAACAGCCAAGTCCCCCATCCATCCCCAAAGTGGCGCGAGGTTTCGCGGCAAAGCCACGAAACAGCGAAGGGGACGGAATACCCGACCAACCACATCCGTCATCCGCCCACACAATCCGAGGACGTAGCCGTAGCAGGATCTGAGGGCTAACCTTCGCGGACACTCCGCAGGACGAAAGAACCCCCGCCGCACGTAATGCGCAGCGGGGGTTCTTTCATGTCCGAGGACGTCCGCGAAGGTTAGCCCTCAGATCCTGCGGTGGGAGACCTAGGCCTCGTTGTACACCGTCTTGAGCTTCAGCAGGTGCTGATAGCGGTCCATGGCGGCCTGCTCGTTCTCCTTGAAGAGCTCCTCGGCGCGCTCGGGGAAGGAACGCGTCAGCGAAGCGTAACGGGCCTCGTTCATCAGGAACTCCTGATAACCGCCCGCGGGCTCCTTGGAATCGAGCGAGAACTTCTTGCCGGCAGCAGCCTCGGGGTTGAAGCGGAAGAGGTTCCAGTAACCGCACTCGACAGCCTTCTTCATCTCGGCCTGGCAGTTCTGCATGCCACCCTTCTTGATGGAGTGCATCTCGCAGGGGCTGTAGCCGATGATAAGAGACGGGCCGTCGTAGGCCTCGGCCTCGTGGATGGCCTTGAGGGTCTGAGCCGGGTTGGCACCCATGGCGACCTGCGCCACGTAGACGTAGCCGTAGCTCATGGCGATCTCGGCCAGGGACTTCTTCTTGGTCACCTTACCGGCAGCGGCGAACTGAGCGACCTGGCCCAGGTTCGAGGCCTTGGAGGCCTGGCCGCCGGTGTTGGAGTAGACCTCGGTGTCGAAGACGAAGACGTTGACGTTGTGGCCGGAAGCCAGGACGTGGTCCAGGCCACCGAAGCCGATGTCGTAGGCCCAACCGTCGCCGCCGAAGATCCAGAAGGACTTCTTGGTGAGGTAAGCCTTGTCGGCGAGGATCGCCTTGGAAGCGTCGCAGCCGCACTTCTCGAGCTCGGCAACGTAGGCAGCAGCAGCGGTCTTAGAGGCCTCGGCGTCGTTGACGGAGTCGATCCAAGCCTGGCCGGCGGCCTTGAGCTCATCGGACGGACCATCGGCAGCGATGATGTCCTGGGTAGCGGCGATCAGCTTCTTCTGGACGGCCTCGTAACCGACGGCCATGCCCAGACCGTGCTCGGCATTGTCCTCGAACAGGGAGTTGTTCCACGCCGGGCCGTGACCGTCCTTGTCCTTGCAGTAAGGAGCGGTGGCAGCGGGGTTGCCCCAAATGGAGGAGCAGCCGGTGGCGTTGGAGATGAACATGCGGTCGCCGGCGACCTGGGTCACCAGACGTGCATAGGCGGTCTCGGCGCAGCCGGCGCAGGAGCCAGAGAACTCCAGGTAGGGCTGCTTAAACTGGCTGCCCTTGACGTTGGCCGCGATGAGCTCCTTCTTCTCGGAGACGTTCTCGACCATGTAGTCCCAAACAGGCTGCTGGTCCATCTCCTGCTCGGTGGGAACCATCTCGAGGGCACCCTTGGGGCAGACCTTGACGCAGTTGGTGCAGCCCATGCAGTCGAGCGGGGACACGGCCATGGTGAACTTCATGCCCTTGGCCTTGGGGCCCATGGCGTCGAGCGTGCGGGTAGCCTCGGGCGCGGCGGCAGCCTCGTCCTCGGTCATCGCGAACGGACGGATGGTGGCATGCGGGCACACATAGGCGCACTGGTTGCACTGGATGCACTTGGTCTCGTCCCAGTGGGGAACGACCACGGCGACGCCGCGCTTCTCGTATGCGGAGGCACCCAGCTCAAACTGGCCGTCGGCGCAACCGACGAAGGCGGAAACAGGCAGGCTGTCGCCGTCCATGCGATCGATGGGCTCGAGCAGGTTCTTGACCTGCTGGGCGATAGCGGACTTGGTCTCCTCGGAGAGCTCGACGGGAGCGGCATCCTCGGCGGTAGCCCAGTCGGCCGGAACCTCGAACTTACGGAAAGCGGTAGCGCCGGCATCGATGGCCTTGTGGTTGGCGTCGACGATGGCCTGGCCCTTCTTCATGTAGGACTTGGTAGCCGCGTCCTTCATGTACTGCAGGGCGTCCTCGGCGGGCAGGACCTTGGCCAGCGCGAAGAAGGCGGACTGGAGCACCGTGTTGGTGCGCTTGCCCATGCCGACCTTAGCGGCCAGGTCGATAGCGTCGATCAGGTAGACGTTGACGTTGTTGTTCGCGATGTAGCGCTTGGCCACGGCGGGCATGTGCTCGGCGAACTCCTCGTCGCTCCACTGGCAGTTGACCAGGAAGGTGCCGCCCGGCTTGACGTCGCGGACCATCTTGAAGCCCTTAACGATGTAGCTGGGGTTGTGGCAAGCGACAAAGTCGGCCTTGGTCACGTAGTACGGCGAACGGATCGGAGAATCACCAAAGCGCAGGTGCGAGACGGTGACGCCGCCGGTCTTCTTGGAGTCGTACTGGAAGTAGGCCTGGACGTACTTGTCGGTGTGGTCGCCGATGATCTTGATCGAGTTCTTGTTGGCGCCGACGGTACCGTCGCCACCCAGACCCCAGAACTTGCACTCGATGGTGCCGGGGGCTGCGGTGTTGGGCGCGTCCTCGGCCTCGGGCAGGCTCAGGTTGGTCACGTCATCGACAATGCCGATGGTGAACTCGCGCTTGGGCTCGTCCTTCTTGAGCTCCTCGAAGACAGCGAACGCGGACGCGGGAGGCGTGTCCTTGCTGCCCAGGCCATAACGGCCGCCGACGACCTTGATGCCCGTCTTGCCGGCCTCGTAGAGAGCGGAGACGACGTCCTGGTAGAGCGGCTCGCCGATGGAACCCGGCTCCTTGGTACGGTCCATGACGGCGATCTTCTGGACAGTCTCGGGGAGAACGTCGACAAAGTGCTTGATGGAGAACGGACGGAACAGACGAACCTTGACCAGGCCGACCTTCTCGCCGTGAGCGTTGAGGTAGTCGATGACTTCCTCGAGCACGTCGCAGAAGGAGCCCATGCACACGACGACGCGGTCGGCATCGGGAGCGCCGTAGTAGTTGAACAGGCCGTAATCGGTGCCGAGCTTCTCGTTGATCTTCTTCATGTAGCCCTCGACGACGGCGGGAAGCTCGTCGTAGACCTTGTTGCAGGCCTCACGGTTCTGGAAGAAGATATCGCCGTTCTCGTGGCTGCCGCGGGTGTGCGGGTGCTCAGGGTTGAGCGCGTGGTCGCGGAAAGCCTGGACGGCGTCCATGTCGCACATCTCGGCCAGATCCTTGTAGTCCCACATGGCGACCTTCTGGATCTCGTGGCTGGTGCGGAAGCCGTCGAAGAAGTTAAGGAACGGGGTCTTACCCTCGATGGCGGCAAGGTGAGCCACCGGCGAGAGGTCCATGACCTCCTGGACGTTGCCCTCGGCGAGCATGGCGAAGCCGGTCTGACGACAGGCCATGACGTCGGAGTGATCGCCAAAAATGTTCAGGGCGTGGGAAGCGACGCAACGCGCGGAGACGTGGAAGACGCCCGGGAGCTGCTCGCCCGCGATCTTGTACATGTTCGGGATCATCAGGAGCAGACCCTGAGAAGCCGTGTAGGTGGTGGTCAGAGCACCGGCGCCCAGCGAACCGTGAACGGTACCGGCTGCACCTGCCTCGGACTCCATCTCGACGACCTTGACCGGGGTGCCGAAGATGTTCTTGCGACCCTGGGCCGCCCACTGGTCGACATGGTCGGCCATCGGGCTGGACGGCGTAATGGGATAGATTCCCGCTACCTCGGTGTACGCATACGAAACATATGCGGCCGCCTCGTTGCCGTCCATAGACTTAAACTTACGCGCCATATACCCCTCTCCTCTCATATAGGTATACAGGCCCCGGCGATCGCCGGGATGTTGGCGTGATGGGATTTACGCTGTTGCTTCCAATCATCTGGCAGGCAGGCTCAGCAGCAGGTACATGGCGTGGAGAGAAGACATGCCGAGGCGAGGGGCACCTGATGCGCCCTACAGGCCCGACCGCCCGTCTTGCACATGACCGAGCGCCGCAAAGGCCGCATGCCGGATGCTCCCGGGCACGCCCCGGCGATGGGAAGCGCCCGCAACGAAAATCCGCATGCGGGTTTATTGTACCCCGCCGTCAAGTGTAATTTCGGCAAATATATGCGGGCGGTAAAGGTTTACCCCGACTGACCGCCAAGGGGCGAAATGGCCCCTCGTCCCAAGCGGCCGGCCCTGGCGCGCCAAGGAGTGTCCCCAAGTGCCGGCAGAAAAGGAACGTCCCTAACTGCCGGCTAGAGGGCACCGAAGAGGATGGCGTAGGTAGTGGATTCGCCGAGCTTGAGCTCGTCGCCGGGATTGAGTTGGGCGGAACGGCCGGGCTCGACCTGAATGCAGACGCGCGTGGCCCCGTTTACCACCACGGTTCCGTTGGTGGACGACAAGTCCTCGACGTGCCAGATATTTTGAGCATCGCACCAGATATGGGCATGGCGGGCCGAGACATCGTCGCCGACGTCGGTAATATCGCCCTCGCCAGTGGCCAACGCGCCAATCTCAACACCCTGCTCACTCGGCTGAATCCAGCGCGGGGCGCTCACGACAAAACTGTTTTGTACGCGCAGCAAGCCCAAGGGGTGCGCCGGGGCGGGTTCACGTTCGCCCGCGGTCATCGACATACCAAGCGAACGCGGCGTGGATGTGCCTCCGCCACAGGTCGCGTGTGCGTAGTCGATGGCATAGTTCACCGAGGACCGCACATCCGCCGAACAACCGACAGCGACAAACAGCACCAGCACGGCCTCGGCGCGCTCGGCGGGCATGAGTTCCGCCGCCTGGGACAGGCGATCGAGCGCGTTGCGATAGAGATTCGTGTCCTGGTGGCACTCTTCGAGCGCGCGTACCATCGGTTCACCTGCAGGACCGCACACCATATTGATCACAGCCGTGGAGTCCATGGGATTGCGCTGGCGCAGGGCCAGTTGCGACATAATACGCGCAGCCGAGGTACCGTATTCGGCAAAGTAGCGCTGCTGAAGCATGCCGACCGGCGCGCGAACGATAAAGCGGGAAACCCAAGAGCGATCGGCGGCTCGGCTCTGCGGGCTGCGGCCGTCGGCGAGCGGACGGGACGAAAGCACCAGGCCGCACAGCTCGATATGGCTCAGATGCGCCGCGCGCTTAAAGATGTCAAACATGGCCCCGCATGGGGTGAGCTCAACTTGAGATGCCATGACCTAAGCCTCCTTGGTCGTAGAAATAGAATCGGACGATACTTCGACAGGTCCGCCAAAAGTACGGGCAGCTGCGGCTCCACCGGCAAGCGGAGTCGCCATCTGGGCTTTTGTGCGTCGCGGTGCCGAAACGGGAAGTTCAAAGGCAAAGCCCATCGCAAGCAAAAACCACGTAAGCGTATAGGTTGCAACCAGAGCGGCAACAAGGCCGCCCATCACGGCGCGTTGGGAAAATACGCTACATGCAGCCACAACCAGCACCGGAACCTCGCAGGCAGAAAGCGCAAGCACACCCTGCAGGAAGCCCGAGCGCCGATCGCGCGCAAGTGCCCCCGCGGCAACGCCGGCTATGCCTGGCAGCGCCAACGCCAGTGCGGCAATAATACCCGGTAGCGACCCAGACCACACGAGCGATCCCAAAGTCGCCGTCACGCGAGCGCCCGACGCCAGCAGCGCGGCCGAAACCACGACCACAGCCCAAACCACGCCACAGACGACCGCCGCACCGATCATCGCCGCGCGACGAACCGCGCGGCCAGACGAATCCATGGGGCACGGCGTGAGCGGCTCGCCGCGGAGCGAACGACCGACATTTTGCGCATAGTGGTCACAAAACGCCGAGAGCGCCGCCTCGACCGCCGCCGGCTCGGGACGATCTTTTTGATGGCTGGACAGACAGGCCATCACCACGTCGAACAGCTGGGCATCGACAAACGCCAGCGCATCGCGTAGCTCTTCGGAATCCGGCTCAAGCCCTAGCTGCTGGGCCTGCTCGGCCGCGGCGAGCGCCACATCGGGCTCACAACGGAGCAGCTGAGTCAAATCACAACCAGGCGCATGGGCACCAATGGGATAGTCGGGCCGTGTGTCCATCTTGAGACGGTAGGGGCTCGCGATGTCGCGCGTCTTTTTGCGCGAACCCGAGGTGCCCGAAGTGCTCGGCGCGGCTTCGTATGGCGCGACGCCGGCAATGAGCTCGTAAACCGTACTTGCCGCGGCATAGACGTCAATCGCCGGTGACATACGCAAAGCGCGCAGGTCGGGAATATCGTCGGTGAGCATCTCGGGCGGGGCATAGGCAACCGTCGCGCGACGCAGCGTGGCATAACGCTCCGTAAACGACGCCTTGCCGCCGGTACCGGCCACGGCCGACGCAGGCTCAAGCGCCAGCGACGAGCCAAAGTCAATCAGGCACAGGTCAAAGGTGCCCTCGGCAAGCTGCCGGTCAAGCGGTAGACGCGCCGTACGCACCATAATATTAGCGGGCGAGATATCGCGATGGACAAAGCCCTCGCCCACCAGGCTCATACGGCAGAGCAGATCGAACAGGTCGCGACCCAGACGCGCCGCCACAAGCGGCGACAGGCGTCTGGCATCGTCCACGGCAAGTCGCGAACGCAAGCGGGCAAGCGTCTCGCCCTCGACCCATTCCATGACAATTGCAGGCACACCGTCGACCTCGCCCCAGCCATAGAGGCGGGGAAAGCCCTTAAGGCCCGAAAGGGCGCGATGGCATTCGTATTCCTCGCGAAACGCCGCCTTGAACTTGGCGACCAGCGCCTCGTGAGCGGCATCGTCGTCAAACTCATCGCGCGTCGGCAAGATGAGCTGTTTGAGTGCCACGGCCTCGCCTTGGGCGTTGACGGCACGCGTCACGCGGCCGATACCGCCACGGCGCATGGTGGCATCGTCGGCAAACAGCATCGTAAAACGACGCAGATAGGCAGGCAGTTCGTCCTGGCCGAGCGCAATGGCCGGCTCAAACCCGTCGACACGCGCCAGGCGCAGACCGACCATGGGATCGCGACCGAGCGATTGTGGTGTGGTGGATGCAAGATCGGTCATCATAGGGCAAGCGCCGCCACGTTATTGTTGAAGTTACCGAGCGCGACGTCATCATCGCCGTAATGGCCGACCCATTGACATAGGTTGGTGTAACAGCCCCACAGATTGGCATACTGCTGATACCACTTTGACCGGGGCGAGAATGTCTGACGACCGAACTCGGCTCGAATGACAAACATCTCCCCGACCAGGCTGTCGCACGGTCTGGGATCTCCCGTAGAGTTATAGGTCGAGACCACGTCATTGGCACGGAAAACATAGCCGTCGAGCATGTTGTACTTGGTCACAAGCCAACTGTGAATGCTCTCTTCTTCAGCAGCGGAAAGGCCACCGGAGTTTGCATCGTTGTCAGTGTTGCCGCCCGTCGAGCCGCCGTTTCCAGACCCTCCGGTAGAGGAACCCGACCCAGAGCCGCCGCCCGAACTCGATGAATCCGAGCCGGAGCCAGAAGTATCCGAGCTACCGGGCTTTCCGGACTGTTGGGCGTCCTGCTCCTTCTGCTGCTCGACCTTATTCACCGTTGCCGCCACGCTATTGTTGGACAACCGATCGATGATCTTGGTGTTGGTGAGCACGATGGTTTTGCCATTGGCAAGCGTGACTTCGTTGTCCGGGGCCTCGGCGCCGTCCGCATCGTCGACACCAAACACGACGTGCGTGACTACGCTCGCCCAAGCGTATCCGGTTGTGGTGCCCAAATCGCTTTTGGCCTTGTGCCCCACGCGCAGCTCGCGCGCGGTACGCGCTTGCACCATAGGTGGCACAGCCAAACCGTAGGCAGAAACGCCGGCAACGACCAGCGCCAGCGAACAGGACAGCAGCACACACGCCCGAGGCGCCAGGCCCAACCGGCGCCGCATACGCACCGCGGCGCCATGCTTTGTCTGAGTGCCCCCGGGCCGCATGCGTTCTCCTCCAACAAAAACACGCCGCTCAGAAGCGGCGCATTCATTCAAATCCATATTTGAGTGTATCAGCGAACCCAAAAGGTTGCGCAACGAATGGGCAAATTAAGGATGCGAGCGGAAGCATCCATGCGATAAGCGGATACGAAGTATCTTTGTTGCACAACAAACTCACAGTCGCACGGGGAAATTATGACTACCCCGTGCGACCGCGAAGATAACGTACGGCAGGAGCAGGCTCGCCACCTAAATCGCGCGACGGGCCTCGATGGCGCGGCCAAGCGTAAGCTCGTCGGCATACTCCAAGTCGCCGCCCACGGGAAGGCCGCTTGCCAGACGCGACACCTCGACGCCCAACGGCTTGATGGTACGGGCCAGATAGCTCGCCGTGGTCTCGCCCTCGATGTTGGGGTTGGTGGCGATGATGACCTCATGGATATCCTCGTGGCCCAAGCGTGCCAGCAGCTCGCGAATGTGCAGCTGCTCGGGGCCAATCTTGTCCATGGGGCTGATTACGCCGCCCAATACGTGGTAGAGACCGTGGTAGCTGCCCGTGCGCTCGATTGCCTGGACGTCGCGCGGCTCGCCCACCACGCAAATACGAGTGGTATCGCGCATCGGGTCCTGGCAGATGGAGCACTCGTCGGCCGTGGCGTAGTTAAAGCAACGGCTGCAAAAGTGGACCTCCTGCTTGACCTCCAGGATGGCCTCGGCCAGGCGGCGGGCCTCCTCGGCATCGGCCTCGAGCAGGTAATAGGCGATGCGCTGGGCCGACTTGGGACCAATGCCCGGCAGACGGCCCAGCTCATCGAGCAGTTTTTGCAGACTGTGATTCGCACTCATTTATATGTGTGTCTTAGAACGGCATGCCCGGGATGTTGAGGCCGCCGGTGATGGCGCCCATCTGCTTGTTGGCGAGCTCGTTGACGCCGCGGACGGCCTCGTTGACGGCAGCCATGATCATGTCCTGCAGCATATCGACGTCCTCGGGATCGAGGGCATCGGGATCGATGGTGAGGTTGACGAGCTCCATCTCGCCGTTAACGGTCACCTTGACCATGCCGCCGCCGGCAGAGGCGTCGACGGTCTGGGACTTGAGGTTCTCCTGCGCGGCGGCAAGCTGCTCCTGCATCTTGCGAGCCTGCTTCATCATCTGCTGCATGTTCATACCGGCCATGATGGCTCCTTTACGTGCGGCCGCACGCCGAGCTGCAAGGGCAGCCGGAGCACGGCGGGACTTTCAAACTCGAAAATCGTACCACGGCGCGAGGCCAGCGAACGGGGCGGACACGCTACCTCAGTCGATATACATGTCCTGGAGTGCAAGCCGCACCCAAAAATTATGCAAAGTTGAATAATTCGCATCTGCATAATATTGAAAGCTAAATCTTGTAGAGCCGGAATCCGACATTTAATGCGTACCACTAAATAGCTAAATGCCGAGCCACTACTCGAGGCGGCGCACATGGCGGCAGGGTATAATTTGATTGCCATAGATAGCAATTTGGAGGTGCCCCATGAATGCCCCCGACGTGCTCCAAAACATCCGCTCAAAACACCCCGTTGCATATGTGGTTCTCTATCTCTTTGTCGGCTGGGCATTGCTGGTTATCATCACCCATGCTATAGCCTTTGGAGCAGAGCTGCTAATAGCCAGCTCGGACCAGCCCGTCGTCAAATGGGAAGCGACCGATGAGTGCACCGACGGAACTCGAACCATTTACTACAACAGCCCGTCCCTCTACCAAGAGTTCAAGGTCAAGATAAAGGACTCCAAGATTGTCGATGCCGAACCAGGCGCTTTCTTGACAATCGGAGCAACCCTCAACGCCGAGCAAGTCGAGCACACGGACAGCCATGCGACGTATCGTATCGACCTCAGCATCCTAGGCCGACCGTCACGTACCTGTCTGCTCGAATGCGATATACACGGCACCACACTACACATGTCCGAAATACAGATGCGCCCGGACAAAAGAAAGTGATATATGGCCAAGTCGAAACAGACTAGGCATTAGGCATAGACTCGTCCGCCTTCGTAGGCAAAACGCAGGATGAGCGGGGCATTGTTACGCACGAAATCATCGAGTTCTTTGAGGTCCGCTTCGCTAAAGCCCTCGTGTGACACCCAATTGAATGCCGGCAAGATACACTCCGCCGTGTCAAAACCCCAATCGCGCGGGCGCTCCACAACAACCTTCACCGTGTTGTCCTCCCGGACTTCGGAATACGAAACCTGCGTATCGTCCTCAAGGCGGACATATTCCCACATCATAAGCTCGCTCCGTTCAAAGGGTTCTCTTCTTGAGCAGTATACCCGCCTGCGCAGCTACTCCACCGGTTTGAAGATGGTGGCCTGACCGAAGACGCTGCGGATGAGGTCTTTGGCCTCGTCCTCGGTCTGCGGGATGCTCGGGGCTGCACCCTGATGGCCGAAGGGGCTGCCCGCACCGGGGTTGGACTCCCAGGGAGCCGCAGGAGCGTCCTCCTCTTTGGGGGCAGCTACAGCGGACTTGGGCGCGGACGCCGCACCCGGCACGTCGAACGGAGGCAGATCGTCCCCGCCAGCATCGGCAGCAAAGCCGCCGACCATGGCGTCGTCGTAGGGTACCTGCTCGGATTCCCACGGCGCGGCAGGCTGAGTCTTGGGAGCGGACGCGCGCTCGGGCGCACGGGGTGCGGGCTCGGTCGGGAGCTTACCCGTGGCAGGAGCACCGGCGGGGTTGTCGGAGCGTAGCCAGGGGGCTTTGCCCAGGTCAGACGACTTGGGCGCAGGCGAGACGGGCTTGGGCGCGGGTGTCGGAGCAGCCGGTTTGGGCGCCGCGGGCTTAGGCGCCGACGGGGTCGATGCCGCTACCGGTGCCGTTTGCTGCTGCGACGCGCTGGCGCTCGAGGATACAGGGGCCGCCGAGGACACGGGTTGCGGGTCCGCAGATGCCGCAGCCCGTGCAGATGGAGAATGCTCCTCATGTTGAGGAGCCGGCGTGCCACCCCCATCCAGGACATAGTCGACGGTACGACGACCGAAGACCGCGCAGACCGTCGGTAGGACCACCGACTGCGTATCAGCGCGACCGAGCATCTTAATGGCAAAAGTCGAACCCGCGGGGAACGAGACCGTGAGCTTGGAGCCGTCGTCGGCCGTGGCGCGGGCGTTGAGCAAAAGCCCTGCGTAGGAAGCCTGACGCGCCTTGACACGCTCGACAACCTCGGCCCATTTGCGCTGCAGCTCTCCGGCATCCTCGACCGCGGGCGTCTCGGCGGCACCGGCGGCGGCAACCTGGGCGGCGTTGTTGGACTGGGGCTTAGGTGCCGGAGCGGTGGCAGGCGCGGGGGCCGCAACGGGCTGAGGCGTCGGAGCCGGCGCAGGCTGAGGTGCAGGCGCTGCAGGCTTGGAAGCTGACATGGACGCAGAACGGGGCGCAGGCTGAGCCGTCGGAGCGGCAGCACCACGGTCCCAAGGCATACCGCCCTGGCGCGCGGACGTAACAGCGGGGGCAGCGGATGCCGCCGGGGCGGCAGCGCGGGCGCCCGAAATGAGCGTCGGCTGTTGGGCAGCAGCGGGTACGGATGCTGCAGGCGCGGCGGCCTGAGCAGCAGCCACGCTCGCCGGCACGGCGGCGTTGGCAACCATGGCCTCCAGGCGTGCCACGCGCTCGGCCAATGCCTCAATCGTTAAATCAGCCTCGGGACGAGCCAGACGCGTGCAGGCAATCTCGAGCACCAGGCGCACGTCGCTCGCGCCCCTCATCTCCAGTGCGGCATCGTCGAGCACTGTCAGCACACGAGCCAGGCGGTCGGCAGGATGCTCGCCAAAGGCAGCGGCCTCGGCAGCAAGCGCCTCGGCCTGCTCGGAGCCGCCCTCAAACAACTCGGCACGGGCACCGGCAACGCAGGCAACATACACGTCGCGCACGTGCGCCACCAGGTCGCGCGTCAGTTCCAGCAGATCGTTACCTTCCTCGACCTGCGCGCGAATAAGCCCATACAGCTCGGCAACATCGCGATCGGCAATGGCGCGGGAAAACTCGCCCAGAATCTGGTCCGAAACCTCGCCTAAAAGCGAGCGGGCGTCGTCCGCATGCACAGAACCGTTGCCAAAGACGCTCAGCTGCTCCAGCGTGGACAACGCGTCGCGCATGCCGCCCTTGGCATGGCGCGCCACGATAGCCAGCGCCTCGTCGTCGTAATCGAAGCCCTCCTGCTCGCACACGTATGCCAGGCGATACTCGATATCCTCGTTGCCGATGCGATGGAAATCGAAACGCTGGCAGCGCGAGAGGATGGTCTCCAGAATCTTTTGCGGGTCGGTGGTGCACAGCACAAAGATCACGTGTGCCGGCGGCTCCTCAAGCGTCTTGAGCAGCGCGTTGAACGCCGCTGTCGTGAGCATGTGGACCTCGTCGATGATATAAATCTTGTACTTGCCGCGCACTGGGGCAAAGTTGACGGAGTTGATGATCTCCTCGCGCACGTTGTCCACGCCGGTACGGCTTGCGGCATCGAGCTCGTAGACATCCGGGTGGTTGCCCTCGGCGATGAGCTCGCACTCCTCGCAAGTACCGTCGGGCATGCAGCCGCTTGCACCCTCGGCGCGCGCCGCCTCGGCATTGCGGCACAGCAGCGCCTTGGCCAGAATGCGCGCCATGGTGGTCTTGCCCGTGCCGCGCGGTCCGCAGAACAGGTAGGCGTGGGACAGGCGCCCCTCGGTGATGGCGTGCTCGAGCGTCGAGACGATATGTTGCTGGCCCACCACGGAGTCGAAGGTGAGCGGGCGATACTTTCGGTACAACGATTCCATGGGTGCTCCCCCGGGTATACTGAGTCTTGTTGCCGCGGCGGCCATGCGGTCGCACGGCATACTGCATTCCATAATACCCGTACGGCGAGCCCGCCGCGATAGGAGTCCAAAGAGCATGGCAGACGCAGAGAGCAACCTCGTTCCCTCCGAAGCAGCCGACCAGGTCGAGGTCGCGCTCGAAACGCAGGCCGCAGCCGACGACGGCATCCTGTACCTCAACGAGTACCAGTACGAAAACGACCTGGTCACCGACTTCGCCCGCCTGGTCGCCTCGCCCAGGCGTCGCGGCTCGCTGTATGTCGCCGCCGCGATTGCCGCGCTCATCGGCATCGGCATGCTGGTGGCCGGCGGCAACTGGATCAAGTTTGGCGTCGTCCTGATCGTATTCGGCGCCTTTTTGGCCTGGTGGAGCAAAAACCTGCACCACACCCTCGCCCGCGACTTTATCGACGCCGTCGAGGCCGACGAGTCCATGGGTGGCCGCTATCGCCGCGTCGCTGCCAACGAGGACGGCCTGATGGTTTGGGGCAAGAGCGGCAAGTCGCAGTTCTTCCCGTTTGAAAAGCTCGACCACGTGCTCGACGGCGAGCGCATCTTTGTGGCCATGTTCGCCGACCAGGGCGTGACGATCCCCAAGGACACCTTTGTCCGTG
The DNA here is from genome assembly GCA_900541125.1 of uncultured Collinsella sp. Classification (GTDB taxonomy): domain Bacteria; phylum Actinomycetota; class Coriobacteriia; order Coriobacteriales; family Coriobacteriaceae; genus Collinsella. The sequence goes on from UQIK01000010.1 coordinate 75,679, forward strand.
GCGATGCCGAACAGTTCGGTCCCTTCCTCAAGGCCCGTATCAACAAAAAACTCCGCATCGAGACCAAGAAGAAGAAAATGAAGGCCGAGAAGGCCGCCGCCGAGGCCAAGCAGGGCAACAAGCCCCAGGAGACCAAGGGCAAGCAGCGCAAGCAGAAGAAGGACAAGAAGAAGCGCTAAGGCCAAGCCAGAGGTTGATTTCCGATCTCAGCCGAACACATTGAGTGAATAGGCCGTTCCCGCAGCT